>DASTQA010000001.1:0-42906 GCA_035762005.1 Gaiellaceae bacterium
CGACCGCCCCCTACGCCGCCGACTGGGACACGACCGCCCAGACCGACGGCGACCACGAGCTCCGCGTCGTCACGACCGACGAGGCCGGCAACACCTTCACCTCCCCCACCCGCACCGTCACCGTCGACAACACGGCGCCGACCGCGACGATCGTCGCCCCGAGCGGCTTCGTCAACGGCGGCTCCGCTGACCCCTTCATGGTCGCGGCGACGAGCCCCGACAGCGACGTCGTCGAGGTCGAGTTCTTCCGCTGCTCGGACGCGAGCTCGGACTGCGGCGGCGGCGCGTGGGTCTCGCTCGGCGTCGACCCGACCGCGCCCTACGCCGCCTCCTGGCCTCTCGACGCAGACGGCAACCGCGCGCTCCGCGCCGTCGCACGCGACGCCGCGGGCAACGGCGGCGCGGACGTCGTCAACGTCACCCTCGACCGCACCGACCCGGCCGGCGCGCTCACCGCGCCCGCCGACGGCGCGGTCGTGACCGCGACCGTGCCCCTCTCCTCGGACTCGTCCGACGCGGGCTCGGGCGTCGCCTCCGCGGCGTTCGAGCGGCGGCCGCTGGGCGGCGGGGCCTGGACGCCGGTCGGGAGCGACACGAGCGCCCCCTACGCCGTCGACTGGGACACGACGGCGGCCGCCGACGGCGACCACGAGCTGCGCGTCGTCACGACGGACGAGGCGGGGAACGCGTCCGCCTCCGCGACGCGCACCGTCACGGTCGACAACTCCGCGCCCTCGGCGCCGTCCGTCGCGCTCACCGAGTCGAGCCCGTACGCGGACGTCGCCGGGAGCGAGATCTTCGTCAACACGGCCGGGAGCGGCACCTACGACGTCGAGGCGACGAGCGGCGACCCGCACTCCGGCATCGACACGGTGCGCTTCCCTGGCCCGGCGGACGACTCGACGAGCCCCTACGCGGCGTCCTACGACCTCGACGAGCTCGCCGGCCCGCAGACCGTGACCGCCTTCAACGGCGCCGGCCTCAGCGCCTCGACCCCCTTCACCGTCACCGTGGACACGGCCCCGCCGGCCGGCGGGGCCGTCTCGTACGCAGACGGCTACGACGCGGACGGAGACGTCCCCGTGACCGTCGACGGCGGGACGGACGCCCTCGCGGGGATCGCGCCCGCCTCGGCCGTCCTCGAGCGGCGGACGGCGGCGCTCTCGGACGGCTCCTGCGACCCGTTCGCGGGCGCCTGGAGCGCCGTCGCGAGCCCGGACACCGTCGCCTCGGGCCTCTGCGCGCAGTACCGCTACCGCATCTCCGACCGGGTCGGCAACGAGGCTGTCTACACGTCCGGCGACGTCGTCGCGGTCGACCTCGCCGCCCCCTCCGCGCCGGCGCTCGCGCTGAGCGAGTCGAGCTCCTTCGCCCACGTCGTCGGCACCGAGGTATTCGTCAACACCGCCGAGAGCGGCTCCTACGACGTCGAGGCCTCGTCGGGCGACGCCGCCTCGGGCCTGGAGAAGATCGTCTTCCCCGGCGGCAGCGAGGACACGACCGCCCCGTACGTCCGGCCGTACGACCTCGACGAGCTCTCGGGGACGCAGACCGTGACGGCGCACGACCGCGCCGGCAACACGGCGAGCTCGAGCTTCGACGTGACCGAGGACGTCTCGGCCCCCTCGACGACCGACGACACGACCGCCGTCGGCTCCGGCTGGCAGGACGCTCCGGTCACGGTGACCCTCACCCCGACGGACGCTCGCTCGGGTGTGGCGGCGACGTACTGGACGACCGACGGCAGCCTGCCCACCGACGCCTCGGACGAGGGAACGTCGATCGACCTCACGGCGGACGGCGTCTACACGATCCGGTACTTCTCGGTCGACAACGTCGGCAACGTCGAGCCGGTGCGGACGGCCTTCTCCGTCGTCCGCATCGACCGCACCGACCCGGACGCGCCCGCCGTCGCCCTCTCCGAGTCGAGCCCGTACGCACACGTCTCGGGCGCCGAGATCTTCGTCAACACGGCGCAGAGCGGGACCTTCGGCGTCGAGGCGACGAGCGCCGACGCGGGCTCGGGCCTCGAGAAGCTCTCCTTCCCCGGCGGCGTCGAGGACTCGACGAGCCCGTACTCCGCGAGCTACGCGCTCGGCGACCTCGCGGGCGCCCAGACCGTGACCGCGCACGACCTCGCGGGGAACAGCGCGAGCGACACGTTCACCGTCACCCCCGACACGGACGCGCCCGCCGGCGGATTCGTCTCCTACCCCGACGGCGCAGACGCCGACGGCGTCGTCACCGTCGACGCCGGCGCGGGCGCCGACGCGCTTTCCGGGATCGACGGCTCCTCCGGCGTCCTCGAGCGGCGGACGGCCGCGCTCGCCGGCGGGGCCTGCGACCCGTTCGCCGGCCCCTGGAGCGTCGTCACGAGCCCGGACACCGTTCCGGCGGACACCTGCGCGCAGTACCGCTACCGCGTCTCCGACCGCGTCGCGAACGAGGCCGTGTACGCCTCGGCCGCCGTCGCGACGGTCGACGGGAGCCCGCCCGAGACGACGATCGACGCCGCGCCCTCGGACCCGAGCGCCGACGCCTCCCCGACGTTCGCGTTCTCCGCCAGCGAGCCCGCCTCGACGTTCGCGTGCAGCCTCGACGGCGGCCCCTGGGCACCCTGCACGAGCCCCGAGGCGCTCGCCGGCCTCGCCGACGGCGGTCACACGTTCCAGGTGCGCGCGACGGACGCCGCGGGGAACGCCGACCCGACCCCCGCCGAGCACGCCTGGACGGTCGACACCGCGGCGCCGGACACGACGCTCGACGCAGCCCCTGCAGACCCGTCCGGGAACGACACGCCGACGTTCGCCTTCTCGGCGAGCGAGCCCGGCTCGACGTTCGAGTGCAGCCTCGACGGCGGCGCCTGGGCCCCCTGCACGAGCCCCGAGCCCGCCGGCCCGCTCGCCGACGGGCCGCACGCGTTCGCCGTGCGCGCCGTCGACGCGGCCGGCACTCCCGACGCCACCCCGGCCGCGCACGCCTGGACGGTGGACACGACCCCGCCCGACACGACCCTCGACGCCGCGCCCTCCGACCCGTCCGGCGACCCGACGCCCGGCTTCGCCTTCTCGGCCACCGAGGGCGGCTCGACGTTCGAGTGCAGCCTCGACGGCGGCGCCTGGAGCCCCTGCTCGAGCCCGGTCACCGTCGGCCCGCTCGGGGACGGCCCCCACTCCTTCGCGGTGCGCGCCGCCGACGCCCTCGGCAACGCCGACATGAGCCCGGCCGAGCACGACTGGAACGTGAACGCGGTCGCGCCGACCGTCGCCCTCGTCCAGCCCTCCGGCTTCGTGAACGCGGCCGACGCCGACCCGTACACCGTGCGCGCGACGAGCCCCGACGGCGACCTGACGAGCGTCGAGCTCTTCCGCTGCAGCGACGACTCGGTGGACTGCGCGACCGGCTCCTGGGTCTCGCTCGGCACGGACGCGACCGCGCCCTACGAGGCCGCCTGGCCCGTGGACGCGGACGGGGCGCGCGCGCTGCGCGCCGTCGCCACCGACGCGGGCGCCAACACGGGCGAGGACGTGGTCACCGTGACGATCGACCGCGCCGTCCCCTCGACGACGATCGACTCGGCGCCGGCGGACCCGAGCGCGAGCGACGCGGCGAGCTTCTCCTTCGGCTCGAACGAGCCCGGCGCCTCCTTCGAGTGCCGCCTCGACGCGGGCCCCTGGGCCGCCTGCACGAGCCCCGAGGCTCTCGCGACCCTCGCCGACGGCGGCCACACGTTCTCCGTCCGGGCCTCCGACGCGGCCGGCAACGTCGACGCGACCCCCGCCTCCTTCGCCTGGACGGTCGACACCGTCGCGCCGCAGACGACGATCGACGCGGCGCCGGCCGACCCGAGCCCGAGCGCCTCGCCGACCTTCGAGTTCTCGGCGGACGAGCCCGGGTCGACGTTCGCGTGCCGCCTCGACGGCGGGCCCTGGGCGCCCTGCACGAGCCCCGAGGCCCTCGCCGGCCTCGCCGACGGCGGCCACACGTTCCAGGTGCGCGCCGCGGACGCGGCCGGGAACGCGGACGCGACGCCCGCCTCCCACGGCTGGACGGTCGACGCCACCGCCCCCGGCGGCGGCCTCGCCGACCCCGGCCAGTACCTGCGCGGCACCGTTGCGCTCGCCGCCTCCCCGACGGACACGGGCGTCGGCGTCCAGAGCGTCGACTTCCAGGTCTCCCTGGCCGACGCCGGAGCGTGGGCGTCGATCGACGTCGACTCGACCGACCCCTTCGGCGCCGCCTGGGACACGTCGGCGGGAGCCGACGGCGCCTACGACCTCCGCGTGGTCGTCACCGACAACGCCGGCAACACGACCTCCTCCCCGGTCCTCGAGGACCGCGTCGTCGACAACACGGCGCCGGCCGCGGCGATGGACGACCCCGGCGCGTACCTCCGCGCGACCGTCTCGCTGACCGCGAGCGCGAGCGACGCCGGCTCCGGCGTCGCGAGCGTCGCCTTCGAGCGCTCGCCCGCCGGGGCGGGCTCGTGGTCGCCCGCCGCCGCCTCGTGGGACACGACCGGCGTCGCCGACGGCCTCTACGACCTCCGCGTCACGGTCACCGACACCGCGGGCAACTCCTCCACCTCCGCCACGGTCGCCGGCCGCCGCGTCGACAACACGAAGCCGAGCCTCGGCTCCTCCGCGCCCGCCGACGGCGCGACCGTCGCCTCCGCCGGCTCGCTCGCGCTCGTCGCGAGCGAGGACGTCGCCGGGATCGCGAACGCCGAGCTCGACGGCGTCGCCGCCCCGGCGCCGAGCGTCTCCGGCGACACGGTCACGCTCGCCGGCCCGTTCGCGACCGGGCCGCACACGCTCAGCGGCGCCCTCGAGGACCTCGCCGGCAACCGGCAGCAGATCCGCGTCCACTTCACCGTCTGGGCCGGCCCGACGGCGGACTACCCCTACGTCGAGAAGAACTCCTTCCCGGGGGCGACGACGACGCTCCGCTCCACGAGCGACGCGGCGACGCTCGCCGTCCCGGCCGGCGCCTGGGCCGGGGCTCCGGCGGGGGACTGGCTCGTCGTCCGCCTCGACCCGCAGCCGGCCGGCGCGGCGGCGGACGGCTTCGAGCCGGCGGGCGACGTGTACGACGTCACCGCCTACTGGGCCCTCGACGGCTCGCCCGTCACGTCCTTCGCCCTCCCGCTCGAGCTCGAGCTCGACGACGCGCTCGCCGGCGCAATCCCGGCCACCTTCGAGGACGGCGCCTGGCGCGCGCTCCCGGAGCTGACCGACGGCGGCGGCCTCCCGGCCTCGTGGGACGACGGCTTCGAGCGCGACGGGACGAACGTACGCCTCCTCACGCGCCACCTCTCGAGCTTCGCGCTCCTGCGCGACGTCCAGGCCCCGGGCAAGCCGGGCGCCTTCAAGGGGGCCGTCTCCGGCAAGACCATGCGGCTCTCCTGGTCGGCGGCGGCCGACAACTCCGGGCTCGTCTCGGCCTACCGCGTCTACGCCGGCGCCAACGTCCTGAAGACGGTGAGCGGCACCGCTCGCTCGGCGCCGGTGGGACGGTTCCGCCCGACCGACGCGCGCGCCTTCCGCGTCGCCGCGGTCGACCAGGCCGGCAACGTCGGCCCGAAGACCTACGCGGTCAAGGCGGTCCCCGCGCTCAAGAAGCTCACGCTCGCGGCCGCGCGGAAGGCGCTCGCGAAGCGGGGCTTCAAGCAGGGCAAGCTCAGCTACAAGCGCTCGGCCTCGATCCCGAAGGGCAGGGTCATCGGTCCGGCGGCGGGCGGCCTGCGGCGCGCCGGGACGAAGGTCCCGCTCGTCGTCTCGAAGGGCGCCGCCTCCTCGCGGCGGCCCGTGGCGAGCGCCGGCCCGCCGGCGCCGGCGCCGACCGTCCCGCCCGCCGAGCCGCCCGAAGCGCCTCCCCCGGCGCCAGCCTCCCCGGTGACGCCGGTCGCGCCCGCGGCGCCGGAGGCCGGGGCCGAGAGCCCCGTCGCCCCGGAGCCGGACCCCGCCGAGCCCGACGACGGGCCGGGGCTCCCGTTCTCCGCCACCCCGAATGTCGACCTCTCCGAGCTCCGTCAGGAGCTCGGTTTCGGTTTGCTCGTCGCCGCGTTCTCGGTCGCGTTCGCGGCGCTCATGCGGGCGCGCCGCCCGCGCGAGACGGCGGCCGTCCACGACGACGAGCTCCTCTGGGACGCCCGCCTCCTCCGCGGGGTCGGCACGGCCCTCCGCCGGCTGACGGGCCGCCGCTAGGTCGCTGCGGTCGCCGCGATCACGACGGCGACGGCCAGGAGCGCCGCGCCGATCAGCCGGCGCAGGACCGGCTCCGGGATCCGCCCGCTGTGACGCGCGCCGAGCCAGGCGCCGGCGACGGCGCCGGCGAGACTGACGGCGAGGACGAGCCACTCGACCTCGACGCGGGCGAGGTGCGCGGCGAACCCGGCCGCGCCCAGGAAGAAGCCGACGACGAGGTTCGTCCCCACCGCGGCGTGCGCCGGGAGGCCGACGCTGCGCAGGAGCGCCGGCAGGCGGAGCGTCCCGAGGATGAGGCCGACCGCGCCGCCCAGGAGGCCGATGAGGCCGCCCGCGACGACGGCGGCGAGCCGCGGTCGACGCGACGGGGGGGCGGCGCGCAGCCCGAGGAGGAGGTCGAGGCCGTTCCAGGCGAGCACGACGGCGATCGCGGCGAGAAGGGCGCGCGAGGGAAGGGCATGCGCGAGGTAGGCGCCCGCGAACGCGCCCGCGACCGACGGAGGCGTCATCCAGGCGACGACGGGCCAGCTCACCCGTCCCGCGCGGGCGTGGGCGAGCCCGCCGGAGAGGGCCGCCGCGGCGCTGACGGCGATGTTCGTCCCGGCCGCCGCCGCGGGACTCCCGGAGGCCAGCAGGACGGCCGGGAGGCGCAGGCTCCCGAGGACGAGCCCGACGACGGCCCCGAGGAAGCCCGCGACGAAGGAGCCGGCGAACGCGACCGCGAGCTCGAGCGTCACGCCGCCGTCAGCCTCCCCTCGCCGCGCTCACGGCTCGCGCACCGCCCGTGGCGGCCCGGCGCGGTGGCAAGCCTGGTGACATGGCGCAGGAGCCTCGCGCGGCGCCGGAGCGTCTCGCGACGACCGCCCTAGGCCGCGCCGCCGCCGGGCTTCCAGAGCGGCTCGGGCGTGCCGGCGTTCGCCGCCCGGGCGAGGATGAAGAGGAGGTCGGAGAGCCGGTTCAGGTAGGCGAGCGCGGCCGGTGTCACCGCGTGCTGCCCGGCCAGCTCGACCGCGAGCCGCTCCGCCCGCCGGCAGACGCTCCGGGCGAGGTGCAGCCGGGCCGCGGCCTCGGTGCCGCCCGGGAGGACGAAGCTCCGGAGCGGCTCGAGGCGCTCGTTCACGAGGTCGCAGAGCTCCTCGAGGCGGGTCACCTGCTCGGGCCGCACGCGCAGCCGCTCGCGCCGCTCGTCCTCGAGGGGGACGGCGAGGTCGGCGCCGAGGTCGAAGAGGTCGTTCTGCACGCGCTCGAGCCAGGGGCGGAACTCCTCCGGCAGGTCGCCCGCGAGCGCGAGCCCGAGCGCCGAGTTGAGCTCGTCCACCGTCCCGTAGGCGACGATGCGCGGATCGGTCTTCGGGACCCGCGTGCCGTCGCCGAGGCTCGTCTCGCCGGCGTCACCCGCACGCGTGTAGATCCGGGTCAGGCGAACGGGCTCCTCCCGGCGTCTCACGCGGTCGAGTATAGGCCGCGCCCGGGCGGCCGCCGGACGCGCTAGCCGCCGACGCTCGGGATCTTCACCGGCTCGTTCACGCCGGTGATCGCGAAGTCCATGTGCATGTCGATCCGCTCGCCCTCGGCCTCCATGGCCATGTCGATGAGGGTGCGGAGGGGGAGGTGGGTCGCCTCGGAGAGGTAGAGGACGATCCGCGTGTCCTCGAAGGCGTCGGAGAGGTCCGGGACGGCGCCGCCCGGGACGGCCCCGAGCTGGGCGAAGACGCCGTTCACGAGGGCGGCGGTGTCGAGCACGCCGGTGATCTTCACGGCCGCCTCCCCGGCCACCTCGTGGCCGTCCTCGACCTCGACGTCCTTCACGTACGGCGTGAAGTCGAGCTGCTCGACGCCGACGGGGCTCTCGGCGGGCAGCTCGACGCGCTGCCAGCCCGCGCCTGCGCTCATCCACGCCGTCCCTCCCCGCGCGACGACCGTGACGCCCGGAAACCCGGGGACGCCCTCGGCCTCCATCGACATGAAGGAGCTGCCGCCGTCCTTCGCGTTGCCGCCCCCGCGCATGACGAACGTGAAGCCGCCGACGGGCGTCTCCATCGAGAGGCGGCCCGCGAAGCGGTAGGACTCCACGTCGGCGAGCGCCTCGTTCGAGCGGTCGAGCAGCTCCTGTGCCCGCTCGCCGTCCGCGCCCGCACAGCCGAGCGGCGCGAGCGCCGTCGCGAGCAGCGCGAGGACCAAGCCGACTCTGCGCATCCCGACGAGCATCGGCCCGGCGGCGACCGCGTTCCAGACCCCCGAACGAGGGACGCTAGACGCCCGCGAACTCGTGCCGGACGGCGCGGAGGGCGGTCTCGCGAACGACGAAGGCCTGGACGACCGCCGGATCGAACTGGCGCCCGGCCTCGCGAACGATCTCCCGGCCCGCCGTGCCCCAGCCGAGGGCCGGGCGGTAGGGACGGTCGCTCGTCATGGCGTCGAGCGCGTCCGCCACCGCGAAGACGCGCGCCGCCAGCGGGATGTCCGTCTCCGCGAGCCCGTCCGGGTAGCCGTCCCCGTCCCAGCGCTCGTGGTGCGAGCGGACGACCCGGAGCCCCTCCCCCTGCAGGAAGGCGACGCCGCCCAGCATCTGCTCGCCGAGCAGCGTATGGGTCTTCATCAGGCGCGCCTCCCCCTCGCTCAGCGGCCCGGGCTTCTGGAGGATGCGGTCGGGGATGCCGATCTTGCCGACGTCGTGGAGGAGGAACCCGTACTCGACGCTCGGGTCCTCCACGAGCTCCGGGCTCACGTCCCCGGCCAGCTCGAGCGCGTACCGCTGGACGCGCTGCGAGTGGGCGCGCGTGCCGGTGTCCTTCGACTCGAGCGCGCTCGCGAGCGCGGTCACCGTCTCGGCGTACGCGTTCTCGAGCAGGAGCCGCTGGCCGCGCTCGATCTCGAGCAGGTGGCGGAGGTCGCGGGCGTAGAGGAGGAGCTGCCCCTCGTCCCGCGGCTCGCGCGCCGACCCCGCCCGTGCCGGCGGGACCGGGCCGAGCCCGCCCGTGAGGCCGCCGACGAGGTCGAGGAGCTCGAGCGGGCTGAACGGCTTGCGCACGTAGGCGTCGGCGCCCACGTCGTCGGCGCGGAGGGCGCCCTCGTCGTCCGAGCCGGAGAGGAGCACGACCGCGATTCCGGCGAGCGCCGGATCGCCCTTGATCAGCCGGCAGAGCTCGAGCCCGCCCATCCCCGGCATGCGGACGTCGAGGACGATGGCGTCGGGCCGGCTCCGGCGGATGCTCTCGAGCGCCTCCTCCCCGCTCGCGGCCTCGGCGACCTCGACGTCCACGACCTCGAACGTCGTGCGGAAGAGCGCCCGGAGTCCCGGGTCGTCGTCGACGATCAACAGACGCACTGCGGCTCCTTCTCCTTCGGCGGCGGGACCATCATCGGCTTTTGCGCCCTCACCCTTTAGAGGGAGAGGCCCAAGACCCTTCTTGGGGCTCAGGCGTAGTCGTAGAAGCCGGCGCCGCTCTTCCGGCCCAGGCGGCCCGCCGCGACGAGCTCGCGCAGGAGCGGGCACGGCTCGTACCTGTCGTCCCCGAGGCCGTCCCGGAGCACCTCCATGATCGAGACGCACGTGTCGAGGCCGATCAGGTCGGCGAGCGCGAGCGGGCCCATCGGGTGGTTGAAGCCGAGCCTCGCGATCGTGTCGATCGCCTCCGCATCGGCGACGCCGTCCGCGAGCGCGTAGGCGGCCTCGTTCACGAGCGGCATGAGGATCCGGTTCGAGACGAAGCCGGGGAAGTCGTTCACCTCGGCGGGCGTCTTCCCGAGCTCGCGCGCGAGCTCGACGATCGCCGCGACCGTCTCGTCGGAGGTCGCCGGGGCGCGAACGACCTCGACGAGCGCCATCACGGGCACGGGGTTGAAGAAGTGCATGCCGACGACGCGGTCCGGCCGCCGGGTCGCCTCGGCGAGCGAGGCGATCGGGATCGAGGACGTGTTCGAGGCGAGGACAGCGTCCGGGCCGAGGAGGAGGTCCGCCTGCTCGAAGATCAGCCGCTTCACCTCGGCGTCCTCGACGACCGCCTCCACCATGAGGTCGGCGTCGGCGAGGCCGTCGACCGGCTCCACGCGGGCGAGGACGTCGTCGGGGTCACCGAGCGCGCCCTTGGCGGCGAGGCGCTCGAGGCTCGTCCGCATCGCGGCAAGGCCCTTCCCGACGGCGCCGGGGGCCGCGTCGTGGAGGAGGACGCGCCGGCCGGAGGCGGCCATCACCTGGGCGATCCCCCCGCCCATCTGGCCCGCGCCGACGACGAGAACGCGCTCGAACCGCATCGCGGCCGGACACTACTGGAACCCCGAAAGACGTCGTGCTGTACTGGAAGTGATGATGCGCACGTTCCTCGTGGCGGCGGCCGCCCTCGCACTCGCGGGGTGCGGCGGGGACGACGGCACCCGCTCGCCTCGCGGCGCTCCTGCGCCGTCGCCGCCTCGGGCCGAGGCCGTGCTGGCCGTCTCGACCGAGACCGCGGGGAGCCGGCTCTTCTGGGCGAACGGCCGGACGCTCGAGCCGGTCGACGGACGGTCGGTCTCCTTCTCCTACTACCACTCGGCGGTCGACCGCGCTCCGAACGGGGGCATCCTCGCCCTGGGCGCCGACGACCGTGGGTACGTCCAGCTCGTCGACCTCGGCCGCATGGAGTCGCTCGGCACGATCGACGTCGGCGGCTACGGGTTCTTCGAGCGCCTGCACTGGGTCGCGCCCGACCGTCTCCTCGCGTCGATCAGCGGCGAGCCGTCTCGCGTGGCCGCGCTCGACCCGACGACGCGGCGCGTGTTCTCGGTGCAGGAGCTCGAAGGCACCGTTCTCTCCTCCAGCCCCGTCGAGGACGGGCTCGTCCTGCTCGTCGCTCCGTCCGGCCGCATCGGGCCCGCGCGGGTCGTCGCGTTCGACGGCGGAGGCGTGCGCTCGACCGTGCTCCGCGAGATCCGGGCGGGCTGGGAGCAGGAGGGCGAAGCCGACGAGGACTCCCGCGCCCGTCAGTCGGTCCCCGGCCTGGCCGTCGAGCCCTCGGGGGAGCGCGCGCTCGTCGTCGCGGCCGGCGACCGCGTCGCGGAGGTCGACCTGGAGACGCTCGCGGTGCGCTACCACGACCTCGCCGAGCCGGTCTCGCTCCTCGGCCGCCTGCGCGACTGGCTCGAGCCGGCCGCGCACGCCAAGGCGATCTCCGGCCCGGAGCGGAACGCGGTCTGGCTCCCCTCGGGACTCGTCGCCGTGAGCGGGTCGGACTACGCCGCGAACGGGGACGAGGTCGACGTCACGCCGGCGGGGCTCGCGCTGATCGACCCGGTCGCCTGGAGCGTGCGCCGGCTGGACGACGAGCCGAGCTGGGCGGCGTTCAGGGGCGGCGTGCTCCTCGCCTCGGCCTGGGACGAGACGTCGGGCGAGCAGACGGTCACCGTCTTCGAGGCCGACGGCAACCACCGCTTCAGCCTCTCCCGGGAGAGCACCGACCTCTCCCAGGTGCACGGCGGGTACCTCTACGCGGCCTCCCAGGACGGCACGCGCTACGAGCTCGTCGACCTCCGGACCGGCGACACCGTCGGGCGGGCGACGCCCGAGCGCTCCACCTGGCTCGTCGACGTGGACGACTAGCTAGCCGGCCCCGCAGCCGCCGCCTGGTGGCGGAGCCCGCCGGACCTCGAGCGGCGCCTCCGCGTCGACGACGAGGCCGAGGACGCCGCTCGTGTCGCCGCTCGCGCTCCCGGCCGCGAAGGTGGCGAAGACCGCGAGCTCGTAGGCGCCCTCGGGGAGCTCGACCCTCCACTCGGTCTCCCTGCCGGCAAGCTCGACGCCGGCGACGCGCTCCTCGCAGCCGAGCCGGCGCACCGTCGCGGTCCCGCCCGCGCTCTCGGCACCTGCGAGGCGGAGGACGACGGGCTCGCCCGGCCGGACGATGCTCACCTCGCGCGGCCGGATCGGCCCCGCCGCGTCGGCGCACGTCCCGACGCCCGCCGCCGAGTCGGTGACGCAGTACGAGCCCTCGACGCCACGCTGCGTTCCCGCGGCAGTCTCGAGCTCGACCGCGGGTGGTCGCTGCTGCGACGGCGTGCCCGGGCCGGACTCCTCCGAGCCGGCGTCGAGGAGGACGCCGCTGCCGAAGCCGAAGAGGGCGAGGAGGAGAAGGAGGATCACCATCCGCGAGGACTATGACGGCCGGGGCGACCCGAAGGTTCCCGGGCCCCGGGGTCAGACCTCGAGCAGGAGGGCGTCGCCCTGGCCGCCGCCCGAGCAGATCGCCGCGAGGCCGAGCCCCCCGCCGTTGCGGCGCAGCTCGTGCACCATCGTGCCGAGAATGCGGGCCCCCGAGGCGCCGATCGGGTGGCCGAGCGCCACGGCGCCGCCGTTCACGTTCACCTTCTCGGGGTCGGCGCCGAGCATCTTCACCGAGTTGACGCTCACGGAGGAGAACGCCTCGTTGATCTCGACGCGCTCGACGTCGTCGATCGTCTTGCCGGCCTTCTCGAGCGCGCGCGCGGCCGCCTTCGCCGGCGTGCGGGCGAGGTAGGCGAACTCGTCCGCGACGTAGCCCTGCGCGAGGATCGTCGCCAGGATCTCGAGCCCGCGCTCCCGCGCGTACGCCTCGCTCGTGATCACGAGCGCCCCGGCGCCGTCGTTGACCCCGGGCGCGTTGCCCGCGGTCGTCGTCCCCTCCGGGTCGAAGACGGGCTTCAGGCTCGCGAGCCTCTCGAGCGACGTGTCACGCCGCGGCGCCTCGTCCACCGCGACGCCGTCCACGGCGACCATCTCGTCCGCGAAGCGGCCCTCGTCGATGGCGGCTACCGCCCGCCGGTGGGAGCGGTACGCCCACTCGTCCTGCTCCTCGCGCGTGATGCCGAGCTCGCGCGAGACGAAGGAGGCCTGCTCGACCATGTGCTTGCCGTCGAAGGTCGAGAGGAGCCCGTCGTGGGTCATGAGGTCGATGAGCGTGCCGTCGCCGAGCCGGTACCCGAAGCGGGCCTTCTTGAGGATGTACGGCGCGTTCGACATCGACTCCATGCCGCCGGCGACGACGACGTCGTGGTCGCCGGCGCGGATCATCTGGTCGGCGATCTCGACCGCCCGGACGCTCGAGGCGCAGACCTTGTTGATCGTGTCCGCCGGGACCTCCTTGGGGAGGCCCGCCGCGACCGCCGCCTGGCGGGCCGGCGCCTGCCCGGCCCCACCCTGCAGCACCTGCCCCATGAGGACGTACTCGACCTCCTCGGGACGGACGCCGGCGCGCTCGACCGCCGCCCGGATCGCGATCGCGCCGAGCTGCGGCGCCTCGTGGTCGCGCAGGCCGCCGCCGAGCTTCCCGAAGGGCGTGCGCGCGGTCGAGACGATGACGGAGCGGGCCACGAGGTCAGCGTACCAACCGCCCCCGGCCCGCCGGCCGCCCCTGGCCGGGCGCGGTCCGACGATCGCCGGGGCCGCGCCCGCACGTCGCAAGTGACACCGTGTTACTTGCAAGGAAAGACGCACGCTGCAAGATTCATGCGCCGCGCATCCGGACGCCACCGCCCGAGAGCGACGACTCGGCTTCCTCGGGCGGGTCGGGGTCGGATCGGCACTGCGGGAGAGGCAGCGAAAGCTTCTCGCAAGGTGAGGCAGAGGATGGGACGCGGAGCGAGGCAAGGGGGGCCGCGACTCCGGGGTCAACGAGCCGCCGGGAGACAGCAGGCGCCCGTTCCGCTCCAAGTGACACCGTGTTACTTGCAACGAAAGGCGCGCGGAGGGCCCGGCCTCCCGAGCGCACGGCATGGGGCACGGCGCCGGCGGGGGCGGGCGGCGATCGACTTTTCCGGCCGACCGCCGGCCTGGGCCTGCCTTGACGCGCCGGCGCCCGCTGGCCTACGCTCCGCCCGGATGACGACTCCCGTCCGCACCTGGTGGGCATGGCGCCACGCGCGGAGCGGGAGCCTCGCCTGCTAGCCGAAGGCAGAGACAGCCCGTTCCGCCGAGAGACCCCGCCACGAGGGTCTCTTTCGTTTGTCGTGACGATCGCACCCGACATCCACGCAGACCTCATCACCCCGCTCGGGGCCTACCTCCGGCTCCGGGCGGGCGCGCGCGCCTCCTTCCTGCTCGAGTCGGTCGAGAAAGGCCGCCTCGGACGGCACAGCCTCGTCGGAGCGGGCGCCCGCCTCGTCGACCTCGGCGAGGCCGAGCGGGAGGTGGCCGCCGGGCGCCCCGTCGTCGGTTACCTCGGCTACGACCACGTCGCCACCCTCGAGCCGACCGTGCCGCTCCCGGACGAGGGCGCGGGACTTCCGGAGAGCCGCTTCGTCGTCGCCGACACGCTCGTCCGCTTCGACCACGCCGCGAGCGTCGCCGACGTGCTCGCGGGCGATCCCGCGGACGTCGCCGGCCGGCTCGCCGGGCCGGCCGGCGCCGAGCGTCCGGGGCGCCCGGTCGAGGCCGGGCCGACACGGCGCTTCCCGGCCCGCGAGGCCTACAAGGCCGGGGTGCGCCGCGCGCAGGCGCACATCCGCGCCGGCGACGCGTTCCAGATCGTCCTCTCGCAGCGGGCGGAGCGGCCGACGACCGTCTCCGGGATCGCGCTCTACCGCTCCCTGCGGCGGATCAACCCATCCCCGTACCACTTCCTCCTCGAGCTCGACGGCGTCTCGCTCGTCGGCTCATCGCCGGAGACGCTCGTGAAGCTCGAGGGCCGGCGCGCCTCGCTCAACCCGATCGCGGGCACGACGACGCCCGGCGAGGGCGACGCAGAGCACCTGCTCGCCTCGGAGAAGGACCGCGCCGAGCACGTGATGCTCGTCGACCTGGGGCGGAACGACCTCTCGCGCGTGTGCGCCGCCGGGAGCGTCCGCGTCGTCCGCTTCCTCGAGGCCGAGCGCTACTCGCACGTCACGCACCTCGTCTCCGAGGTGGCGGGCGAGCTCCTTCCCGACCGGAGCGCCTTCGACCTGCTGCGGGCCTGCTTCCCCGCCGGGACCGTCTCGGGGGCGCCGAAGGTCCGCGCGATGCAGATCGTCTCCGAGCTCGAGCGCTACCGGCGCGGCCCGTACGCTGGCGCGGTCGGCTACGCGCTCCCCGACGGGTCGCTCGACACGTGCATCGCGATCCGCACGGTCGTCCTCGCCGGCGGCGTCGCGCGGCTGCAGGCCGGGGCCGGGATCGTGGCCGACTCCGAGCCGGCCGCTGAGCACGAGGAGTGCCTGCGCAAGCTCGCCGCCCTCGAGGCGGCGCTCGCCGCCGCGGAGCAGAATGAGGGGCCGCGCCCGTGATCCTCCTCGTCGACAACTACGACAGCTTCACGTACAACCTCGCGCACCTCTTCCAGGAGCTCGGCGCCGAGGTGACCGTGCTCCGGAACGACGCCGTCGACGCGGACGAGGCGGAGCGGATGCGGCCGAGCCACCTCGTCGTCTCGCCCGGCCCGGGGCGGCCGGCGGACGCGGGCGCGAGCGTCGAGATCGTGCGCCGCCTCGCCCCGACCGTGCCGACGCTCGGCGTCTGCCTCGGGCACCAGGCGATCGTCGAAGCCTTCGGCGGCGAGGTCGGCCAGGCGCGGCGGCTCCTGCACGGGAAGGCCTCGCTCGTCGCCCACGACGGGCGCGGGATCTTCGAGGGGCTGCCCGACCCGCTGGAGGGCGGCCGTTACCACTCGCTCGCGGCGACGGGGGTGCCGGACGCGCTCGAGGTCTGCGCCCGCTCGGACGACGGCGAGGTGATGGCGGTCCGCCACCGCGAGCTGCCCGTCGTCGGCATCCAGTTCCACCCGGAGTCCGTGCTCACGCCGGACGGCGCCGCCCTCGGGCGGAACTTCCTCGCGGGGAAGCGATGACGATCCAGGAGGCGCTCGCCCGGCTCCTCGAGGGGCACGACCTCGCCCAGGACGAGGCCCGCGGCGTCATGGACGCGATCATGCGCGGCGAGGCGACGCCGGCGCAGATGGGCGGCTTCCTCGTCGCGCTGCGGCTGAAGGGCGAGACGCCGGACGAGATCGCCGGCTGCGCCGAGGCGATGCGCGCGCACGTGCTCCCCGTGCGGCCGGCGCGCGAGGATCTCGTGGACACGGCCGGAACGGGCGGCGACGGCGCGCGGACGTTCAACATCTCGACGGCGGCGGCGCTCGTCGCGGCGGCGGCCGGGGCGGGTGTGGCGAAGCACGGCAACCGGGCGGTCTCGTCAGCGTCGGGATCGGCCGACGTGCTCGAGGCGCTCGGCTTCCGGCTCGACCTCGCGCCGGAGCGGATCGAGCAGTCCATCGACGAGCTCGGCTTCGGCTTCCTCTTCGCTCCCGCGCACCACCCGGCCATGCGCCACGCGGCCGCGGTGCGCCGCGAGCTCGCGACGCGGACGGTCTTCAACGTCCTCGGACCGCTCACGAACCCGGCCGGCGCCCGGGCGCAGGTGGTCGGTGTCTACGCGCCCGAGCTCGTGGAGACGATCGCCTCCGTGCTCGCGCGGCTGGGCGCCCGGCGGGCGTTCGTCGTCCACGGCGCCGGCGGCATCGACGAGCTCTCGCCCGCGGGCCCGAACCTCGTCTGCGAGGTGGTCGAGGGCCGCGTCGAGCGCCGGGAGATCGACCCTGCCGACTTCGGCGTCCCGCGCTGCTCCTCCGCCGACCTCGCGGGCGGCACGCCCGCCGAGAACGCCGAGGCCGTGCGCGCGATCTTCGCCGGCTCGGCCGGCCCGAAGCGCGAGGCCGTGCTCCTCAACGCCGCCGGCGCGATCGCGGCCTCCGGCCGCGCTCCCGACCTCGAGGAGGGCTACCGCGCCGCCGCCGAGGCGATCGACTCCGGCGCGGCCGCCGGGCGCCTCGAGGCCCTCGTCGCCTTCTCCCGCCAGGAGGTCGCGGCCTGATGGGCCACGCCCTCGTGCCTGGCACCAGGGCGTGTCCCGCCGGGGCCTGTCTCCTCCCGTGGTGGCGCGGGGACGACGGCACCGGCAGGCGATTCGAGACCTTCCGTCGTCCCCGGGACGTGTCCCGGTGCCTGGCACCGGGACGTGGCTCTCGCGGGCCCGGGGGGCGCTGATGGGACGCTTTCGGGACGCGCTCGCCGGGCCCGGGCTGGCAGCGATCGCCGAGGTCAAGCGCCGCTCGCCGTCGGCTGGCGACCTGCGTCCGGACGCGGACGCGGGCGCGCTCGCGCGCGCGTTCGCGGCGCGCGGCGCGGCCGCGGTCTCGATCCTCGTGGACGACCGCTTCGGCGGCTCGCTCGCCGACCTCCGGGCGGCGCGCGCGGCCACCGACGCGCCGCTGCTCGCCAAGGGCTTCTTCCACGAGGAGGACGACCTGCGCCGCTGCCGGGCGGCCGGAGCGGACGCGGCTCTCCTGCTCCTGCGCGACCTGGACGACGAGCGGGCGCGCCGCCTGCTCGCGGTCGGGGGCGCGCTCGGCCTCGACCTCCTGGTCGAGGCCCACGACGGGGACGAGCTCGGGCGCGCGGTCTCGCTCGAGGCCGACGTGATCGGCATCAACGCCCGCGACCTGGGGACGTTCGCGATCGACCGCCGGGCGCAGCTCGAGCTCGTGGCGCGCGCCCCCCGCGACCGGGTCGTCGTGGCGGAGAGCGGGATCGGCAACCGGGCGCAGGCCGCCGAGGCGGAGCTCGCCGGAGCGGACGCGATCCTCGTCGGCGGGGAGCTCATGCGCGCCGCCGACCCCGCCGCCCGGCTGGCCGACCTCCTCGCCCGCCCGCTCGTGAAGGTCTGCGGGCTCACGCGCGAGGAGGACGTCGCCGCTGCGGCCGACGCCGGCGCCGACCTGGCCGGCTTCGTGCTCGCCGAGAGCCCGCGCCGCGCCGAGAGGCCGCTCCCGGTTCCCGAGACGATGCTCTCCGTCGCCGTCTGCGTCGGCGAGCCGCAGGACGCCGGGGCCGACCTCGTCCAGCTCTACGCCGAGGAGGACGGCCACCGCGCGCGCGACGGCGTCCTCCTCCGCGCCGGCGAGGCGGTCGCGACCGTCCTCGACCTCCCCTGGCTCGGCGAGGACGAGGGGCACTGGGGCCGCGCCGCCGAGACGCCCGGCCGCGTCCTCCTCGCGGGCGGGCTCGGCCCCGAGAACGTCGCCGCCGCCGTCGCTGCCGTGTCGCCGTGGGCGGTGGACGCGAGCCGCAGCCTCGAGTCGCGCCCGGGCGTCAAGGACCACGCCCGCGTCCGCGCCTTCGTCGACGCCGTGCGCTCCCGCGAGGCGGTGCGGGCGTGAGCGTCGCCGCGCACGGCATGTTCGGCGCCTACGGCGGGCAGTACGTGCCCGAGACGCTCGTGCCCGCCCTCGAGGAGCTCGAGCGCGGCTGGAGCGCGATCCGCGACGACCCCGCCTTCCTCGCCGAGCTCGCCCGGCTGCAGGAGACCTACGTCGGGCGGCCGACGCCGCTCTACCGGGCCGAGCGGATCGGCGACGGCCGCCGCGTGTACCTCAAGCGCGAGGACCTCTGTCACACGGGCGCGCACAAAATCAACAACGCCGTCGGCCAGGCGCTCGTCGCCCGGAGCCTCGGGAAGGAGCGCATCGTCGCCGAGACGGGCGCCGGCCAGCACGGCGTCGCGGCCGCCACCGTCTGCGCGCGCTTCGGGCTCGAGTGCGTCGTCTACATGGGCGCCGAGGACATGGAGCGCCAGAGGCCGAACGTCGAGCGGATGGGGCTCCTCGGGGCCGAGGTGCGCCCCGTCGAGTACGGCACGCGCACGCTGAAGGAGGCGACGAGCGAGGCGATCCGCGACTGGATCACGAACGTCGAGACGACGCACTACCTCATCGGCTCGTGCGTCGGCCCGCACCCGTACCCCGAGATCGTCCGCGAGCTCCAGGCCGTGATCGGGCGCGAGGCGCGCGCCCAGGTGCTCGCGGCCGAGGGCCGGCTCCCGGACGCGGTCGTTGCCTGCGTCGGCGGCGGCTCGAACGCCATCGGCATCTTCGCCGGCTTCGTCGCGGACGAGGACGTGCGGCTCGTCGGCGTCGAGGCGGCGGGGGCCGCGAGCCTCGGCACCGGGCGGCCGGGCGTCCTCCACGGCGCTCGCTCCTCGATCCTCGCCGACGAGGACGGCCAGATCGCCGACGCCCACTCGATCTCCGCGGGCCTCGACTACCCGGGCGTCGGTCCCGAGCACGCGCACCTGCGCGACACGGGCCGCGCGGAGTACCTTCCGGCCACGGACGAGGAGGCGCTCGCGGCGCTCCACCTCCTCGCCGAGCGGGAGGGGATCATCGCCGCCCTCGAGCCGGCGCACGCGCTCGCCCGCGCGCTCGAGCTCCCGGCGGAGGTCGTCGTCGTCTGCCTCTCCGGTCGCGGCGACAAGGACCTCGCCGTCGTGCTGGCCGCGTCGTGAGCAAGCGGCTCTCGATCTACCTGATGGCCTTCCCGGAGACGCCGGCGCTCGCCGAGGCGGCCGTCGCCGGCGGCGCCGACCTCCTCGAGATCGGGTTCCCCTTCTCCGACCCGCTCGCGGACGGCCCGGTGATCCGCCTGGCCGGGGAGCGCGCGCTCGCGCGCGGAATGCGGACGGCGCGCTGCCTCGAGTGCCTCGCCGAGACGCGGCGCCGTGTCGGCCCCGACGTCCCGCTCGTCCCGATGACGTACGCGTCCATCCTCGAGGCCTACGGCTACGAGCGCTTCTGGGCGGACGCCCGCGCCGCCGGCGCCACGAGTCTCATCGTCGCCGACCTCCCCCTCGAAGCCGCGCCCGGGATCCCCCGCGTCCAGCTCGTCGCGCCCACGTCGACGGACGAGCGGATCCGGCAGGCGGCGGAGCGCACCGACGGCTGGCTCTACCTCGTCTCGCTCACGGGCACGACCGGCGCGCGCACGAGCGTCTCGTCGCAGCTCGAGGGGCTCGTCGAGCGGACGCGCGCGCTGACGGACCTGCCCCTCCTCGCGGGCTTCGGGATCTCGACGCCGGAGCACGCGGCCGCGGCGGCCGCGCTCGCCGACGGCGTCGTCGTCGGGAGCCGCGCCGTGCAGGTGGCGGAGGAGTCGGGCCCCGACGGCCTCCGGGACTACGTCCGCTCGCTCCGCGCGGCGGTCGACGCCATCCCGGTCCCGGCGCCCTGACGACCGACGACCGCCGCGAGCCGCGACGAGCGCCCGTGCACCATCCGCCGTCCGGATCTTCTCTTCCGGGCGGGCGAGGAGTATGTTGCCGGTGGCGGTCTTCCCCCTCTTGCCGCCTGGTACGACGCGCGAGGAGGCGCAGGCCTCATACCGGGTCGGCGCCTCCTCGCCGCATACCGAGCGCGCCGCACGAACGACCGAGCGACCGTCCCGGGCCTCCGCTCCCGGGCGTGACCGGGATCGCGACGGCCCGTCGGAGGCCCGCCGTTCCGGCCGGGTGCCGGCCGCCTGCGCCGCGTGAGGGCGGGTCGGAGCCCGGCAGGGCGTCGCGAGAGCCGCGGTGCGGTCGGGCGGCCGTCAGGGTTCAGGAAATGCGGAGGCGCACGACGCGCTCGCACCCGGCGACCGTGTCCTCCGCCCGCACGAACGCGCGGTCGTAGCCCCGGCCGCAGACGATCTCGTCCACCGCGCCGTCGAGCTCGACGGAGAAGATCCAGTCCGGGCCCGGACCGCCGCGGAGCGTGTCCGCTCCCGGGCCGCCCCAGAGGCGGTCCGCGCCGCTTCCGGCGCCGCCGAGGAGCGTGTCGTTGCCAGGGCCACCGATGAGCCAGTCCCGTCCGTTGTGGCCGTCGAGGACGTCGTCGCCCCAGTTGCCCCAGAGGACGTCGTTCCCCGCCCAGCCGTGGATGGTGTCGTGGCCGCCCAGCCCGGCGACGAGATTGCGCTCGTCGAGCGTATCCATCTCGATCCGCATGTCGTTGTTATCGCCGTCGCCGCCCCAGAAGACGCCGGAGAGCCGCGGCCCGCGCAGCCGCTCCACCCGCTCGCAGCCGAAGACGCGGTCGCCGCGGCGGACGACGGCGCGGTCGCGCCCCGGGCCGCAGTCGATCGAGTCGAGGCGCTCGTCCCGGTCGTCGGCGTAGACGACGTCGTTCCCCGGGCCGGCGTCCACCACGTCTGCGCCGAAGCCCGCGAAGATCGTGTCCGGGCCCGGGCCGCCCTCGAGGGTGTCGTCGAGGCCGTCGCCCCAGAGCCGGTCGCGCGCCTGGTCGCCGGCGAGGACGTCCTCGCCCTCCTCGCCGTGGAGCCGGTCGCGGCCCTTCCGCCCCCAGAGGACGTCGCGCCCCTCCCGGCCGAGGATCGTGTCCGCCCTCGGCGTGCCGAAGAGCGTGTTGTCCCGCTTGCTGCCCACGATGCGATCCGCCGTGGCCGCCGGGACGACGGTGAGCACGAGCGCGAGCGCCAGCAGTGGGAAGACAGGCCGCAGGTCGAGTTCCCCTCCTCGCCTACACCGTACCGCGCTCGCCAACACAATTCCAGGGGCAACCATTCGCGGCGAGGCCGTAGGCTACGGCCATGCACACGATCGAGCTGACGGACGAGGAGCTCCGGCTCGTCCGGGCGGCGCTCACGGCCTACCTCGAGGACTTCGGCCACGACGAGGCGGACCTCCTGCGCGCGATCAAGGCGATCCTCGGGCGCCTCCCCCGGCCGGCGTAGTGGCCGTCCTCGACTCGAGAGCCGACCGCGCCGCCGAGGAGTACGCGGCCAACCGGGAGCGGATGCGGGCGCTCGTCGCCGAGCTCCGCGAGCGCACCGAGGCGGTCGCGTCCGAGCGGCCGGCGGAGACGGTCGAGCGCCACCGCTCGCGCGGCAAGCTCCTCGCCCGCGAGCGCGTCGAGCGCCTCCTCGACCCGGGGACCGCCTTCCTCGAGCTGAACGCGCTCGCCGCCTGGGACCTCTACGGGCGCGAGGCGCCCGGCGCCGGGCTCGTCACGGGCATCGGCGTCGTCGAGGGCCTCGAGTGCGTGATCGTCGCGAACGACGCGACGGTCAAGGGCGGGACGTACTACCCGCTCACCGTGAAGAAGCACCTGCGCGCGCAGGAGGTGGCCGAGCAGAACGCCCTGCCGTGCGTCTACCTCGTCGACTCGGGCGGCGCCTTCCTGCCCCTGCAGGACGAGGTCTTCCCCGACCGCGACCACTTCGGCCGCATCTTCTTCAACCAGGCGGTCATGTCCTCGCGGGGGATCCCGCAGATCGCCGTCGTCATGGGCTCGTGCACGGCGGGCGGCGCCTACGTGCCCGCGATGAGCGACGAGACCGTGATCGTGCGCGGCACCGGGACGATCTTCCTCGGCGGGCCGCCGCTCGTGAAGGCGGCGACCGGCGAGGAGGTGAGCGCCGAGGAGCTGGGCGGGGCCGACGTCCACTCCCGCATCTCGGGCGTCACCGACCACTACGCCGTGAGCGACGAGCACGCGCTCGCGCTCGCGCGCCAGATCGTCCGCAACCTCAACCGCCGCAAGCCCGACCCGCCCTGGGAGGTGCAACCGCCCGAGCAGCCCCTCTACGACCCGGAGGAGCTCTACGGGATCGTGCCGACCGACTACGCCAAGGGCTACGACGTTCGCGAGCTCGTCGCCCGGCTCGTCGACGGCAGCCGCCTGCACGAGTTCAAGCCGCTCTACGGCGAGACGCTCGTCTGCGGCTTCGCGCGGATCGAGGGATACCCGGTGGCGATCCTCGCGAACAACGGCGTCCTCTTCTCCGAGTCTGCCCTCAAGGGCGCGCACTTCGTCCAGCTCGCCTGCAAGCGGCGCGTGCCGCTCCTCTTCCTCCAGAACATCACCGGCTTCATGGTCGGGAAGGAGTACGAGGCGGGCGGGATCGCGAAGGACGGCGCCAAGCTCGTCACCGCCGTCGCGTGCGCGCAGGTGCCGAAGTTCACGGTCGTCGTCGGCGGCTCCTTCGGCGCGGGGAACTACGGGATGTGCGGACGCGCGTACGCCCCGCGGCAGCTCTGGATGTGGCCGAACGCGCGCATCTCGGTCATGGGCGGCGAGCAGGCTGCGACGGTCCTCTCGGCCGTCGGGCGCGCGGACCCGGACGAGATCCGCGAGAAGTACGAGCGCGAGGGGAACCCGTACTACTCGACGGCGCGGCTCTGGGACGACGGCATCGTCGACCCAGTCGACACGCGCACCGTGCTCGCGCTCGGGATCTCGGCCGCGCTCAACGCGCCCGTCCCCGAGACGACCTTCGGCGTCTTCCGCATGTAGCGAACGGGCCGGCGGCCGTGCCGCCGCTAGGGCAGCTCGACCGTCACGGGACCCGCGTCGGGGAGCTCGGGCAGCTCGACCGGCGGAACCTCGACGCCGGCTGCGTCCGTGACGGGCGCGACTGCGTCGCCGGCGTCGCCCGCGCTCTCCTCGACGAGGTCGAGGACGGGGGCCGTGGCGGGCTCGACCGCCGGGAGCTCGACCGGCGGCAGCTCGACGGCGGGCAGCTTCGGCGCCTCCGCGGCCGGGGCCTCGCGCGCCGGTCGCCGCCGGTCGCCCTCGCGCCCGTGGGCGGACGCGGTGCCGCCGCCGTCCCGGCGGCGCCCCTCGCCCGTCGCGCGCTCGCGCGTCACCCGCTTCGCCGGCGCGGCGGCCGGCTGCGCGGCGGGCTGCGCCGCCGGGGCGGCCGGCTCCTCCCCGCCCGCGAGGACGGTCGGCGCCGAGTGAACGACGAGGCCGGTCCCGAGCGCGGTCGCGGCGAGCCCGCCGGCGAGCTTCGCGGCCGCCCCCCGCCCGGCGAGGGAGGCGGCGGCGGCGGCAACCGCCTCGCGCGCCCCGTCGGGCAGCGGCCAGAGGAGGACGCTCCCGAGCGTGCGCCGGCGACGCGTCTCCTGCCCGCCGCCCGCGAGCGCCGCGCGGAAGGCGCTCCGGGCGCGGAAGAGGAGCGTCTCGACGGCGGGCAGCGAGGTCTCGAGCGCGGCCGCGATCTCGGCGTACGAGCGGCCGCCGATCTCGCGCAGGACGAGCGCCTGCCGCTGGCGCGGGCCGAGGCGGGCGAAGGCGCCGCGGATCTCGCCGGCGGAGGGCCCGCCCTCCTCGCGCGCGGCCAGCTCCTCGGCGACGAGCTCGACCTCGGCCGGGCCGGCGGCGCGGCGGGCGTAGCGGCGGCGGGCGACGTTGTGGGCGATCGTCAGGAGCCAGGCCCGCGGCCGCTCCGGCTCGTCCCCGCGGCGGAGCGCGCGGTAGGCGTCGAGGAAGGCGATCTGGGTGACGTCCTCGGCCTCGTCCGGGTCGCCCACGCGGCGGAGGACGGAGCGGTAGACGTCCGGGCGGTGCAGGCGGTAGAGGCGGTCGAGATCGCGCTCCGCGCGGCCGGTGACGCGCATGGCCATCGGGCCAATGCTTCCCCGGCGGCGGAAAAAACGCACCCGCCGCGCAAGGTTTTCGGGCCCGCCCGACTCGTGACGAAGAGGAAGGCCCGGACGATCACCCGCCGGCTGCGGCCGGCCGGCGGGCCGATCCGGGCCCTCTGCAAGGTTCCCACCCCCGTCGGACGCGAACCCGTGCACCTCGCCGCGCGCCCTCCGAGGTCGTGGACGGGGACGCGGTCGAGCCGGGCTTCGGCGGCGTCTTCGAGCTCAGCCGCCGACCGCTCGGGGTGGGCGCGTTCGGGAGCAACCAGGTCGAGCTCCCCCGGAGGCGGAGGGGCGGGAGCACGACCACGCCGGCTCGCGCCAGGAGGAGGTCGACCTCGTCCTCCGCGGCGCCGGGACGATGGTCGTCGACGGCGAGGAGGTCGAGCTCGGGCCCGGGCCCGACGTCTTCGTCGCGCCGAGGTCGACGCGCCAGCCGATCGCAGGGCCGCAGGGGCTCTCGCGGGTCGTCGTCGGCGCCCCGCCGCAGGACGGCTGGGATCCGACTTCGAGCCGCACGCCCCGCGTCAGGCCGCGACGCCCAGCCAGCCCGGCACGAGCGTGTCCAGCCGCTCGCGCTCGTCCTCGTCGAGGCCGCGAAGCGGGGCCCGCACCTCCTCCCGCACGGGGACGCCCCTGAGCGCGAGGATGCGCTTGAGCGCGGCGTGGCGCGGGAAGGCCTCGAGCCCGTCGCGGAGCTCGCCGAGGCGCGCGCTCCGGTCCGGTCCCGGCTCCCGGACGGCGGCGGCGACGAGCTCCGGAAAAGCGGTGGCCAGCGCCGACACGGAGCCGCGGGCGCCCCGCCGCATCCCCGCCCCGATGAGGCTCTCCGCGCCGACGAAGACGTCGAGGCCCTCGAGCAGGTACGGCTCGAGCGCCTCGAAGGGCGCGTCGGAGACCTTCATGCCGGCGAGGTTCGGAGCCGCCTCCCGGAGCCGCTCGACGACCCGGACCGGCACGGCGTAGCCGCTCACCCTCGCGAACTCGTAGACGTAGAACGGGGTCGGCGCACAGGCCGCGGCCGCGGCGCGGAAGTGCCCGAGGAGCGCCTCGTCGTCGAGCTGGAAGTACGGCGGGCCGATGACCGCGACCGCGTCCGCCCCGGCGGCGGCCGCGTGCTCGGCGAGCGCCACCGTGTCGGCGGTCGTCTGGGCGCCGCAGTGGACGGCGACGTCGAGGCGGCCGCGGCAGGCGGCGAGGAAGAGATCGGTGACGCGCCGCCGCTCCGGCGGCGAGAGGAGGATGCCCTCGCCCGTCGTCCCCATGGCGAGGATCCCGTCGAGGCCGCCGTCGACGAGGAAGTCCGCGAGCGGGCCGAACGCCTCCTCGTCGAGCTCGGCGCCGCCCGCACGGAACGGCGTCACCGCGGCGGCGAGCGCTCCTCCGATCACGACGCAACCTTATGCTGCCCGGCGATGAGCGCGCTGCGCGTCGAGCGGGAGGGGCCCGTCCTCCGCATCACGATCGCGAAGCCCGAGCGCCGCAACGCGTTCGACGCGGCGCTCATCGCCGAGCTGACGGAGGCGTTCGCCGACGTGGGCGACGCGCGCGCGGTCGTCCTCGCCGGCGACGGCCCGAGCTTCTGCGCCGGCGCCGACGTCGAGTGGCAACGCGCCTCGATCGACCTCACCTACGAAGAGAACGTCGCCGACGCGCTCCGCCTCCACCGGATGCTCGAGGCCGTCGACGCGTGCCCGGCTCCCGTCGTCGCGCGGGTGCAGGGCTTCGCGCTCGGCGGCGGCTCCGGCCTCGTCGCCTGCGCCGACGTCGTCGTCTGCGGCGAGGACGCCGTCTTCGGCTTCACCGAGGTCCGGCTCGGGATCGTGCCGGCCGTGATCTCGCCCTTCGTCCTCCGCCGCATCGGGCCGGGCGCCGCCCGCCGGTACTTCCTCACGGGTGAGCGCTTCGGCGCCGAGGCCGCGGCGGGGATCGGCCTCGTCCACGAGGTCGCCGACGACCTCGACGCCGCCGTCGCCCGCGTCGCCGGGCACCTCCTCGCGGGGGGCCCCGAGGCGGTGCGCGCAGCCAAGCGCCTCGTCCGCGAGCGCCCGGAGGGCGAGGACACGGCGAGGCTCGCCGCGGCGCTCCGGACCGGCGCGGAGGGGCAGGAGGGCCTGCGGGCGTTCCTCGAGAAGCGCCCGGCCGCCTCGCCGGACGGCGCCCGGTGGGGCGTCTTCGCGGACGAGCGGGCGGACTAGGCGCGCTCACTCCTCTCCGGGCAGGAAGGTGCCGCACCGGCTCGCCGGGGACGGCTCCTCCCTCGGCGTGCAGATCGCGACCGCGTAGGGCACGACGAGCCCGTGCCGGCGCCCGCCGACCCGGTAGTCCACGCGAAAGGAGTCGATCGTCACGCGGCCGGCGGCAGCCGCGGACGCGAGGCCGACGAAGACCTGGGTCTCGCGCGCCCCGGCCGGGCCGGCGCCGGTGTGCGGCGGGACGACGTAGCCCGCGAGCGGGAGGAGCCGGGGGAAGGGGGCGACAGCCGACGGGAGGTCGTCCGGCTCCGGCGGGAAGTGCGGATAGGCCTCGACGATCGTGCCGCCCCGCCGCTCGGCCGCCAGCGCGCCGACGATCCGCACCGGGCCCTTCGGGTCGACGAGGGTGACGCGCTCGAGGACGGCGGGCTCGCTGCCCGCGTTGCGGAGCCGGATGCCGCCGAAGGCGACCGACTCGCCGACGTCGCGGGGAAAGGCCGAGCCCTGCGCGACCGGCGGCCCGCGGAGCGGTCCCGGGGAGGCCGGCTCGGCGCCTGCCCGCGCGAGGAGGGCGACGGCTACCGCGACGGCTGCGAGCGCCGCCGCGGCCGCGACGATCGTGCCGCGCCGCCGCACCCGCTACCAGCCCGCGAAGACGCGCTTCGCCGTGGCCGGCGGCTTGCTCACGCCGCAGAGCGTCCGCGAGGCGAGGTTCGTGCCGAAATCCCACTCCGAGCGGACGAAGGTCGAGTACCCGCTCTCGGCGCCGACGACGAAGAACCCGAGGTCGGCGGCGCCTCCCCAGTGGACGGCGCGGTTGCGGTCGCGCGTCCACTCCTGCCCCGGGTCGAACACGTGGTTCGCGAGATCGGAGCACTCGCCGTCGCGCGTGGAGACGCGCACGCCCTTGCCGAGGTTGTAGCCGTTCCAGCGGGCGGCGCGGGCCTTCTTCGCCCCCGTGCCGCACTGGTGCCAGTACGTGTAGACGAAGCGCGCCTTCACCGCGCGCGACGTGTACTCGCCCGGCCCGGTCGTCGCGCTCTGAGCGGCCGCCGTCGACTGGCCGCTCGAGTTCCCCACGTGGACGGAGCCGTTCACGCGCCAGGGCGATCCCGGCGTCTTGAAGGCCACGTCGACGTCGGAGTCCGCGCGCGTCCCGTAGGAGAAGCGGTTCGTCATCGACGACCACGTGTGGAGCTCGCCCACCCGCGTGTACGCCTCCCCCTGGCCCGTCCTCTTCCAGATCTTGAACGTCTTGTCCCAGTTGGAGCACTCGACGCCGCCGAACGGCGGGTCGGCCTGCAGCGAGGCCACGCCCGCATCGCCCTCGGCGAGCGAGAGACGGAGCGGCGCCGCCGGGGCGCGAGCGGCTCCCTCCTGCCACGCGGCCGCGGCCGTCCCGACGAGCGTGTCGGCGACCCCCGAGGCTCCGGCGGCCGGCTGGCCGAAGTCCCGCTCGAGGAAGGTCTGGTAGACGAGCCCGTTCGCCTCCGCGCGCACCTCGAAGTTGACGACGCCGCCGTTGGCATCGGCTTCCGCCCGGATCGCCGGCGTCGGCTCGGCGCGCAGGACGTAGCTCCCGGCGGCGTCCGTCGTGGTGGTGGCGACGACCGACGTCGCCGCGGCGGCGCCGACGGGGACGGCGTCCGCGGCCGGCCAGAGGTGGAGCGAGACCTGAGCCCCTGCGAGCGGCGCGCCGGCGGCGTCGGTGAGCGTCCCGGCGGCGACGACCGGCGCCCCCGCCGCACCGACGGGCGCCTGCGTCGGCGCCGAGGCGGCGACGGCGGAGCCGAAGCCGTTGCTCGCCGTGACGAGGACGCGAAGCCGCCTCCCCGAGTCCTCCGGGCCGGGGCCGTAGGCGGTGCCCGTCGCGCCGGCGAGGCTCGTGCACCCGTGCCTCCCCATGTCGTGGTGGGCGCGCACGCGCTCGGCGGCGAGGGCCCGTCCGTAGACGGCGACCTCGTCGAGCTCGCCGCCGAAGTGGACGCTCGCGGCGCCGCTCCCGCTCACGACGCGGCCGAGCTGGAGCGCTCGACCCGTGTCCGCGAGCGTCCGCTCGGCGACGGGCTCGGTCGCCTCCTCGCCGTCGACGAAGATGCGCGCCGTCCGCCCGTCCTTCGTCGCCACGACGTGGTGGAACCCCCCGTCGGCCGGAACGGCCACGGTCGAGACCGCGACGTCGCCCGAGCCCGCCCTGGCGAGGTGGACGCGGTCGTCGGCGCCGATCCGCAGGGCGTACGCGCCGTGCCCCTTGTGGACGAGGTAGCCGTTCGTCCCCGCGGCGTCCCGCCTGACCCAGGCCTCGAGCGTGAGCCTGTCGCCCAGGTCGAGCGAGGCCCGGTCCGGGACCGCGACGGCGTCGTCGACGCCGTCGAAGCGCGCGGCCCGGTTGCCGTCGCCCGTGGCCCGAAGGGCGCCGGCCGCGCGGAGCGCGACGCCGTTCGCGTACGCTCCCGCGTTCCCGCGTCCGGACTCGTCCGCGGCCGCCGTCCCGGCGAGCTCGCCCAGGCGCCAGTACGCGCTCGGCGAGTCGGCGAGGACGGTGGCGCGGTAGCGGCGGTCGAGGCAGGACTGCCACCGGACGGCGTAGTCGATCGGCTCGGCGCCGGCCCACTCGCCGACGCCGGCGACGAGCTCGCTCCCGACGGCCGGCTCGCCCCAGACGACCGGCGCCTCGAGGCCGACGGGGACGCTCGTCGTCACCGCCGCCGTGCCCGCCGTCGGAACGGTCGTCGACCCGGAGCCGTCGCTCGCGGTCACGAGCGCCCGGACGGTCGCCCCGTGGTCGGCGGCCGTGAGCGTGTAGGCGTTCCCCTGGGCCCCCGCGACCGTGGCGCAGCCCGCGGAGCCGACGTCGTAGTGGGCCCGGACGCGCGCGGCGGTGAGCGCGCGCCGGTAGAGCGCCACCTCGTCGAGCTCGCCCGCGAAGAAGTCCGCCCTCGGGAACGCGAGGTAGCCGTGGGCGCGGCCGAGGCGGAGCGCGTTCGCCGTGTCGCGCAGCTCACGGACCGTGACGGCGCCCCCCACCTCGGCGCCGTCGAGATAGAGCGCGGCGGCGGGCCCGTCCTTCGTGGCGACGACGTGGTGGAAGGCGCCGTCGGCCGGGACCGGCTCCGTCGCCGACACGACCGTCCCCGCCCCCGCCGCGAGCAGGCGGACCCGCCCGTCGGCGGCGTAGGCGAGGGAGAAGGCGCCCTCGCCCTTGTCGAGCAGGTGGCCGGGCTCGAGGCCCGCCGGGCGGATCCAGGCCTCGAGCGTGAAGGCGTCGCCGAGGTCGAGGGCCGGCCGGTCGGGAACCTCGGCGTAGTCGTCGAGGCCGTCGAAGCCGGCCGCCCCGTCCGTGTCGGGGAAGGGGCCGCCGTCGAGCTCGAGCGCGACGCCGTTCCGGAAGACGCCGGTGCTCTCGTTGCCCGTCGCGTCGGTGAGGTCGGCCGAGCCCGCGGCGTCGCCCAGCCGGTAGTAGGCGACGGGCGCGTCCGCGAGCACCTCGGCCGCGTACGACGCGTCGAGGCACCGCTGCCACCGGTACGCGAGCACGAGCCCGCCGGACGCCGTCCAGCCGCCCGCCGAGACCGTCAGCGTCCGCCCGACCTCGGGCGTGCCCGCGACGACGGGCGGGCTCGTGCTCGCGGGCCCGGCGGCGCGGGCGGGCGCGCCGGCGAGAGTAACGAGAACCGTCAGGGCGAGGGCTCCTCGCAGCGCCGCCGTGAGCGTCGTACGCACGTCAACCTCCTCTGGGTCGGAACTCCAAGTCGAGGCTGCGGGCGTGCGCCGCTCGAGTTCGTTTCCTCCTGAGGGTAGCGTGCGGTTGCCCACCGCGGCAACGGCTCTTGGCGACGTGTCCAGCGGAGACGTGGGCCGGCCACCGACTACGCTGCGCGCGGAGCCCGCCGATGCCAGCAGCCACGATCCCGAAGCTGCTCGTCGCCAACCGCGGCGAGATCGCCGCGCGGATCTTCCGCACCTGCGAGCGCCTCGGGATCGCGACCGTGGCCGTCCACGCGCCCGACGACGCGGGGGCGTTCCACACGCGGCGGGCCGACGAGGTCGCGCCCGTGAGCGGCTACCTCGACGCGGACGACGTCGTCCGCGCGGCGCGCGAGACGGGCGCCGCCGCGATCCATCCCGGCTACGGCTTCCTCGCCGAGAACGGCGACTTCGCGGAGGCCGTCCGGGCCGCCGGGCTCGTCTTCGTCGGGCCGCCGCCGGAGGCGATCCGCGCCGCGGGCGACAAGCTCGCGGCCAAGCGCCTCGCGCGGGAGGCGGGCGTGCCCGTCGTCGAGAGCGGCGACCCGGAGGAGATCGGCTTCCCGCTGATCGTCAAGGCGGCGGCCGGAGGCGGCGGGCGCGGCATGCGCGTCGTCCGCTCCGCGGCGGAGCTCGAGGAGGCCGCCGCCTCGGCCGAGCGCGAGGCGGCGGCGGGCTTCCGGGACGGGCGGGTCTTCTACGAGCGCTACCTCGAGCGCCCCCGCCACGTCGAGATCCAGCTCCTCGCCGACCGCCACGGCGCCGCCGTCCACCTGGGGGAGCGCGACTGCTCCGTCCAGCGCCGCCACCAGAAGGTGCTCGAGGAGAGCCCGTCGCCGGCGCTCGACGAGGGGCTCCGCGCGGAGATGGGCGCGGCCGCCCTCGCCCTCGCGCGGGCGGTCGGGTACGAGAACGCGGGGACGGCGGAGTTCATGCTCGCCGGCGGGCGCTTCTACTTCCTCGAGCTCAACGCGCGCCTCCAGGTCGAGCACCCGGTGACCGAGCTCGTCACGGGGCTCGACCTCGTCGAGCTCCAGCTCCGGATCGCCGCCGGGGAGCCGCTCGCGCTCGCGCCGCGGGAGCCGGAGGGCCACGCGGTCGAGGCCCGCCTCTACGCGGAGCACCCGCTGACGTTCCTCCCGCAGGCCGGCCGGCTCGAGCGCCTCGAGCTCCCGGAGGGCATCCGCGTCGACGCCGGCGTCGAGGCGGGCGACGAGGTGCCGGTGGCCTACGACCCGCTGATCGCGAAGCTCGTCGCCCACGCCGAGACGCGGGACGAGGCGCTCGCCGAGCTCTCGCGCGCGCTCGCGGCGACCCGGGTGGCGGGGGCGACGACGAACCTCGGCTTCCTGCGCTGGCTCGTCGACCACCCGGAGGTGCGGGCCGGGCGGGCGACGACGGCCTTCCTCGCCGAGCACCCGCCCCTCTCCCCCGCGCCGAGGCGCCTGCCCGCGTGGTCGGGCCGCTGGCGCCTCAACCGCGACCGGGGGGCGCCCCCGCCCGCCCCCGCTCCTCCTCCGACCGTCGAGGCGACGGCGCACGCGGCGGAGGGCGGGCACGAGCAGAGCGCCCTCGTGGCGCCCATGCCCGGCGTCGTCGTGCGCGTGCTCGCGGGCGAGGGCGACCGCGTCGAGCCGCGCCAGCCCCTGCTCGTGCTCGAGGCGATGAAGATGGAGACGCCGCTCCTCTCGCCCTACGAGGCCGTCGTCCGCCGGCTCCACGTCGCCGAGGGCGACCGGGTGGCGAGCGGGGCCGTCCTCGTCGAGCTGGAGGAGTGATGGAGGCGGGCGACCTCCTCCCCGACCCGATCGCGCAGTTCCGCCGCTGGCGGGACGAGGCGGAGGCGGCCGGCGTCGCGCTCCCCGAGGCGATGGCGCTCGCGACGGCCGACGCCGACGGGCGGCCCTCCGCCCGCATGGTGCTGCTCAAGGGGGTCGAGGAGGACGGCTTCCGCTTCTTCACGAACACGGAGAGCCGCAAGGCGCGCGAGCTCCACGAGAACCCGCGCGCGGCGCTCGTCTTCCACTGGACGCAGGAGCCCACGCGGCAGGTGACCGTGGCCGGCGACGTCCTGCCCCTTCCCCGCGCGGAGTCCGAGGCCTACTACCGGAGCCGGCCGCTCGGGAGCCGGCTGGGGGCCTGGGCCTCACGCCAGGGCACGGTCGTCCCCGACCGCGACGCGCTCGAGCGCGCGTTCGCGCGGGCGGAGGCGGAGTACGGCGACGACCCGCCGCTCCCGCCCTGGTGGGGCGGCTACCTGCTCGCGCCGACGCGCCTCGAGTTCTGGCAGAACCGCCCCAACCGCCTTCACGACCGCTTCCGCTACGCGCGCCGGCCGGACGGCGCGTGGCTCCTCGAACGCCTCGCCCCCTGACGTTTGCACGCTCTTGCGCCGGGTACCGGACCTGGGATCCACGACCCCAGCCAAGGAGGCCGGACTCATGGCGAACGAGCTGAAGGGCAAGCGCATCGCGTTCCTCGCCACGGACGGCGTGGAGCAGGTCGAGCTGACCGAGCCGTGGCAGGCCGTCGAGCAGGCCGGCGGCGAGGCCGTTCTCGTCTCGCTCTCGAGCGGCGAGATCCAGGGCTTCGAGCACCACGACAAGGGCGATACCTTCCCGGTCGACGCGACCGTGCAGGACGCCGACCCGACCGACTACGACGGGCTCGTGCTCCCGGGCGGCGTCATCAACCCGGACATCCTCCGGACCGACGGGCGCGCCATGGGCTTCGTGACGGCGTTCTTCGAGCAGGGCAAGCCGGTGGGCGCCATCTGTCACGGACCGTGGAGCCTCGTCGAGACCGGGATCGTCAAGGGCCGAACGATCACGTCGTGGCCGAGCCTGAGGACGGACGTCGAGAACGCGGGCGGCACCTGGGTCGACGAGGAGATCTGCGTCGACCGCGGCCTCTTCACGAGCCGCAAGCCGGACGACCTGCGCGCGTTCTGCGCCAAGCTCGTCGAGGAGATGGGCGAGGGCGTGCACGAGGAGCAGCGCCGCGCGACGCGCGAGGCGGTGCGCTAGCCGCCCAGGAGGTCGCGCAGGCGCATGGCGAGGCCGGTGTCGCCCTCGACCCGGATCTTGCCCAGGAGGAACGAGCCGACCGGGCTCCGCTCCCCGTTGACGATGCCGAGGAGCGTGTCCTCCGAGACGGCGATGACGCAGTCGGCGGCGGCGCCGCCCTCGCTCACCGAGACGGCGCCGTCGTCGACGGCCACGAGCCAGCTCCCGGCACCGTCGACGTCGAAGCGGTAGCTCGCCGTCAGCCCGCGCGTGCGCTCGGAGCCCGCGGCCGTGCGGGCCGCGAGGTCGGCGAAGAACTCGCGTGCGCTCGTCGCCGCCACGGCTAGATCGGAGCCGCCGCCGGCTCGCTCGGCCGCCGCGCCGTCGAGGAGGGGAGCAGCAGCGTGAGGGCGACGCAGAGCGCTGGCCCGAGCGCCGTGATCAGGAGCGCGGTCTCGAGGTCGACCGCGTCCGCGACGGCGCCGAGCGAGAGCGCGGCGACGCCGCCGAGGCCGATCGCGAGCCCGATCGAGAGGCCCGAGGCCATGCCCACGCGGCCGGGCATGTACTCCTGGCTCATGACGAGGCTGACGCTGAACGTGCCGATGACGGCCATGCCGGCGAGGAAGAGCGCGACGACGCCGACGGGGCCGCCCGCGAGGACGTAGACGGCGATGAGCGGCGGCGAGAGGACGAAGCTCCCGAGGAGCACGCGCCGGCGCCCGAGGCGGTCGGCCAGCGGGCCGCCGAGGAGGGTGCCGAGCGCGCCCGCGAAGAGGAAGAGCGCGAGGAGCCGCGTGCCGTAGCCCGCGCCGTGGCCGCGGGAGATCTCGAAGAGCGGGATGAACGTGAAGAGGCCCATGTGGGCGAGGCTGCGCAGGCCCACGATGGCGAGGAGGAGGGTCGTCCCGCGCCACTGCGTGGGCGTCGGGCGCCGCCGTACCGGGACGTCCGGGTCGGGGGCGAAGTCGGCCAAATGGCGGAGCGAGAGGAAGAGCACCGCGGCGACGGCGAGCCCCGGGAGCGCGATGAAGGCGCCGCCGTCGAGACCGAGCCCGAGGGTGATGACGAAGAACGAGGCCACGAGCGGGCCGAGCGCGAAGCCGACGTTCCCCCCGACGGAGAAGAGCGACATCCCGCTCGCGCGCCGCCGCCCGCTCACGTAGCTCGCGAACTTCGACCCCTCCGGGTGGTAGGCGGCGACGCCCAGGCCCGAGGCGAGCACGCCGACCATGACGAGGGCGTAGCTCGGGGCGAGCGCGGCGAAGGCCATGCCGAGCCCGGCGAGGGCGACGCCGCCGGGCAGGAGCCAGAGGGCTCCGCGCGCGTCGGACCAGAGGCCGAAGGCCGGCTGGATGACGGAGGAGCTGATCGTCGCCGCGAGGACGAGCGCGCCGACCATCGTGTAGGAGAGGTCGAAGCGGTCGGTGAGGAACGGGAGCAGCGCCGGGAGCGACCCCTGGGCGAGGTCGGTGGCCAGGTGGCCCGAGGAGAGAGCGGCCATGCCCTTGGGATCGACGCCCTCGTGCATCGGGGAGAACGTTACCGCCGGCGTTCAGCGGGCCGCGTGGGCGGCGATGAGCGCGTAGCAGATCTCCCGCTGCACCCTGACGATCTCGCGCCGGTTCCGCTCCAGGTCGAGCCGGGAGCCGCCTCGGCGGAGGCCCTCCCTCTCGACGAGAAGCCCTCCGAGGATGTCCTGGAGGGCTTCGACGGGGAGAGGTTGTCGCCCGCGAGGGGAGGGTGCGGGCTGGGGAGAGGGTAGAGCCGCGCTCATTGTCGCGCCCGGGTTGTATCGGCCCGTACGGACGGACTCCCATCCCTCGTTCGAGGCACGGGTCGGCGGGGCTCCGGTACGATCGGCGCTCGCCCATGCACATCGACGTCGTCGAGGCGCCGCCGGGAGGGGTCGAGGCTGACGTCCTCGTCTTCCCGGTCCAGGAGCCGGCCGCCCTCCCCGCAGGCGCCCGGCAGCTCGACCGCCTGCTCGACGGGCGGCTGACGCGCCTCCTCGAGGACGGGGAGCTCCGCGGCGAGGCGGGCCACGTCGCGCTCCTGCACACGGAGGGACAGCTGGGCGCCCGGCGCGTCGCGGCGGCGGGGCTCGGCGAGGGAGACGTCGACGCCGACCGCCTGCGGACGGCAGCGGGAGCGGCGGCGGCGCGCGCCGTCGACGTCCGGGCGCGGACGGTCGCCTGGCTCGTGGACGGCGAGAGCCCGCTGACGAGCGCCGAGCAGGCGCGGGCGGTCGTCGACGGGGTCGTGCTCGGCCCCTACGAGGCCGCGCGCTGGAAGACGGCCGACGAGCGCCCGCCGGCGATCGAGCGGCTCGTCCTCTGCGGCCCCGGCGCGGCGGCGGCCGGCGACGACGCGAGGCGCGCGGGCGCCGTGGCGACGTGGGCGAACCGCTGCCGGGACATCGTCAACGCCCCCGGGAACGAGGTGACGCCCGAGGCGCTGGCCGCCTGGGCGGAGGAGCTCGCGGGCCGGAGCGAGGCGCTCCGGTTCGAGGCCCTCGGCCCCGAGGAGATCCGCGCCGCCGGCATGGGCGCGCTCGAGGCCGTCTCCCGCGGGAGCCACAACCCGCCGAGGCTGATCACGCTCGCGTACGAGCCGCAGGCCCCCGCCCGCGCCGACCTCCGGGTCGGGCTCGTCGGCAAGGCGATCACGTTCGACTCCGGCGGCCTCTCGCTGAAGCCGGCGCTGCACATGGACGAGATGAAGTCCGACATGGGCGGCGGCGGCGCCGTCCTCGCCGCGATGGGCGCGATCGCGGAGCTCGAGCTGCCGGTGCGCGTCCTCGCGGTCGTCGCGTCCTGCGAGAACATGCCCGGCGGCCACGCCTACCGTCCCGGCGACATCGTCACCTCGCTGAGCGGGAAGACGATCGAGATCACGAACACCGACGCCGAGGGACGGCTCGTCCTCGCTGACGCGCTCTGGTACGCGCGCGAGTCCGGCGCCTCGCACGTGCTCGACCTCGCGACGCTCACGGGCGGCGTCGTCGTCGCCATGGGCGACCTCTACGCCGGGCTCTTCGGCAACGACGACGCCTGGGTGGGCGAGGTCGAGGCGGCCGCGGCGGCGAGCGGCGACCGCGCGTGGCGCCTCCCGCTCCACGAGCGCTACGGGCGCTACAACGACTCGGCGTTCGCGGACCTGAAGAACTCGTCCGACCTCAAGCAGGCCTCGCCGATCCTCGCGGCCGCGTTCCTGCAGGAGTTCGCGGGCGAGGGCCCGTGGGCCCACCTCGACATCGCGGGCACCGCCTACCTCGAGCGCGGCCGCGGCGACTACTACACGGCCCTCGGCGCGACCGGCTACGGGGTCCGCCTGCTCGCCGAGCTCGCGCGCCGGCTCTCGACGCCGTGAACCTCGACCTCCCCGAGGAGCACGAGCTCCTCCGCCGGACGGTCCGGGAGTTCGCCGAGGAGCGGATCGCCCCGGCGGCCGAGGAGCTCGACCGGGAGCACCGCTTCCCGTACGAGCTCGTCGCCGAGCTCGCCGGGCTCGGGCTCATGGGCATCCCCGTGCCCGAGGAGTACGGCGGCGCCGGCGGGGACACGCTCGCGTACGCGATCGCGATCGAGGAGCTGACCCGGGTCGACTCCTCGGTGGCGATCACCGTCGCCGCCCACACGTCGCTCGGGACGATGCCGTTCCTCCTCTTCGGGAGCGAGGAGCAGAAGCGCGAGTGGCTCCCCGACCTCGCCTCGGGCGCGAGGCTCGCCGCCTTCGGGCTCACCGAGCCGGGGGCGGGCTCGGACGCGGGCGCCACCCGAACGCGCGCGGAGCTCCGCGACGGCGAGTGGGTCGTCGACGGCTCGAAGATCTTCATCACGAACGCGGGCACCGACATCACCGCCTGCGTGACGATCACGGCGCGCACGGGCGAGGACGAGATCTCGAACATCGTCGTCCCGAACGGCGCGCCCGGGTACGTGATCTCCGCCCCGATGCGGAAGATGGGCTGGCGCGCCTCGGACACGCGCGAGCTCTCGTTCGAGGACTGCCGCGTCCCCGAGGGGAACCTGCTCGGGCCGCGCGGCGCCGGCCTGCGGCAGTTCCTCGAGATCCTCGACGGCGGGCGCATCTCGGTTGCGGCGATGGGCCTCGGCCTCGCCCAGGGCGCCTACGACCTCGCCCTCGGCTACGCGCGCGAGCGGGAGCAGTTCGGGCGCGCGATCGCGTCGTTCCAGGCGATCCGGTTCGCCCTCGCGGACATGGCGACCGAGCTCGAGGCCGCACGCGGCCTCGTCTACCAGGCGGCCTGGCTCAAGGACGAGGGCCGCCCGTTCGCCCGCGAGGCCGCGATGGCGAAGCTCTACACCGGCGAGCTCTCGAAGCGCGTGGCCGACCGGGCGCTCCAGATCCACGGCGGCTACGGCTTCATGGACGAGTACGCGATCTCGCGGCTCTACCGCGACCAGAAGGTCCTCGAGATCGGCGAGGGGACGAACGAGGTGCAGCGGACGGTGATCGCGCGCCACCTCGGGCTCTGAGCCGCCTCGAGCTCAACCGGACGCTGCTCGAGCGGCAGCTGCTGCTCCGGCGGACCGAGCGGCCCGCCGCGGAGGCGATCGAGCACCTCGTGGGGTTGCAGGCGCAGGAGCCCCGCGATCCCTACGTGGCGCTCTGGTCGCGGATCGAGAGCTTCCGCCCCGAGGAGCTCGAGCGCCTCGTCGCCGGTCGGGAGGCGGTGCGCACGACGCTCATGCGCGCGACGATCCACCTCGTCACCGCCCGCGACTGCCTCGCGCTGCGACCGGCGCTGCAGCGGGTCGCGGAGCGCGTCTTCCGGAGCGGAAGCCCGTTCGGGCGGCGGCTCGGGGACGTCGACGTGGCGGAGATCGTCGCCGCCGGCCGCGCGCTCCTCGAGGAGGAGCCCCGCACGCGCGCGGAGCTCCGCTCGCTCCTCGCCGAGCGCTGGCCCGACCGGGACGCCGAGGCGATGGCCCACGCCGTCGCCTACCTCGTCCCGCTCGTCCAGATCCCTCCGCGCGGGCTCTGGAGCCGCAGCGGGCGGGCGACGCTCACGACGGCAGCGGCGTGGCTGGGCCGCACGCCGGCCGGCGAGGCCCCGCCGGACGCGGCCGTGCGCCGCTACCTGGCGGCGTTCGGCCCGGCGAGCGCCAGGGACGTCGCGGCCTGGTCGGGCCTGACGGGGGCTCGCGCGATCCTGGAGCGCCTGCGCCGTGGCCTGCGCACCTTCCGCGACGAGCACGGCGTCGAGCTCTTCGACGTGCCGGACGCGCCGCTCGGCCGCCCCGACGCTCCCGCGCCGGTGCGCTTCCTGCCCCAGTACGACAACGTCTTCCTCTCCCACGCCGACCGCTCGCGCATCGGCGACGCGGCGGACAGGCCGCACCTCGGCTTCGGCGACGACCGCTTCTTCAGCATGGTCCTGATCGGCGGGTTCCTGCGGGCGTCCTGGCGGATCGAGCGCGAGCGCGGCGCGGCGACGCTGCTCGTCAGGCCGGTGAGGAAGCTCGCGAAGAGGGACGCCGCCGCCGTGGCGGCCGAGGGCAGGCGCCTGCTCGCGTTCGCGGCCGGCGACGCGGCCGGCGACGTCCGGCTCATACTCCCGGCGTGAGCGGGCGGCTCTACGCGGGCGCATCCGGCTTCTCCTACCCGTCCTGGCGCGGCGGCTTCTACCCCGCGGACGCGAAGCCGGACACCTTCCTCCGGCACTACGCGGAGCGGGTCGACGCCGTGGAGCTCAACAACACGTTCTACCGCGTGCCCGAGGAGGACCAGTTCGACCGCTGGGCGGCGCAGGTCCCCGACGGCTTCCGCTTCGCGGTCACGATGAGCCGCCGCCTCACCTCCTTCGGGCGCGTCGAGGGCGTCGACGAGTTCTGCCGCCTGGCCCGGAGGCTCGGCGACCGGCTCGGCCCGCTTCGCCTCAAGGTGCCCCAGGCGCGCGACGACGGCTTCCTGCGCCTCTTCCTCGACTCCGTCGACCCGGAGGTGCCGGTCGCGATCGACTTCCGCCACGACTCCTGGGACGACGCGGAGGTCACGGCCCGGCTCGACGAGCGCGGCGTCGTCCGGGTGGACGCGCTCGAGGGCGAGGCGACCTTCCGGTACCTCCGCCTGCGGGAGCCGCCCTACGACGAGGCTGCGCTCGGCAAGCTCGCGGCGTCGGTCCGGCCGCTCCTCGAGGGGGGAACGGACGTCTACGCGTTCTTCCGCCACGAGGACGAGCCGACCGCGCCGCTCTACGCCGCGCGTCTCCGCGAGCTGGTCGAGGAGTAGGCTTCCGCGCGATGAGCGGCCGGCCCGACGTGATCGTGGACGTCGTCTTCGAGAACGGCCTCCTCTTCCTCGCCGTCGCGAACATCGGCGACCGGCCGGCGCTCGACGTGAGGACGACGTTCAACCGCAAGCTCGTCGGGCTCGGCGGGACGAAGGACGTCGGCGCGCTGCCGCTCTTCCGCAACATCCCGTTCCTCGCGCCCGGCAAGGAGATCAGGACGCTGCTCGACTCGGCGGCCTCGTGGTTCGCGCGCCGCCGCGCGACCACCGTCGTCGCCCGGGTCGCCTACCGGGACCCCGAGGAGAAGGAGTACAAGGCCGCGATGACCCACGACCTCGAGATCTACCGCGAGATCGCCTACGTGAGAGGAGACTGAGCGTTGCCGCCGGCATCGAGACGCGACCCGTTCAAGAACTACTCGTTCCTCGTCGAGATCGACGGGATCCCCTCGGCCGCCTTCGAGAGCGTGAGCGGCCTCGCCGCCGAGGCCGAGGTGATCGAGTACCGCGAGGGCTCGGACACCGCCTCCTCCTCGCGCAAGCTCCCCGGCCGCGTGCGCTACCCCAACGTCGTCCTGAGACGCGGCCTGACGACCTCGCGCGACCTCTGGGACTGGTGGGAGACCGTCGTGAACGGAACCGTCCAGCGGCGCAACGTCGCGATCACGCTCCTCGACGACGCGCGCACGCCCGCTCTGCGCTGGCTCCTCCGCAACGCGTGGATCGCCAGGATCGAGGCTTCAGCGCTCGACGCCTCGAAGAACGAGGTCGCGATCGAGTCCGTCGAGCTCGCCCACGAGGGCCTCGAGCTCGACTGACGCCGGGAAGACGGGCTCCCGCGCGCCCGTCCTGGAGGCATGACCTTCAGCCCCTCCATGTACCTCGAGCTCGCCCGCGCGCGGCAGGGCGAGCTGCTCCGCGAGGCCGAGCGGGAGGCGCTCCGGAAGTCCGCGCCGAGAAGGGCTCGGACGGGCCTCCTCGCCCGCCTCGCAGCCGTCCTCCGACGCCGCCCCACGCGCCGCGCGCCGGCCCCGGCCGCCTAGCGCAGCCGCTCCACGGGGTAGCCCTCGGCGTCCAGCCGGCCGAGGAGCTCGGCGCAGTGCTCCTCGTCGCGCAGCGCGAGCGTGAGCTCGATCTCCGTGCCGGTGACCGGGAGGTCCATGCCCTCGCGGTGATGGTCGACCCCGAGGACGTTGCCCCGCTCCTCGGCGACGAGCGCGAGCAGCTCGGCGAGGTTCCCGGGGCGGTCGGTGACGCGGGTGCGGAGGACGATGTAGCGCCCGGCGCGGGTGAGGCCGTGGCGGAGCACCTCGATGAGCGAGCTCGCGTCGATGTTCCCTCCGGAGAGGAGCGCGCAGACGGCGCCGGCCCCCTCCACCTTGCCGCCGAGGAGCGCGGCGACGGCGGCCGCGCCCGCGCCCTCGACCGTGAGCTTGCACCGCTCGCTCACGAGGAGGATCGCGCCCGCGATCTCGGCGTCGGTGACGGTGACGACGCCGTCGAGCCGCTCGGCGAGGAGGGCGCGCGTGAGCTCGCCCGGCTGCTTCACCGCGATCCCGTCGGCGATCGTGCTCCCGCTCGGCTGCGAGCCGGCGAAGGGCGCGCAGGCGGCCGCCTGGACGCCGACGACGCGCAGCTGCGGCCGCAGCTCGGCGAGGGCGAGCGCGATGCCCGCCGCCAGGCCGCCGCCGCCGATCGGGACGACGAGGGCCTCGACGTCGGGCGCGAGCTGCTCGGCCAGCTCGAGCCCGAGCGTGCCCTGGCCGGCGATCACGCGCTCGTCCTCGAAGGCGTGGACGAGCGTCTCGCCCGCCTCGACCCGCCCCTGCGCCGCCGCGACGGCGTCGTCGAAGCCCGAGCCGGTGAGCACGACCTCGGCCCCGTAGCTCTTCGTCGCCTCGATCTTCGCCGTCGGCGCGTCCTCCGGCATGAAGACCGTGGCCCGCACGCCCGCCTCCCGCGCGGCCCACGCGACCGCCTGCCCGTGGTTGCCGGCGCTCGCGGTCACGACGCCCGCCGCCCGCTCGCTCCCCGAGAGCGTCGAGATGCGGTTGTACGCCCCGCGGATCTTGAAGGAGCCCGTGCGCTGGAGGTTCTCGGCCTTGAGCCAGACGGGGCGGCCGGCGAGCCGCCCTAGCGTCTCGGAGGAGATGACCGGCGTCACGCGCGCGACGCCGTCGAGGCGGCGCTGCGCCTCGCGGATGTCAGCGAGTGTCGGGCCCGTCGCCGTCGCCATCGCCCAGCCGGAAGACCTTCTCCATGATCTCACGGACCGCCGTGAGCGGATCGAGCTCGCGCCGCTGCACCTCGTCGAGGAGGCGGCGCAGCTCCTCGTCCTCCGCCACCGCCTCGGCGAGGTGCGTCTTCGCCCGCGCGCTCGCGACCGCGAAGACCTCCGCGGCGAGGTTCCGCGCGCGCCGCTCCGCGAGCCCGCCGCTCTCCTCGAGCTGGGCGCGGTGCTCGCAGATCCGCCGCCACAGCTCCTCGACGCCCTCGCCCCGCACCGCCTCCGTGAGGACGATCGGCGGACGTCGGTCGCGGTCGGGGTCGAGCGCGAGGATGGAGCGCACCTCCGCCACCATCGTCTTCGCGGCGGGGTGGTCGCGCTTGTTGACCGCGATCACGTCGGGGATCTCCATGATCCCCGCCTTGAGCGCCTGGATCGAGTCGCCGGACCCCGGCATGAGCACGAGCAGGACCGTGTCCGCGATCCCGATCACCTCGACCTCGCTCTGCCCCGTGCCCACGGTCTCGATGAAGACGAGGTCCTTGCCGGCCGCGTCGAGGACGAGGGCCGCCTGGAGCGTCGCCTCGGCGAGGCCGCCCAGGTGGCCGCGCGTGCCCATCGAGCGGATGAAGACCTCCGGGTCGAGGAAGTGGTCGGCGAGCCGGATCCGGTCGCCGAGGAGCGCGCCCTGCGTGAACGGGCTCGACGGGTCGACCGAGATCACGCCGACGGTCGTGCCCGCCTCGCGGATGTGGCGGACGAGCGCGCTGATCAGGGACGACTTGCCGACCCCCGGCGGGCCGGTGACGCCGACGACGAACGCCGAGCCGGTCTCCGGGTAGAGCTCGCGGACGAGCTCGTACGAGACCGGGTCGCCGTTCTCGACGAGCGAGATCGCGCGGGCGAGCGCGCGACGGTCACCGTCGAGCAGGCGCTGGGCAAGATCGGGGTCGGCCGCCACGAGCGGCGGATGATGCCAGGGGTCGGCCCGACCCGTAGCCTTAGCCCATGTCCGTGCCCGTGCCACTGGAGGAGCTGCCGCAGGCCGTCGAGCGCTTCGGCTCCAACCCGTACATCGTCACGGTCGGCG
>DASTQA010000002.1:0-3225 GCA_035762005.1 Gaiellaceae bacterium
GACGATCGCGGCGCTCCAGCATCATCGCGCCCACCGGTCCCCCGGTGCGCTGAGGCGACGTTCCCGGACGCTGGGCCGTCAGGCCGTTGTCCTCGCCCGAGGTGGCTGTCAGTCGTGGTGTTCCAACCCTGCAGGCACGGCCGACCAGGGATGCCGTCGTGACTCGAACACCGAGACGGTTGGCGCCGGAAACGACGGATCGGCGAATGCGCCGACCGGAACACCGATCACGTCCGGCGCCGTCGAGTCCGTGAAGAAGACCGTCGCGCCGCAGTCGGGGCAGAAGTGAAAGGTGAGGTCCTTGCCGCCCTTGTCCGAGGTTCGGACGTAGTCGCTTCGACGACCGACGACGCGCACGTCATCGGCTCTGAACCGCGCTTGGATCCCGAAGGCGCTTCCGGTCCGTCGTTGGCAGGCAAGGCAGTGGCACATGGAGATCCGGATCGGGACGCCCTTCGCCGCCAGACGAAGCTGCCCACAGCTGCAGGCGGCAGCGCGGGTAGGAGTCATCGCCGCGTCCTCGGAAGGTCGCTCGTCGCCGGCCGGCGCTCGTCTACGTCGCCGGCCGCCACTCGACCGAGCAGACGTCGATCGGCTCCTTGAAGCCCTTGAGGCTGATCGTCCGCGCGTCGCTCACGGCGAACTGCGGCAGCCGCTCCATCGTCGCCCGGCTGGCCAGGATCTCGCGCCCGCTCGCGGCGGCGCCGATGCGGGCGGCGGCGTGCACGCCCTTGCCGTGGTAGTTCTCCTTCGTCTGGAGCGCGCCGTCCGTGTGGACGCCGATGCGGAGGTCGAACTCGAACTCGAGGTCGACGGCGCGCTGGATCGCGGTCGCCGCGGCGATCGCGTCGGCCGCCTCCTCGAAGGCGGCGAAGAAGCCGTCGCCCGTGTGGTCGACGACCTGGCCGCGGTACTCGTCGAAGACGGCGCGCAGGGTGGCGTCGTGCCGGCGCAGCAGGTTGGCCCAGTGGCGGTCTGTGCGCACGGCGCTCGCGAGCTCCGTCGAGCCGACGATGTCCGTGAAGAGGAACGTCTTCATGACGGCGGTCGCGGGATCGCGCATCAGCAGTCCGGCGACGCGCTCCGCGTCGCGGACCGCCCCCAGGCGCTCGAAGCGCGCCGCGGCCGCCTGGAACTCCCAGGTCGCTCCGTCCTCGTCGCCGCTCGTCCGCAGCGTGCGCCCGAGTTGCTCGCGGGCGCGGGCGACCTCGTATGTCGCGCCGGTCGACTCCCAGCTCGTGCGCGCCTGCCGGAACGAGTGGTAGGCGGCGTCGACGTCGCCGCCCGCGAGCTCCGCCTGGCCGCGGGCGAAAGCTGCCGCCGCCCTCAGCGCCGAGGTCTCGTAGACGTCCGCCGCCTGCGCGAGCTCGGCGGCGTAGCCGGCCGCCTCGTCGGCCTCGCCTGCGGCGGCGGCGATCTCGGTTGCCGCCGGGAGCAGCCGCGCGCGCGCCGGGACGCCGAGCGAGGCGTCGGCGAGCGTCCGCCGGATCGAGGCGAGGGCGCCTTTCGCATTCCCCTGGGCGAGCCGGAGGAGCGAGAGGCCCGGCTCCGGCGTCCGCCCGAACTCGTCCGCCTCCCGGAAGGCCTGCTCGGCCTGGGCGAGCTCCCCGAGGCGGAGCCGCACCTCGCCGAGCTCGTAGAACGCGGCGCCCGCCACCCGCGGGTTCCAGAAGCGCAGCTCCTCCCCGGCCCTGTCGGCGAGCTCCTCCGCCTCGGCCAGCCGGCCCTTGTACTTCATGACCTCGGCGTGGTTCACGCGGCACATGCCCGGGAACGCGTTCATCGTGTTGGCGTCGCAGAACTCGCTCGCGCGGTCGGTCCACTCCCCGGCGCTCTCGAAGTCGGCCACGTCGCGGCAGGCGCCGATCGTGTTGCAGTAGACCGTGAGCGTGGACATCGGGTCGAGCTCGCCGCCGAGCGCCGCGGCGCTCGCCTCGTCGAGGAGGAGCTTGCCCTCGGCGACCTCGCCCATCTCGATGAGGGCGCCTCCCTGGCGCTGGATCCCGCGGATCTCGAGGTTGCGGTCGCCGAAGCGGCGCCCGAGCTCCTCGGCCTCCTTCCCGAGCCCGAGCGCCTCGGCGAAGTCGCCCTCGTCGAGCGCGAAGAGCGACTTCTGGAGCGCCCAGTAGCCGTGCTCGGGCGACTCCTCCTCCATGTCGAGGAGGCGCTTGGCGCGGCTCATCCAGCCGTTCGCGACGGAGGGCTGGAGGTTGTTCTTCCCGTTGTGGGCGATCCAGATGGCCGCGAAGGCCGCCCGGCGCATCTGGCCGAGCTGGAGGAAGCCGCGATAGGCCCGCTCGAAGTAGGCGTCGACGACGTCCATCTGCCCGACCCAGAGCGCGGCCTCGCCGACGAGGATCAGGTCCTCGGGGGCGAGCTCCTGGGCCTCGTCCGCCGAGCGGAGCAGCTCGTACCCCTCGGCCCACTGGCGGCGCCTGAGCGCCTCGCGCCCGGCCTCGACCGGATCCTGGACGACCTGGCTCATCGACTTCCTCCCATGCGGGAAGTCTGCCCGACGGGGATGGGGAAGCCAAGATCATCCTCGTCGGCGACGCGCCGGAGGCCCGGCGGGACGTCCGTAGAATCAGGGCACATGGAGCCCGTCTACCGGCCGGAGGACGTCGAGCCGCGGTGGCAGCGCGCCTGGGAGGAGGAGGGCCTCTACCGGGCCGGGGCCGGCGCCCGGCGCGAGGAGACCTTCGTCATCTGCGTCCCGCCGCCGAACGTCACCGGGGCGCTCCACATGGGCCACGCGCTCAACGGCGCCCTCCAGGACGTGCTCGTCCGCTGGTACCGCATGCGCGGCTTCGACACGCTCTGGCAGCCCGGCTACGACCACGCGGGCATCTCGACGCAGAACGTCGTCGAGAAGCAGCTCGTCCGCGAGGGCACCTCGCGCAAGGAGATCGGCCGCGAGGCGTTCGTCGAGCGGGTCTGGCGCCACCTCGAGGAGACGGGCCGCACGATCATGGGCCAGTACCGTCGGCTCGGCGCCTCGCTCGCGTACGAGCGCGAGCGGTTCACGATGGACGACGCCTACGTCGAGGCCGTGATGCGCTTCTTCGTCCACCTCTGGGAGCGCGGCTGGCTCTACCGGGAGAACCGCATCGTCAACTGGTGCCCGTTCCACGAGACCGCCATCTCCGACCTCGAGGTCGTCCACGAGCCGATGGACGACACGCTCGTCTTCGCCCGCTACCCGTTCGCGGACGGCTCCGGCGCGAT
>DASTQA010000003.1:0-19755 GCA_035762005.1 Gaiellaceae bacterium
GCGCCTTCACCGCCTGGAGCCAGGCGACGCGTGCGAACGCCGCCGCGAAGACGACCGCGAACACGGCGACGAGCAGCCGGATGCGCCTGTTCGCCTGGCGCACGGCGCGGCTAGTCCTTCGCGCGGACGAGGCGGACGTACGTCGTCTGCTCGGGCCGGACGAGGCCGAGCCTGCGAACGGCGATCGCCTCGATGCGTCCGGCCGCGGCCGCGCGTGAGAGCTCGGCGGAGAGGACGTCGCGGCGCGCGCTCAGCTCAGTCCGCTCGGCGTCCAGCCGCTCGGCCTCCATGCTGAGGCGAAGCACGCCGACGTTGAGCGCGACGATGCCGCCGAGGAGCGCGGCCACGAGGAGGATCCACGCGACGCTGCCCGCGAGGCGGGGCCCGGGCGCCGCCCGCCGGCGGGGCGCCGGGCGCGGCCTGGGCGCCGGCGCCGGTCGCTGCTCGGGCCGTCGCTGCGGGCGGGGCCGGGCTCGTGCGGTCGCAGTCGCCATCAAACCTTGACCGCCACGCGGAGACGCGCCGAGGCGGCGCGCGGGTTCTCCGCCGTCTCGGCCGGCGAGGGCCGCACTGCCTTCCGCGCGACGAGCCGGAGCGAGGGCTCCTTGCCGCAGACGCAGACCGGGAGATCGGGAGGGCAGGTGCAGCCGCGGGCCTGGGCCTGGAAGAAGCGCTTCACGATCCGGTCCTCGAGCGAGTGGAAGCTGACGACGGCGAGACGGCCGCCGGGCCGAAGCAGCGACACGGCCTCCGGGAGCGCCCGCTCGAGCGCGCCCAGCTCGTCGTTCACGACGATCCGGAGGGACTGGAAGACCCGCTTGGCCGGATGTCCGTCGCCGAAGCGCCTGGGCGCCGGGATGGCCGAGCGGACGACCTCGACGAGGTCGGACGTCCGCTCGAAGGGCTGCTCGGCGCGCCGGCGAACGAGAGCGCGTGCGATCTGACGCGCGAAGCGCTCCTCCCCGTAGCGGCGGAAGATGTCCGCGAGCTCCCGCTCATCGGCCTCGTTGACGACGTCGCGCGCGGAGCGCTCGGCCGACGCGTCCATGCGCATGTCGAGCGGGGCGTCGACGGCGTACGAGAAGCCGCGCTCGGGCCTGTCGATCTGCATGCTCGAGACGCCCAGGTCGAGGAGGATGGCGTCGGCCTCCATGCCGTTGCCCGCCAGCTGGCCGAGGACGATGGAGAAGTCGCCGCGCAGGAAGCGGGCCTGCACGCCGCACCCTCGCTGGAACCGCTCGAAGTACGGGCGCACGCTCGCGTCCTTGTCGATGGCGATGAACCGACCCTCGCCGCGCAGGTCGGCGCAGAGGAGCGCCGCATGGCCTCCCGCGCCGAACGTCGCGTCGACGACCGTCTCGCCGGGGCGCACGGCGAGGAGCTCGCGCACCTCGTCGGCGAGAACGGGGACGTGGTCAGCTCTCTCGTGCTGCAAGGCGTTCTGCAAGGAGCTCCGCCCTCCCTTCGACCTCTTCCAGCTGGCTCCGCCAGGCGGCGCGGTCCCACACCTCGAGGAACTCGCCCACGCCCGCCACGACGACGTCCCGCGCGATGCCCGCCTTGCTCGTGAGCACGGCGGGAAGCGTCACGCGCCCCTGCTTGTCGAGCTCGGCCTCGACGCCGGCCGAGAGGATGAACCGGCGCATCTGGCGCGCCTCGCGGCTGAACCCGTCCAGGCCCGCCAGCTGCCTCGCGACGAAGTCGTCCCAGCCCTCGCGCGTGTAGACGACGAGGCACGGGTCAATCCCCCGCGTGACGACCAGGCCGCCGGCGAAGCGCTGCCGGAACCGGGCCGGCAGCGTGAGGCGGTTCTTGTCGTCGATCGTGTGCTCGTACTCGCCGAGGAGCAAGGGCGGGCGCCTTCCATCCGTTCCACTTCGCCCCACTGTAGACCACAATCCCCCACTGCGCAACCCCGCGATAATGGCCGGCAGGCACGAGGCTCTCGGAAGGAGGCGCGGTGCGGATGGACGTGACGAGGGACGAGCTCGCGGAGCTCCTGCGCGAGGCGGAGCGCGCGCACGCCGAGTACGAGCGCGAGCTCGGCAGCCGCGACGAGGACTGGCCGTCCTGGTACGCGGACTACATCGTCCGGCGACTGGAGGGCACGGGAGGCTGACGCCCGGCCGTGCTAGCCGCGTCCGTGCGCCCCGCGGCGCGTGAGCGCGGCGCTCGCGGCCCGCGCGGCGAAGCGGAGCGCGTCGTCGCGGCTCTCCCCTCGCGCGAGCGCGTAGGTGAGGCCGGCGGCGAAGCTGTCGCCGGCGCCGTACGAGTCCTCCACGGGCCCGGGAGGCGGCTCGGCGGCGTAGGTCCCCGCGTCGCCGTCCACGCTCGTCCAGCTGCCGCCCGCGACCCCGGACGTCGTCACCGCGAGCCGCGGGCGCGGATGGAGATCGCCCGAGGAGTAGCGCTCGCTCCGGTCGCTCCCGCTGCGCACGAGCGCGTCGAGCTCGACTCCCGCCTCGGCGAGCACCGGCAGCACGCGGGCGGTCGCGACGAGGGTTCTCGCCCGACGCGCCGCCCGGGCGGCCGCGGCGTCGCCGCTCACGAAGTAGACCCCGTCCGTCTCGGCGAGGAGGTCCCAGGGGAGATCGTCGCCTCCACGCGGCACGTGCTTCTCGCCCATGATCGTGATCGTCCGCTCGCCCCCTGCCTCGACGTACGTGAAGGCCCGGCGCTGGGGCTCGGCGTGCCGGCGGGCCTCGACCCGGACTCCCAGGGAGGCGAGCTGCGCGAGCGCCCGGTCGCCGAGCTCCTCCAGGCCGAGCGCGGTGTAGAGGACGCAGGAGCCGGCGAGGCGGGCGAGCTGGACCGAGGCGACCCCGCCTCCCCCGGCCGCCTCGGCCCAGCACTCGCTCGCCTGGACGATCTCGCCGGAGACCGGCAGGCGCTCGACGCGCGCGAAGTCGACCCACTCGACGTGCCCCACGACGGCCGTCCGCATGGGCCGCAGTCTCACATCTCGGCGCCGGGGCGCGTTTCAGCTCCATGATGGAGGTCGTGGCCGCGATACCGCCGTTCGAGCGCTTCTACGAGGAGCGCAAGGACGAGATCTTCGGGTACCTCGTCCGCCTGCTCGGCCGCGAGAAGGCCGAGGACGCGTTCCAGGAGACGTTCGTGCGCGCGCTGCGCGCCTACGGGAGGCTCCGGCACGGCCGGCACCTCCGCGCCTGGGCGTTCACGATCGCGACCCGCGTCGCCGTCGACGAGCGGCGCCGGGCGGTTCCGGTGCTGGAGCCGGTCGAGGCCGGCGTGCACGACGAGCGTCCCGCCTACGCCGAGCTCGAGCACCTGGCCGGCGAGCTGCCGCCCACCGAGCGGGCGGCGGTCGTCCTCCGCTACGGCTACGACCTCTCCTACGACGACATCGCCACCGCGCTCGGCTCGAGCGCCGAGGCGGCCCGCCAGGCAGCATCGTCCGGCGTTCGCCGCCTGCGAAGGAGGCACACCGCATGACTTCCGTCCCGCACGATCTCGACCGCCGTTTCCGCGACGCCGCCGCGGCCACCGGGCTCCTCGACGTCGCCTACGACCTCGCCGACTCCCCGATCGGGCCGCTCCTCCTCGCGACGAGCTCGCGCGGCGTCTGCCGGATCGCGTTCGACCCGGAGCCGGAGCGGGAGCTCGAGGCCCTCGCGCGCTCGTTCGGCGCCCGGATCCTCCGCTCGCCGAAGGGAGTGGACGACGTCCGCCGCGAGCTCGACGAGTACTTCGAGGGCAGGCGGCGCGACTTCGACCTCACCGTCGACCTGCGTCTCCTGCCCGCCTTCCAGCGGTCCGTCCTCGAGGAGCTCGTCCGCGTCCCGTTCGGCGGTGTCGACACGTACGGAGGCCTCGCGCGGAAGCTCGGGCGGCCCCGTGCGGCTCGCGCAGTGGGCGGAGCCCTGAACCGCAACCCCATCCCGATCGTCGTCCCGTGCCACCGCATCGTCGGCTCGACCGGCGGCCTCGTCGGGTACGCCGGCGGCCTCGAGCGGAAGCGGGCGCTCCTCGGCCTCGAAGGAGCCATCCTCCCGGCCTAGGGCGCGCCGCGCGCTCAGGCCGCTTCGCCGGGCCGGCGCTCCATCCGGGCCAGGAGCTGCCGGCGAAGCTGCTCCCCGGTCATCCGCCCGCCCGCGCGCGGATAGGCGATGATGAGGTGCAGCGCGGGCTCGGAATCGGTCGGCCCGCGTCGGTCCCTCCCGGCGGGCGCGGCCGCCGGCCGAGCGGACTCCTGAGGGTCGGCCGTGCGAACGGGCTCGGCGAGCCGCGGCCCGCGGACGACCTCCACCTGGCCGCCGCGCGCGCCGTGGAGGCGGAGGTAGCACTCGCGCTCGTCGAGCGGCCGCAGTCGGAGACGCCGGCGGAGGAGGCCCACCGCTGCGAAGCGTACCGCCCGGGGCGGCCGGCGAAGGCGACGAGGGGGGTCCGCTCGCCCGACACCCTCCGCGCGTGCGGCCGCGACGCCGCGCAGCGACCGGCAGCGGCCGGGCGACCCGGCAAACGCCTTACCGGGCGCGGGTTCCGCGGCGGGATGAGCCGGGTGGTTCGCCGGCGACGACGCCCGCGGTCCGAGGCTACGACGGGGCGCCGAACCCGCCGCCGCCGGGCGTCTCGATCGTCACGGACTCGCCGGCCTCGAGCGGGCCGGTCGTCTTCGCCGGAACGGGCTCGCCGTTCAGGAGATTCCGCCCCGGCTGCCCGGGCTCCCCGCCGCGGGCGCCGGCCGGCCCGCGCGCCCGCCGCTCGCTCACGATCGAGACCCGACACGGCTCGAGGGCCGTGATCTCGCGGACGACTCCGTCGCCGCCCCAGAAGCGTCCGCTCCCGCCCGAGCCCAGCCGCAGCGCGTAGCGCTCGACCCGGAGCGGGTAGGCGAGCTCGAGCGCCTCGACCGGGGTGTTGAGCGTGTTCGACATCGTGACGTGGACCGCGGAGGGCCCGTCGCGGTCCGGGCACGCTCCCTGACCGCCGGCGATCGTCTCGTAGTACGTGAAGCGCGCGTTCCCGAAGGTGAGGTTGTTCATCGTCCCCTGTCCCTGCGCGGGGACGGGGACGGCCTGGCCGAAGGCGCGGAAGAGGACGTCGGCGATGCGGTTGGACGTCTCGACGTTGCCGGCCACGACCGCCGCCGGCCGGCGGGCGTTGACGAGCGATCCCTCGGGGGCGCGCACGGTCACCGGGGCGAAGGCGCCGCCCGAGGCCGGCACGTCGGGATCGGTCAGGCAGCGCACGACGAAGTACGAGGCCGAGCGGGTGACCGCGAGGGGGCAGTTGAGGTTGCCCGGGTGCTGGGGATCGGTGCCCTCGAAGTCGATCTCGATCTCCTCACCCGCGACCGTGACGGCCGCCCGGACGACGAGCTCTCCCTCGGGCGCCTCGAGGACGTCCGCTGCCTCGAAGCGGCCGTCCGGGAGCGCGGCGATCGCGGCGCGGACCCGCCGCTCGGAGTAGGCGAAGAGCTCGTCCATCGCGGCGCGCACGCGGTCCAGCCCCCTCCTGTCGCAGAGCGACGCGAGTCGGCGCTCGGCGAGGCGGTGGCCGGCGAGCTGCGCGCGCAGGTCCCCCCTCCGCTCCTCCGGGTTTCGCATGTTGGCGAGGAGAATGGTCACGACCTCGTCCGTGAGCCGGACGGGCGGGAGCACGAGGCCCTCCTGGTAGAGATCGGTCGAGCCGGCCGGGAGGCTGGCGGGCTCGGAGCCGCCGACGTCCGCGTAGTGCGCCCGCGAGACGGCGAAGCCCACGCCCGTGCCCGAGACGAGCGTGACGTCGGGGAGGTGCGTGCCGCCCGTGTACGGGTCGTTGACGACGAAGACGTCTCCCGGCCCGGCGCCGCGGGCGCGGACGGCCGCGACGGCCTCCGGCATCGCGCCCAGGTGGACGGGGATGTGCTCCGCCTGCGCGATCATGCGACCGCCTTCGTCGAAGAGCGCCGTCGAGCAGTCCCGCCGCTCCTTGATGTTCGCCGAAAAGGCGGAGCGGACGAGCACGGCTCCCATCTCCTCCGCGACCGCCCGGAGCGCGCTGCCGAGGACTTGGAGCTCGATGTTCACGTTCTCGTGAGGACGAGCGTGCTATTCCCGTCCCTAGCCCCCTCCCACCCGGGGGGAACCCAGCACGTGGCGCCCTCGAGCTCCACGACCGCCGGGCCGGCCACGGCTGCCGCCCCGGCGGGGCGCCCGGCCGCGAGGTCGACACGCGGGCCGGGAGTGATCTCCGCCGTCCGCACAGCGACGAGCTCGACCGGGCGGCCGCGCTCGGCGTAGCCGTAGCGCTCCTCGTGCGCACGGTGGAAGGCCTCCAGGGGATCCTCGCCCAGCGACACGGTCAGCTCGAACGACTGCCCCCGGTAGCGAAGGTCGACCTCGCCGTGCCGGGGGAGGAGGCCGGCCTCCTCGAACGGGATGACGTACGAACGGACGTGGTCGCGCCGCTCGTCGCTCGCGACGAGGCCGAGCGCCGAGAGGACCCCGGCGGCGGCGGGTACGAGCACCGTGCGGATCCCGAGCTCGTCCGCGAGCTCGCAGGCGTGCAAGGGCCCGGCGCCGCCGAAGGCGACGAGCGCGAAGTCGCGTGGGTCGTGCCCGCGCTCGACCGAGACGAGCCGCAGCGCCCGGAGCATCTCCGCGTTCACGACCTCGACCACCGCCTTGGCGTCGAGGTCGCCGAGAGCCAGCTCGGCGGCGGCGCGGTCGAGGGAGAGGCCGCCGGCCAGCGTCTGCGGAAGCCGCCCGAGGGCGAGGTTCGCGTCGGTCACCGTGGGCTCGAGGCCCCCGCGCCCGTAGCAGGCCGGGCCGGGGTCGGCGCCCGCGCTCCGCGGGCCGACGCGAAGGGCACCCCCGGCGTCGCGCCACGCGATCGAGCCGCCGCCGGCGCCCACCGTCTGCAGGTCGACGGTCGGCAGCCTGATCGGGAACCCGCCGACCTCGCGCTCCCCGGCTCGGCCCGCCTCGCCCCCCTCGACGAGGCACACGTCCGTCGAGGTGCCGCCCATGTCGAACGTGATCGCGCGCTCGAGGCCGGCGGCGCGCGCGACGTGGGCGGCGCCGACGACGCCTGCCGCAGGGCCCGAGACGAGCACGAAGGAGGGATGCCGCGCGGCCTCCCCGACCGTGCAGACGCCGCCGGAGGAGCGCATGACGAGCGGCTCGCCGAGCCCGGCCTCGCGGCAGCGCCCGGCGAGCGACCCGAGGTAGGCGGCGAGCACAGGGCCGAGGTAGGCGTCGACGGTCGTCGTCGAGGCCCGCTCGTACTCGCGGAACTCGGGCGCGACCTCGTGGGAAGCGACGACGTGCGCCCGCGGGAGGCGCCGCCGCACCTCGTCGGCGACCCGGCGCTCGTGCGTCGAGTCCCGGAAGGAGAAGAGCAGGCAGATCGCCACGGCCTCCACGTCGTCCAGGTCGGGGAGCGAGCTCAGGTCGAGCTGCTCGACGACGCCGTCGGGCCCGATCCGCTCGTGGACGCCGACGCAGCGGTCGACGGGGACGAGCGGCTCGGGATGAGCCGCGCAGAGCCGGTAGAGGTGCGCCCGCGTCTGCCGGCGCAGGTGCAGCAGGTGCTCGAAGCCGGACGTGCCGACGAACGCGGTCCTCGCGCCCTTCCGCTCGAGGAGCGCGTTCGTCGCGATCGTCGTGCCGTGCGTGAAGCGCTCGAGCGGGCGGCCCGCCGCGCCGACCGCCGCCGCCGCCTTGACGACCGAGTGCTCCTGCGCCCGGACCGTCGGGACCTTCGCCGTCCGGAGCTCGCCGTCGGCCAGGAGGACGGCGTCGGTGAAGGTGCCGCCGACGTCGATGCCGAGGATCGCCACGGGGCACGTCTACCACGGGCGCCCGACGCCGCCGCCTGCGGCTAGCCCCGGACGTGCCGGCGCCGGTACTCGCGAGCCTTCGTCCGGTTGCCGCAGACCGCCATCGAGCACCAGTGCCGGGAGCGGTTGCGCGCGTGGTCGTAGAAGGCCCAGCGGCAGCCGTCCGCGCGGCATGCCTTGAGGCGGCCCCAGGTCCCGTCGACCATGGCGTCGGCGACAATCGCGAGGACGCGCCCGAGCGCCCCGTCGACCCCGCGTGCGCCCGGCTCGAGCGTCGCCCGCCCCTGCGGGTCGAAGACGAGCCGGAGCCGCGCCCGCTCGCCCGTCCGGTTCAACGTCAGCGCGGCCTCCTTGCGGACGCTCACGCCGTTGTTCTCGAGGAGGAGCGCCCGGATGGCCTCCCGCAGCCGCCGGGCGGCGACGACGTCGGCGGGGGACGCCGTCCGCGTCGAGGAGAGACCGCGCCGGCGGAGCCAGCGGGCGAGGGCGGAGGGATCGGCGAACTCGTCCGTCCCCGCCTCGACGTTCAGCGTGTTGACGAACGCGCGGACGAGCTCGAGCTCCCCGGGCGCTTCCTGGCGCTCCATAACCTTCTATAATATATGACTGGTTACCGCCATCGACCCTGGAGGCAGCGCCGATGACCGAAGCGCCCTACCGCGTCGCCCACGTGACGGAGATCGCGACCCCGGCCCCCGCCGACTCGGGCGAGGCGCCCTGGCGGGCGGTCCGCATCCACTTCGCCATCGCCTCCTTCGGCGTGAGCGCGTACGACGCCGAGGCGGCCGGCGACGTCTTCACCTCCGAGCACGACGAGAGCGACACGCGCCACGAGGAGCTCTTCTTCGTCGCGAGCGGACGGGCGAGGTTCACCGTCGCCGGGGAGACGATCGACGCTCCCGCCGGGACGTTCCTCTACGTCCGCGACCCGGAGGTCGTGCGCGGCGCGAGCGCACGCGAGCCGGGGACGACGCTGCTCGCGATCGGCGGCGAGCCCGGGAAGGCGTTCGAGGTCTCGCAGTGGGAACGGAAGTACGCGTAGCCGAGGCGGCCGGCGCCTGGAGCGCCGAGTTCCCGCTCGTCGGAGCGGGCGGCGAGCCGGTCGACCTGCGCCGGACGATCGCCTCCCACGGTCTCGTCGACCTGCCCCCCATGCGGCCGGAGCCCGACGCCTCGGCGCTCGAGATCACGCTGCCGCTCGCGGGCGGGCGGCCGCGCGTCGTCCGCATCGCAGAGGCGTCCCCCGGCCGGGCGACGGTGACGGTCGCGGGGCGGCCTCCAGGCGAGCGGCAGGCGCGGACCCTCCTCGCCGCCGTCGCCCACGTGCTGCGCCTGGACGAGGACCTCTCGCGCTTCTACGAGCGGGCGGCCGGCGACCCTGCGCTCGCGTGGGTCGTCGAGGGGGCCGGGCGGCTCGTCCGCAGCCCGACCGTCTTCGAGGAGGTGGTGAAGACGATCTGCACGACGAACTGCGCGTGGTCCGGCACCGAGCGCATGGTCGGCGCGCTCGTGGAGCACCTGGGCGAGCCCGCGGCCGGGGCGCCGGCCTCGGGCCCCTACGGCCGCGCCTTCCCCACGCCGACGGCGATGGCGGCCGCGGACGAGTCCTTCTACCGCGACGTCGCGCGCGCCGGCTACCGGGGCGCGTACCTGCGCTCCCTCGCCGACGACGTCGCCTCCGGCGAGCTCGACCTCGAGGAGCTCGAGCGTGTCGGGAGGGACGATCTCCCCGACGACGAGGTCGCCGCGCGCCTGCTCGCGCTTCCCGGCGTCGGCCCCTATGCCGCGGCGCACGTGATGATGCTCCTCGGACGCTACTCGCGGCTCGTCCTCGACTCCTGGACGCGGCCGAAGTACGCGACGGTGAACGGGCGGCGGGCGAAGGACGCGACGATCGAGCGCCGCTTCCGCCGCTACGGCCCCTACGCCGGGCTGGCGTTCTGGCTCCTCCTCACCCGCGACTGGGTCCCGGAGGCGGAAGCGTGACGCGGGCCCGCTACCGCGAGGGAGCCCGGGCGGTCGCGCCGATCGCCGTGGCCGCGTTCACCTTCGGGGCCTCGTTCGGGGTCCTCGCCCGGACCGCCGGCATCGACGCGCTCGCGGCCACGATCATGTCGGGGACGACGTTCGCCGGCTCGGCGCAGTTCGCGGCCGCGTCGATCCTCGGAGGGAGCGGCGGCATCGCCGCGGCCGTCCTCGCCGCCGCGCTCCTGAACGTCCGCTACGCGCCCATCAGCGTCTCGGTGGCGCCGCTCTTCGGCGGCAGCCCGCTGCGGCGGCTGCTCGAGGCGCAGCTCATCGTCGACGAGTCGTGGGCCGTCTCCCGCCGCGCCGACGGGCGCTACGACCGCGGCCTCCTCCTCGGCGCCGGGCTCACCCTCTACGTCTCCTGGGTGGCCGGAACGGCGATCGGGGCGATCGCCGGCGAGGCGCTCGGCGACCCGGCCGACCTCGGGCTGGACGCGGCCTTCCCCGCGCTCTTCCTCGCTCTCCTCGTCCCGCAGGTGCGGACGCGGCCCGCGCTCGCCGCCGCGCTCCTCGGCGGGACGATCGCACTCGTGCTCGTCCCCTTCACGCCCGCCGGGGTGCCGATCGTCGCGGCCGCGGTCGCCGCCCTCCTCGGCTGGAGGCGGCCGTGAGTGAGGTCTGGCTCCTCGTCGGCCTCGTCGGGGCGGCGACGATCGCGTTCAAGTCGGTCGGTCCCGTCCTCCTCGGCGGGCGACCGCTGCCCGACCACGTCGCCGGCGTCGTCACCCTGCTCGCCCCCGCCGTGCTCGCGGCGCTCGTCGTGACGCAGCTCGTCGGCGGCGACCGGGAGATCGTGCTCGACGCGCGGCTCGTCGGAATCGGCGCGGCGGTCGTCGCGCTCCTCCTGCGGGCGCCGCTCCTGGTCGTGATCGTCGTCGCCGCGGCCGCGGCCGCGCTCGCGCGCGCCCTCGTCTAGCGCAACGGCTCGGAGCAGGCGGCCGGCCGTCGGGCGCGCCGCCGAGGCCCTCGGTTCACGTGCACAGGGCCCGGCGGCTCGAAGGGACGTCTCCCCTCCGGCCTGATCGTCGCTGCCCTCCCGACGGCCGGCGCCCGACCGGCGAAGCAGAGGAGATCGGGCGTGTAAAACACGAGCTGCGGGGACGGGCGCGGGTCGGGACCGGGCGGCTTGACACTGCGATGACACTGGAAGAGACTCCCACGCTGTCAGGCAGGGATCCGGGGAGCCGCGCCGACCGGGACGGCAACGGGACGCCATTCGGCTCCCCGAACACAACAGGAGGTAGGAGTCAGTGAGACTACGGTTGTTGCTCGCTCTCGCGACGGTGGCCATCGGCATCGTCGCGGCGCCGCTGGCGGCGGAGCCCGCGCCGGTGGAGCACGTGTCCGACTGGGCGGTGTCGGACAACATGCAGGCGATCGGATTCTCGCCGCGTCAGGTCGAGTTCCCCGGCCCCGCCGCCGGGCGCATCAACTCTGACCTCGCGTTCTGGGGCAAGATGGCCGTCCAGGGCACGTACGAGGGCTTCCGCCTGATCGACATCAGCCTGCCCGCGCGGCCGAAGGAGATCCTCAACTACGAGGAGTGCGCCCCCGACTCGACGGCGGGCAACCAGGGCGACGTGATCGTGTACCAGAACATCGTCGTGCGCTCCTGGAACTCGCCTGCGTCCTCGGCGAATCCGCCGACGTGCGACGGCCAGGTCGTCCCCGGTGGGTTCGAGGGCCTGCACGTCTTCGACATCTCGAACAAGCTCGACCCGCAGCTCGTGGGCTCGGTCGACCTGCCCTGCGGCTCGCACACCGCCTCGAGCATCCCCGATCCGGCCAACGACCGGCTCGTGATCTACAACAGCTCGTCGAGCGACACGGCCCCGTGTCGCGGCGTCGAGATCGTCGAGGTGCCGCTGAGCAACCCGGCCGGAGCGGCGTTCCTCCGCTTGGAGTCCTCGGGCGACCCGGTCACGGGCGGCGGCCTGCCGAACTTCGTCACGATCGACGCGCCGTCTCCGGCCGCCGGCCTCTACGGGGCCGCGGGAGCCGCGTTCGGCCCCGATCTGATGGACATGCCGATCAGCGGGAGCATCGTGCTCGTGAACGACGGCGCCGGCGTCTCGCCGACCGACGCCTGCGAGCCGCTCGTCGGGTTCCCGGCCGGCTCGATCGCGCTCCTCGACCGCGGCACCTGCAACTTCACCGTGAAGGTGAAGAACGCGCAGGACGCCGGGGCGGCCGCTGTGATCGTCGCCGACAACGCGCCGGGCACGCCCGTCGAGATGGGCGGCACGGACGCGACGATCACGATCCCGGCCGTGCGGGTCTCGCAGGTCGACGGCGCCACGATCAAGGCGGGCCTGCCGGCGACCGGCACGCTCGAGATGAACGAGCTGGCCCCGCGCGCCTGCCACGACACCGGCATCCTCCTGGGGAAGGTCAACAAGGCGGTCTGCGCCGGCCACGACGGCTTCTCCGTCTGGAGCATGAACGCCGCCGACGGCGGCTCGTTCGAGGATCCGGCGCTCCTGTACTCGCAGATGATCGACGCCGACGTGACGATCGGCCACTCCGGCATGTTCTCCCCGGACGGCAAGGTCATCGTCTTCGGGCACGAGCCCGGCGGCGGCACGCAGCCGCGCTGCACCGCGACGGGCACCGTCCTCCCGGGCGGCCTCGTGCAGACCGACGACATGAAGTCGTACTTCTTCTTCGACGCGGAGAGCGGCGAGGAGCTCGGCAGGTTCGTGCTCCCCCGCGACCAGTCCGTGTCGGAGAACTGCACGATCCACAACTACAACATGGTCCCGCTCAGGCCCCAGGACGGGAAGCCCCGCTACGTCCTCGTGGCCGGCAACTACCAGGCGGGCATCTCGGTCGTCGACTTCAGCGACCCGGCGAACGCGAAGGAGATCGCGTACGCCGATCCGCCTCCACTCGTGCCGGAGTTCGACGGCGGCGACTGGTCGTCGTACTGGTACGACGGGCTCATCTACGAGTCCGACATCACCCGCGGGCTGACCATCTGGCGCCTCGACGACCCGGCGATCAGGGGCTTCAGGCAGCAGGTGTTCTCGAACCCGCAGACCCAGACGTTCTCGATCCACTAGGACGGACGAGTCCAGCGAACGACGAGGGCGGCCGCCGGGAGGCGGCCGCCCTCCGTTGTCGGCCGCGCGCGGTCGCGCTTGACACCGGGGACGAAAAGGGAAGAGACTTTCCCCGCAGGCAGTCAAGGGGGAAGCCGCTGGGGCACCGGGGGTGGTGCAAGGAGCCAGCGAATCCGGGCTCCAACGGGCCTTCCCGCCGGGGAGAGGAGGTGTCCGGCTTGAGGGGACCGCTCGCGCCGCTGCGCGCTCATACGCATGGCGGCGGCCGGGCGGACGCAGGCAGGTAGGCAGGCACTCTCGCGAGTCGGTGGCCCGGGACCGAAGGGGCTCCGCCGCGTTTCCACGACTCGAGGCAGGAGGATTTTACGTGCAGAAGCTACGACTGCTGATTGCGAGCTCCGTCGTGCTCTTGGCGACGCTCGTGCCGCTGACGGCGTCGGCGGTGCCACCGGGCCCCGCCCAGGCGACGGCGACATTCGACTACACGAAGAACATGCATCCGCTGGGCTACTCCGCGCGCGAGATCCCGCTGGACAACACCGTCCCCGGCGCGGGCAGCTTCAACTCCGACCTGGCCTTCTGGGGGAATACGGCCGTCCAGGGCACGTACGCGGGCTTCCGGCTCGTCGACGTCGAGGAGCCCGGAGAACCCGTGGAGATCATCAACTGGGAGGAGTGCGCCAGCCGCACGAACTCGCAGGGGAACCAGGGCGACGTCATCATCTGGGATGACCTGATCATTCGGTCCTGGAACTCAGGGACACCCTCGAGCGGCTCCATGTGCGGCGACTGGCCGATGGCGCCGGGCGAGGAGGGCGTGCACGTCATCGACATCAGCGACCCGCTCAACCCGGACGTGGTCGCGTTCGTCGACACGCTCTGCGGGTCGCACACCGAGACGCTCGTCCCCGACCTCGAGAACGACCGCCTGCTCGTCTACTCGAACTCGTCGGCCGGAACGTTCCTCGGCAGCCCCACCCCGCCCGATCCACATCAGCCGGACTCGTGCCGCGGCTTCGACATCATCGAGGTGCCGCTGGGCGATCCCGCGTCGGCGTCGTACGTGCGCTTCGTGCCCGCCGGTGACCCGACCGAGACGGCGGAGATGCACCATCCCTGCCACGACACGGCCGTGATCCTCGGCGAGACGAACCTCGTCGCGTGCGCGGGCAGCGGCAGCGTCGGCAACGTCGAAGGCCCGGGCGTGGCCGTCTTCACGACCGACCCGGCGGAGGGCGGCGCGAAGGACAACCCGAAGTTCCTCTACTACAAGGTGACGGGCGGGATCTCGCTCGGCCACTCGGCCTCGTTCACGTGGGACGGTGAGGTGATCATCGTCGGCCACGAGCCGGGCGGCGGCAGCGGCGCACGGTGCCAGGAGACGTCGGATCCGCTCGAGCGGACGTTCTTCTTCGTCGACGCGGACACAGGCGACTCGATCGGCCAGTTCACGCTCCCGCGGACGCAGACGAACGTCGAGAACTGCACGACGCATAACTACAACATCGTGCCGCTTCGCGACCGCTACGTCATGGTCTCGGGGAACTACCAGTCCGGCATCAGCGTGGTCGACTTCACCGACCTGACGAACGCCGAGGAGATCGCCTACGCGGATCCGGCCCCGCTCGTGGACCCGAATCCGCCCGTGGGCATCGAGCTCGGCGGCGACTGGTCGTCCTACTGGTACAACGGAAACATCTACGAGTCCGACATCACGCGCGGGTTGATCATCTGGAAGCTCAGCGACAGCGCCGTCGCCGGGGCGAGGAAGCTCGACCACCTCAACCCGCAGACGCAGGAGTTCAACATCGACTAAGCCTGTCCGCTGTCGGATCAGTCCTGGTTGCGAAAGGGGCGGCCGCCGCAAGGCGGCCGCCCTCGTTTCTTGACACTGCCGCCCCGGACCGAAGAGACTCCGCGCGCAGGCAGGCACTTGGGGAGCCGGCCGACCTTTTTCGGCGGGGGGTGCCACGGAGGTGCCCGCAGCGCTTCCCACGACCACAGGAGGTACCCGTGGTGAAACTACGGCTGGTGCTGGCGCTGGCGGCGCTCGCGGTCGGGCTCGTCGCCTCGCCGCTCTACGCGACGCCGCAGGAGATCCCGCTCGTCGAGGACTGGGCGATCTCCCCGAACATGACGCCGCTCTCGTTCTCGGAGCGGAGCGTGCCCACGAGCGGTCCGGATTCGAACTACATCAACTCCGACCTCGCGTTCTGGGGGCCGCTCGTCGTCCAGGGCCACTACAACGGCTTCAGGCTCCTCAACGCGAGCCGCCCGACGCAGCCGAAGGAGATCATCGACTACGAGGAGTGCGCGCCGAAGAACCCGACCGGTGCCGTGCCCGGAAACCAGGGCGACATCGCCATCTACGGGCGGATCCTCAGCCGCTCGTGGAACTCGAACACGGGTCCGGCCGGTGCGTCCTGCGACGGGCAATTCGTGCCGCCCGGCTTCGAGGGGCTGCACATCTTCGACATCTCGAACAGGAAGGACCCCGACCTGATCGCGTCGGTCGACCTCGCCTGCGGCTCGCACACGCAGACGATGATCCCCGACCTCGCGAACGCCCGGCTGATCGTCTACGTCGGCAGCTCGAGCGGCACGTGCCAGAACTTCGACATCGTCGAGATCCCGCTCGGGAACCCGGCCGGCGCGCACCTGCTCCGCTCCGAGCCGACGACGGGGCACCCGTGCCACGACATCGGCGTCATCCTCGGCAGCGCGATGAAGCTCGCCTGCGCCGGCGGCAACAGCCTCGGGATCTACAGCCTCGGCGGCCCGGACGGCGGCTCGCTCGAGGACCCCGAGATGATGCACCACATCGAGCCGGGCATCCCGTCCTCCGGACACTCGGCGTCGTTCACGTACGACGGCAAGGTCGTCATCTTCGGCTGGGAGCCGGGCGGCGGCGTGCGGCCGCGCTGCACCGAGACCGGGACGGTGCTCGAGAACGGGGACATCCAGACGGACGACATGAAGTCGTACTTCTTCTTCTCGGTCGAGACCGGCGAGCTGCTCGGGAAGTTCGTCATGCCCCGCCCGCAGGGGCTCGACGAGGCGTGCACGATCCACAACTACAACGTCGTCCCGCTCAGGAACAAGGGCGGGAAGCCGCGCTACGTGCTCGTCTCCGGCAACTACATGTCGGGCATCAGCGTCGTCGACTTCACCGACCCGGCGAACGCCGAGGAGATCGCCTACGCGGATCCTCCTGCCTTCCCGGACGGCTTCGAGGGCGGCGACTGGTCGACCTACTGGTACAACGGCCACATCTACGAGTCCGACCTCGTCTGGGGCCTCCTCATCTGGCGGCTCGACGACGAGCGGGTGTCCAGGTACCTGAGGACCGCGTTCTCGAACCCGCAGTCGCAGCTCTTCCCGATCGACTGACGGCCGATTCCATTCGACCGCGAGGGCGGCCGCCGCGTGGCGGCCGCCCTCGCGTCCGGGGCGACTTGACATGCCTCGCGATCGGGTGAACACTGCCGGCGTCCACGAACGAGAGCGGGGGGCTCTCGAGCGGTCCGGGGAGGGACCGACCCGCGTGGCTCGCCGCTCCTCCACGAGCAAGGAGGTGGCACGTGCAACTGCGACTGCTACTGGCGCTCGCCGTCGTCGTCAGCGGGGTGGTGATGCTCACGCCCGGCGCATCGGCGGTGCCGCCCGAGGTCCGGGAGGCGACGAGCACGTTCGACTACACGCCGAACATGCACCCGCAGGGGTACTCGCCGTTCCCGAACACGCCGAACCTGCCCGGCCTGACCTTCACGGCCAACTCGGACCTGGCCTTCTGGGGTCGGTACGCGTTCCAGGGGCACTACGAGGGGTTCCGCATCCTCGACATCTCGAGGCACCAGAAGCCGAAGCAGATCTCGTTCACCGAGTGCGTCGGCAACCAGGGAGACGTGGTCGTCTGGGACGACATCCTGATCCGCTCCTGGAACTCGCCCGCGACCGGGACGGGGACGTCGCTCCTCGAGTGCGACGGCGAGCCGGTGCCGCTCGGCTTCGAGGGCGTCCACATCTTCGACATCAGCGACCTGGAGGATCCTGAGCTGATCGGGTCGCTGCCACTGCCGTGCGGATCGCACACGGCGACGGGCGTGCCCGACCTCGAGAACGACCGCCTGGTCGTCTACAACCAGACCTCCGGCGGTCCCTGCCCGTTCATCACGATCTTCGAGGTCCCACTCGACGATCCGGGCAACCCGAGCATCCTCCGCGAGGAGCCGCTCACGGAGGCCGGCGCGTGCCACGACTCCGGGGTCATCCTCGGGGACGTCATGAAGCTCGCCTGCGCGAGCCACGACCACGCCAACGTGTTCAGCATCGGCGGCGAGGGCGGCGGCTCGCTCGAGGACCCGGAGTTCCTCTACACGGTCTCCGAGCCCGGCGTCGGCGAGGGCGGCAACTGGCACTCGGCCGCCTTCACCTGGGACGGCGAGGTGCTGATCCTCGGCTGGGAGCCGGGCGGCGGCGCCGCGCCGGAGTGCGAAGCGACCGACCCGGACGTGAAGAAGAGCTACTTCTTCTACGACGCGGACGACGGTTCGAAGCTCGGGCAGTTCGTCCTCCCGCGGCCACAGACCGCCGAGGAGAACTGCACGATCCACAACTACAACGTCGTCCCGACGAAGAAGCGCTACGTGCTCGTCGCGGGGAACTACCAGGCGGGCATCAGCGTCGTCGACTTCACGGATCCGGCGAACGCGGAGGAGATCGCGTACGCCGACCCGGCGCCGCTCGAGCCGACGCAGCTCGGTGGCGACTGGTCGACCTACTGGTACAACGGGCGCATCTACGAGTCCGACATCACGCGCGGGCTCCTCGTCTGGAGGCTCAGCGACAGAGCAGTCGCGCACGCGAAGCGGCTCGACCACCTGAACCCGCAGACGCTGGAGTTCTCCTTCGACATGAAGTTCGACCGCAAGAAGGGCAAGCGCGACTAGCCCGACGGGCCGGGAGGCGGCCGCCGGGAGGCGGCCGCCTCCGCCCTTTACTCCCGGGACGAAAGAGGGCATACTCCCCGCGCCAGGCAGGCGACACGGGAGGGGCCGTTGTGAACATCGCCTTCATGCCTCGGGGACGGCGATTCCCGGTCGACCTGCAGCTCTCGCAGGTCACATAGCACAGGAGGTGGGAATGAGACAGCTGTCGCGCGTTCTCGCGCTGGCCGTCGTCGCGGCCGGGATCCTCGTGTTCCCGTTCGCGGCCGGCGCCGGTCACGAGAACGACCCGCGCACGCCGAACTTGAAGCCGATGGGACACATCTTCGAGCCGGCGAGCCTCATCTACGGACCGACCGACGTCCACACGGACATCGCGTTTTGGGGCAAGCTCGCAATCCAGGGGAACTGGGACGGCTTCAACATCCGCAACATCGCCGCCCCGGGGAACCCGAAGCAGGTGTCCCGGACGTTCTGCGACGGTGACCAGGGCGACGTGATCGTGTACCGCAACATCGTCACCCGCTCCTGGAACACCCCCGCCCCAGCCGGAGCGACCTGCGACGGTCAGCCGGTTCCCGAGGGCTTCGAGGGCCTGCACATCTTCGACATCTCGAACAAGAAGGATCCCGAGCTCGTCGGCTCCGTCGACCTGGAGTGCGGCTCGCACACCGCGACCGCGGTTCCCGACAAGAAGAACGGCCGGCTGCTCGTCTACAACAGCGGCTCGAGCGAGGACTGCCCCGGTCTCGACATCGTCGAGATCCCGCTCGACGACCCCGCGAGCGCGAGCTTCCTCCGCTTCGAGGAGGCCGGCGAGATGATCCACTGCCACGACACGGGCGTCATCCTGGGCAAGGCCAAGAAGGCCGCGTGCGCGGGCGGGCTCGGGTTCTCGATCTGGAGCCTCGGCGGCAAGGACGGGGGCTCGCTCGAGGATCCGGAGCTGCTCCACACCGTCCATGTCCCAGACGTGACCATCGGCCACTCCGCCGCGTTCACGTGGGACGGCAAGGTTCTCGTCTTCGGCCACGAGCCCGGCGGCGGCGTCGTGCCGCAGTGCAAGGCGACCGATCCCGAGAGCAACTACACCTACTTCTTCTACGACACGGACACGGCCGAGCAAGTCGGCAGCTGGACGCTGCCGCGACCGCAGTCAGCGACCGAGAACTGCACCCTCCACAACCTGAACGTGGTGCCGCTCAAGAAGCGCTACGTCCTGGTGCACGGGAGCTACCAGTCCGGGACGAGCGTCGTCGAGTTCTCCGATCCGCAGAACGCGAAGGAGCTCGCCTGGTCCGACCCGCCGCCGCTCGACCCGTTCGACATCGGCGGGGCGTGGTCGTCGTACTGGTACAACAACTTCATCTACGAGACGAACATCAACGAGGGTCTGAACATCTTCCGCTTCACCGGGAGGGAGACGGCCGGCGCGCTCCGGCTGAGCCACCTGAACCCGCAGACCCAGGAGTTCACGATCGACAAGAAGCGCAAGAAGGGCAAGCGCGGCTAGCCCCGCTCGTCCGGAAGTCCAAATCGAGGGCGGCCTCCGGGCCGCCCTCGGCGTCTCGGCGTGCTCGACGCCGCCTTTTCCGTCGAAGAGAATGCCCGGCGCAGCAGGCAAAGGGGAGCCGGATGCGCCGAACGCGAGTGCAGTCAGGCCGGGCGCCGGGAGCGGCCCACCACGCCTGCAAACCTACTGTCCTCCACCCTGAGGAGGTGGCCTACCAGGCGGGCACCTGGGTCGTCGACTTCACCGACCCGGCGAACGCCGAGACGGTCGCCTGGAGCCACCCGCCTGCCGCCCCGGTGCCGCCGGGGACGCCGTTCTGCTGCGACGTCACGGGCGCCTGGGTCGACGTACCGGTACAACGGCGAGCTCTACGAGACGAACATCGGCGAGGGGCTCAACATCTTCGCGCCGAAGTTCAAG
>DASTQA010000004.1:0-22078 GCA_035762005.1 Gaiellaceae bacterium
ACGACCGGCGCGTAGCGCTCGGCGAGCTCGATCTCGTCCCGGAGGTCGGCCGCGGCGGGCTGCGCGGCGGCGAGCGCCGCGAGCGCGAGGGCGAGCGCGACGGCGCGGCGCGCGAGCATGCGCCATTCTCACACCCGCGCCCGGACGGCCGAGGAGGAGGAGGAACCGTTAGCAGCGGCCTCGGCGTTCGAGGGTCAGCACGTAGGCGGTCCAGTGCTAGCCACGTAGCCGCGCATGTCCCTTCCTCTTAGCCTCGATACGAGTTGGCCATTCGACGAAGGAGTGAGAGATGAAAGCTCGCGCAACCCTACTCGTGACGGCCCTGACACTCGCAGCAGGCGGCGCGGGCGCCAGCGTTGCCGAGGCGATCCCGGGACCCACACCCCCTTACGGCCTGGCCGGCCCGTGCCACATGACCAACCCCAACGCCGCGTTCGGGATGTTCACGGTCGCCGGCTCGGTAGCCAACCCTCACGGGTTCGAAGAGGGCATGATCACGGCCATCCTCAACACGAACGGCGGCACGGTTCCCGACAACTGCGAAGGCTAGACGCGGAACCGCATTCCGGAGGGCGCCGGTGCGACCGGCGCCCTCGCGCACGCTGCGCGAGGACGCTAGATCGTCTTGAACTGCTCGAAGGGCTGGCGGCAGCTCTCGCACCAGCGGATCGAGCGGCACGGCGTCGGGCCGAAGATGTTCTCGAGGCGTGTGTCCGCGGAGCCGCAGTAGGGACAGCGGAACGCACGGCTTTCGAGCTGGACGAGCGTCGGGCCGGCCGCCTCGCGCGGGGCGGGCGGGGCGAAGCCCGACTCCCGGAGCTTGCGGCGGCCGTCTGGCGTGATTCGGTCGGTCGACCACGAGTCGTCGAGGACGACCTCGATCTCCGGCTCGGCCCCGAGCGCGCGGAGAGCCTCGGCCATGCGGTCGCGCATGACGTCGACCGCGGGGCAGCCGAGGAAGGTCGGCGTGAACTCGACGCGGACCCGCTCGCCCTCGACGGAGACGTCCCGCACGACGCCCAGGTCGACGAGCGAGATCACGGGGATCTCCGGATCCGGGACCTCGGCGAGCGCATCCCACACGCGCTCGACCGTCACCATGAGGCCCCCGGGAGCGAGCGGCGCACCGTCGTCATCTCCTCCCAGAGGGGCGCGAGCTCGTCCGTGTGCGTCCCCCGTTCCACGGCCTCCACCGGCTCACGCCCGACGAGCTCGCAGAGCCGCTCGCGGAGGTCGGGCGCGAGCAGCCCGAGCGCGTAGGGCCAGAGCCCGGCGACCGCCTCCTCGAACCGCGCGCGGGCGTCGGCGGAGGCGCGCAGCCGCTCGGCCCACATCTGCGCGTGCATCCGGTGGTAGGCCTCCTCGCGGTCCATCTTCGCGGCGAGGCCCGCGAGCTCCGGCCAGGCGTCCGACTCCACGAGGGCCGCGATGCGGAGGCCGTCGGCCGTCTCGTAGAGCCAGTGGCGGGCGATCGTCCGCGCCCAGTCGCCGGCCAGGCGCAGCTCGACGAGCGGTGCGCAGCGGTACTCGGCCGGCTCGCGGTCGAAGGCGAGAGCGTCCGCGTCCGTCCCGAGCTCGCCGGCGGCGAGCTCGTAGAGCGCGCGCGCGTGGCCGATCTCGCCCTGCGCGATCGAGGAGAACGCCACGTCCTCCTCGAGGAACGGCGCCACGCCCGTCCACTCGGACTCGCGCCAGCCGAGCACGAGCTCGTCGTCGGCGAAGGCGAGGACCGTCTCGAGCTCAGGACGCGGCGGTGCCTGCGCGCTCACGTGCCTCCTTCAGCTTGACCTTGAGCGAGTAGCCGTCGACCCGGCGGTAGTCGCGGTCGAAGACGTCGGCCACGTACGGCTCTCGCACCTCGCGCACGGCAGCGCGGGGGACGATCCAGAGGGCGACCGACTCGGCGCGGCGCCCGTAGAACTCGATCGCGTAGGCCTCCGCGAACTGCAGGTCGGGCGCCTCGAGCGAGCCGCCGTGCTGGAACGGCTGGCCCTCCCGCTCCTGGCGGAAGACCTCGAAGATCACGCCGCGTCCGCGAGCACGGCCCGGCGGACCCAGGCGGTCTCCTCGCGGGAGGCCCGCCGGAGGCCGAGCCGGCGCTCGGTCGCCGGCCCGTGGCCGGTGACGACCCACTTGAGCTCGTCCCAGTCGGGCTCGCTGTAGCGCCAGACGCCGGTCTCCTCGTCCTTGCGCAGGGCGGGGTCCGGGATGGTCAGTCCGAGCTCGAGGATCTGCGGGACGTAGCCGTCGAGGAACTGCTGGCGTGCGTCCTCGTTCGCCTGACTCTTGATCCGCCAGCCGTACATCGGGTCGTCCTCGGCGGGGATCGGGTTGCCGTGGAACTGCATGAGCGGCCCCCACCAGCGGTCGAGCGCCTCCTGCACGAGCTCCCGCTGCTCGTCCCTGCCGGTCATCATCGTCAGGACGACGTCGCGCCCGTGGAGGATGTGGAACGACTCCTCCCAGCAGATCTTCTTCATGATCCGGGCGTACGGGGCGTACGAGCACTTGAGGAGCGCCTTCTGGGAGATGATCGCCGCGGCGTCGACGAGCCAGGCGATGACGCCGACGTCGCCCCAGGTCCTCGTCGGGTAGTGGAAGACGTTGTGGAACTTCGTCTTCCCCGCGACGAGGTCGTCGAGGCAGGCCTCGCGCGGCTTGCCGAGGTCCTCGACGACGCGGTAGATCAGCTGGGCGTGGCCCACCTCGTCCTGCACCTTCGCGGTGAGAGCGAGCTTCCGCTGGAGCGTCGGCGCCCGCAGGATCCACTCGCGCTCGGGCAGCACGCCCATCAGCTCCGAGTTTCCGTGCATCTCGATGAACTTCACGAGCGCCTTGCGGTAGGCCTCCGGCATCGGCTCGCCCGCCTCGACCTGTCCGCCTTCCTCGACGTAGGCGCGGAACTCCGCCTCGCTCATCTCCGTGGGCACGACGGCACCTCCCAACCGAACGATCGTTAGGATGGTCAGGGTACCATGACCCGACGGGAGGAGCTCGCCCGGGAGGCCGCCCGTCTCTTCGCGGAGAAGGGCTACCACGGCACGTCCATCGGCGCCCTCGCCGACGCGATCGGCGTCCAGAAGGCGTCGCTCTACGCCCACATCGCGGGCAAGCAGGACCTCCTCTTCCAGACCATGCGCCAGGGGGCCGAGGCCTTCCACGGCGCGCTCGACGCCATCCCCGAGGAGCTGCCCGCCACGGAGAAGCTCCGGCTCGCCCTGCGCGGGCACCTTCGAGTCGTCGCCGGGCAGCTGGAGCTCGCGACCGTCTTCGTGCAGGAGTGGAAGTACCTCGAGCCCGAGCCGCGCGAGGAGATCCTCGCCGAGCGCCGCCGCTACGAGGAGCGCGTGCGCGCGCTCTTCCGCGAGGGCCGCGAGCACGGGGAGCTCCGCTCCGACCTCGACGAGGGGACGGCCGCGCTCCTCTTCCTCTCGGCGGCCAACTGGGCCTTCACGTGGCTCCGCGAGGGAGCGGACACCGACAGGCTCGCCGACGCGTTCTACGCCCTCCTCGTCGACGGCATGCGCGGGTACTCGACGCCGGGCTGACGCGGGCGCCCTCTTGACAACGGTCTTCGACCAGGACGCCGACCCGGCCAACAACGCCGACTGCGACTCGAACGTCGCCTCGAACTCCCCGCGGAACTTCGTCCGCGCGGCGGAGCCCCAGGCCTTCGCCGTCAGCTCGAGGGTCGACTAGGTCGGGCCCGCGACTACAGTGGCGCGGTGCCGCGCGCCGCTCTGATCGTCAACCCCAACGCGACCCGCGTGACGCCCGAGCTGACGGTGGCCGTCGAGCGCGAGCTCCGCGCCGCCGGCGGCAGCGTGGAGACGTTCCTGACGGAGCGGCCGTGGCAGGCCGTCGAGCTGGCCGCGGAGGCGGCGGGCCGGTGCGAGCGGCTCTACGCCTTCGGCGGAGACGGGATCTTCAACGAGGTCGTGAACGGGCTCGCGGAGGCGGACGTCCCGGTCGGGTTCGTGCCGGGAGGGGCGACGAGCGTCCTCCCCCGCGCGCTCGGGCTCCCGCGCGATCCGGTCGAGGCGGCCCGGCTCCTGGCCCGGTCCCGCCGGGAGCGGCGGATCGGCCTCGGCCGCGTCGACGGCCGCCGCTTCACCTTCGCCGCGGGCCTCGGCTTCGACGCCGAGCTCGTCCGCCGCGTGGACGCGCTCGGCCGCCGGGACGGCCGCCGGCCGCGCGACGCCGCCTACGTGAGGACCCTGGTCGCCATGCTCGCGCAGCGACACGGCCGGCTGCCGCCTGCGATGACGGTGCTCGGGTGCGGGCGCGTGGCCTTCGCGCTCGTCGCCAACTGCGACCCGTACTCCTTCGCCGGGCCGGTGCCCATCCGCGCCGCGCCGCGGGCGCGGTTCGAGCTCGGGCTCGACCTCGTCGCGCCGCGCGCGGTCGGGCCGTCAGCGCTCCCTCGCCTCGCCGCCTGGGCGTTCCGGGGGCGGGGCCAGGACGCCTCGCCGGCCGTCCTCTACCTGCACGACGTCGACGAGCTCGAGGTGGAGTGCGACGCGCCCACGCCGCTCCAGGCGGACGGCGAGGATCTCGGCGACGTCGCGGGCGCGCGCTTCGAGGCCGAGCGCGACGCGCTCCGGGTCCTCGTGGGCGATAATTGACGCGTGGCAGCCCAGGTGCTTCCGGCCGAGCACGGCGTTCGGCGGGTCATCGGCGACGGGGAGGGGACGCCTGACGGCGAGGTCGAGGGCCTCGACGAGTCGGCGCTCCTCGAGCTCTACCGCGACCTCGTCCTCCTGCGAACCTACGACGAGCGCTCGGTCGTCTACCACCGGCAGGGACGCATCGGCACGTACGCGATCTTCTGGGGGCACGAGGCGATCCAGGCCGGATCGACCTTCGCGCTCGCGGACGAGGACTGGATCTTCCCCTCGTACCGGGAGTCGGCGATCGGGCTCCTGCGCGGCATGCCGCCCGAGGTCGTGCTCGCCTGGTGGCGCGGGCACCCGGCCGGCTGGTGGGACCCGCGCGAGTTCCGCGTCGCCTCGATCGCGGTCCCGATCGCGACGCATGTCCCGCACGCCGCGGGCTACGCCTGGGGCGCACGGCTCAAGGGCGAGAGCGCCTGCGCGATCGCATACTTCGGCGACGGCGCCACGTCCGAAGGCGCGTTCCACGAGGGGGCGAACTTCGCCGCCGTCATGCGCGCGCCCGTCGTCCTCCTCTGCAACAACAACCAGTGGGCGATCTCGACGCCGCTCTCGGCGCAGACGCGCGCGGAGACGCTCGCGGACAAGGCGGTCGGCTACGGCATGCCGGGCGTGCGGGTGGACGGCGGCGACGTGCTCGCCGTCTACGAGGCGACCGCGGAGGCGCTCGCGCGGGCGCGGAGCGGGGCCGGGCCGACGTTCGTCGAGGCGCTCACGTACCGCTGCGCGCCGCACGCCACCGCGGACGACCCGAGCGCGTACTGGGACCCGGGCCGCGTCGAGGACGAGCGGAAGAACGAGTGCGTCGGCCGCTACGAGCGCTACCTACGCCGCCTGGGCGTCCTCACGGACGAGATCGTGGAGGAGGCGCGCGGGGCCGCGCTCGCACGCATGAAGGACGGGATCGCGGCCGCGGAGGCGATGCCGCCGCCCGATCCGGACGTGGTCTTCGCGCATGCGTACGCCGACCCGCCCCCCGCAGTCCGGGAAGGCTGAGAGGATGGCGGAGAAGACGCTCGTCGAGGCTGTGAACGACGCGCTCCACACGGAGATGGAGCGGGACGGATGGATCATGGTCATGGGCGAGGACGTCGGCCGGTCGGGAGGCGTCTTCCGGGCGACGGCGGGGCTCCGCGACCGCTTCGGCCCCGACCGCTGCGTCGACACGCCGCTCGCGGAGGCCGGGATTCTCGGCACCGCCGTCGGCCTCGCCATGGCGGGCTGGCGGCCCGTCTGCGAGATGCAGTACGAGTCCTTCAGCTACCCGTGCCTCGACCAGCTGATCACCCACGTCGGGCGCTACCGCTGGCGGACCGGAGGCGCGATGGAGTTCCCGATCACGGTGCGGATGCCGACCGGAGGCGGCGTGCGCGCGCCCGAGCTGCACGAGGACTCGCCCGAGGCGTACTACGTCCATACGCCCGGCGTGAAGGTGGCGATCCCCTCGACTCCGGCGGATGCGAAGGGCCTCCTCGCCGCCGCCATCCGCGATCCCGACCCGGTCGTCGTGCTCGAGCCGAAGGTGCTCTACCGGAGCCCCCGCGGCGAGGTGCCCGCGGGGGAGCACGTCGTCCCGCTCGGCAAGGCGCGCGTCGCGCGGGAGGGGACGGACGTCACGCTCCTCGCCTACGGGGCGATGGTGCGGACGTGCCTGGCGGCCGCCGAGGCGCTCGAGGCGAGCGCGGAGGTCGTCGACGTCCGCACGCTCAAGCCGCTCGACGAGGAGACGATCCTCGCCTCGGTCGCGAAGACGGGTCGGGTCGTCGTCGTCCAGGAGGCGCCGCGGGTCGCGGGCTTCGGCGCCGAGCTCGCCGCGGTCATCGCCGAGAAGGCGATCCTCGACCTGCAGGGCCCCGTGCTGCGCGTCACCGGCTACGACGTCCCCTTCCCGTACTGGACGATCGAGCACGAGTACGTGCCCACCCCCGAGCGCGTGGCCGAGGCCGCGCGGCGGGTGCTCGCGTACTAGGCGTGTACGAGTTCAAGCTCCCCGACCTGGGCGAGGGGGTCGCCGAGGGCGAGATCGCCCGCTGGCTCGTCGAGGTGGGCCAGCAGGTCGAGGAGGACGACCCCCTCGTCGAGATCCAGACCGACAAGACGACGGTCGAGATCCCCTCGCCGGCTTCGGGCACGGTCTCGCGCATCCTCGTCGGCGCGGGCGAGCTCGTGCCCGTGGGCACGCCGCTCGTCCACATCGGCTCCGAGGCCGACGGGCCGGCGCCCGGCGACGAGGCGGAGGCGCCCGCGTCGGCCCCGGCCTCCGAGGAGGAGCGGACGGCCGCCCCTCCGGAGCGCGCGGCGAACGTCCGGGCGACGCCGCTCGTCCGCAAGGTCGCGGGCGAGCTCGGCGTCGACCTCTCGCGCCTCGAGGGGACGGGGCCCGGCGGGCGGATCACGGAGGGCGACGTGCGCCGCTTCGCGGCGATGGCGGGTGGGCCCGCACCGGGCGCGGGCCGGCGCGTGCCGCTCCGGGGCGTCCGCCGGCTGATCGCTCAGAACCTGACGACGTCCCACCGCGAGGTCCCCGCCGTGACCGTCGTCGAGGAGTGCGACTTCACCGCGCTCGCTGCGGCGCGCGGCGAGCGCTCGTACGTCCCCTACCTCGTCCAAGCGGTCGTGGCCGGCCTGAAGGAGTTCCCGGAGCTGAACGCGACGCTCGACGGCGAGGAGATCGTCTTCTGGGACCGGTACGACCTCGGCGTCGCCGTCCAGACCGACGAGGGCCTCGTCGTGCCCGTCCTCCGCGGGGCGGACTCGATGTCGCTGGACGAGCTCGAGTCCGAGGCCGGCCGGCTCGCGGAGGGGGCGCGCGCCGGCACGCTCGAGCCGCAGGAGCTGCGGGGCTCGACGTTCACCCTCACGAGCGCGGGCAGGCTCGGCGGGCTCTTCGCCACGCCGCTCGTCAACCACCCGGAGGTCGCCATCCTCGGGCTCCACCGCATCGCCGCCCGCCCGGCGGTCGTCGAGGGCGAGATCGCGATCCGCCAGGTCGGCTGGCTCTCCTGCACGTTCGACCACCGCGTCGTCGACGGGGCGCGGGCGAGCGCCTTCCTCCTCGCCGTCATCGGCCGGCTCGAAAGCACGGCCTGAAGGCGAGGGGAGCCCGGCGGCCTCGGGACCGCAGGGCTCCCGTCCTCGGAGCGGTCCGGACCCCTACTTCAGCTGGCCGCGGATCTCGCCGCCGGGCTGCGTCATCGTGTGGACGTTGGCGTACGTCACGCCGGCCCGGATCGCACGGACGAGCTCGTCGAACTCGCCCGGGTCGATGCCCTGGCCCGCCGGCCCGATGACGTCGGCGGCGTCGACGACCCCCGTGACGCTCTCGGTCGCGCCGGTGCCGGCCGGGCAGGCCGGCTTGTCGCCGCCGCCGCAGAGGAACGCCGCCACGCCGCCGTTGGCGCCGCGCTGGCCGAGGTGGATGTGGGCGGCCATCGCCGTCGAGTTGAGGCCGCCGTACGAGAGCTCGTACGTGATCGTCTGGGCGTCCTCGTCGATCCTGGCGGTGAACGACCCCGAGCCGAACGACGACACCGCCGGAACCTCGTTGAAGCCCTTGAGGCCCGCCTTGAAGCTCTTCTTCGCCCCGCCGCTGGCTCCGGCGAGGGACGTGGCCAGCAGGCCCGCCGCCAGGACGGCGAGCACGAGAACGAGCGTGCGCCTGCGCATGAGCATCCTCCTTGTCCCCTGTTGGGTGCGGTCCGTAGTACGGGGCCGTCCCCCTACCGGTTTTCGCGGCGGCCGCTCGCGGGACGCCGTCTACGCCGCGCGGAGCGGCGCCGCCGCGGCGCCGTCGAGGTGCGGTGCGAGCATCCCCTCGATCCGCGGCGCGCTCGCGCGTCCGTCCAGGCGCGCGACGACCCGGCGGCCGCTCACGAGCACGAGCGCAGGGACGCCACTCACGTTCAGGCGCTGGGCGAGCTCCGGCATCCGGTCGACGTCGATCCTGGAGACGCGGAGCCGCGCGCGCTCCTTCCGCGCCAGGTGAGCGAGGAGGCTCTCCATCCGGCGCCCGGGACCGGAGCGCTCCGACGTGAAGAAGAGGAGGAGGGGTCTCTCGTGGGCGGCTTCCACCCCGTGGTGATTCCCGGGCGCCCCGGCCGGGAAACGACGGGGTGAGGTAGTCCCTCAGGCACCGGGCGGGCGGCGGGGCTGCCCGCCCGCGGGCGGCTGGAGCGGAACGAACTGGACGCTCGGCCGGCGGCGGCCTTCCTGCGGGAAGAGCTCCATGAGGTCGTACGCCTCCTGCGGAAGCCCGGTGACGACGGGGAGACCGAGCGCCCTCGCCTCCGAGACGGTGATCGGGTCGTCGTGCGTGTAGTGACCCCCCGCGAGCTCCTCCGCCACCGACTCGGCCCGCTCGGGCCCCAGGCGCTCGACGAGGAGGTCGCGCACGACCTGCTTCATGTGCCGGAGCGCCTTCTCCGCGACGTCGGCGAGGACGAGCGTCCTGTCGTCGAGCCGGTCGGCCGGCTTCTTCGCCGTGATGCGGACGAGCGCCGCTGCGGGCATGTCGCCGAGCTGGGGGTCGACCGGCCCGAGGACGGCGGCGTCGTCCATGAGGATCTCGTCCGCGGCGAGCGCGAGGAGGGTGCCGCCCGACATGGCGTAGTGGGGGACGAGCACGGTCACCTTCCCGGGGTGGGCGCGCAGCGCCCTGGCGATCTGCTCGGAGGCGAGGACGAGTCCGCCGGGCGTGTGCAGGAGGAGGTCGACCGCATCGTCGTCGGGCGTCTCGCGGATCGCGCGCAGGACCGCCTCGGAGTCGTCGATGTCGATGAAGCGGTAGAAGGGGACGCCGAGGACGCCGACGGTCTCCTGCCGGTGGATCATGACGATGACCCGTGTGCCGCGCGCCCGCTCGAGGGCGCGGAGGGCCCTGGCGCGGCGCGCCTGCAGAGCACGCTGCGCGAGCACCGGCAGCACGAGCAGCACGAAGATCCCGATGGCGACGACGGCGCCGAGGTCCACCGCGCGAGGATACCCGGGCCGCGGCGCTAGACTCGACCGGGTGGACGGAATCCTCGACTGGTACCTGCTCGGCGTCGTCCTCGGCCTCGGCGTCCTCGCCGGCCTCGGGGCGGCGGGGGCGCTGCAACGGCTCGGCTGGGTGCTGCTGGCGCTCCTCGCCGGCGGCGCGGGCGTCGCGCTCGTGCTCGTCGCCCTGCCGCTCTGGGCGCTGATCGCCCTCGCGGCCGCCGCGGTCGTCGCCTTCCTCGCCCTCCGCCGGCTCTCGCCCGAGGCGCTTCCCGCCGCGGCGCTGGCGACGCTCGTCGTCGCCGCCGTGCCGGCGCTCGGCTACCTCGCGGCGATCGCGACGCCGGTGGCGGGCGCCCGGCTGGGCCGGCGGGCGGGCTCGCGGTACGCCGGCCTGCGCGTTCTCGCCAAGGACTGATCCGACGGGGCACGACGCCAAGAGCCTCGTCCTCGTCGTCATCGACGGCCTCACGCCCGAGGCGCTCGAGCGGGGGCTCGAGACCGGTCGGGTGCCGGCGCTCTCGGCGCTCGTCGAGGCGGGGTGGACGGGCCGGGGGACGAGCGTGTTCCCCTCGCTGACGCCGGTCTGCCTCACCTCCATCGCCACGGGCGCCTTCCCCGACGTGCACGGGATCCCGCACCTCGTGTGGTACCACCGCGGCGAGCGGCGCGTGATCGAGTACGGCTCCTCCTTCTCGGCGATGCGCGCCGTCGGCGCCCGGCGGGCGATTCGGGACACGATCTTCGGCCTCAGCGGCGAGCACCTCTCCGCCGGCGCGACGACGGTCTTCGAGGCGCTCGCCGACGGCGGCCTCGAGCCCGCCGCGGTCAACTTCACCTGCTACCGCGGGCGCACCCGGCACCCGATCCGGCTGCCGGCGGTGGCACGGCGCAACCGCTGGTACGAGTCGGTGCTCGGGCCGCGGCACTTCTTCTTCTTCAACCTCTTCGAGTCGGAGCGCACCGGGGCGCCGCTCGCCGTCCGCTCACGTCTGGACGGCTCGATCGACGAGTACGCCGCCGTGGTCGGCCGCTGGCTCGTCACCCGCGACGCCTTCGACCTGCTCGTCTTCTACCTGCCGGACTACGACTACGCCTCCCACATCGCCGGACCGGACGCCTCCGAGGACGCGCTCGAGCGCTCCGACCGCGCGCTCGGCCGCCTCTTCGAGGCGGGCGGGGGCGTCGAGGACTTCCTCGAGCGCTACGCCGTCGTCGTCTGCTCCGACCACGGGCAGACGCGGGTGGAGCGCCTCGGCCGGCTGCACGACGTCTTCCCGGAGGGCGAGCCCGGCGTCCTCCCGCTCGCCTCGAACCGGGCCGGGATGGTCTACCGGCTCGAGGGCTGCCGCACGGACGCCCGGACGCTCGCCGAGCGGCTCGACGACCTGCCGGCGGCGGACGTGGCGCTCTTCAAGGAGGGAGGCGCGGCCGTGGCCCGCCGGGCGGGGAGCGAGCTGCGCTTCGCGCCCGCGGGCGGGGAGTGGCGGCTCGAGGGGGATGCATCCGTGCTCCCGGCCGACCGCTATCCGAACGGCCTCGAGCGCGCCTGGCGCGCGCTCGCCTGCCCCAACGCCGGCGAGGTCCTCGTCTCGGCGACGGAGGGCTGGGAGCTCGCCGACCTGGGCGGGCGCCACCACCTCGGCGGCGGCAGCCACGGGTCGCTCTGCGCCGGCGACTCGACCGTCCCGCTCGTCGCGGCGGGGTTCGAGGAGCCGCCCTTCCCGGCCGATCCGGGCATCACCGACCTGGCGCCGCTCGCCCTCGCGCACTTCGGGCTGGCGGCGCCGGCCTCCATGCGGAGGCCCCGTGAAGCGGCGAGAGCCTGACTTCGCCGCCCTGCGCGACCGGATGGTCGCCGAGCAGCTCGAGGCGAGGGGGATCACGGACGCGCGCGTGCTCGAGGCGATGCGCCGGGTCCCGCGGGAGGCGTTCACCGACGCCGACGACCGCAAGCGCGCCTACGAGGACATCCCGATCCAGATCGGCTGGGCGCAGACGATCTCCCAGCCGTACATGGTCGCGCTCATCTGCGAGGCGGCCGCCGTCCGGCCGGGCCAACGGGTGCTCGACGTGGGCACGGGCTCCGGGTACCAGGCGGCCGTCCTCGCCGAGCTCGGCGCCGACGTGGACACGATCGAGCGCATCCCGCAGCTCGCCGAGCGGGCCGCCGAGAAGCTCGCGGCCGCGGGCTACGGCGAGGACCGCGTCCGCGTCCACCTCGGCGACGGCTCGCTCGGGCTGCCCGAGCGGGCGCCCTTCGACGCGATCACCGTTGCCGCCGCCGCGCCGGAGCCGCCGCCGACGCTCTACGAGCAGCTCGTCCTCGGCGGGCGGCTCGTCGTCCCGATCGGGAACCGCCGCAACCAGCGGCTCGAAGTCGTCGTCCGCAGCCCCGAGGGGCCTGCGGTCGTGCACTCGGTCCCCTGCCGCTTCGTCCCGCTCGTCGGCGCGGAGGGATACTAGCCCGCCGGTTTGCCCCGGCCGCGTCGGGGGCATCCTCTTCGGCGCGATGGGCTTCCTCCACCGGACCAGCGCGCTGGTCCGCCGGCCCGTCACCTACCGGGACATCCGGCTCGGCTTCGCCGTCGACGCGCTCTTCGACCGCGCGATCCGCCGGCTCGTCGGGCTCGAGGTCCGCTGCGGCGACGGCGTCCACCGGCTCCTCCCCTTCCCCGCCTGCGAGGTGCGCGGCGAGAGCCTGCGTGTGGACTCCCCGCTCGTGCTCCTCGAGGGGAACGTCGACTTCTACCGCCTCCGCGGCTGCACGTTCGAGGCGCTGCTCGGCACCTCCGTCGCCCTCGACAGCCGCGAGGCGGGCCTCCTCGCCGACCTGCTCGTGACCGGAGACGGCGAGGTGAGGCGCGTGGTCGTCGCCGGCGAGGAGGGGCCGCTCGAGCTCGACCCGGCCGCCGCCGTGCTCGGCGACCGTGACCTCCGCCCCGCCGTGTAGGAAAGCCAGCCTCTACGCTTCCGGCGGTGGCGAAAGGAGCCCAGGCGACCTCTCCCTCGCGCGCGAGCGCGCTGACCGGCGCCGCCGCCGGCGCGCTGCGGCGGCCGGCCAACTGGCTCCAGCTCGCGAAGTTCTGCACCGTCGGCGCCTCCGGGTACGTCGTCAACCTCGCCGTCTACGCGACGCTCCTCGCGCTCGGCGTCCACTACCTGCTCGCCGCGGTCGGCTCCTTCCTCGTCGCCGTGACGAACAACTACACGTGGAACCGCCTCTGGACCTTCCGCCGAGAGCGGGGCCATCTCGTCTTCCAGGGCTTCCGCTTCCTCGTCGTCTCCTCGGTCGCCCTCGCAGCGAACCTCGCGTTCCTGAGCGCGCTCGTCGCCCTCGGGATGCCGAAGCTGCCCGCGCAGGCGATCGCGATCGTGCTCGTGACGCCGTGGAACTTCGTCGCCAACAAGCTCTGGAGCTTCCGACGCGGCCGTCGCTCGCTCTAGCCGCGACGCTCCTCGCGGCAGCCGCGCTCGCCGCCGGGTCGGCGGCTGCGGCCGTCCCGCAGGCCCCCGTCTACGACAGCCGCGGGAACCTCGTCGGCACGCCGTTCGTTCCCGCGCAGGAGGAGCCGCAGCTGCGGGAGCGCGAGGCGATCGGCCGGGCGCTCGCGGAGGGGAAGGTGGCCGCGTGGGTCTCCCGCTACCCGGGGAGGACGCTGACGAAGGAGGCCGACTTCGACGAGGAGGCGCGCGTCTGGACGGTCGAGGTCTGGTCCTCGCTCCCCGACGCGGGGCAGATCGTCCTCGCGAAGGTCGACGACGCCTCGGGCGCGGTGACCGAGGCCTGGACCGGCCCGCAGGTCGCCTGGAAGATGGCCCGCGGCTACGACGGGGCCTTCGGGCGCAAGATCAACGATCCGTGGATCTGGCTCTCGCTCTGCGCGGTCTTCCTCGTCGGGCTCGCCGATCTGCGCCGGCCGCTCTCGGTCCGCAACCTCGACCTGCTCGTCCTGCTCTCGTTCGGGATCTCGCTCTACTTCTTCAACCGCGGCGACGTCTTCACGGCGATGCCGCTCGCCTACCCGCCCCTGCTCTACCTCCTCGGGCGCATGGCGTGGATCGGGCGGCGAGGGCGCGGGAGCCTCTCGCGCCCCGTCTGGCCCGTCTGGGTCCTGCTCGCGGCGACCGTCTTCCTCGCCGGCTTCCGCTTCGGCCTCAACGTGCAGGCCTCGAACGTCATCGACGTCGGCCTCGCCGGCGTGATCGGCGCCCAGCGCATCGTCGAGGACGGGCAGATGCCCTACGGGAACATGCCCACGGACGTGGGGAAGGAGTGCGGCGAGCCCGACGCGGACGGCTACGTCCGCGAGCGGATCCAGACGAACGGGCGCTGCGAGGTCGCGAACGGGCGCGGGGACACGTACGGCCCGGTCAGCTACCTCGCCTACGTGCCCGGCTTCCTCGCCCTGGGCTGGAGCTACGAGTGGGACGACCTGCCCGCCGCGCACTTCACCTCGCTCCTCTGGGACGGGCTGGCGCTCCTCGGCATGGGCCTTCTCGGCCTGCGCTTCGGCGGCCTGCGGCTGGGTGCCACCCTCGCCTTCGCCTGGGCCGCCTACCCGTTCACGCAGTACGTCTCGAGCTCGAACTCGAACGACGCGATCATGCCCGCCCTCCTCGTCTGGGGGCTCCTCTTCGTCACGTCGGCGCCCGCGCGCGGCCTCCTCGCCGGGCTCGCCGCGTGGACGAAGTTCGCCGCGTTCCTGCTCTTCCCCCTCTGGGCCTCGTACCCGCGGGCGACGAGGTGGCCGCGCGGCCAGCTCCTCTTCCTCGGCGGGGCGCTCGTCGCCACGGCGGTCGGGTTCTCGATCCTCCTGCTCGAGCCGGACCCGCTCCACGCCGCGCGCGTCTTCTGGGACCGCACCTTCGGCTGGCAGCTCTCCCGGCCCTCGCCCTTCTCGATCTGGGACTGGGACGAGTACCCCGGCTACCCCGACCTCCACGTCGTCCAGACGGTGCTGAAGGGCGTGCTCCTCGCGGCCGCCGTGGCGCTCGCCTTCGTCCCCCGAACCCGGAACGTCGTCCAGCTCGCCGCGCTCACGGGCGCGCTCCTGATCGGCTTCGAGCTGGTCCTGACGCACTGGTTCTACCTCTACATCCCCTGGTTCTTCCCCTTCGTCGCGTTCGCGCTCCTCGTGCCGGCCTCCGTGCGGGTCGCGCGGCCCGAGCCCCGGCCGGAGGAGCCGAGCAGTGAGCGTCAGGTCGGAGAGCTGGTCCCGGCGCGCTGAGGCGGGGACGCTCGCCCTCGCGCTCGCGATCGGCCTCGGCCTCCTGGGCGCCTCCTGGGCCGCCCTCCATCTGCCGCCCCTCGATCGCGACCAGATCGTCGACACGCCGGTCTACCAGGAGTACGGCGAGGCGATCGCCGCCGGCGAGGTGCCGTACCGCGACTTCGAGGTCGAGTACCCGCCGGCCGCGCTGCCGGTCTTCTGGCTCCCGACGCTCGCGCCCGAGGAGCACTACCGCACCGCCTTCGAGCTGGTCATGCTGGCCTGCGCGGCGGCGGCGCTCGCCCTCGTCCTCGCGGCGCTCGTCGCGCTCGGCGCCCCTCCGGGCCGCCTGCTCGCCGCCGCCGTCCTCGTCGGGCTCTTCCCGCTCGCGCTCGGGACGGTCGTCCTCACGCGGTACGACCTCTGGCCCGCGGCGCTCGTCGCGGGCGCCCTCGCCGCGCTCCTCGCCGGCCGGAGCCGCCTCGCCCTCGCCGTCCTCGCCCTCGCCGCGGCGGCGAAGATCTACCCCCTCGTCCTCCTCCCCCCGGCGCTCCTCTTCGTCGCGCGACGGCGGGGGACCCGGGAGGCGATCGCCTGCCTCGCCCTCTTCGCGCTCGTGCTCGGGCTCGTCGTCGCGCCCTTCGCCGCCCTCGGCCCCGGGGGGCTGCTCGACTCGGTCGAGCGGCAGCTCGGGCGGCCGCTCCAGATCGAGAGCCTCGGCGCGGCGCTCCTCCTCGCCGGGGAGCAGCTCGGCGTCTACGAGGCGACCGTCGTCTCGACGCACGGCTCCCAGAACCTGGCCGGCCCGCTGCCGGACGCGCTGGCGACGGTGCAGACGGTGCTCCAGGCGGGCGCGCTCCTCGTCGTCTGGGCCCTCGCGGCGCGCGGGCCGCTCACGCCCGCCCGCCTCGCGGCCGCCTCGGCCGCCTCGGTCGTCGCCTTCGTCGCGTTCGGCAAGGTGCTCTCGCCGCAGTTCCTCGTCTGGCTCGTCCCGCTCGTCCCGCTCGTCGCCGGCCGCGCCGGGGCGGCCGCGGGAGCGCTCCTCGCCGGCGCGCTCGTGGCGACCCAGCTCTGGTTCCCGCAGCGCTACTGGGACGTGGTCGCGCTCGAGTGGGAGGCCTGGCTCGTGCTCGCGCGCAACCTCCTCCTCGTCGCGCTCGCCGCGGTCCTCGCGGTCGCGTGCGCTAGGCCTCGACGGGGATCCGCAGCGCCTCGCAGCCCGTAGCCCGGCCGTCGGCGTCGCACTCGACGAGGACGCCCTCGATGCGGACGTCGCCCTCGGCCGGGTGGAAGCGCACGGGCATGCCCGTCTGCATGCGCCGGATCGCGAGCTCGGCCCGCACGCCGATGACGGAGTCGTGCGGGCCGGTCATGCCCGCGTCGGTGATTGCGGCCGTCCCGCCCGGAAGGACGCGCGCGTCGTTCGTCTGCACGTGGGTGTGCGTGCCGACGACCGCCGTCGCGCGCCCGTCGAGCAGGCGCGCGAGCGCGATCTTCTCGCTCGTCGCCTCGGCGTGGAAGTCGACGACGACGACCGGCGCCCGCGCCCGCGCCTCCTCGACGAGCGCCTCCGCCATGCGGAACGGGTGCACCGGCGTCGCCATGAAGAGGGCGCCCTGGAGGTTCACGACCGCCACCGCCGTCCCGTCGCGCGCCTCGCCCACGGTGAGGCCGCGCCCGGGGATGCCCGCGTCCCCGAAGTTCGCCGGCCGGACGATCCGCGGACTGGCCTCGAGGAGGGGGATGAGGTCGCGGTGCCGCCAGACGTGGTTCCCCGTCGTGATCACGTCGGCGCCGGCCGCGAGGATCTTCTCGGCGAGCTTCGCGGTCAGGCCGACGCCGTCGGCGGCGTTCTCGCCGTTCACGACGCAGAAGCCCACGTCGAGCTCGTGCCGGAGCTCGGGCAGCCGCTCGGTGACGGCTCGCCGCCCGGGCGGGCCGAAGACGTCGCCGATGAAGAGGAGCCTCAGCGCCCGGCCGATCCAGGAGCCTAGGGGCTCGTCAGGGCGGCGGCGGGATGCACCTCGAGGTGCACGTGCTGGCCGTTGTCCTGCGTGTAGCGGGCGAGCCCTGCGCGCTCGACCTCGGAGAGGTCGATGACGCGTCCAACCTTCGTCTTGCCGGCGGAGACGGTCGAGCCGACGGTGAGTGCCGGATCGGCGCGCAGGTTCTCGAGCGACACGACGACGCCGGGGTTGCCCGACGGCTGGACGTCGATGCGCACGCCGTACGCCTTGCCGTTGACGACGTTGTCCGTCACGCCGATGACGCTACCGTCGACGGGCGCGTAGACGTCCGTGTCGAGCGGGGCGCCGATGTCGAGGCCACCCATGCCCGCCCCGGCGCCTCCCTCGAGCACGTAGTACCGCAGCCCCGACTCGCTCGAGCCGAAGAGCTTGCGCAGGAGCCGCTCGGCGAGACCCGCGTTCGCCTGCGTGCCGACGGGGTCGAGTGGAAGGGCGCCCGTGCCGGTCGCGTGGTAGCCGATGGCGGTCACGCGGTCCTGGTGCACCGGGAGCTGGAGCCGGAGGGAGTCCTGCATGGCGACGATCTGGGGCCTCGGCGGGCCGGCCGGGAGGAGCCGCTCCGCCGGGGCCGGGCCGGTGATCGTGAGCATTGGGCGGTCGGCGGCGCCGAAGGCTGTGAGGAGCAGGGCGACGAGGCAGCCGCAGGCGACGACGACGAGCGCCGCCGTGCGCCGTGCGCGGCGAGCCTTCACCCGTGCCTCCTCGCGCTGCCTGCGGCGTGTGCGGGCCGCGAAGCCTGCGGCCTCGGTCGTAGCCATCCGCGGCACCGTAACGGAGGTCCCCCGCTCTTTCAAACGGAACCTGCGGCGACGCCGCGGCGCGCGCGGCGGGGCCGGGCGAGGCTCGCTCGGGGCCTCCCGCGGCTCCGGCTGGAGGGCGAGCGCCCCCTCGGTGCCGAACGACCAGTCCTCCTCGACGCCCCAGAGGTCGACCACATTGCCCCTGTTTGCAGGGGATTCATAGTTCTGGTCGAAGACGCGTGGCCCGAGCGGCATTGCTAGCCTTGCGGCGTGCTCGCCGTCCCTGATCACCCTGCCAGGGGGGGCGGACGGCCCAGCCTGCTCGTGGCGCGCGGCGTCTGCCGGAGCTACGGCCGCCACGCCGCGCTCGCGCCCGTCGACCTCGACGTGCGCGCGGGCGAGGTGGTGGCGCTCATCGGCCCGAACGGCGCGGGGAAGTCGACGCTCCTCTCCATCCTCGCCGGCGCCCTCGCACCGGACCGCGGCGAGGTCGTCGTCGGGCCTGAGACGGGGAGGGTCGGCTGGGTGCCGCAGCGACCGGCGCAGTACGGCCGGCTGACGCCGCGCGAGAACCTCGAGCTCTTCGGGCGCCTCGAGGGGATCCCGGATCCGTCGGAGCGCGCGGCGCGCCTGCTCGAGCTCGTCGACCTCCCCGACGACGGACGGCTCGGGGCCGAGCTCTCGCTCGGGAACCAGCAGCGGCTGAACCTCGCGATCGCGCTCCTCGCCCAGCCGGACGTGCTCCTCCTGGACGAGCCGACCGCGTCCCTCGACCCCCGCCAGCGCCGTCGCTTCTGGGACGTCGGGCGCGCCGTCTCGGCGCGGGGCGGAGCCGTCGTCTTCGTCACGCAGAACCTCGAGGAGCTCGAGCGCGTGGCCGACCGCGTGGTCGTCCTCCTCGACGGCGAGCTCGTCTTCGACGGCTCGCGCGCGGAGTACGAGCGCTCCCCCGAGGCGGACGTCTTCGCGTGAGGCGGATCGGGCTCCTGCTCGGCAAGGACCTCCGCGTCCTCCGCCGCTCGCCCGCGCTCCTCGCGGCGCTCCTCCTCTACCCGCTCCTGTTCGCGCTCCTCGTCGGCCTCGTCGTCCGCTTCGCCTCCGACCAGCCGCGCGTCGCGTTCGTCGACCTCGACGGGCTCCCCGACGAGCTGACGATCGCGGGCGAGAGCTTCGACGTCGCGGACGTCATCGAGCAGGTGAACGACAAGGCCGACCTCGTGCCGATGGAGGAGGACGAGGCCGAGCGACAGCTCGACACCGGCGAGGTCGTCGCCGCCATCGTCGTCCCCCGGGGCTTCGCCGCGAAGCTGCGCGGGATGGTCGAGAGCCCGGAGCTCGTCCTCCGCACCGGCCGCGGCGGGCTCGCCGGCCGCTTCGAGCTGCAGACGGAGGCGCTCGTCTACCGGCTCAACCGCCTCCTCCAGGAGGCCTACATCTCGGCGAACCTCGAGTACGTCCAGCTCCTCGTCGAAGGCGGCGAGGCGAGCTTCCTCGGCGAGGACTTCGACGTCGTCGGCCTCGACGAGGCGGGCGCGCTCCTCGAGCGGCTGCGGACGCGCACGTCCGACCCGGTCGCGCTGGCCGAGATCGACGAGCTCGCGAACTTCGTCGAGGAGGCGAGGCTCGCCCTCGGGCAGACGGACGAGACGCTCCAGGCGACCGCCAATCCGATCGAGCTCGAGATCGACCGCCGGGCGGGCCGCACCTGGCTCCTGGGCGCCCAGCTGCAGGCGTACGCGCTCGCGCTCACGCTCTCCTTCGTCTGCGTGCTCCTCGCCGCCGGGGCTGTCGCCTCCGAGCGCGACGAGAACGTCGTCGGCCGGCTCGTCCGCGGGCTCGTCCGGCTCTGGGAGCTCGTGGCCGTGAAGGTGCTCCTCGCCGCGGTCGTCGCCTTCGCGATCGGGCTCGCGCTCGCGCTCGTCTTCGGCGTCGCGGCGGAGGTCGCCGGCGTCGAGGGAGGCGGGCCGTGGGCGCGTCTGCCGCTGCTCGCGCTCGGCCTCGCGCTCGCGGGCGGCGCCTTCGGCGCCTTCGGCGTCCTTCTCGGGGTCCTCGCGCGCGAGTCGCGGACGGCGGTGCTCGTCGCCTTCCTCGTCACGCTCCCGCTCGTCCTCGTCGGCGTCGTGCCGGCGGGCTCCGTCGAGGTCGCGGGCTGGATCTCGGCCGCCTTCCCGTTCGGGCACGCGGTCGACTTCTTCGAGGCCGCGCTCTTCGACCTCGACCCCTGGGGCACCGTCGGGCGCGAGGCGCTCTGGCTCGCCGGCCTGGGAGCGGCGTTCGCGGCGGCGGCCAGGACGGGCGTGCGAAGATTCCTCGCGTGAGCGCCACCTTCCCCGTCACCCGTCTGCGCCGCTTCCGCCGCACGAGCGCGCTCCGCTCGCTCGTGCGCGAGACCCGCCTCTCGCTCGACGACTTCGTCCACCCGCTCTTCGCCGTCCCGGGCGAGGGCGTCGAGCGTCCGCTCGAGGGCCTGCCCGGGATCGCCCAGCGGTCGGTCGACCGGCTCTGCGCCGAGGCCGAGGAGGCCCACCGGCTCGGCGTCCCCGCCGTGCTCCTCTTCGGGATCCCGGAGGAGAAGGACGAAGCCGGCTCGGGCGCCTACGACGACGACGGGATCGTGCAGCGGGCGCTCCGCGCGCTGCACGAGCGTGTCCCGGGCCTCGTCCTCCTCACGGACGTCTGCCTCTGCGAGTACACGTCGCACGGCCACTGCGGCCTCGTCGAGGGGGACGAGGTGCTGAACGACGTCTCGCTCGAGCTGCTGGCGAAGACCGCCGTCAGCCACGCGGAGGCCGGAGCCGACGCCGTCTGCCCGAGCGACATGATGGACGGCCGCGTCGGCGCGCTGCGCGGCGCGCTCGACGCCGAGGGCTTCGAGCGGACGCCGGTCGTCGCCTACTCCGCGAAGTACGCCTCCGCCTTCTACGGCCCCTTCCGCGAGGCGGCCGAGTCGGCGCCGGCCTTCGGCGACCGGCGGAGCTACCAGCTCGACCCGCCGAACGTCCGCGAGGCGCTGCGCGAATGCGAGCAGGACCTCGCCGAGGGGGCCGACGCGATCATGGTCAAGCCCGCGCTTCCGTACCTCGACGTCCTTCGCGCCGCCCGCGAGCGCTTCGACGCGCCGCTCTTCGCCTACAACGTCAGCGGCGAGTACGGGATGGTGAAGGCGGCGGCGGCGCGCGGGTGGCTCGACGAGCGCCAGGCCGCGCTCGAGAGCCTCACCGCGATCAAGCGGGCGGGCGCCGACGTCGTCGTCTCCTACTGGACGCGGGAGCTCGCCGAGTGGCTCTAGAGGCGACGGCGAGCAGGCTCTTCCGGCGTGCGCGGCGAGTGATCCCGGGAGGCGTCAACTCACCCGTGCGCGCCTGGAAGGCCGTCGGCGGCGCCGAGCCCTTCTTCGCCGCGCGGGGCGAGGGCGCCCACCTCTTCGACGCCGACGGGAACCGGTACGTCGACTGGGTCATGTCCTGGGGGCCGCTCGTCCTCGGCCACGCGGACGCAGAGGTGGTGGAGGCGGTCCAGGAGGCGGCCGCGGACGGGACGACGTTCGGCGCGCCGACCGAGCGCGAGATCGAGCTGGCGGAGGAGATCGCCGCCGCGATCCCGTCCGTCGAGAAGGTGCGGCTCGTCTCCTCGGGCACGGAGGCGGCCATGAGCGCCCTGCGACTCGCGCGCGGCTTCACGCGGCGCGACCGCGTCCTCAAGTTCGCCGGCTGCTACCACGGCCACGCCGACGCCCTCCTCGCCGAGGCCGGCTCGGGCCTGGCGACGCTCGGGATCCCGTCGACGCCCGGGGTGCCCACGGGCGCGGCCGCCGACACGGTCGTCGCCCCCTACAACGACGCCGTCGCCGCCGCGGCGGCGGTCGAGCGCTACGGCGAGGGTCTGGCGGCCGTCGTCGTCGAGCCCGTCGCCGGGAACATGGGCGTCGTCCCGCCGGAGCCCGGCTTCCTCGAGGCGCTCCGCGCGCTCGCCGACGCGTGCGGGGCGCTGCTCGTCTTCGACGAGGTGATCACGGGCTTCCGCGTCGCCCGGGGCGGGGCGCAGGAGCTCTACGGCGTCCGGCCCGACCTGACGGTCCTGGGCAAGATCGCGGGCGGCGGGCTTCCCCTGGCGGCGTTCGGGGGTCGCGCCGACGTCATGGACGAGCTCGCGCCCGCCGGGCCCGTCTACCAGGCCGGCACGCTCGCCGGCAACCCCCTCGCGACGGCCGCGGCGCTCGTCGTCCTCCGCCGGCTCGGCGACCCCGCGGTGTACGCGCGGCTCGAGGACACGGCCGCGCGCCTGCAGGCCGGGCTCGAGGAGGCGGCGGGCGAGGAGCCCGTCTGCGTCCAGCGTGTCGGGGCGATGGCGACGCTCTTCTTCCGGCCCGGGCCCGTCCGGAGCTTCGCCGACGCGTGCGGGGCGCTGCTCGTCTTCGACGAGGTGATCACGGGCTTCCGCGTCGCCCGGGG
>DASTQA010000005.1:0-5982 GCA_035762005.1 Gaiellaceae bacterium
CGTCGAGGTCGACGAGGTCGACCGAGTCCTGCTCGTCCCAGCCCCCGGAAAGTGAGGTTGCCCGTGGCCGACGTCCGTCCCCTGCTTCGCTCCGAGCTCCTCCCGCCGAAGACGCCCGCCCGCCGGCACCTGATCTCGATCGCGGACCTCGAGCGGGAGGACGTCGAGCGCCTCCTCGCCCTCTCGCGCACGTTCGCGCGCTCGCTCGAGCGCGACGTCAAGAAGCTGCCCACCCTGCGCGGCCGCACGGTCGTCAACCTCTTCTTCGAGTCCTCCACGCGGACGTCCTCGAGCTTCGAGCTCGCGGCGAAGCGCCTCTCGGCGGACGTCATGTCGATCAAGTCGTCCGGCTCGGCCGTCGACAAGGGCGAGTCCCTCAAGGACACGCTCCTGACGATCGGGGCGTACGACCCCGACGTCGTCGTCATCCGCCACGCGCACATCGGCGCGCCGCACCTCGCCGCGCGCTACACGCCGGCGCACGTCGTGAACGCCGGCGACGGCAAGCACCAGCACCCGACGCAGGCGCTCCTCGACCTCTACACGATCGACGAGGAGCTCGGCGGGATCCAGGGCCTCCACGTCGCCATCGTCGGGGACGTCCTCCACTCGCGCGTCGCCCGCTCGAACGTCCAGGCGCTCGTCCTCATGGGCGCCCGGGTCACGCTCGTCGGCCCGCCTCCGCTCATCCCGCGCGGGATCGAGGCCATGGGCTGCGACGTCTCGCACGACATCCGCGACCTGCGAGGGGCGGACGTCGTCTACGTCCTGCGCATGCAGCGCGAGCGGATGCTCGAGGGGGCGAACTACGTCCCGAGCCTCCGCGAGTACACGGCCCGCTGGGGGGTGACCCCCGAGCGCCTGCGGCCGGGGCAGAAGGTCATGCACCCGGGCCCGATGAACCGCGGCGTCGAGATCGACCCGGCGGTGGCCGACGCGGCCGAGTCGCTCGTCGAGCGTCAGGTCAGGAGCGGCCTCGTCGTGCGCATGGCCGTCCTCTACGACCTCCTTACGCGGGGCCCGGTCGAGGTCAAGGTCGCCGAGATCGAGGAGGTCGCCTGATGCTCTACGGGAGGAACGGGCGCAAGGACTCGCTCGTCTTCGCGGGCGTCCGCGTCGTCGACCCGACGCAGGGGCTCGACGAGACGCTCACCGTCACGGTCGAGGAGGGCGTGATCACGCGCCTCGACCCGGCCGCGGGCGGCGACGGCAGCGACGGCAAGGTCCTCGCGCCGGCGTTCGTCGACCCCCACGTCCACCTGCGCACGCCCGGCCGCGAGGACGAGGAGGACCTCGCCTCGGGGACGCGCGCGGCCGCGGTCGGCGGCTACTGCGCCGTCCTCGCGATGCCGAACACCGAGCCGGTCGTCGACGCCGCGGCGGTGCTCGGGGCGCTGATCGAGCAGGCCGAGGAGCAGGCCGAGGTCCCCGTCGGGTTCCTCGCCGCGATCACGAAGGGCCAGCAGGGCTCGGAGCTGACGGAGATGGCGGAGCTCGCCGAGCGCGGCGCGGCGGGCTTCAGCGACGACGGCCGGCCCGTCGTCGCGCCGGGTCTCCTGCGCCGCGCGCTCCAGTACGGGGCGACCGCGGGGAGGCCGCTCGCCGTCCACTGCGAGGAGCCGACGCTCTCGCGGGGAGGGCACGTCCACGAAGGAGCCGTCGCCGCCGAGCTCGGGTTCGGCGGGTACCCCTCGGTCGCGGAGAGCGTCATGGTCGGCCGCGACCTCGCTCTCGCCGCCTACGAGGAGCGGCCGCTCCACCTGCTCCACCTCTCGGCGCGCGAGTCGGTCGAGGAGCTGCGGCGTGCCCGCGAGGCCGGCGTCGCGGCCACGGGCGAGGTGACGCCGCACCACCTCTGCCTCACGGAGGAGGCGGTGCGCAGCCTCGATCCCAACGTCAAGATGAACCCGCCGCTCCGGGCCGAGGAGGACCGGGCCGCGCTCGTCGCCGCGCTCCGCGACGGCACGATCGAGGCGGTCGCCACCGACCACGCGCCCCACGCCCGCCACGAGAAGGAGGTGCCGTTCGAGGAGGCGCCGTTCGGCGTCACCGGGCTCGAGACCGCCTTCTCGGCGCTCTACACCCAGCTCGTCGAGCCCGGCGTCCTCCCCCTCGCGACGCTCCTCGAGCGCATGAGCGCCGGGCCGGCGCGGATCTACGGGCTCGAGCCGCCCACCGTCGCCGTCGGGGCGACCGCGAACCTCGTTCTCCTCGACCTCGACGCCGTCTGGCACGTGGACGAGGGCGGGTTCAGGTCGAAGTCGGCGAACTCCTGGCTCCTCGGCGCCACACTTCGCGGGCGCGTGCTGCGGACGGTCGCCGCCGGGAAGCTGGTGCACGCCGCATGAGCGGCTTCCTCGTCCTCGAGGACGGCAGCGTCTTCCGCGGCCGCTCGGTCGGCGCGCTCGGCGTCGCCCACGGCGAGGCGGTGTTCACGACGGCGATGACGGGCTACCAGGAGGTCGTGACCGACCCGAGCTTCGCCGAGCAGCTCGTCGCCTTCACGGCGCCGATGGTCGGGAACTACGGCGTCTCGCCGCAGCGCTCCGAGTCGGCCCGTGCGCACGCCGGCGCGGTCCTCATGCGCCGGGCGACAGGGAGCGACTGGTCCCGCTGGCTCGCGGCCCAGGGCATCGTCGCCCTCGAGGAGATCGACACGCGCGCGCTCGTCGTCCGGCTGCGGGAGCACGGCGCCATGCGCGCCGCCGCCGTCGCCGGCGCGGCGTCCGTCCACGAGGTGCTCGCGGCGGTGCGCTCGCAGGCGTCGATCGCGGGGCGCGCGCTCGTGGCCGCCGTCTCGACGGCAGAGCCGTACCGGTCCAGCCGGGGCGCGACGCCCGTCGCCGTCCTCGACTACGGCTGCAAGCGCTCGATCCTCGCCCGCCTGGCCGCCGCCGGCGCCGAGGCGACGGTGTTCCCGCACGACACCGACGCCGCCACGATCCTCGCCTCGGCACCGGCCGGGGTGCTCCTCTCGAACGGGCCGGGCGATCCCGCCGCGCTGCCCGCCGAGGTCGAGGTCGTCCGCGAGCTCCTCGGGCGCGTCCCGCTCCTCGGGATCTGCCTCGGGCACCAGCTGCTCGCGCTGGCGGCCGGGCTCGAGACCTTCAAGCTTCCCTTCGGGCACCGGGGCGCCAACCACCCGGTGCTCGAGCTCGCGACGAGCCGCGTCCTCGTCACGAGCCAGAACCACGGCTTCGCCGTGCGCGGGGACGGGCCGGGGGTGACGCACGTCTCGCTCTACGACGGCACCGTCGAGGGCCTCGCGCTCGCGGCCGAGCGGGCCCGCTCGCTCCAGTTCCACCCGGAGGCCGGCCCCGGGCCGCACGACGCCTGGCCCGAGATCGAGTCCTGGGTCGAGGAGATCCGGTATGCCGCGGCGGCCTGACCTCGGGAGCATCTGCCTCATCGGCGCCGGCCCGATCGTCATCGGCCAGGCGTGCGAGTTCGACTACGCCGGGAGCCAGGCGCTGAAGGTCCTGCGCGCCGAGGGCTTCCGCACGATCGTCGTCAACTCGAACCCGGCGACGATCATGACCGACCCGGGCTTCGCCGACCGGACCTACCTCGAGCCGCTCGACCTCGACGGCGTCGCCGGCGTCCTCGAGCGCGAGCGGCCGGACGCGCTCCTGCCGACGCTCGGAGGACAGACGGCGCTCAACCTCGCCCGCCGGCTCGCGGAGGAGGGCGTCCTCGCGGAGCTCGGGGTCGAGCTCGTGGGCGCGAGCCTCGAGGCGATCTGCCGGGCGGAGGACCGGGGGCGCTTCCGCGAGACGATGGCGTCGGTCGGGCTGCGCGTGCCGGAGAGCAGCGTGGTCACGAGCCTCGCCGAGGCGCCGCGGGACCTCTCCTTCCCGGTCATCCTGCGCCCGGCCTTCACCCTCGGTGGGCACGGCGGCGGCACCGCTCGGACCCGGGAGGAGCTCGAGCGGCTCCTCGAGCGCGGCCTCGAGGAGAGCCCGGTCGGCCAGGTCCTCGTCGAGGAGTCGCTCATCGGCTGGGACGAGTTCGAGCTCGAGGTCATGCGCGACGCGCGCGACAACGTCGTCGTCGTCTGCTCGATCGAGAACCTCGATCCCATGGGCGTCCACACGGGCGACTCGGTCACGGTGGCGCCGCAGATGACCCTTCCGGACGAGGCGTACCAGGAGCTCCGCGACGCCGCCGCGCGCGTGATCCGCGCGGTCGGGGTCGAGACCGGCGGCTCGAACATCCAGTTCGCGCGCGACCGCGAGACCGGCGAGCTGCGCGTCATCGAGATGAACCCCCGCGTCTCGCGCTCCTCCGCGCTCGCGAGCAAGGCGACCGGCTACCCCATCGCCAAGGTGGCGGCGAAGCTCGCCGTCGGCTACACGCTCGACGAGATCCCGAACGACCTCACGCGGACGACGCCGGCCAGCTTCGAGCCGACGCTCGACTACGTCGTCGTGAAGTTCCCGCGCTTCGCCTTCGAGAAGTTCCCGGGGGCCGACGACGTGCTCGGCACGCAGATGAAGTCGGTGGGGGAGGCGATGGGGATCGGCCGCACGTTCACGGAGGCGTTCCTGAAGGCGATGCGCTCGCGCGAGCTCGACGCCGGGACGGCGACGCCGTGGCCCACGCTGGCCGAGCTTCCGGCCGGGCTCCATCCGTGGTTCCGCGCCGAGCTCGAGCGCGCCCGGGAGCTCCTGCGCGGGACACGGGCGAGCTCGGACCTCGTGACCGACGACTGGCTCCGCCTGAAGCGCGCCGGCTGGGCCGACGCCGACCTCGCGGCCGCCTGGGGGACCGACGAGGAGGCGGTCCGCCTGGCGCGCCGCGCCTGGGGCGTCCGGCCCGCGTACCGCCGCGTGGACTCCTGCGCCGCGGAGGTGGCCGCCGACTCGAACTACCTCTACGCCACCTGGGGCGAGGAGGACGAGGCGGGCACCGGGGGCGAGCGGCCGCGCGTCGTCATCCTCGGCTCGGGCCCGAATCGCATCGGGCAGGGGATCGAGTTCGACTACTGCTGCGTCCACGCGGCGAGCGCGTTCCGCGCGCTCGGCTACGAGACCGTGATGGTCAACTGCAACCCGGAGACGGTCTCGACGGACTACGACACCTCCGACCGCCTCTACTTCGAGCCCCTGCGGGCGGAGGAGGTGCTCGAGATCTGCGACCGTGAGCGCCCGCTCGGGGTCGTCATCCAGTTCGGGGGCCAGACGCCGCTCCGTCTCGCCCGGGCGCTCGAGGACGCCGGCCACCGCATCCTCGGGACTCCCTACGAGGCCGTCGACCTCGCCGAGGACAGGGAGCGCTTCGCGGGGCTCTGCGACCGTCTCGGCGTCGCCGTCCCGGACTGGGGCGTCGCGGACGACCCGTCGGCGGCGATCGCCGTCGCGGAGGCCGTGGGCTACCCGGTGCTCGTGCGTCCGTCCTACGTCCTCGGCGGCCGGCGCATGCGCGTGTGCTACGGCCCCGACGACGTCGCCGCCGCGGCCACCGGCTGCGGCCGCGTGCTCGTCGACCGCTTCCTCGAGGGCGCGGTCGAGCTCGACGTCGACGCGCTCTGCGACGGGACCGACACGTGGGTCGCGGCGGTCATGGAGCACGTCGAGGAGGCCGGCGTGCACTCGGGCGACTCCTCCTGCGCGCTCCCGCCCGTGGGCGTGGGCGAGCAGGTCGCGGCCGAGTGCGGCGAGGTCGTCCGCCGCCTGGCGCCGGCGCTCGGCGTCGTCGGCCTCATCAACGTGCAGCTCGCGCTCCACCGGGGACGCCTGGTCGTCCTCGAGGCGAACCCGCGCGCCTCGCGCACCGTCCCCTTCGCCTCGAAGGCGCTCGGCGTGAACCTCGTCGAGGCCGCCTGCCGGCTCGTCGCGGGCGCCCGCGTGCGCGACCTCGACACCTCCGCCCGCGGGCGGCCCGGCCAGGTCTCCGTGAAGGCCTCCGTCTTCCCGTTCGCGCGCTTCCCCGGCGCGGACGCCGTCCTCGGCCCCGAGATGCGCTCGACCGGCGAGGTGATGG
>DASTQA010000006.1:0-41025 GCA_035762005.1 Gaiellaceae bacterium
CTCGCGGCGATCGACCACGGCCTGATGGCGGCGCCGCGCGTCGTCGGCTGGTACGAGCGCAACCTCGCCCGGGAGACGAACCCTGCGCGCTGGTGGGAGTACTCGCTCAGCGCGTCGCTCATGGTCGTGCTGATCGCGATGCTGACGGGGATCCGGGACGTGGCCGCGCTGATCGCGCTCTTCGGCGCGAACGCGGCGATGATCCTCTTCGGGCTCGTGATGGAGCGCGTGAACCGCCCCGGCGAGCCGGTCGACTGGCGTCCGTTCGTGTACGGCTCGCTCGTCGGCGCCGTTCCCTGGATCGCGATCGGCGTCCAGCTCGCCCACTCGGAGGCCGAGGCGGACGTGCCGGGCTTCGTGTTCGCGATCTTCGTGTCGCTCTTCGTGCTCTTCTTCAGCTTCGCCGCGAACATGGCCCTCCAGTACCTGCGCGTGGGGCCGTGGCGCGACTACCTCTTCGGCGAGCGGATGTACCTCGTGCTGAGCCTCGTCGCCAAGAGCGTCCTCGCGTGGCAGGTCTTCGCGGGGGCGCTCGCCGGGTGATGAGCAGGCGGGCGAGGAAGGCGGAGGCGTTCCGGGCGCTCCACGCGGGCGAGGCGTTCGTGATCCCGAACCCCTGGGACGCCGGCTCGGCGCGTGTGCTCGCCGCGCTCGGGTTTTGCGCGCTCGCGAGCACGAGCTCAGGGTTCGCGTTCACCCTCGGGCGCCTCGACGGCGGCGTGACCCTGGACGAGGTCGTCGAGCACGCGGCGGCGCTCGACCGCGCGACCGACCTTCCCCTCTCAGTCGACCTCGAGAACGGCTACGGCCACGACCCCGAGGACGCCGCGCTCGCGATCACCCGGGTCGCCGAGGCCGGGGCGGTCGGCGGCTCGATCGAGGACTACGACGGGAGCGGCGGCCTCTACGAGCTCGACCACGCGGTCGCGAGGATCGCCGCCGCGGTCGAGGCCGCGCGCGGTCTGGCCTTCCCGTTCACGCTGACGGCGCGGGCCGAGAACCACATCCGCGGCAACCCCGACCTGCGGGACACGATCGCGCGCCTCCAGGCCTTCGAGGAGGCGGGCGCCGACGTGCTCTACGCGCCCGGCCTGCGCACGGGCGAGGAGATCCGGGCTGTGTGCGAGGCCGTCTCCCGGCCGGTCAACGTCCTCGCCCGCCCGGGGCTCTCGCTCGCCGAGGTCGTCGCCGCGGGCGCACGGCGGGTGAGCGTCGGGGGCGGCTTGACCTGGGTGGCTGCCTCGGCGATGGCCGCCGCGGCGAGGGAGATCGCCGCCGGCGACTTCTCCTCGCTCGGCGAGAGCCTCCCGCTCGGCGAGTGGCTCGCGCCCTGAGGCGCGGACTCGAGTCCGCGTACGCGTAGGACCAGTCGCCGCCGCAGGTGCGGATGACCGGCCCGACGTTCTCGCCGGAGCCGATCCAGACGACGTTCCGATACGTGGACGAACCGGCGGTCATCCGCTACACGACCGACGGGTCGAAGCCGGACGAGTCGTCGACGCTCTGGGACTCCACCGGCCCGCGCGAGCCGGGCAAGGTGTTCCGCGTCACCTCGACCACGATGTTCAGGTGGATCGCGACCGACATCAAGGGCAACGTCTCGGAGGGCGCCCAGCGCTTCGTGATCGGCCCCTGACGACGGCGGTCGACGGCTTCGCGCCGCCGGCTCGCAGAGGACGTGGAGCGGCTCCCCCCGGGGAGCCGCTCCCGGCGTTCCCGGGAAGAGCGCCCCGTACCCGGCCGTCCTGGTCCCGAAGGCCGTAAACGGCACGGAGGGGGGAGATGAGAGAGCAGGGCGAGAAGGCGAAGATCGAGGTGCGCGCCCGCAGGCGTGCGCCTGCTCGGCGCTGATGTACGGGGAGCTAGAGCGCTGCCCCCGGTGCCACGGGCGGTTCCCGGCCGCGTTCGGGCACGCGTGCCCCCGGGAGACGACCCCGACGCGGGGCACGGAGGAGTTCGAGGCGGGGTTCGGGGCATGGCTCCGCACGAAGCACGGGCAGTTCGCGGAGTACCTGGCGCGGAGGGAGCGAGGGGCCGAGCCGAGCGCCGCCTAGGGGGGCGATTGCAGGACTTTCGCCTGCGCTTGCGTAGGGCAGGGGTGTGCGCCCGGTACGCATCATCGCCGTCGCGGCACTCCTCCTCGCACTCGCGGCGCCGGCCCACGCCGCGCTCGAGCGGCCGAGGCTCCAGGTCGCCGGCCTCCAGGTCGCGCTCGAGTCCCGCGGCCTCTACGCGGGGCCCATCGACGGCATCGCGGGGCCTGCGACGCGCCGCGGGGTCGTGCGCTTCCAGCGCCGAAACGGGCTCCTCGTCGACGGCATCGCGGGCCCGCAGACCCGCCGTGCGCTCGGACGGCTCGGGCGCCCCCTCTACGGCGAGCGCACGCTCCGCCGGAGGATGGTCGGCTGGGACGTGTCCGTCCTCCAGTTCCTCCTCCGGCGCTCGAGCTGCCCGCCGGGCTCGATCGACGGCGCGTTCGGCCGGCGGACGCGCGCGGCCGTCATGCGCTTCCAGGCGCGCCATCGCCTCGCAGTCGACGGCGTCGTCGGCCCCCAGACCCGCCGTCGGCTCGCGGCCGCGAGCCCGGCCGCCGTGCGAAGGAGCCTCAACCGCTGGGCCCGCCGCTTCGACGTCTCGCCGCCGCTCGTCCGCTCGCTCGCCTGGGTCGAGTCGGGCCACCAGCCGCACGTCGTCTCGAGCGTCGGGGCGCGGGGGGTGATGCAGGTCCTGCCGGTGACGCGCCGCTACGTCGAGCGCAGGCTCGTCGGGCGCACCCTGCCGGCGACGGTCGGCGGCAACATCCACGCGGGCGTCGCCTACCTCGCCCGCCAGCTGCGGGCGTTCCGGCCGAGCGTCCGCCGCGCGGTCGGCGCCTACTACCAGGGCCCGGCCGCCGTTCGCAGAGACGGCCTCTACCCGGTCACGGTGCGGTACGTCCGCACGATCATGTCGCTGCGCGGGGCGATCTAGCGCCGTTCGGCGCGACTCGGTAGGTTCCGTCCATGTCAGCGGAGATCGCGCTCGGCCCGGACGAGACGGTTCCGGGGAAGCCCTTCGTCGATCCGGTTCACTCCCGGCTGGAGGAGGAGGCGCTGCGGCGGCTCTTGGACGTCCAGCGGGAGCGCGCCAGGGCCTGGGCCGGCGACTCGGACGGCGCGAGGAAGGACGTCGTCGTCCGCGAGGTCGACCCCGAGGGACGGCGCCACCTGCTCGTCGTCCCCGACACGGGCGCGCTCCTCGCGGCGCGCGACCCGACCGTCGTCGGCTTCTTCGGCCGGCCGCGAGCCGATGCCGACATCCCCCTCCTCTTCGAGCTCGAGGAGGAGCTCGTCGCCGAGATGGGAACCGCCGCCGGCCTGCTCAGCTACTACGACGTCGAGCTCGTGAAGGGGCAGTACGGAAACCTCATTCTCTTCGCGACGCCCGACGGCCCCGCCGACTGGGGCCGGAACCCGGTGCACCGCCGTGCGGTCGAGGTCTCGCCGGGCAGCTACCACGAGATCCGCCTGCACCGCGGCACGCTCCCCGGCCGCCTGCTCGACGGCGGCGTGCTGCGTCTGAGCCGGACGCGGTACCTCGACTACGGCGGGCCGGAGGTCTGGCGGGCCGTGCGCTCGCTCGACCCGCTCGCGGCGGGATGAGCGGCCGCGGCGGGCGCTTCCCGGTCGGAGCGAGCTAAGGTTCGGAGCTTCTCGTGCGCAAGGCGCTCGTCATCTCGCTCCTTGCCGTCGCGGTCCTGGCCGGATCCGGCGCCGCCGCGCTGCACCGTTACGACGCCTCGCACGCCGACCTGATCGCCGAGGGGATCACGCTCGCGGGCGTCGACGCGGGAGGCATGCCCGTCGACGAGGCTCGCGCGCTCCTTCGGGCCGAGATCGCCGGTCGCCTCGAGGAGCCGTTGACGATCACGTACCGCGACCGCCGGTTCGTCGTCGACCCGGCCCTGGTCGACGTGCGCACGAACCTCGACTCCCTCGTGCGCTCCGCCGTGAGCGAGAGCCGCGAGGGCAACTTCCTCACCCGCTCGTTCCGCGACCTCACCGGCCGGGTCACGGAGACCGAGCTCGAGCTCGAGGTGGCCTACTCGCGCGAGGCGGTGGCCCGCGTGGTGGCCGGCATCCGGCGCGAGATCGACCGGCCCGCGCGGGAGGCGACGAGCTCGGCCTCGTTCGCCGGCGTCCGCATCACACCCTCGCGCACCGGCGTCTCCGTCCGGGAGCGGAAGCTACGGGCCGCGATCGTCGGCGGCGTGACGAGCCCCGAGGGCCGGCGCGAGATCGCCGTCCCGGCGAGGACGCTCGAGCCGAAGACGACGACGGACGAGCTGACGGCGCGCTACCGCCACTTCGTCGCCATCAGCAGAGATCGGAGGGAGCTGCGCCTCTTCGCCGACCGGCGGCTCGTGAAGACGTACCGGGTCGGGATCGGTGCCGTGGGCTTCTCCACGCCCGCCGGGACGTACGAGATCGAGACGAAGGCGGCGAACCCGGCGTGGTACGTCCCCGACAGCGAGTGGGCGGGCGACCTCGCCGGCAAGGTGATCCCCGGCAACGATCCCTCCAATCCGATCAAGGCGCGCTGGCTGGGCTTCCACGACGGAGCCGGGATCCACGGCACCGCCGACGCGGCCTCGATCGGCACGGCCGCCTCCCACGGGTGCATCCGCATGCTCGTCCGCGACGTGATCGACCTCTACGACCGCGTCCCGCTGCACACGCCGCTCTACATCTCCTGAGGGCGAACCGACCCGCGGCGAGCAGCAGCTAGGGTGGACCCTCGGCCCAGGAACCGACCAGGGGGTTCACCACATGACGCTTGCGCTGACCCGCAACGCCGTCGACTCGATCGGCGCGCTCAAGAACTCGTCCGACGAGATCCCGGACTCCGCGAGCCTGCGCATCGCCGCGCAGGTCGTGGGCGAGAACGACGCCTCCTTCGAGCTCGCGCTCGTGGAGAGCCCGGAGCAGGGAGACACGGTCGTCGAGGCGGAGTCCGAGCGGGTGTTCCTGCAGCCGCTCGCGGCCTCCATGCTCGACGACAAGGTGCTCGACGCCGAGATCGAGGAGAGCCAGATTCGCTTCACGATCACGCCCCAGGGGCCGGCCGACGGCGCTTTCCCCGCGACGTAGACTCTGCCCGCATGGCCGATCCCTCCCCGGCGTCCGCCGAGCTCTCCGGACAGGTTGCGCTCGTCACGGGCGGCGGGCGGGGGATCGGGCGCGGGATCGCCCTCGAGCTCGCTGCCGCCGGCGCCCGGGTCGCGGTCGCCGCCAGGACGGCCGCCGAGGTGGAGGAGACGGCGACCGCTGCCGGCGGACTCGCCCTGGCGTGCGACGTCTCGGAGCGCGCCTCGGTCGAGGACGCCGTCGAGCGGACCGAGCGCGAGCTCGGCCCGGTCGACCTCCTCGTCGCCAACGCCGGCACGAGCGTCTCCGAGGGGGAGCGGGCCTGGGAGCTCGAGCCAGCCGACTGGTGGCGCGTCTTCGAGGTCAACGTCCTCGGCGTCTACCTCTGCTGCCGGACCGTGATCCCGGGGATGCTCGAGCGCGGCCGCGGACGGATCGTGAACGTCGCGAGCGGAGCCGCCTACCTGCCCGGGACGACGACGACGGCCTACAGCGCCAGCAAGGCCGCGGTGCACCGTTTCTCCGAGGCTCTCGCCGCCCAGCTCGCGCCGCACGGCATCCCGGTGTTCTCGATCAGCCCCGGCCTCGTCCGCACGGCGATGACGAGCGGGTTCCCCGACGACGCTCCCTGGACGCCGCCCGAGCTCGCGCCCCGGCTCGTCCGGGCCCTCGCGTCCGGGCGACTCGACCGGCTCAGCGGGCGCTACCTGCACGCCGAGCACGACGACGTCGACGACCTCGCCGTACGGGCCGACGAGATCACGGCCCGGGACCTGAACGCGATCCGCCTCCGCCGCTAGGGGCGAGGTTAGCTCTCCCGCGATGGTGGGCAGATAAGCCCCGCCTGGCGGCACGACGGACGAAAGCAGGTGCGGATATGTCTGCGGTAGCCCACCTCGGCCCGGGCCGACGTTCGCGTCGGGAGCTTCTCGCCGCGGGGCTCGTCGGCGGCTCCGCCCTCGCCTCCGGCCTCTTCCGCGGCGGCGACCCGGCCGCGGCCGGAGGTCGCTCGCCCGCGCAGGACGAGCGGATCCTGAACTTCGCCCTCGGGCTCGAGTACCTGCAGGCGGCGTTCTACGCGGAGGCCGACGCCCGGGGCGGGCTCGCCGGCGAGCTCGCGACGTTCGCGCGGGTCGTCGGCGAGCAGGAGCGCCGCCACGTCGCGTTCCTGCGCGAGCGCCTGGGCGCCGCCGCGCGCGCGGAGCCCGGCTTCGACCTCGCGGACGTGACGGCGGACGCCGATTCCTTCAGGGAGGCCGCGCTCGTCCTCGAGCACCAGGGCGTCGCAGCGTACGTCGGCCAGGGCGCCAACCTGTCGGTTGCGGGCGTCGCGGCGATCGCCCCGCTCGTCTCGGTCGAGGCGCGGCACGCCGCCTGGATCCTCGACCTCGCGGGCGAGAACCCGGCGCCGGCCGCGGCGGACCCGGCGACGACGGTCGACGGCCTCCGAGCTGCCCTCGCGGAGGCGGGGCTCGAGCTGCCGGAGTAGGCGACGGCGATGCCGGATCCGCACCGCGACCCGACGCTCGAGCACATCGACGCCGACGGCGCGATCGGCGAGGCGCTGGACGGCATCGGCCCCACGCGCGCGGGCTTCCTCCGCACCACCGCGCTCGGCAGCGCCGCACTCCTCGCCGGCCTCGCCGACGTCGCCCCCGCCGCTCGCGGGCCGAAGCAGGACACGGCGATCCTCAACTACGCGCTCGTCTTCGAGCACCTCCAGGCCGGCTTCTACACGGAGGCGGAGTCGCTCGGGACGATCAAGTCGATGGACGCGGAGCGCGAACTGTGGGCGCGGACGCTCGGTGCGCACGAGCGCGCGCACGTGAAGATCCTGAAGGAGGTGCTCGGGCGGCGCGCGGTCGCGAGGCCGTTCTTCGACTACCGCGGCGTGACCGAGGACCCGGACGGCTTCACGCGCACGGCCGTCGCCATGGAGGACCTCACCGTGGCCCTGCTCGCGGGCCAGGCGCCGCGCGTGAGCAAGCCGGAGCTCAGGTCGGCGTTCTTCTCGCTCCTCACCGTCGAGGCGAGGCACGCCGCCTGGGCCCGCCGCATCGTCGGCGCCGAGCCGGTGGCGGAGGCGTTCGACGAGCCGAAGACGCTCGCGGAGGTCGATCGAGTGGTGCGGTCGACGCGCTTCCTCGTCTCCCGGCCGAGGAGGGAGAGCAGAAGGTCGCCGCGCTTCACGGGATGACGTCGGCCGGCGGCAGTCGCCGGCTCCCGGTCGCGCTGGCCGCGGCGGCGATCCTCGTGGCAGTCGCGCTCGTGGGGGTGCTCGCCGCCCGGCTCGGAGACGATGCCGTCCGGGTGCAGCCCGCAGGCGACGCCTCCCAGGCGAGGGAGGCCGCCCTGCCCGAGCCGGTGACGCCCGCCTTCGTCCCGCCGGCACCGAGGCCCCTCGCGGGGCAGGAGAACGTCGCCCGTTGGTCGCCGGTCCGGCGAACCGCGGCGATCCGGTCTGGCCCCGGTGGGGGGGAGCCCGTGATCGGCCGCCTGGAGACGCGCACCCCGGAGGGCACGCGGAACCTCGTGCTCGTGCTCGCCCGGCGCCGCGACGAGCGAGGGACGCTCTGGGTCCGCGCACGCCTCCCGATCCTCGAGAACGGCGCAGTCGGCTGGGTCCCGCGCGCCGCGCTGGGAGGCTACGGCGCCGTCAGGACGCACCTCGTCGTCGATCGGGCCCGCTTCCGCGCGACCCTCTTCCGGGACGGGAGCCCGGTCTTCCGGGCCGTCGTCGGCGTCGGCCGGCTCGAGAGCCCGACGCCCGCGGGCGAGTTCTACGTCCGGAACAAGCTCCGGCGGTACGCCAACGCCTTCTACGGGCCGGTCGCATTCGGGACGAGCGCGCGCTCCGCAACGCTGACCGACTGGCCTGCCGGCGGCTTCGTCGGCATCCACGGGACGAACCGGCCGGACCTGCTCCCCGGGCGGGTCTCGCACGGCTGCATCCGGCTCCGAAACGACGACGTCCTGGCGCTCGAGCGGCTCATGCCGGTCGGGACGCCGCTCACGATCCTGTGACCGGACGCCTTTCGCGACCGGTGCTGGCGTGCGCCCTCGTGCTCGCCGTGCTGGCGGTCCCCGGGGGTGAGGTCGCGCTCGCCCAGGAGCGCGAGCCGCCCGGACAACTCTGGGAGGAGTACCCGCTCGACCCGCCCGGGGAGACGGGAGATCCGACCGGCACGCCCGGGGAGAAAGCGACGGGCGGTCCGCTCGTCACGACCACGGACGGGAGCGTGCGGGAGCGCCGGTCCGACGATGCCTCCGGTTCGACCGCCGCAGATAGGGAAAACTTCCCCTTCGTGACGATGGTGATCGTGATCGCCGTCCTGGTGGTGCTCCTGCTCGTCGGGGGGGTCGTCGCCTACCACGGAGGTGGCGCGGCCCTGCCGGTCGCCGGTCGGCTGAGGCCGCACCTCGCCCGGCTGCCCGTCCGCCTGCGGACAGGCGCCGCCGCGCTCCCCTCGCGCTCGGCGCGCCTGGCGGGCAGGCTGACGGCGCCGCGGACGCCCCGCTGGCTCACGGAGCGTCCCGGGAGCGAGGAGACGGTCCCCGCGAGGCCGGGGGCCGTGGCCACGCGAACGGACGCAGGCAAGCGCGCGCGGCCCCCGAGGCCCGCGAAGCCGGCGCCCAAGCCGGTTGCACCGGCCAAGCCCGTGAAGAGCGACGACGGCGACGGAGCCGGGCCACAGAAGCCGCGCCGCAGCGCGCGCAAGCCGCCGCCGCCGCGCGCCGCGGCCTCCTCGCCGGCGCCCGCGAAGAAGCGGGCGCCGCGCAAGCCGCCCGCCGCGAAGGCGAGGCGGCCCGCCCCGCCGCCGCCCGCGTCCAAGCCCGCCGCCCGTCGGCAGGCCCTGCCGCCGGAGCCGCCGCCGGCGAAGCCGCGGAAGGCGGAGCGCACCGAGACGTGCGTGATCGTCTGGGCGCGAGACGGCCTGCGCTCGGACTTCTACGCGGTCTCCTCGGGGCTCCGGGGCTGGCAGTACGTCGTCGCGCGCTCGCCCGAGTTCGACTGGGCGGGCGGGGACGTGCCGCCCGAGGCCTTCGCGGCGCACGAGGCCCTCGTCGAGACGTTGCTCGACCTCGGGTGGAGGCCCGTGCCCGCCGAGGGCCCCTGGTTCCGCCTGCGCTTCGACCGCGTCGTCGAGATCGACGCCTAGGAGGGGCTTGCCTCCCGCTGGCCGGCGCTCGCCTCGCGGGCGCGCGGCAGCTCGGCCAGGAGATCGTCGAGGATCCTGTCGACGCCGAGGGCCTGGCGCCTCGCCGCGCGGTAGAGGCGGGCGAGCGGGTCGTTCCACGCGGCGGGCTCCTCCTGGTCGCTCCACTCCGACGTGAGCGTCTCGACCTTCTGCTTCGCGGCGCTGTAGAGCGCGAGCTCGAACGGCTCCTCGCCGTCGCCGTCACGGCTCCGCACGCCCACGGACCCGCTCGCGCCGGCCCAGAAGAAGGACGTGTCGTCCTCGAGCGCCCACTCCACCCGGCCGTCGTCCGTCGCGCTCCGCAGGCGCTCGGACAGCTCCACGAGCCGTGCATACGAAGGTTCCATCGCCGAAGCTCCTTTCTTGCCGCAGACGCCGCGAACGATAGCGCGCGGGGGCGGAGAAGCGGCCTGGAAGACGTGCGAGAACGGGTCTACACTCGGCGCGCCCGTCCACTCGAGCCGGAGGAGGTCTCCCCATGGCACGACCACGGCAGACGGCGAAGAAGCGGCGCCCGGCGCGCAGGCGGCAGCCGAAGCGGATCCTGAACGTCCGCCCCTCGCCCAAGCGGGAGGAGGACTGGACGTTCGAGGTCGCGGCCGAGGCCGATCTGGTCGCGGCCGCCCCGACCGTCCCTTCCACGAAGGACCTGCGGACGGACTGGTGGAAGGTCGCCGACCAGGGCTCGACCGGCTCCTGCGTCGGCTGGGCGACGGCCGACTCGGTGCTCCGCTGGCACTTCGTCAGGGCCGGCCGCCTCTCGAGCAGCCAGCTCCTCTCGCCGCGCTTCGTCTGGATGGCCTCGAAGGAGACCGACCAGTTCAACACGCGGCCGAGCGCGTTCATCGAGACCGAGGGAACGAGCCTGAAGGCGGCTCTCGACGTGGCGAGGAAGTTCGGGGTCGTGCGCGACCTCACCCTCCCGTTCACGTCCGGCAAGCTCTACCCGGGCCGGGCGAGCACGTTCTACGCGGTCGCCGCGCAGCGGAAGATCCTCGCCTACTTCAACCTGGGGACGAGCCTGACGAACTGGCGCACCTGGCTCGCGACGAAGGGGCCGATCGTCACGAGGCTCGACGTGGACGACACGTGGGACCTGGCGACCGAGAACGCCGGCGAGCTCGACGAGTACAAGCCCGAGACGACTCGCGGCGGCCACGCCGTCGCCCTGGTCGGCTACCGGCCGGGTGCCTTCATCGTCCGGAACAGCTGGGGCACCGGGTGGGGCGACAACGGCTTCGCCTACGCGTCGCTCGCGTACGCGCAGGAGGCGTTCACCGAGGCCTACGGCGTCGAGGTCTAGGCCCGCCGACCGAGCGCGGAGCGGCTAGAACGGCAGCCGGACGTCGCTCACGTCCAGCCCGAGCGAGTTGGCGAGCCGGACGCCGTCCTCGAGGTCCTCCCGGAGCCGCTGCACGTCGCGCTCGTGCATCGCCCGGGCGATCCACGCCCTGGCGGGAGGGCGCCAGAGGGAATGCTCGACGAAGATCGGCAGCATCTGGTTCGCCACCTTCACGAGCTGGCGCCTCGTCCGCTTGGGGGCGTTCTCGAGCAGCACGCGCTCGTAGGCCATGCCTGCCCCGTGGTGGATGCCGTCGTCCACCGTCAGGCGGTTGCAGAGGTCCTCGAGCACCGTCCCGCGCGAGGAGCGGGCGATGAGCCGGAAGCGCGGGATGATCAGCCGCTCGAAAAACACCTGCATGAGAAAGACCTTCTCCTCGAGCGTGTCGAGGTCGAGGAACATCGCCGCGAGCCGGTCGAGGTGCGGGTCGCGCTCGGCCGTCCCGCCGGCCTCCTCGACGAGCTTGAGCCACGCCTCCGTGTGGCGCGACTCGTCCTGCACCATCGTCGAGTAGTAGAGCTTCGCCTCGTGGTGCGGCGCGGCCTGGAAGAGCTGCGCCGCCATCTCGACCGCGAAGGCGTCCGCCTGGAGCTGCTGCGTGATGACCGAGCGCCACACGTCGCGGCGGCGCGCCTGCCGCTCCGCCGAGCCCCGGGTCTCGGGAATGGGGGAGACCTCGCCCCACGGAAGCTCGCGGACCTGCCACTCGGCCCGCTTGGCGAGCTCGTAGTAGCGCAGGACGCCGGCACGGCGCTGCGCGTCGGCCTCCTCGCCGCTCGCGCCGCGTCGCTGCTCGAGCTGATCGACGTTCATCGGCCCCTGGAGCTTACCGCCCCCGCCCGCCCGCCAGGCGGCGGCCCGCCGGCGGCCGGAGGCTCCTCGAGCGGGAAGGCGAACTCGAACCGGGCGCCGGACGGCTGCGCGTCGGCGTAGGTGAGGTCGCCGCCGTGCGCGCGTGCGTACGAACGCGCGATCGGGAGGCCGAGACCGCTTCCGGGCGCGTCCGTCGACTCGTCCCTGGCGAAGTCGTCGAAGAGACGCGCCCGGAACTCCGGCCGGATGCCGGGACCCCTGTCCTCCACGACGATCCGGACCGTCTCGTCGGCGATGCCCGCGGCGACGGTCACGGGCGGCCCGCCGTGCCTGAGCGCGTTCTGCACGAGGTTCCCGACCACGCGGTCGAGCGCGACCGGGTCGACTGCGACGACGAGGTCCGGCCGGCACGCGACCGCCACCGGCGTCTCGTCGCCCGCCACCGAGCGCGCGACCTTCTCGAGGCGGTCGCGAAGCCGGACGGGCCTCGGCTTCGGCTCGAAGTTGCGGGACTCGAGCCGCGAGAGGTCGAGGAGCTGGTCGATCACCTCCACGAGCCTGTGGCTCTGCTCGACGACCGTCCTCTCCAGCTCGAGGCGCTTCTCGTCGCCGAGGCTCGCCCGCAGGCGGTCGAGGGTCGCGGCGGCCACGTAGACGGCCGTCGCCGGCGCGCGGAGCTCGTGGGCTGCGACGGAGACGAACCGGTGGCGGATCCGGTCGAGCTCGAGGAGCTGCTCGTGGACGATCGCCCGCTCGAGCCCGAGAGCGGCGCGCTCGGCCGCGAGCTTGAGCAGCTCCGTCTCGTCGGCAGTGAAGACGCGATGGCGGAGCATCCCGACGTGGATGACCCCGAGCGGGCGCCCGCGCGCGAGGAGAGGAGCGCCGAGGAGCGACTTCACGCCCTTCTCGCGCAGGATCGGGTTGAGGACGTCGGCGTGGTCGACGTCCTCGATCGCGAGCGGGCGGCGGGTCGCGACGATGCGCCCCGCAAAGCCTGCCCCGACCGGGATGCGAATGCCCTGCTCGACCTCCTCCTCGAGCCCCTTCGCCGCCCGGGCGACGAGCTCGTTCGCGGCCTCGTCGAGCAGCAGGATGGCGCAGGTGTCCGCGGCGAAGACGTCGCGGACACGAACGAGGAGCTCCTCGAGGAGCTCCTCGACGGACAGGTGGGCGAGAGCCGCATCGGCCACCTGCTGGAGCTTCACCAGCGTGGAGGCGTCGGGCCCGCCCGCACCGGGCGCCGGCATGCGGTGAGGGTACCCGAGCGGCGGCCGCTTCGAACCTGCGGCGGGTCGCCTCCCGTGTGCGCCCGCCGGGACGGTAACGCGTGCGGTATCCACGGCCGGGGGTGGCCGCAGCTCGTGCCGGCCCGTTTTCGGACGGGCGGGGCGGGCACGTTGGCCCGACACACGAAGGAGGTCGTATGGACGGAATCAGAGTCATCCCGACGAAGGTGCACGGTGTCCTCGACTACGTCGTGGGCATCGCGCTGATCGCGGCGCCGTGGATCTTCGGCTTCGCCGACAACGACGCCGCCATGTGGTCCGCCATCGGCGCGGGCGTCGCGGTCCTCGCGACGAGCGTCATGACGCGGTACGAGTGGGGGCTGGCACGGGTCATCCCCATGCCGGCTCACCTGGGCGCGGACATGGTCGTCGGCGCCTTCCTGATCGCTTCGCCCTGGCTCTTCGGGTTCTCCGACGACGGGACGAACGCCTGGCTCCCGCACGTCCTCGTCGGGATCGCGGAGATCGGCGTCGCGCTCATGACCGAGAGGGTGCCGCGCCGCCGTGATCTCGCGCGCGACACGCGCGAGCCGCTTCGGCGGGCGGCCTAGCCGGAGGCGTCCGATCGCGTCGCCCCGGCGCCTTGCGGCGGCGCCGGGGCGACCGGCTCGCCGGGGCCCGTGGCGGCCACGGCGGCCGGCCGGCGCGGCGTCCCGGGGATCCGGCCTTTCTTGCTCCCGCGTCGTCCTAGAGAGCAGGTGGAGCCCGACCCGGCGATCCGGAGCGTGTTCGAGGCCGACGGCCTCGTGCTCGGCGAGTTCCACTGCTGGCCGGACGATCCGCGCTGGACGCGCGAGAACCGCGCTGTCGAGGGGCACTTCGTCGTCTTCCCCGGCACGACGGTCGTGATCGAGCACGGCGGTCACCCGATCGTCGCCACCCCGAACCACGTCATGTTCTACAACCCCGGGCAGGCGTACCGCCGGCGCCTCGTCGACCCGCACGGCGACCACTGCGCCTTCCTGCTCGCGCCCGAGGCCATGCTCGCCGACCTCGTCGCCTGCGCGCCGGCCGGCATCCGCTTCCCCGTGAGCCACGGCCCGGTCGAGCCGGCGACGTACCTCCTCCACCGCCTCGTGCTGCGGGGTGCCCGGGCGCTCGCCGCCGACAGGCTGCTCGTCGAGGAGCTGCTCTGCCGGCTCCTCCGTGAGGCGGTTCTCACCGGTCTCCGCCTCCGGGCGGCGCTCCGCCCGCGGGAGCGGGTGGCGACGACCGCGGCCCACGCCGAGCTCGTCGAGGCGACGAAGGAGCTGATCGCGCGACGGCTCGCCGACCGCCTCGGCCTCGCCGAGATCGCGCGTGAGGTGCACAGCTCCCCGTTCCACCTCGCCCGCGTCTTCCGCGCGCGCACCGGCTTCACGGTCCACGGGTACCGCAACCAGCTTCGCCTCCGCTCCTCCCTCGACGGGCTGTTCGAGCCGGAGGTCGAGCTCGCCGCCCTCGCCCGGGGGCTCGGGTACGCGAGCCACAGCCACTTCACCGACAGCTTCCGGCGGGTCTTCTCCCGCACGCCCTCCGCGGTGCGCCGGGCCGGCGGCCGCTCGGCTGACCTCGGCGAACTGCGCAGGATCGTGGAAGCGCCGCTCACGGCGCGCTCCTAGCCTCGGCCGCAAAGGCGAAAGGGGGAGCTATGCGCTGGAAGGCATCGCTGTCCGCCGGGGCCGTCGCGCTCGTCGCGGCGTCCGCTCCCGGCGTGGCCGCGACCGCGGAGGAGGACGGCTTCGTCGAGCCGGTCGACGTCCTCTACACGCTGAGCGGCGGCTCGCCGGGCACGGGCGCGTTCTTCGGCTGGGCGGTGAGCGAGCTCGGCGACGTGGACGGCGACGGTGCCACGGACGTCGTCGTCGGCGAGCCGTTCACCGCCACGGGGACGACCTGGGTGCACTCGGGACGGTCGGGCGGGCTGCTCTACCGCCTGGACGGCGCCCCGGGGGATCAGCAGGGCTATGCCATCGCCGACGCGGGCGACACGGACGCGGACGGGGTCCCGGACGTCGTGAGCGGGGCGCCGGGCGTGGGGCGGGGCCGCGCCTACCTCTACTCCGGGGCGACGGGCGACCTCCTGCGGACGTTCTCCCGCGGCCGCGCCGGCGACTCGTTCGGCGCGGCGGTCGCCGGAGCGGGCGACGTGAACCGGGACGGGCACGCCGACGTCCTCGTCGGCGCCCCCGGGAACGACGGCGGCGGCGTCGACTCCGGCCGCGCGTACGTCTTCTCGGGCCGGACCGGCAAGCTCCTGCGAAAGCTCGACGCCGGCGACGAGGGCGACCTCTTCGGGTCGGCGACCGACTGGAGCAGCGACCTCGACGGGGACGGGCGTCCCGAGCTCATCGTGGGCGCCCAGGACGCCGACCCGGAGGAGCGGGGGAAGGCGTACGTCTTCTCGGGCCGCAACGGCCGGCTGCTCTTCACGTTCCCGGCCCCCGCGAGCGGGGTGGAGCTCGGCTCCTTCTTCGTCGCCGGGCCTGGAGACGTCGACGGCGACGGCACGCCCGACGTCTACGCGGCCGACTACGCCGACGGGTCGCTCGGCCCGGGGACCGGGCGGGCTGCCGTCTACTCCGGGGCGGACGGCTCGGAGCTGCGCTCCTGGGTCGGCTCGGAGGCCGGCGAGGGTCTCGGTCCGGGGCGTGAGGCGGGGGACGTGGACGGCGACGGGCTCGTCGACCTCGCGATCGGCTCGTACACCTCGAGCGACGGCGCCGAGCAGGCCGGGAAGGTCGAGATCTTCTCCGGCGCGGACGGCTCGCTCGTTCGCCGCATCACGAGCACGACGCCGTTCGAGAACCTCGGCTTCGACGCCGTCGGCGTCGGGGACCTCGACGGCGACGGCGTCCCCGACCTGCTCGCCTCCGCCGCGAGCGGAGACCGGGTCTACGTCATCGCCGGCGAGAGGCGGTAGGAGGTGGGCGGGCGGCGCCTGCGGCCGCGACGGTCGCGGCGCCGCCCGCGCCGCTCCCGGCCCGACGGGCGGACCTAGTCCGCCGACGCGCGCTCGGCGGCGTCGTCGAGGCGGTAGAGGCGGGCCTCGCGGCGGCTGTTCCGCCGCGCCTCGATCCGCGCCACCACCTGCTCGAGACGGGCGAGGCGCCGGTCGACCGAGCGCCAGCCGGACGTCACGAGCTCCGTCAGGAGCGCGACGTCCTCGAGCCGGGCGGAGCGCTCGCCCTCGACGTCGTCCGCGACCTGGTCGAGCCGCTGGAGCATCCGCTCGAAGAGCGCGCCCAGCTCGGCGACGTGCTGCGCGACCGGCCGGACCTCGACCCGGAGCGCGTCGTGGACGGCTGTGCCGACGCCGGCGGTCGCGACGGCGCCGGGCTCGGACAGGGGCGCCTGCACGGCCGGCAGGATCTCGGCGGGGCGCGGGTAGGGAGGAGGGCCGAGCGCGTCGATCGCCTCGAGGACGCGCCGCTCGACGTCCTCGCTCACTGGCTCGCGGTGAACGACGCGCAGGACGTTCTCCGCGGAGACCTCCGCGTACGCCGCAAGCTCGAGGATTGTCGCCACAGGCCGCAAAACGTACTCCTCTCAAGGACCGCGATCAACAGCCGTTCGGTTGCGAGCCGCCGCCTCGGACCCGGTCTCCCGCCCCTCGAGCGCGAGCTCGGCCCGGGCGAGCAGCGACACGGCGTCGTCGACGTCGGCGAGCTGCGTCGGCTCGATCCACGCACGGGCCCGGGCACCGCCCGAGAGGGTCGCCGTGAGCGCCGGCTCGAGCCGGCGCGCGACCTGCTCGGCGTCCCCGAGCGAGGCCTCCGGGAGGACGGCGGCGAAGCGACCCCCGCCGAGGTGGAACGCGAGGTCCGGGGCCCGTAGCGAGCGCTCGAGCCGCTCGGCGCCCCAGCGCAGGAGCCCGTCCGCGGAGGCCGCCTCGAGGCGCAGGAGGAGGACGCTCACCGGGCGCCCGTACCGGCGCGAGCGGGCGCATTCGCGCTCGAGCGCCCGCTCGAGCGAGCGACGCCCGTGCAGGCCGGTCTCGTCGTCGAGGTCGGCCTGGCGCCGGAGCGCGTCGAAGCGGAAGGCGTTCGCGAGCGCAGGCCCGAGCGCGGCGGCCAGCGCCTCGAGCCGCCCGAGCTCCTCCTCCGTCGCCTCCCGCTCGACCCGCCGCCAGAAGACCGCGAGCGTTCCGACGCGGGCCGACTCGGCGTCGGTGACCGCGAGGGCGAGGCCGCCGGTGAGGCGGAAGTCGTCCCGCCGGCGCTCCTCGTCGGTGTAGCGGTAGGCGAGCAGCACCGCGCGGGCGTCGGATCCCCCGGGAGGGAGAGCGGGCAGCTCGCGCGAGGCCTCGTCGGCCGTCAGGCCGAACGTGGCGACGAGCGGCTCGCCGTCCCCCTGCGGCAGGACGAGCATCGCCCCCGCCGCGTCGGCGAGGTCGGCCGCCGCCTCGAGCGCGCGGTGGAGGACGGTCTCGAGCGATCCCGAGGCGGCCGCCGCGGCGAGGCTGCGGAGCCAGCGAAGCTCGCTCCGGGCGCGCCCGGCCTCGGCGCGCTGCCGCCTGACCTCTTTCCGGGCGGCGTCGGCCTCGTCCGGCTCGCCGGCCGGGCGTCCCGGTCCCGCCCGGTGCAGGCGCAGCGCGAGCGCGAGCGCCGTCAGGACGGCGACCGTCGCCAGCGCCGACGCGCCGGCGGCGAGCCAGGTCGTGCTCTCCCAGATCCTCAACGCCGCTCCTCCCCTGTGGGCCGCAGAAGCGGAAGTCCTCAGATCGTAGGCGCGTTCGGCGCGTCTGTGAAGGGCGGCCCGCGCAGGAGCACGCGGCCGGGGGCGAGGCGGTAGCCGAGCCGCTCGTTCAGCCTCCGGATCGGCAGGTTGCGCTCCTCGTTCCACGTCTCGAGGCGCTCGTAGCCCCGCTCGGCCGCCCAGGCGACCTGGGTCCGCTTGAGCGCGCCCGCGACGCCCCGGCCCCGCCACGCGCGGCGGACGCCGGTGATGTCGTGGACGGCCACGCCAGGACGCGCCTGCGGGAGGTGGAACTTCGAGTAGCCGACGACCTCGCCGCCGGCCAGCGCGACGAAGACGGCGCCCGGATCGTCGCCCGGGCCGCTCATGTCGTGCTCGAGCCAGTCCTCGAAGGGCTCCGGCTCCTCGTCCTCGCGGCCCGGGATGTCGGGGTAGGCCTCGCAGGCCACGTCGTAGAGGCCGCGAAGGACGTCGGGGCGCTCGGCGAGCGTGAGGATGCGGACGCCCGGCGGCGGGGCCGGCGGCGGCGGCTCGAGGCCGCGCAGGTCGAGCGTGAGGCGCGCCTCGCGGCCGACCTCGACGAAGCCGCGGCGCCGGGCCCACGCGCGGCTCTCGTCGTCGTCCTCCTCGACGTGGCCCTCGAGAGCCTCCACCCCCAGCCGGCGCGCCCAGCCGGCGAGGCGGGCGCCGAGTGCGGCGCCGATCCCGCCGCCGCGCGCGCCGGGGACGACCGCGATCCAGGCCTCCGCGGGGCCGGATCGCCGCGAGTCGGCATCGAGCCAGGCGAAGGCCGCTCCGACCGGCTCCGCGTCGGCAAGCGCGAGCACGTGCGTCTCGGCCGCGAGCGCCTCGCGCCAGGCGCGGGCCTCCCCGGTCGAGATCGGCGTGGGGGAGACGCGGTTGTGGACCTCGACCCAGGCGGCGAGGTCGGCGTCGCCGGCCACGGCCCGGACGACGGCGCCGCTCACCGCGCCCGCTCGAGTCGCCGGAGCAGCCGCTCGGTCCACGAGGGCCGCCGCGGATCGAAGTGGCCGGCGGCCGCGGCGGCGTACGGCCTCGCCACGCGCCGGGCGTACGCGGCGAAGCCCTCCTTCCGCAGCGGCGCCCAGTCCTCGCGGTACGGCACGGCCACGTGGCGCCCTGCGACCGTCCTCGCGGAGAGGAGGAACGCCATTCCCATCCCGACCGACACCTCGAGGAGCGGCCGCCGCTCGCGAACGGCCTCGGCGCGGAGTCCCCGGTACAGGCCTGCGAGCTCCCCCGGGCCGGGCAGGCCGGCGGCGTCGGCGCGGAGCTCCGCCAGGGTCGCCCGCAGCTCCGTCAGCTCGAGCGGCGGGATGTCGACGAGACCCGCGGTCCGGCCGGAGGCGTGCTCGAGCGTCTCGAGCAGCTCGTCCACCGAGCCGATCTCGCGTTCCTCCGCGAGGACGTCCGCGCGCTTCAGCTCGGCGACGAGCTCCTCGAGGTACACGCGCGAGCCGTGGAGGACGTCCGAGGCGGCGGCGAGGAGCCAGAGCGGCGAGAACCCGAACGCCGCGATCGAGCCGAGCTCGACGACGTTGCCGGCGACCTTGCGCTTCGCGATCTCCCCCGCGGTCACCTCCGGCGGCTCCGGCGGCTCGACCCGACCGACCGCCTCGATGGCGATGCGGAGCGCGTTCTTGGCCGTCGCCTCGTAGAGGCGCGAGCGGCGCACGAAGCGGGGGAGGAGGACCTGCGCCCCCTCGTGGACGAGGCCGAAGAGCGACCCGGAGAGCGCGCGCACGAGCCGCTCCGGGAGCGACGCGGCGTAACGAAGCGGGCTAACGCCCATCCGGTACGGTGCCCGCATGACTCACCTGACGCTCCACACTACACACGGCCCGGTCGGTCTCCAGCTCTTCGAGGAGGATGCGCCGAGGACGGTCGAGAACTTCACGAAGCTCGTACGCGACGGCTTCTACGACGGCCTCGCGTTCCACCGGGTGATCCCGGACTTCATGATCCAGGGCGGCTGCCCTCGGGGCGACGGGACGGGCGGCCCCGGCTACGAGTTCGAGGACGAGCCGAACGAGCACCGCGTCGTGCGCGGCGCGCTCGCGATGGCGAACCGCGGTCCGAACACGAACGGCAGCCAGTTCTTCATCGTCACGACCGAGGCCGCTCCCTGGCTCGACGGCAAGCACACCGTCTTCGGCCGCGTGACGGAGGGAATGGAGGTCGTCGACGCGATCTCGGCGCTCCCGCGCGATGCGCGCGACCGCCCGAGCGAGCGCGCGGCCGTCGAGCGCGTCGAGCTCGAGACCGCCGCCTGAGCGGCTCAGGCCGTGCGCGAGGCGCCGCCCAGGCTCTCGAGCGCGAGGAACACGTCGACGACGCGCGGGTCGAACTGCCTTCCCGCGGCCTCGCGAAGCCTGCCCCGCGCCTCCGCCGGGGCGACCCGCCGGCGGTACGGGCGGTCGGTCGTCATCGCGTGGAACGCGTCGCAGACGAGAATCACGCGCGCCTCGATCGGGATCTCCTCGCCGGCGAGGCCGTCGGGGTACCCGCTCCCGTCCCAGTGCTCGTGGCAGTGGCGGACGATGCCGCAGACGTCCTCGAGCCGCTCGATCGGGGCCAGGATCCGCGCCCCGAGCGCGGGGTGCTGCCGGACGACCTCCCACTCCTCTTCGCCCAGCGGGCCCGGCTTCGAGAGGACGCCGTCCGGGATCCCGATCTTGCCGATGTCGTGGAAGAGCGCGCCGAGCTCCAGGCGCTTGAGCGCCCGCGGTTCGAGCCCGAGCTCGCGTCCGACCTCGAGCGCCGCGTCCGTGATCCAGCGCGCGTGCGAGGACGTGTACTCGTCGTTGGCCTCGAGCGCGTTCGCCAGCGCCTCGACCGTGGACAGGAACGTCCGCTCGAGGCACTCGAAGCTCGAGGCGTTCGCGACCGCGAGCTTCACCTGGTCTGCCGCGCCCGCGAGGAGCCGCATGCGACGGTCGTCGAAGGAGCCGGCCTCGGGCCCGGCCGCGACGACGACGCACCCCAGGCGGTCGTCCTCGAGCCGGATGGGAGCGACGGCGACCGCGCCGCCGTCCGCGAGCGCCGCCGCGCAGTCGCTCCGCTCCCCGGCGGCCGGGTCAAGCTCGAAGGGCTCGTCCGCATGCGCGAGCGCCCGCGCGAGCGTCGCCGGGACGCCGAGCGCGCCGCCGCCGTCCGGGTACCCGAAGAAGGCCCTGCCGACGAGGTCGCCGCCCGCCCGCTCCGGCAGCCAGACCGACGCGCGGGGCACCCCGAGCAAGCGCGCCGAGAGCTCGACCGTGCGCTCGAGCACCTCGTCGAGCCCGCGCGCCGACGCGAGCCGCCGGCTGAAGTCGAGCAGGGCGCTCGCGATCTCGAGCGACGTCTTGGCGTGCTCGGCCTCGAGCCGCTGCGCCTCGTAGAGGCGCGCGTTCTCGAGCGCCACGGACGTGTGGCCGGCGAGCACCTCGAGGAGCCGCACGTCGTCCTCGTCGAACTGGCCGACGCCGAGCTTCGAGATGACGACCGTCCCGATCACCCGGGCGCCGTAGCGGAGGGGCACGGCGATCATCGACTCGTCGACGTCGTCAGTCCCGGGGATCGTGACGGCGAAGTCGCAGTCCATCGCGTTCGCGAGCAGGATGGACTCGCCGCTCTCGGCGGCCCGGCCGGTGATGCCCTCGCCGACCCGGCAGGTGAGCGCCTGGACGCTCTCCTCGTCGTAGGGGTCGACGTCGCCGCGCCACGCGATCGGGACGAGCTCGTCACCCTGGACGAGGTACACCCGGCAGCTGTGGTAGTCGACGAGCATGCGGAGCTCGTTCACGATCGCCGCGCCGATCTGACGGACGTCGTTCAGCCGGTTCAGCTTCCCGGCGAGGCTCTGCAGCATCTTCAGGTGGGCGATCGAGCGGACGTCGCGACCCGGCGACCCGGGGTCCGGCCGCTCGCCGGCGCGCTCGTCGAAGAGGACGGCCCTGCTCTTGCCGCGCGCCTTCGCCGTCATCATGGCGACCTCCGCGCAGGCCACGAGCTCGCGCGGGTTCATGGCGTGCTCCGGCCCCTGGGCGATGCCGATGGAGACGCCGAGGCGGCCGGCGGGCTCGATCTCGGTCTCCGCGAGCGTGTCGATGATCCGCCGCGCGAGACCGAGCGCGTCGCCCGCGTCGCAGGAGGCCATGACGATGCCGAACTCCTCGCCGCCGATCCGGCAGACGACGTCCGAGCTGCGGACGGCCGCCCCGAGCAGCTCGGCGAGCGCGACGAGCACCTGGTCGCCCGCTCCGTGGCCGTAGACGTCGTTCACGCGCTTGAAGTCGTCGATGTCGAGCATGAGCACGGCGACCGAGTCGTGGGCGCGGCTCGCCCGGTTCAGCTCGGCCCGGAGCCGGTCGTGGAAGTAGCGGTGGTTGTAGAGGCCCGTGAGCGAGTCCGTCTGAGCCTGGAGCTCGAGCCCGGCGCGGACCTGCGCGTTGTCGAGCGCGAGCGCGGCCGCGTCCCCGAACCGCCTGGCGAGCTCGAACTCCTCGTCCGTGAAGGTCGCGTCCCGGCCCAGCCTGTAGATGTTGAGCGCCCCCTTGACGGTGCCCCGCGCGACGAGCGGGACGGAGATGAGCGCCTCCGGCTCGTCCGGCGGCGTTCCGGGGACCTGCGTCGTGCGGGGGTCGAGGTGCGCGTCGTTCACGAGCTGCGCCTCGCCGTGGTCGATCGCCCAGCCCGTGATGCCCTCGCTCAGGAGCGGCCGCTCGCTCATGATCTCCTCGGCCCAGCGGTCGCGGGCCATGACGGGAATGAGGAGGCGCCGCGCCTCGTCCGCCTGGTAGATCGTGAAGGCGTCGTAGGGGATCAGGTCGGCGAGCGTGTCGGCGATGCGCTCGAGCACGGTGACGTGCGTCTCCTCGGAGAGCATCTCGTGGAACACGTCCGCGAGGCGGCGGTAGGAGTCGACGAGGTCGGAAGGGCGCACGCGTCCGCGGGCCTCCCGGGTCGCCGGGCCGTTCACCTCCGTGAGTGCCACGCTGCCGCAGTACCTCCTCTTCGGGCCGCCCGAGATCGGAGCCGGACCCATTCTCGCTCGGCCGCGGGCCGTCCCCCTCCCTCGGAAGGGTGATTCCCGCCGGCCCGGGGGTTGCCACGCGGGCTTCCGTCGCAGATGATGGCCGCCTAACGAGTCTCGGCAGGAGGTGCCGCGTGCCCAAGCACTGGTGGCTGCTCGAGGGCGACAACCCCGGCAAGAAGGAGCACGAGAAGAAGCTGAAGCAGCGGGTACGTGACCACGGCGGCGAGCTGCTCTTCGTCGGCTTCGACCCCTCGAAGCGCGACCCGTCGAAGCCCGGCTCAGCCAGCCGCGACTGGTACGCGCTCGTCGACACGAAGAACGTGCGCGACCCGGACGAGCTGGGGAAGGCCCTCGGGGCTCGCGGCTCGGCGACGGTCCTGCGCTCGGTCGACGAGCCGGACGACTAAGCGGCCGAGCTCCTCAGGCGGGCTCTCCGGCGAGCGCCTCGGCGGCGCGGCTCCAGGCCGCCGCGCCCACCGACTCGAGGAACGCGGTCGACCGGGCCAGCTCCTCATCGGCCTCGGCCCGCCTGCCGGCGGTGCGAAGCGCCTCCGCCGCCCGGAGACGGGCGAGCGCCTCGTCGGGGCGAGAGCCGATGCGGGCGAAGACGCCCGCCGCGCGGACCCAGTCGCCCTCCGAGGCCGCCTCGGCCGCGTCGAGCCACCGAGTCCGCGTCCTCGTCCGCCCGCCCGCGTGCAGGAGGTCGCCGTCCCGCTCGAGCCCGGCGAGCGCGAACGCGAGATCCGCGAGCCAGAAGGACGCGAGCGAGACGCCGCGTCCCTCGTCGAGCCAGACGACGAGGAGCTCGTTCGCGCACGCCTCGCTCTCCCCCAAACGGCCCGCGGCCGCCAACGCGTGCGCCTTGAGCGCGAGCGCCGGGAGGAGGTTCTGCGGGACCTGCATCGCCCGCGCGCGCTCGAGCGCCCGCTCGACCTGCTCGCCGGCTCGGTCCGGCCCTTCGCGCGCGAGCGAGATCTTGGCCCTGATGAGCGTGACGTCCACGTCTTGCACCCCGCCGGGCGCCACGCCCACCGCCGCGAGCACAGCGTCGCCGACGGCAAGCGCGCCATCCCAGTCGCCGCGCCAATAGTGCTCGTACATGCGCTCGACCTCGAGCCAGCGCAGCGCGAGCTCGTCACCGAAACGGGCGGCGGCCTGCCTGCTCTTCTCGTAGAGCTCGAACGCCTGCACGAGGTCGCCGAGGTCTGCGGTCACCGAGGCGAGGTTGTTGTACCCGCGCGCGGCCTGCGGAGAGCTCGCTCGGGCGGCGAGCTCAACGCTCTCGCGCAGGTCCGCAAGCCCGTCGAGGTCGCCGGTCATCACCCGGGCGAAGCCGAGCGTCGAGAGCGAGTGGGCCCGGAGATCTTCGAGCGACAGCTCCTCCGCCAGCTGCACGGCCGCGCGTGCGCAGGCGACGGCCTCCTCCGCCTCGTCCGTGGCGAGGTGGAAGTGGGCCCTGCTCGCGAGCGCATGGCTCTTCGACCGCGACGGCGGTCGATCGGCGAGGAGGGCGACCGCGTGTTCGAAGTGCCGCAGCGCGTCGTTGCGCCGGCCGCGGGTGATGAGCATGAGGTCTCCAAGCAGCACCTCCGCCTCGGCCGCGAGCTCGACCTCGCCGGCGTCGAGCAGCTCCTCGGCGGCCTCGGCGAGCGCCTCGGCGCCGCGCTCCTCCGCGCGGAAGAGCGCCTGCCCGTAGCGCAGGAGCAGCCGCGGCCGCTCCGGATCGCCCTCGGGCCAGGAGGAGAGGGCCTCGCGGTAGAAGCGCACGGCGGCGCGGTAGGCGGAGAGGGCGAGCGCCCGGTCGCCGGCCTCCTGGAGCGCGCGCCTCGCCCGCTCCGGGAGGTCGCCCGCCTCCTGCCCGGCCGCGCGCGCGTACTCGAGCGCCCGCAGGTAGTGGTGGGCCAGCATGTCGGCGATGTCCTCGGCGCGATCGCCTGCGAGCGACTCGAGCCACTCGGCCGCGAGCCGGTGCCGCTCGGCCCGGCCCGTCCGGGGGATCTGCGCGTAGGCGACGTCCCGCACGATGACGTGCCGGAAGACGAAGGCCGTCTCTCCGGCGACGGAGGACCGGCGCTCCCGGCGCACGAACTCCCTGCGCTCGAGGCGGAGGAGCCCGTCGTCGACGTCGGCGCCGCGCCCCTCCGCGACCGCCGCCAGCGCGCCGGCCCAGAACACCTTGCCGATCACGGCCGCATCCTGGAGGAGCGCCTTCTCCTCGGCCGGGAGCGTGTCGAGACGCGCGGCGATGATCCCCTGGACGGTGTCCGGGAGGGGGAGCCCGCGGCGGCCGCCCCCCTCCGCCACCAGGCGCGCGTACTCCTCGGCGTAGAGCGGGTTGCCGCCTGCGTGAGCGACGAGCCCGGCGGCGTGCTCGGCCGGGACCGTGCGCTCCGCGAGGAGCGACCGGAGCAGCTCGCTCGTGTCTTCCTCGGAGAGCGGCGAGAGCGAGACGGTGAGGGCGCTGCGCTTCCCCCCGCCCCAGCCGGGGCGGCGCTCGAGGAGCTCCGGCCGGGCGGTGCAGAGGACGAGGAGGGGGACGTCGGAGGCCCAGTCGACGAGGTGGTCGACGAAGTCGAGCAGCCCCTCGTCCGCCCACTGGAGGTCCTCGAAGACGAGTACGAGCGGCCGCTGCTCGGCGAGCCCCTCGAAGAACCGCCGCCAGGCGGCGAACGCCTCGCGGCGCCGGTCGGCGCCCGCCTCGGGGACGCCTCCGAGCCCGACGAGCGGCTCGAGGTGCTCTCCGACCCAGGCCGCCTCGACGGCGTCCGGCAGGACGGCGGCGACGGCCGCGGCGAGCTTGCGCGCCGCCGCGTCGGCGGCGTCGGACTCGAGGATCCCGGCCTGCGCCTTCACCATCTCCCCCAGCGCCCAGAAGCTGACGCCCTCGCCGTACGGAAGCGACCGCCCCTGGCGCCAGTAGGCGAAGATCTCCGGGTCGGCGTCGACGGCCGCGTAGAGCTCGAAGAGGAGCCGGCTCTTGCCGATGCCGGGCTCGCCGACGAGCGTCACCAGGTGCGGCGCGCGCTCGCGCTCGGCGCGGGCGAGCGTGTCCCGCAGGAGCCGCAGCTCCTCGGCCCGGCCGACGAGCTCGGCGCCGCCGCGGAAGGCGATGTCGACGCCGAGACGCGTCCGCAGGGCGACGACCTCCCAGACGGGGATCGGCTCCGACTTGCCCTTGGCCCGGACCGGCTCGGCCTCGCGGTACTCGACGACGCTCGCCGTGGCCCGGTACGTCGCCTCGTCGACGAGGATCCCGTCGACGGGCGCGGCCGCCTGGAGGCGGGAGCACGTGTTGACGACGTCGCCCGCGGCCATGCCCTCGCCCTCGCTCGGCCGGGCGCGGAGGTCGATCACCGCCTCGCCCGTCGTCACGCCGATGCGCACGTGGAGCCCGAGCGTCGGATCCGTCGCGTTCAGCTCGGCGAGCGCGTCGCGGGCTGCGACCGCCGCGCGCACGGCCCGCTCCGGGTCGTCCTCGTGGGCGAGCGGGGCGCCGAAGAGCGCGACGACCGCGTCGCCGATGAACTTCTCCACGGTGCCGCCGTAGCTCGCGAGCTTCTCGCGTACCCGGGCGTAGTACGGCGACAGCAGCCGGCGGACGTCCTCGGGGTCGAGCGACTCCGCGCGGCCGGTGAAGCCGACGAGGTCGGCGAAGAGGACGGTCACGACCTTCCGCTCCTGGACGATCGGCCGCTCGTCGCTCTCGTCGAGCGGTGTCCCGCACGAGGTGCAGAACGCGAGCCCGGAGGCCACGGCGGCCCCGCACGCCGGGCAGGCGCGCCCGAGGGGCGTCCCGCAGCTTCCGCAGTAGAGCGCCCCGGGGCCGTTGGCGAAGCCGCACGAGGCGCAATCCGACATGGAGGTCTAGTGTAGGCCCGTTGAGCGGAGCGCACCGGGCCCGACCGGGCTTGCTGGAGGTCCTGCTCGTGTGGGCGGCCTTCGGAGCGGTCGCGCTTGCCGTTCTCGTCACGTACGCGCGGCTGCCGGTCGAGCAGCTCTACAACGTCGACGAGGAGGGGCTCGCGCGCGGGGCCGGGAGAGCGCTCGTCTTCGTCGGCTACCCGACGTCGCTCGCGGCGATCGCCCTGCTCGCGCTCGTCGCCGCCAGGCTCCGCACGCGGGCCGCCGACCTCGTCGCGCTCGCCGCCGCCGTCCTCTGCGCGACAGTCGTCTGGCCGGGAGTCGTCGAGCAGGCCGACCTCGACGCGAAGCCCGTGAACGCCCTCGCCGGGATCGGCGTGCTCGCCGCGCTCGTGCTCACGGGCCTGGCTCTTGCGCGCGGGGGCGTCGGGGAGACGCCGCCCTTCGGGCGCTGGGACGCCGCGCGGCTCGTGCTCGGCGTCCTGCTCGTCCTCGCGGCGATCCCGTGGATCGCGGCGGACCTCGGCTTCGGCCTGGGAGGCGTGCCGGTCCTGGGCGACGTCTTCCTAAGCGGCGAGCCGCGCCCCGAGCCGGGGCACCCCGAGCTCACGGCCGTCCACCTCGGGCACCATCACGGCCTCGACGGGACGCTTCTCGCCCTCGCGGCGCTCGGGCTCTCACGGGCCGTCGGGCAGATGGGGCGGCTGCGGGGCGCGACGGCGCTCTACCTGGCGCTCATGCTCGCGTACGGCCTCGCGAACGCGGTGCAGGACTTCTGGCTCGAGCAGCTCGTCAAGCGCGGCGCCACCTCCGTCGAGATCCCGAGCCTCATCGTCCCGAAGGCCTCGCCCGCCTGGGCCGCGCTCGTCGCGGCGGCGCTCCTCATCCACTTCGCGGCCCGGCGCGTAGGTCCCGTGACAGGTCCCCCAGCGAAAGGAGCCGCATGACACGACGTATCCTGCTCGTCCTGCTCGCGGTCGCCGCGCTCGGCCTCGCCGTCGCGGCGTGCGGCGGCGACGACGACGACGAGGCGGAGGAGCCGGCGGCCGCCGACACCACGACCGAGGACACCACGACCGAGGACGGCGGCGGCGGCGAAGGGACGACGCTCGAGCTTGCGGCCGACCCGGGCGGCGCCCTCGCCTTCGACAAGACGACCCTCGAGGCGCCGGCCGGCGAGGTCACGATCCACCTCGTGAACGAGGCCCAGATCCCGCACAACGTCGAGGTCGACGGCAACGACGTCGAGGAGGTCAGCGAGACGATCACGGGCGGTGAGACGGACCTCACGCTCACGCTCGAGGCAGGCGAGTACGAGTTCTACTGCGCCGTCCCGGGCCACCGCGAAGGAGGGATGGAGGGAACGCTCACGGTCGAGTAGCGTCCCCCTGGTGCACGCTCGGCTCCTCGACCTCGAGCACCTGGGCCGCCGGCGCGTGATCGGCTCGTACCTCCTCCCGGAAGACGAGCCGGCGCTCGTCGACTGCGGCCCTGCGAGCTGCCTCGACGGCCTGCGGGCCGGCCTCGCGGCCCACGGGCTCGAGGTCGGGGAGCTGCGGCACCTCGTCCTCACGCACATCCACCTCGACCACGCGGGCGCCGCCGGGACGCTCGTGCGCGAGAACCCGGCCCTGCTTCTGCACGTGAGCGAGATCGGGGCGCCGCACGTCGTCGACCCGAGCCGGCTCGAGCGGAGCGCCCGCCGGCTCTACGGCGCCGACTTCGACCGCCTCTGGGGGCCGCTCGAGCCCGTGCCGGAGGAGAACGTCCGCGTCGTCGGGAACAGCGTCCTCGGGCTCGAGGCGTTCCCGACGCCGGGGCATGCCTCGCACCACGTGTCCTACCTCGCGGAGGACGGCTCCTGCTTCGCCGGCGACGCCGCCGGCGTTCGCATTCCGCCGGCGCCGTACGTCGCCCCAGTGGCGCCCCCGCCCGACATCGACGTGGAGGCGTGGGAGCGGACGCTCGACGCGATCGCGGCGCGGCGACCCCAGCGCCTCTGCCTCCCGCACTTCGGCGTGGCCGACGACCCGGCGGAGCACCTCGGGGCCTGCCGGAAGGCCCTCCGGACGTGGGCCGAGCGCGCCCGCCACGGCTCGGAGGAGGACTTCGTCCGGGCCGCCCTCGCGGACATCGAGGCCGAGGCGGATCCCGAGACGGCCGACCTCTTCCAGCGGGCGGGGCCGCTCTGGCAGTCGTACGCAGGGCTCCGCCGCTACTGGGACAAGCGCGCGGAGTCGGCGGCGGCCTGATGCGCTACGGTGGGCGCGTGCGTCGCCCCGGGGTCTCCACGCTCATCGGCGTGCTGCTCGCAGTCGCCCTCGGGGTTCCCGCCGCGGCCTCCGCGCTCCGCCTGGCCCGGGTCGCGGGCGGCTTCGACTCGCCCGTGCACGCCACCTCCAGCAACCGCGACCGGACGCTCTACGTCGTCGAGCAGGAGGGCCAGATCTGGCGGATCGGCAATGGCCGGCGCAGGCCCTTCCTCGACATCCGCGGGCTGGTCGACTCCTCGGCGAACGAGCGCGGCCTCCTCTCGGTCGCGTTCTCGCCGGGCTACGCGAGGAACCGGCAGCTCTTCGTGAACTACACGGACAACGGCGGGGACGTCCGCGTGGCGCGTTTCCGCGCGAACGGGGACTTCACTCGCGCACGGCGGAGCTCACGGCGGACGATCCTCCGGGTCGAGCACTCCCGCTTCGCCAACCACAACGGCGGGCTCGTCGCCTTCGGCCCGAACGGCAGGCTCTACGTCAGCATCGGCGACGGCGGCAGCGGCTGCGACCCGGGCGAGAACGCGCAGGACCTCTCCTCGAGGAAGGGGAAGCTCCTCAGCATCGCGCCGGGCAGGCTCGGGGCAGGCTGGCGGATCGACGGCTACGGCCTCCGCAATCCCTGGCGGTACTCGTTCGACCGCGCCACGGGCCGGCTCTACGTCGGTGACGTCGGCCAGTCGAGCAGAGAGGAGATCAACACCGTCCGCGCCTCGCGGCTTGGCGGGACGCCCGAGAACTACATGTGGGATCGCTACGAGGGCCGCCGGCTGAGCGTCTGCCAGTCGGACGGTCTCCGCGGCCCGGGCGACCGTATCCGTCCGCATCACGTCTACGGGCACGGAGGCGGGAACTGCTCCGTGACGGGCGGCAACGTCTACCGCGGGCGCGGGCTGCCGGCCCGACTCCGCGGCTGGTACTTCTTCGGGGACTACTGCTCGGGCCGGCTCTGGCGCATGAAGGTGAACGACCGTGGGCGGGTCGTCCGCTCGGCGCGACTCGTTCGCGACACCGGGGTCAACATCGCCTCCTTCGGCGAGCGCAGGAACGGCGAGCTCGTCGTCGTCGACCGCGGCGGGACGATCTACCGGATCGCGCGCTCCTAGGCGGGTGCGCTACCGGTTCGTCGACTGCCGCTGGGAGCTCGGAACCCCCGGGCGCGGGCGCGAGCTCTACCTCCAGGGGCACGTCCCCGGCGCGTCCTTCCTCGACGTCGAGCGGGAGCTGTCCGCGCCTCCGGCGACGCCGGGCGGGCGGCATCCCCTCCCCGGGGAGGAGGACTTCGCGCGCGCGGCGGGCGCCGCCGGGATCGGCCCAGGCGTCTTCGTCGTCGCCTACGACCAGGGGATGAACGGGGGCGCCGCGCGCCTCTGGTGGCTGCTTCGCCACTTCGGGCACGACGACGTCGCCGTCCTCGACGGCGGCCTCGGCGCCTGGCTCGGGCCGCTCGAGGAGGGCGAGGCCGAGGTCGAGCCGCTCGAGTTCGTCGCCCGTCCGCGCGCGGACGACACGATCGCGGCCGACGCGCTCGCCGCGCGCCTGGGCGACGCGAGCCTGACGGTCGTCGACGCGCGCCTCCCGGAGCGCTACCGCGGCGACGTGGAGCCGATCGACCCGGTCGCCGGCCGCATCCCCGGCGCCCGCAACGCCCCGTACCCGGAGGCGCTGCCGGCCGGGCTCGCCGAGGTGGGCGAGATCGTCGCCTACTGCGGCTCGGGGATCACCGCGGCCGTCGTCCTCCTCCGCCTTGCGCAGGCCGGCCGCGACGACGCCCGCCTCTACCCCGGGTCGTGGAGCGACTGGGTCGCCCGGGGGCTCCCGGTCGAGCGGGGCTAGCGGTTAGCCGAGCTCGACCTCGACGACGCCGGCGAACCGCTCGCTGCCCGGATCGTCGCGCCAGCGCTCGTAGACTGCCGCCGCGACCGCGAGGTCCTGCACCGCGAGCCCGGTCGAGTCGAAGACGGTGATCTCGGACTCGTCCTCCCGCCCGGGCTCCTCCCCGAGGAGCACGCGGCCCAGCTCGGCGACGTCCTCCCGCGCGAGCCGCCCCGTGGTTACCGCCCGCGAGAGGTCGCCGTTGTGGCTCGCCTGCTCCCACTCGTCGCAGACGAGCCGCACCCGCAGGAGCTCCTCGACCGCCATCTCGGCCTTTCCGGGCCCGTCGGCGCCCATGAGGCTGACGTGCTGGCCGGGCCGCAGGCTGCCGGGGCCGAAGAGGATCTCGCGGCCGGGCGTGACGGTGGCGACGACGCCGGCTAAGAGCGCCTCCTCGCGCGAGGAGGCGACCCGGCCGCCGAGGTCGGCGGCGACCGTGCGGGCCTGATCCGGGTTCGCGTCCCAGAGGAGGACGTCCCGTCCGCGCGCGCGGAACGTCGCCGCGACCGCGCGCCCGTTGACGCCGCAGCCGACGACCGCGGCCGGGCCGTCGGCGGCCGCGAGCGTCTCCGCCGCGAGGACCGCCGCGGCGCCGGTGCGCACCGCCGTGAGCGCGCCCGCGTCGAGCTGGGCGAGCAGGCGGCCGTCGGCCGCGTCCGAGAGGAGCACGATGCCGCCGACGGTCGGGAGCCCGCGCTCGGGGTTCCGGGGGAACGAGGTGACCCACTTGAGGACGGCGTAGCCGCCGCCCCGAGCCGGCATCGCGCGGAAGTCGCCGTCGGGCGGGACGGGGACGTAGACCTTCGAGGGCATCAGCCACTCGCCGCGCACGTGCGCGAGGAAGGCGGCACGGACGGCCTCGACCGCCTCGGCCGGGTCGACGGCGGCGTGAACGTGCCTGGCGGCGAAGACCGGGATGCTCACGACGGAGGAGCGTACCGTCCCGCCCGCCGCGGGGCCCTGCCGCTAGAGCGCCGCTCCGATCGCCGCGGCGACGACGACGGTGAGGCACGCAAGTGCCGAGACGAGGTAGAAGGCGGTGACGCCCGGGGAGCCCCGCACCTCCGTGCTCGGCGCCTCGGCCGCCTCCAGCCGCCTCGGCGGCACCCTCGCCGCCAGTGCTGCGGTTTCGCTTGTCATCATCCGTCCCTTCTGCCGCTCCGAGGACGGTCACGTGCCGCCCTCTGCCCACATGACCCCCCGGCCGCCGCGCAATCTTCCGCGGCGGCACTGGAGGCGGGGACGCCGGGACGGTGCACCGCCCGTGCGCTCGACAGGAGGCGCGTGAGGACGAAGGCTTCGAGCTCCCCGGTACGCTGACGCCGCGATGAGGGTGACGTCCGCGAGCGGGCCCGACCTCTCTCCTGCGGGGAGGGGGTGGGAAACGGGTGTCGACCTCGGCGCGCTCGGCGCACGCTCGGAGCGGCTCGGGGGTGTCCTCGGACGGGAGCTCCCCGGCGGGGCTTCTCGGATCGGGACGTTCGCGCGGGCGGCCGGCTGACCTCCTGCGGCCCGTCCTCGCCCTCGGCGCTCTCGGCGCCGGCGCGGCGATCCTCCTCGCGCGGGTCGCGGGCGACGTGCACGGGAAGCCGCTCTTCGAGGACGAAGCGGTCACCGGCCTCGTGGCCGCCCGGCCGCTGCCCGAGGTGGTCGAGACGGTGATGTGGGAGCGCGGAGGCGGCCCGCTCCACTTCGTCCTCTCCCACGCGACGCTCGCCCTCGACCCCTCGCCCTACGCGCTTCGCTGGCTCTCGCTCGTCCTCGCGCTCGCCGCCCTCCCGCTCTGCTGGGACGTCGGCCGCCGCCTCGGCGGGCCGGTCGCCGGGGCCGTGGCCGCGCTCGTGACGGCGACGTCGTCGTTCCTCCTCGTCTACGCGACCTTCGCCCGCATGTACTCGCTCTACGTGTTCGCGGCGGCACTGGCGATCGACCTCTTCCTCGTCGCGAGGGAGCGGCGGACGGCCCGCTGGGTCCTCGCCGCCGCGGCGGCCGCCTGGCTCCTCCCGGCGATCCACCCCTACGGCGCGTTCCTCGTCGCCGCCGAGGCGCTCGTGGCGCTCTGGCTCTGGCGCGGCCGGCCGCTCCGTCCCGCGCTGCCCGCACTCGCCGTCGCGCTCGCGATGGTGCCGTTCGCCGTCGCCGACCTGCGCCTCGCCGACCGCTTCGGCGTCGGCCTCGACGGGGAGGAGGCGATCGCGGCCCCCGCCGACGCCTGGGGCCAGCTCGGCCGGGCCCTCGCGGCGAGCGCCGGCGGCGAGGCGGTCGCCGCCGGGGTCGCGATCGCGCTCGTCGCCCTCGGCCTGCTCGTCCTCGTCCGGCGAGACCCAGCCTTCGCCGCGCTCTGCCTCGTCGCGTTCCTCCTCCCGCCCGTCCTGCTCGTCCTCGTCCGCTCGGGGACGGAGCCGGGTCTCTCGCCCCGTCACGTCGTCTACGTCCTCCCGCTCGCGGCGGCACTCGTCGGCGTCGCCGTCGCCCGGGCGGCGGAGCGGCGGCCGCCGTGGCTCGGCGCCGGCGCGGTCGCGATCGCCGGCACGCTGCTCGCGCTCGCGCCGTTCGGCGGCATCACCGACCCACGCGACTGGCCGAACGACGTCTTCGGCGGCGGCCCGTCCGAGACGGCGCTCGGTGCGGAGTCGCGCCTGTCGGGCCCGGTCGGGTGGCTCCGGGCCGAGCTCCGCGAGGGTGACGTGCTCTTCCCCTACTCGGTCGTCTTCTTCGCGGCCCTGCCCGAGACGGGAGAGGCCCACGTCCTCCCGTACGCGCAGCGCAGCCTCCTGCTCCGCGCGGTCGACCGGATCGACCCGCCCGTGAGCCGTGTCGTCGTCTCGGTGCCGCTGGGGTCCGCGCGGCTCGACCGCCGGCGTCTCGAGGAGCTCCTCGGCTCCGGCTTCGTGGCGCGTTCCTTCGGCGGCTGGCTCCTCGTCGAGGGCGCCGGCCCGTATGCGGGCGAGCGGGAGGTGCTGCTCGCCGCCTCGCACGCGCTCGGCTCCTCGCGCGAGGCCGTCGCGGAGCCGAGCGACGAGCTCTCGTGGTACTTCGACGTCACGCTCGCCACGCTCTGTGGCTCCATCGGCGAGCGCTCGGGCGACGCGTGCGCACGGTCGCCGACGGGCGGCTAGGGCCCGCGGGAGACGAACACGAAGCCGTCATCCGCCTCGATCTGCTCCGCGAGGTCGTCCGCGCACGGGATCCGTGCGACGGTGATCTCCTCGACGGTCACGGAGTCGCGAGCCTCTTCCAGGAGACCGGCGTCCTGCGCCGGTCGGGCGATCGCGAACGCCTGTCGGCACGGCTCGTCCGACGCGACGACGAGGCGCGGGTGTCCGGGCAGGTACCAGCTCACGGGCCCGCGGATGGCGAACGGGGTGCCGAGGTACGTGAGCTCGTGGGCCTGGCCGACGATCGCCACGCTGTCACCCCGCTCCCAGCCGAGCTCGACGAGCGCGTCCGCGACCTCGTCGTAGGCCGGCGGCGCGAGCTCGCGCTCCCGGGCGAGGCCCGCGACGACGACGGCGAGGAGCGCGGTGCCGGCGACCGGTCCCAGGCGCCGCGGCAGCGCCGCCGCCAGCGCGGCCGCCGCCACGGCGGCGAACGGAGCGCTCGCGAGCAGGTTCCGCGCGGTGAAGAGGTTCTCGCCCGCGAGCCACAGGAGCGCGGCGAGCGCGACCGGGCCGAGTGCCAGCAGAGCCGCCAGGCGGCCCCGCGGTCCAAGCCGCCAGGCGGCGGCGCAGCCGCCGGCGACGACGACGAGGGCGGCGATGCGGAGGATCGTCTCGAGCGGGCCGAGGTCGACGAGCTCCCGGACGTAGAGAGGGCCCGCGTTCCAGACGAACGTGGAGTAGACGGCGGCCGCGTTCAGGGGCGAGAAGTCGCCGATCCACGAGAAGCGCCCGTTCTCGACCTGCTGCCAGAGGAACGGGACCCAGGCGAGGAAGGGAAGGAGGCCGGCCGCGATCGCCCCGAGGACGCGCCCCCTGGCCGGCTGGAGGGAGGGAGACGTCCAGAGCCAGGCGATCCCGGCCAAGAGGACGAGGAGGAAGAAGTAGTGCGTGAGCAGCCCGGCGGCCGTCGCGAGGGCGAGCGCCGCCAGCCGGCCCCGGCTCGGCGACCGGGCCGCGCGCTCGAGGAGCCAGGCGGCGAGGAGCGCGAGCAGCGCGTAGAGGCCGTACGCGCGGAGCTCCGAGCCGCGCAGGACGAGCTGGCTCCCGAGGGCGACGACGACCCCGGCGAGGCCGGCCGCCCAGAGCGGGAGCAGACGGCGCGCGTAGGCGACGAGGAGCCCGGCCAGGAGCGCGCCCGCAGCCACTCCGAGCCCGCGCGCCGCCTCGACGGGTAGGCCCGCCTGCTCGACGCCCCAGGCGAGCGCGTACCAAAGCGGCGGCGTCGACTCGGTGTCCCGGACGCGGTCGAGGGCGGCGCCGAGGGTCGGCTCGATCGCGATGCGCGCCGAGGCCACCTCGTCCTGCCACAGCGGGTAGGCGACGGCCGGGGGAACGCGGACCGCGACGGCCGCGGCCGCCGCGATGAGCGCGACGACGAGCGTCGCGCGGTCGAGCCGAGCCCGGGCGTCGATGACGGCATCTTGCCCGCCGCCGCGGCGAGCCGGTGCATCATCCCCGCGTGCGCGCCCGCCTGCTCGCAGGAGCCGCCCGCCGGCCGCTCCTCCTCGTCACGGTGCTCTCCGTCGCCGCGGCGGCCGTCGCGGCGCTCCCGGCGCTGACGCGCTTCGGCTCCGCCTTCGTCTCCACGGGCCTCCCCGGCCACGGTGAGGCCGCGACGGGCGACCACCTGCAGACGGGCTACCGCTTCTGGCTCGTCGGCCACCAGCTGGAGCGCGGCGGCGCGCCGTGGCGCGATCCGTACAGCTTCCAGCCGCTCGTCGAGCCGCAGGTCGTCCTCGGCGGCTGGCCGTTCGGCGTCCCCTACTGGCCCCTGGAGGCGGCCTTCGGCCCCGTCGTCGCCTGGAACCTCCTGCTCCTCGCCGTCACCGCCGCGGCGGGGCTGCTCACGTACCTCTGGCTGCGGGAGCTGCGCCTGCCGCCGGCGGCCGCGGCCCTCGGCGGGCTCGCGTTCGCGATCGCGCCGTACCGGCTCGTCCAGAGCGGCGGCCACCTGCTCGGCTGGGCCGCCGTCCTCGTCCCCCTCGTTCTCTGGGCCCACGAGCGGTCGCGCCGCGCGGAGACGCCCGCCCGGGCGCACGCCTGGGGAGCGCTCGCCGCCGCGGCCGTCGTCTCGGTGCCGCTCTCGGGGCAGCTGCACCTCGCGCTCGGCGCGCTCCCGCTCGTCGCCGCCTACGCGGCCGTGCGCTTCCGGCGCGTCCCGGCGCTCTGGGCCTGGGGCGGCGTCCTCCTCGCCGCCGGCGCCGGGTTCGCCGCGGAGGCGCTCGTGGTCGAGGGCTCCACCGAGGCGGAGGGCCGGGAGCTCGCCGAGGTGGCCCTCTACTCGGCGAGCCCGCTCGACTTCGCGAGCCGCTGGCGCCTGCACGGGCTCGAGCGCTTCGTCTACCTCGGCTGGCTCACGCCCGCGCTCGCGGTCGCCGGGTTCCTGCTCCTCCTGCGCGGCCGCCGGGGGCTCGCCGCGCTCCTCGGCCTCGCCGCCCTCGTGCCCGCGCTCCTCGCGCTCGGCACGAACCTGCCGCTCTACGAGACGCTCCGCGAGGTCTTCCCGCCGCTTCGCTACCCGCGCGTGCCCGGGCGCCTGCTGCCGCTCGCGACGCTGGCGCTCGCGGCTCTCGCCGCCGTCGCGGCGGCGTGGCTCCTCGCCCGCATCCGCTCGGACGGCCGCCGCGCGGTGCTGGCCGTCCTCCTCGGCGCGCTCGTCGCCGCCGACCTGCTCGTCTTCCCGCTGCGCGCGAGCAGCGCCGACCCGGGCAACGACGCCTACGCGGCGCTCGCCGCGGCGCCGCCCGGGCGCGTGCTCGAGCTGCCGGTGTTCGAGCGGGGGAAGGGGCAGTTCGGGAGCGTGTACCAGTACTACACGCTCCAGGCGCCGCGCGAGCGCCCGACGGGCTACGCGCTCGCACCGGACGAGGCCTTCGCGTTCACCGCTCGCTTCAACCGGCTCGACTGCGGCGCATGGCTCCCGGGCGACCGCGAGGCGCTCGCGCGCCTGGGCATCCGCTACCTCGTCTGGCACCGGGGCCTCTACGAGCAGTCGCGTACGCCGGGCGCCTGGCACGCGTGGGACGGCCTGCGCCGGGAGGGATTCGGCCCGGTCGAGGGGAGCAGCGTCGTCCTCCTCTTCGCCGCGGACGGGGAGGACGCCCCCTCGGCGCCGCTTCACCTCGAGCCCGACCGCCTGGGCCCGGTCCTCTGCGACGGCTGGCGGAACGGGGCCCTCGCCCACGACGAGGGCGCGCTCTGGCTCTACGGGAGCGGCCGCGCGGAGCTCCTGCTCGCGGCGCGGAGACCGACCCGGGTGCGCCTCTTCGCCGACGGCGAGCGCCTGCCGGAGCGCACCGTCGCCGGCCGCGCGGTCGTCACCGTCGGGCTGTCCGGGCGGCGCTGGCACGCGCTCGTCGTCCGCGGCGCGCCCGGCCTCCGCCTCGTCGAGGCTGCGCTCCGCTCCGGCCGACCGGCGTGATACGACATCGCCTCATGGCCACGCCGGCCGTGCCCGCGGCCGCGAGAAGAGGAGGAGCGGATGTCGACACCCGAACGTCGCTACGGCCCCGGAGCGGGGCTCACGCTCGGCGGAATCATCGTCATCGCCGGGATCCTGATCGCACTCTTCTGGAGCGTGTGGATCGGCATCATCGCCATCCTGATCGGGCTCGTCGCCTTCGGCGGCTTCGCCAAGGGGCGCTGGTACTGAGCGCGGGCTAGCCCCGGCCGGCGAGCGGGCGCGTCCGGGCGGAGCGGCCGACGACGTCCACGGTGCGCCGCCAGGAGGCGCGCAGGGCGCTCGCCTCCGCGCTCGCCGAGCCCCCGTGCCGCGCGAGGTACCGGAGCCTGCGGCCGACCGGGAGGACGACGTAGTCCGGGCGGCGGACGTAGATCGGCACGTAGTCGACGCGCCTGACGCGGGCCCGCCCGCCTTCCACCCGCAGGCGCACGACGGCGACGAGGCCGTCCTGCGTCGGCCCGGGGCAGCAGGCGCTCGACTGCGCCGAGAGGAAGTTCCCCTCGCCGTAGACGACGAAGCGGCGGCGCACGCGGCCGATCGGCTGCACGACGTGCGCGTGCTGGCCGAGGACGAGGTCGACCGCGCGCCTGCGGAGCAGGCGGCGGGCGAGCGTGCGCTGGTCGCTCGTCGGCGCGTGCACGTACTCGGCGCCCCAGTGGAGGTTGACGACGACGAAATCGGCGCCGCGCCGCCGCGCCCGCCGGCCGTCGCGCGCGATCCCGCGTGCGTCGATGAGGTTCACCGACCACGACGTCGGGGGCGGGATCCCGTTCGTGCCGTACGTGTAGGAGAGGAGCGCGATGCGGACGCCGCCGACGTCGAGCAGCGTGATCCGGCGGCTCTCGCGCCGAGTCCGCGCGGTGCCGGCGTGGCGGACGCCGGCCCGGCCGAGCGCGCGCAGGGTCGTGCGGACGCCGGGCATGCCCTGGTCGACGGAGTGGTTCGACGCCGTCGAGCAGGCGTCCCAGCCGGCCCAGGCGATCGCGCGAGCGAGCGCGGGCGGCGTCCTGAAGACCGGATAGCCGCTGGGCGCCCCCCTTCGCAGCGGCGTCTCGACGTGGCAGAGGGCGAGGTCGGCGCCGCGAAGCAGCGGCCGCGTCGCCCGGAAGAGCGGGCGGAAGTCGTAGCGCTCGCCGCCCCCGAGCGCGAGCGCCCGCGCCCAGACGGGCTGGTGGATGAGCAGGTCACCGCTCGCGACGAGCGTGAGGGTCCGCGCCCCGGGCCTGCTCGCGCGCGTCTCGACGTCGGCGACGGCGAGCGCCGCGTCCGCGTCGGCGGGCGGGGCCGAGCCGCCGAGGACGTCGATCCGCGCGGCTGCGGTGGACGGCACCGCGCCGCCGGCGGCGACGGCCAGCGCCGCGGCCGCGGGCGCGGGCGCGGGCACCGCCACGGCGGCGCAGGCGAGCGCGGCGGCGGTCGCGAACCGCACGAGCGAGTCGATATCACGCCCGCCGGACGCAGTCGAGCGCGGACCGCGACCTGCCGCGTCCGGCGCGGGCCGTGTGGCCTGCCGCTCCGCCCGTCCGCCCGGTCTCCCGCCGGGCCCCGCGGTGCGCTCGTGTTTCACGTGCACAAGGCGCTTCTCCCGTCCACGCGGCCCGTCGTCTCCGCGCGGGGGGACTCCGACGGCGAGCGCGGGAGCGCCCAGGACGCCGTGGGCTCGCGCGACCGCGCCCGTGCGCTCGTGCAGGTGAAACACAAGCTCGCGAGCGCGGTCGCCCGTCGAGGGGTCGCCGGGCTCCGCGCGAGGGCGGGCGGTGGGCCCGACGGGGGCGCGTCGCCCGGGCCGGGGAGGAAGGACCGCGCCGGGGCGACGCGGCCGGACCTGTGGCCTCGTCAGCCGGTCGCGGCGAGGCCCGGCCGGACGAGACGGGGCGGCCGCTCGAGGTTCGCGTCGCTCACGCTCGGGTTCACCGGCTCCGCGAGCGGGGGCGCCCCGAAGGAGAGCCGGGCGCGCTCGGGGTCGACCGCGCCGTAGAGCGTCGTCCGCTGCCTCGGCGCGCGTCCGAGCGCCCGGATCGCCGCCTCCATCCGCTCGGGCGGCATCTCCTGGCCGTGGGCCGCCCCGGCGGCGCGCGAGATGGACTCGTTCATGAGCGTCCCGCCGAGGTCGTTGGCCCCCGCCCGCAGGGCGGCCTGCGCGCCCTCGACCCCCAGCTTGACCCACGAGGCCTGGACGTTCGTGATCCACGGGTGGAGCGCGAGCCGCCCGACGGCGTGGGCGAGGACCGCCTCGCGGAACGTCGGGCCCGGCCGGGCGCGTCCCCGGAGGAAGACCGGTGCCTCCATGTGGACGAAGGGAAGCGGCACGAGCTCGGTGAAGCCGCCGCTTCGCTTCTGCTGTGCCCGCAGGGCGAGTAGGTGGCGCGCCCAGCTGCGCGGGCCCTCGACGGAGCCGAACATGATCGTCGTCGTCGAGCGCAGGCCCGTCCGGTGCGCCGTGTCGTGGACCTCGAGCCACTGCCCGGTGGAGACCTTGTCGGGGCAGAGGGTCCGCCGCACCTCGTCGTCGAGGATCTCCGCCGCGGTCCCCGGCAGCGAGGCGAGGCCGGCCGCGCGGAGGCGGGCGAGGTAGTCGGCGAGGGGGAGCCCGAGCGTCGCGGCTCCCTGCCAGACCTCGAGCGCGGAGAAGGCGTGCACGTGCAGGTCGGGGACGGCGTCCTTGACGGCCGCGCAGATCTCGAGGTAGGTCTCGCCGGTGAAGCCGGGATGGATGCCGCCCTGGAGGCAGATCTCGACGGCGCCGCGGTCCCAGGCTTCTCGCGCCCGCCGGACGATCTCCTCGACGGGCACGACGTAGGGGCGCCCGCGCAGGTTCGCGGCCAGCTTCCCCTTCGAGAACGCGCAGAACCCGCAGCGGAAGTAGCAGACGTTCGTGTAGTTGACGTTCCGGGTGACGACGTACGTGACCTCGTCGCCGCAGGTCTCCCTTCGGAGCCCGTCCGCGGCGGCGAGGACGGCGCCGAGGTCGGCGCCGCGCGCCTCGAAGAGCGCCGTGACCGCGTCCTCGTCGAGGTCCGCGCCCGTGCGCGCGGCGGCGAGCGCCTCCTCGACGGGCGCTGAGACCGGCCGGCGCCCGCCCGCGCGCAGCCTCGGCGCGGGGCCGGGAGCGCCGGCCGCCCAGCGCTCCTCCCGTGCGAGCCCCGAGGCGTCCACGTGGCGGAGGACCTCGCGCGCCACGCGCGGGTCGGCCCACCGCTCGAGCTCGGCGACGAACTCCGGGTAGAGCGGCAGCCGCGGCGCGAGCTCGAAGCCCGCCTCCTCGGTCGCCGCGCGGAGGCGCTCGATCGCGGGCCAGGGCGCCTCGGGGTTCACGTGGTCGATCGTCACGGGCGAGACGCCGCCCCAGTCGTCGATCCCGGCTTCGAGGAGCCGCGGGAAGTCGTCGTAGGAGAGGTTCGGCGGCACCTGGAGGTGGACGTCGTCCGGGAGCAGGTCGCGGGCGGCGCGCGCCGTCCGGACGAGCTCGTCGAGCGACGGCTCCGGGTGCGAGGCCATCTTCGTGCCCGGCTTGGCGCGGAAGTTCTGGACGATCACCTCCTGGATGTGGCCGTAGCGGGCGTGCAGGCCGGCGATCGCCTCGAGCGCCTCGACCCGCTCGGCGTCCGTCTCGCCGATGCCGACGAGGATCCCGGTCGTGAACGGCACCGCGAGCTCCCCCGCGAGCCTGATCGTCTCGAGGCGGTCCGCCGGAAGCTTGTCCGGCGAGCCGAAGTGGGGGCCGCCGCGCCGCGAGAGGCGCTCCGACGCGGTCTCGAGCATCAGGCCCATCGAGGCGGAGACCGGGCGCAGGAGCTCGAGCTCGGCCCGCGTCATGACGCCGGGGTTCACGTGCGGGAGGAGCCCCGTCTCCGCGAGGACGAGCTCGCACGTGCGCGCGAGGTACTCGATCGTCGTCTCGCAGCCGAGCGTCG
>DASTQA010000007.1:0-7127 GCA_035762005.1 Gaiellaceae bacterium
ACGTCGGGCTCGAGCGAGCGCACCTCGTCGGGCACTCCTCGGCGGCGATGAGCGCGCTGCAGGTCGCCCTCGACTTCCCCGACACGGTGCAGACCATCGCCCTGCTCGAGTCGGTGCGGCCGGCGCCGGCGGACGAGCGGCAGGCCGACTTCGCCGAGAGCGTCTCCTGCCCGCGCTCGAACGCTATCGTGCCGGCGACGTGCCCGGAGCAATCGACACCTGGCTGCGGGGCGTGTGCGGGCCGGGCTGCCGGGCCGACCTCGAGCGCGCGGTTCCGACCGCCCTCGACGACGCCGTGGCCGCTGCGGATGTGTACGTCGGGCGAGAGCTGCCGGCGGTGCAGGCGAGGTCCTTCACCGAGGAGGACGCGCATCGCGTCACGCAGCCGGCCCTCGCGGTCCTCGGAGAGGAGAGCGCCGCGGTCTTCCGCGACCGCCGCGAGCTCTTGCTCGCCTGGCTCCCTGACGCGGAGCCGTTCGACCCCCCGGGGGCGAATCACCTCCTCCACGTCCAGCGTCCCCGAGAGCTCGCGCGAGCCCTGGCCGACTTCTTCGCGCGCCACCCGGTCGGGGCGGCCGCCTGACGATGCCTGACGTCTACGCCACGATCACCGAGGCCGAGCCCGAGGTCGTCGAGCGGCTCGGCGACGTCATCGAGCTGCGGGCGGCGGAGCCGCAGCAGGCTGCGATGCGGGAGGCGTACTTCGCGGAGATCGACTTCCCGCCGGGCGCGCGGGTGCTCGAGGTCGGCTGCGGCCCCGGTCCCGTCGCGCGGGCGCTCGCCGCGTGGGCCGGCGTCGGCGAGGTGGTCGGCGTCGACCCGTCGCCCCTCTTCGTCGCGCGCGCACGGGAGCTCGCGGGCGGCATCGAGAACCTCACCTTCGTCGAGGGCGACGGCCGCTCGCTCCCGCTCGAGGACGGCTCCTTCGACGTCGTCGTCTTCCACACGACCCTCTGCCACGTACCGGAGCCCGAGCAGGCGCTCGCCGAGGCGTTCCGCGTGCTCCGTCGCAACGGGTCGCTGGCCGTCTTCGACGGCGACTACGCGACGACGACCTGCGCGCTCGGCGACTTCGACCCGCTGCAGGCGTGCCTCGAGGCCGCCGTCGACTTCCTCGTCCACGACCGCTGGCTCGTGCGCCGCCTCGCCCGCCTCGTCGCCTCCGCCGGATTCGACGCCGGTCGTCTCCGGAGCCACGGGTACGTCGAGACGCCGGCTGGCGGCTACATGCTCGCGATCGTCGAGCGCGGCGCCGAGAGGCTGCTCGACGCCGGTCGCATCGGGCCCGAGACGGCTGCGGCCCTGAAGGACGAAGCTCGCCGGCGCTCCGACGCCGGCGAGTTCTTCGGCTTCATCGGCTACGCGAGCGTGCTCGCCCGCAAGCCCGGCTAGCGCGTCGGCCTCACGCGGCCTCGGCGAGCCCCGCGCCCGCCAGCTCCCGGCGCAGCGCGGCCACCTCGCGCGGGCGGTTGGCGAGGAGCGCGGCCAGCGGCCTGCCCTCGCCGTCGAGGTAGCGGGCGGTGAACGAGTCGGCGTCCCCCTCGAGCTCGACGCCGGCCCACGCCTCGGCGTGCCCGACGTGCTGGAGGCGGAGCCCGAACTGGTCGGACCAGAAGTAGGGCATGTCGTCGTACGGCCGCTCGTCGCCCATGATCGCGCGGGCGACGGCGGCGGCCTGCCCGGCGGCGGACGTCCAGTGCTCCACGCGCACGCGCCGGGAGACGGACGGGCGCCAGGCGCTCGCCACGTCGCCGCACGCGTACACGCCGGGGATCCCGGTGCGCCCGCAGGCGTCCGTCGGGATCCCGCCCCGGTCGGCCTCCACGAGCTCGACGGCCGGCTCGGCGCCGACCGCGACGAGCGCGGCCGCGCAGGGGAGCGTCGTGCCGTCCGTCAGCGCGACCGCCGTCACGCGGCCGCCGGCGTCCGCGACGAAGCGGGCGAGACCTGTCTCCGCGCGGAAGTCGACGCCGTGGGCGCGGTAGCGGTCGGCGAGCAGGCCGCCGACCTCGGCCCCGAGCACGCGCTCGAGCGGGACGCGGGCGATGTCGAGCACCGTCACCTCGGCCCCGAGCCCGCGCGCCGTCGAGGCGACCTCGGCGCCGACGAAGCCGGCGCCGACGATGACGAGCCTGCGGCCGGGCCCGAGCTCGTCCCGGAGCCGTCCCGCGTCCGCCACGGTGCGCAGGGTGTGTACGCCGGCGGGCATCGCGAAGGGCAGCCGGCGGGCGCGGGCCCCCGTCGCGACGACGACGGCGTCCCACTCGAGCCCCTCGCCGACGGTCCGGTGGAGGAGGTCGATGGACTCGACGCGCCGGCCGAGCACGAGCTCGATCCCCCGCTCGGCCCAGAACCCGTCCGGCCGCAGCTCGACGCGGTCGCGGGCCCCCGAGAGGAACTCCTTCGAGAGCGCCGTCCGCTCGTACGGGGCGGTGGGCTCCTCGCCCACGAGGACGACGCGGCCGGCGAAGCCCTCGGCGCGGAGCGTCTCCGCGCAGCGCGAGCCCGCGAGCCCGGCGCCGACGATGACGACCGTGCGCGGGGTCATGCCGCCTGCTCCCCGCTCGCGAGGTCGTAGACGGCGATGGCCGCCATCGGGCACTGCGCGGCGGCCTCGAGGACGCTTGGGTCGTCGGAGGTGCCCACGCGGGCCTCGGCGATCCCGTCGCCGGCGACCTGGAAGATCTCCGGCGCGAGCTCGGCGCACGTGCCGAAGCCGCTGCAGAGGGACCTGTCGATGACGATCGTGTACGTGCTCATGACGCTCCTTTCCCCGCGTCGGGCGCGGGTCGGGGCCGGGGACGAGGCCCGGCCGGGACGAGGAACCGCCACGCCGTCGCGAAGACGACGGCGCCGACGGCTCCGACGTACAGCACCTGGGCCCAGGGCCGGCCCGAGTCGGAGCCGGCGAGGAGACCGTGCAGGGTCGCCGCCGCGAACGTCGCGTACGTCGCCCAGTGGAGGCGGCGCCAGTTTCTCTGGCCGATCCGCCGTCTGAGCGCGAACGAGGCGTAGACGATCAGCATCAGCTCGCCGGCGAGGACGCCGAGGCCGGTCCAGAGCGGCCGATACGGCGCGAGGCCCGGGACGAGCAGCGCGCCCAGGCCGATCTCGACCGTCTCGTCGAGGACGAGGGTGAGCCCGTGGAGCGCGAGCGCCCCGAGGCCGAGCAGCGCGAGCAGCTTGTGCAGGTCGACGACGACGGCCGGCTTCACCGCCGTGCCGAACGGCTTCGACTTGACGACGAGGCCGGCGAGGACGGACGCGGTCAGGAGCGCGTAGGCGGTGAGACCGCTCGCGCGGGCGAGGAGCCAGAACGTCGGATCGTTCTTCATGCGAGGCCTCCCGCCGTGCGCGTGCGCCCGTCCCGCGTGACGAGCAGCGCCGGGACGCCGAGGGAGTCCGCCTCGGCGGCCGCGGCCCCCTCGCCCGCCAGGAAGAGCGCCTTCGCGAGCACCTCGGCCTCGGTCGCCGTCGGCGCGGCGACGGTCACGCGGAGGAGGTCGCTGTCGGACGGCCTGCGGGTCTCGGGGTCGATGAGGTGGTGGTGGATCCGGTCCCCGGCCGGCCAGCGACGTCTGTCGCTCCCCGAGGTGGCGAGCGCGCCGTGCGCGAGCCCGAGCGTGACCGGGCCGGAGCCCGTCTCGACCCGGACCGGCCAGACGCCCCGCTCGGGGACGCCGGCAACGGCCAGGTCGCCACCCGCGTTCACGAGGCAGGGGCCGAGCGGGGCGAGGATCGCCACCGCCCGGTCGACGGCGTAGCCCTTGCCGATGCCGCCGAGGTCGAGGCGCACGCCGGGGTCGACCTCGATCCGCCGCCCGCGGATGCGCACGCCCCCCGAGGTCCTCGGCGGCGCCTCGGTCCCTGGCCCACCGACGAGGAGCTCGAAGGTACGGTCGTAGCCGGCGGCGACGAGGGCGTCGTGGACGGTCGGGTCGAAGCGCCCCTCCGTCCGCTCGCGCGCGGCGAGCGCGTGCGCGACGACTGCGAGGAGGTCGTCGCCCGCCTCGAGCGCGCCCTCGCGGTTCAGGCGGGAGAGCTCCGAGTCGGGGTCGAAGCGTGTCAGGAGCGCCTCGAGCCGCAGGAACTCGCGCTCGACGGACGCGAGGCCGAGGACCACCTCGGGGCCGCCCGGCACGTCGAGGAGGGCCTCGACCTCCGTGCCCATCGCAGGGAAGGCGTGACGCTCCATCACGAGCTGCTCGAGGAGGTCACGGGCGGGAGCGAGACGACGCCCACCGAGGGGGCCGTCGCGGGAGGGCTCGCGGGGAGGGACGCGGCCGCGCTGGCGTTGTCCACCCGAACAGCCGCGATCTCCCGTCGACGCTCCCGAAGCCGCCGCTCGTACCGGGCGAAGCGGCGGGCGACCTGCCGCTCCACGCGCTCGCTCCGCTGCCGCAGGCGCGCCTCCCGCCGCTCGAGCGCCGCCACCCGCGGATCCTGCTCGGCGGCGGCGGGCGCCCAGGGGCGGGCCGCGACGGCCGCCCAGGTGAGGAAGAGGACGAGGACGGCGAGCGCGACCGCGTAGAGGCGCACGACGTGGTCAGTCATCGTCGTCTTCGCTGTCGTCGGACTCGTACGAGTCGTCGTCCCAGTCGTCGTCGAAGTCGTCGTCGTCGATGGCCGCCTGCGCGGGGCTCGGCGGCACGGGCGCGGCCGCGAGGTCGGGCGCGGGGACGCGCTCCGGGAGCGGGGGCAGCGGCGGTGGCTCGCGCTTCGCGGCCCGGCGGAGCTCCCGCTCGGCCTCGTCGAGCTGGGCCGCGCGGCTCGCGAGCTCCGCGTCCGAGGGCGATGCCTCCGTTGCGGCCATCCCGAGGCTGGTGGTCGACGTTGCTGCGAGCGTCCCCGCCACCGCGGCGACGCCGAGGACGAGCGCGAGCACGAGCGCGTGGATTCGGTTCATGGAGCCTCCTTCGTCACGCGCCCCACCGTAGGCGGGGCGGCGCAAAGGACGGGTTCGGCCCGGGGAAAGGTTCGCGCCGGCGCCGGTAAGGCTTCGGTAAGGCGGCCGTCAGGCCGGGCGTGCGGCGAGGCAGCGGCGCGCCGCGCGCGCCGCGACGAGCTCCTCGCGGGCGTGGATCACGTGGACCCGGACCGGAGAGGCGTCGCCCGCGACGTCGCAGTCCGGCTCGGCTGCGGCGTTCCGAGCGGGGTCCAGCTCGACGCCGAGGAACGCCAGCCGGGCGCAGATGCGCTCCCGCACCCCGGGGGCGCGCTCGCCGATCCCGGCGGTGAAGACGAGCGCGTCGAGGCCCCCGGCGGCCGAGGCCATCGCCGCCGCCGCGCCGGCCACCCGGTGCGCGAACACCGCGAGCGCGAGCTCCGAGGCCTCCCGGATGTCGCCCGAGCCGCCCCCCGACAGCCCGGCGAGCCCCGACTCGTGCTCGAGCTGGCGCCCGAGCTCCTCGAGACCGACCCTCCCCTCGCGGAGCAGGTAGAGCAGGGCACCGGGGTCGACGGAGCCGGCGCGCGTCGCCATCGGCACGCCCTCGAGCGGCGAGAAGCCCATGGTCGTGTCGACGGAGCGCCCGTCGGCGACGGCCGTGACGGAGCACCCGCCGCCCAGGTGGCAGACGACGAGACGGCGCGCGGGAACACGCTCGGCGGCCCACTCGACCGAGAGCCCGTGGAAGCCGTAGCGGCGCACGCCCCACTCCTCTCGCCAGCGCGCGGGGACGGCGTACGTCGCGGCGGCCGGGGGGAGCGTCGCGTGGAAGGCGGTGTCGAAGACGGCGACGTGCGGCAGTCCGGGGAGCGCCCGCCGCGCCGCCTCGATGCCGGCGAGCGCGGGGGCGTTGTGGAGCGGCGCGAGCGGCCGCAGCTCGGCGATCGCCCCGACGACGTCGTCGTCGACGACGACCGGGTCCCTGAGTCGGAGGCCCCCGTGGACGACCCGGTGGGCGACGGCGTCGGCGTCGCCGGGGCCGACGTCGGCGAGCGCGGCGACGGGGGACGCGATCCCGTCGGCGCCGACGAGGTGGAGCTTCAGGCTCGTCGAGCCCGCATTGACGACGAGGACGCGCACCCGGGGCTAGGAGGGGACGCCACGCGGGGGCGAGCCGGGCTCGACCCCCTCCCAGACCCAGTCGCGCACGTCGGGCATGTCGTCGCCGACCTCGCGCGTGTAGGCCCGGTGTCGCAGGCGCTCGTCCATCATCTCCTGGCGCAGGCCGGCGGCACGCTCGCCGAGGCCCGGGACGCGGTCGATCACGTCCATGACGAGGTGGAAGCGGTCGAGGTCGTTGAGCATGACCATGTCGAACGGCGTCGTCGTCGTGCCCTCCTCCTTGTAGCCGCGGACGTGGAGGTTGTCGTGGTTCGTCCGGCGGTACGTCAGCCGGTGCACGAGCCACGGGTAGCCGTGGTAGGCGAAGACGATCGGCCGGCTCGTCGTGAAGAGGGCGTCGAACTCGGCGTCGGCGAGCCCGTGCGGGTGCTCGCTCGACGGCTGCAGGCGCATGAGGTCCACGACGTTGACGACGCGCACCTTCAGGTCGGGCAGGCGCCGGCGCAGGATCGCCGTGGCCGCGAGCGTCTCGAGCGTGGGGATGTCGCCGGCGCAGGCGAGCACGACGTCTGGCTCGCCGCCGTCGTCGTTCGAGGCCCACTGCCAGATTCCGATGCCCCGCGTGCAATGGACGATCGCCTCCTCCATCGTCAGGTAGTCGAGCGCCGGCTGCTTCCCCGCGACGATGACGTTGACGTAGTCGCGCGAGCGGAGGCAGTGGTCGGCCACCGAGAGGAGGCAGTTCGCGTCCGGCGGCAGGTAGACGCGGATGATCTCCGCCTTCTTGTTCACGACGTGGTCGATGAACCCCGGGTCCTGGTGGGAGAAGCCGTTGTGGTCCTGACGCCAGACGTGCGAGGAGAGCAGGTAGTTCAGCGAGGCGATCGGCCGTCGCCACGGGATCTCGCGCGTCACCTTCAGCCACTTGGCGTGCTGGTTGAACATCGAGTCCACGATGTGGATGAACGCCTCGTAGCAGTTGAACAGCCCGTGCCGCCCGGTCAGCAGGTAGCCTTCGAGCCACCCTTCGCACTGGTGCTCGCTGAGCATCTCCATCACGCGGCCGGAGCGGGCCAGGTGGTCGTCGGTCGGCACGACCTCGCCGACCCATTGCTTG
>DASTQA010000008.1:0-17143 GCA_035762005.1 Gaiellaceae bacterium
ACCCGCCTGCCGCCCCGGTGCCGCCGGGGACGCCGTTCTGCTGCGACGTCACGGGCGCCTGGGTCGACGTACCGGTACAACGGCGAGCTCTACGAGACGAACATCGGCGAGGGGCTCAACATCTTCGCGCCGAAGTTCAAGGTGAAGGGAGCCCGCCACCTGCCCTGGCTGAACCCGCAGACGCAGGACTTCTCCATCAAGTCGAGGTTCGACCGCAAGAGCTGGCGGGCCTCGCCCCGCGCACCGTTCGAGGGGGCGGCTCCGGCCGCCCCTCTCGCCCTGCCCCGCGCGGGACGCTGTAGCGTCTCGCGCGCGTGAAGGTGGAGCGTGACCGGAGGGCCTCGGCCGGCGCGGCGGGCGGCCTGCGACCGGCGACGGCAGGCGGGCGACCGCCGTCACGGCGGGCGCTCGCAGACTGGGCCGTCGGCGCCGGCGTCGTGGTCGCCTGCGCGGTCGTCCAGCTCGCGTTCCGCCAGGGCCCCCAGCCCTTCGATCCCGCGAAGTACTTCCGCACCGCGGTCGACTTCCCTGACGTCCCCGCCGACCTCTGGACGCTTCGGATCGGGCTCGTCGCGCCCGTTCGCCTGGCCGTGCTCGTCTTCGGGCCCTCGGAGGCGGCCCTCTACGCCGTCCCGTTCGCCGTCGGCCTCGTCCTCGCCGCTGCGGTCTACGGGACGATGCTGCTCCTCTTCGGCGACCGTCTGTTGGGCGCCCTCGCAGCGCTCGTGACCGTCCTCGGCAACGACTTCCTCCTGCGCTCGAGCGCCATCCTCCCGGACACGACCGCCGCCGCGACGTTCACGACCGGCATCTTCTTCCTCGTCCTGGGCGCCGGGCGGCGCGGGCGGTGGCCACCGGCAGCCTCGGCCGCCTGCGCCGGCCTCCTCTTCGGCTGGACGTACCTGATCCGTGAGTTCAGCCCGATCCTCCTCCCGGCCGTCGCCGTGACCTTCGTGCTCCTGCGCTACCCGCTCCGGCGGGTCGCGGTCGTGGCCGGCGCGGCCCTTGCGGCGGCGTCACTGGAGCTCGTCTACGGCGCCGTCCGGCACGGCGACGCCTTCATCCACTCCCGGATGCTGCTGACGCGGGAAGACCGGCCGGCCGGCGAAGGAGCCGGACTCGCCCTCGTCCGCGAGCAGCTCGACGGCCTGCTCGACACGCTCGCCGTCTTCCCCCGGCTCGTCCTCGCATGGGACTCCGGTTGGGCCGTGCTCCTCCTCGTCGCGATCTTCGCGACCGCGTTGGCGACCCGTTTCCGCGAGCGGCGGCTCTGGCTCCTGGGAGCCTGGTTCCTGAGCTTCTGGTTGACGATGGCGCTGCTCGGACTCGCCTCGCTCCCGTCAGGACGCTGGCTCCTGAACGTCACGAGCGTCCGCTACTGGCTCCCCCTCTTCCCCGCCCTCGCGATGGGCGCCTTCGCCGGCATCGCCTTCCTCTTCCGCGGAAGGGTCAAGGTGCTCGGCGTCTCGGGCGCCCACGCCGCCGCCGTCGCCCTCGCCGGGCTCGTCCTCGGGCCCGGGCTCGTCGACTTCGGGCGCTGCGCCGACCGGCAGCCCTGGCCGAACGACCCCGCCGAGCGCTGGCACGATCTCCGCTCCTGGCTCGCGGGATCCGAGGCCGAGCGGTTCGACCTCCTCTGGACGGACCGGGACACCTTCCGCCTCCTCCCCGCCTACACCGGCTCGTGGACCGGGGCGACGGCGGAGCTGCCCGCGTCGGGCGAGCCCGAAGGCGGGCTCCTCCTCGTGCACAAGGACCGCTTGACCCCTGCCGACCAGCCGCGCCTCGACGCGCTTCGGCGGGGACGGACGCCCGTCTTCGCAAGCGGCGACGGGGAGATGATCCTCCTCGCCGAGACGGCGGCCGTCGACGGGGACTTCTCGCCGCCGCCGACGTGGTGGCGCCTGGACCCGGCCGTGTTCGCCGCCGAGCCGGGAACCTGCGGCCTGCGCCCCTACCGGCCCTGGTAGCCGCGTCGGGACTCGACCTCGCGGCCGCCGACTACGAGGCGTATGACACACGAAGGTGTCGCGTGCCGCCGTCGCCGGTCCGGGAGCTCATCCGCGGTCCCTCGGCCGACCGGGTAGGCAGCTCCGAGCGAGCGTCGCGCGGGCGTGTCAGGGCACGTGACCCGTCCCGATGGAGGAGGCACCCATGCGAAAAGACCCTTGCCCTCGTCGCGCTCGGCGTTGCAGCGCTTCTCGTTCCGTCGTCCGCGGCCGGCGAGACGACGCGGGAGATCTTCCCGGTCGCGGGCACGTTCACGGCGTGCGGAGTCGACGTGGAGTTCAGCGGCGAGGCGGCCGCGGTCTTCGTCACGACCGAGACGCCGTCGGGCGGCCTGCTCCTCGCCGGTCACTTCTAACCCAGCCGCATCACGGGGACGGACGAGCTCGGACGCCGCTACGTCGCGACCCGCGCCACGATGGACATGACGTTCGCCAGCCCCCGGGCAGAAGCGTCGAGACCTTCGTCGACCGGTTCCGCTTCGTCGGAAGCGGCGGGGCGCCGGCGTTCGTCCGGAGAACGTCTTCCCCGTGACCGTGACGCGACGGGCAAGGTCGCGGTCCTGTTCGAGACGCTGACGATCGAGTGCCTCTAGGCCGAGCGGTGGGCTGTCAGAGGCCGGCGACGAGCCGGTAGCCGACCCCCCACACGTTGAGGACGTAGGCGGCCTCGCCGTTCGCGTTCAGCTTCCGGCGGAGGCGGCTCGCGTGCGAGTCCAGCGTCCGCGTCCGGCCGAGCGAGCGGAAGCCCCAGACATCGCGCAGGAGGTCCTCCTTGCGGAAGACGCGCTCCGGGTCCTCGGCGAGCGCGACGAGGAGGTCGAACTCCTTCGCGGAGAGCTGCACCGGCTCCCTGGCGACGCGGACGACGCGCGAGGCGAGGTCGATTTCGAGGTCGCGCACCGCCAGCCGCAGGTGCCGCGGGCCGGCGACGCGGCGGAGCACCGCGCGCATGCGGGCGACGAGCTCCTCGTAGACGAACGGCTTCACGACGTAGTCGTCCGCCCCGCGGGCGAAGCCGCGCACGCGGTCGACGGGGTCGCTGCGGGCGCTGACGATGATGACCGGGACGTCGCGGTTCCACGCGCGCCCCGGCTCGCCGGCCCGGAGGCGGCTGCAGAGCTCGAAGCCGGAGACGTCGGGGAGGACGGCGTCGAGGAGCACGAGGTCGGGACGCGCGGACTCCACGAGCTCGAGCGCGGGGACGGCCCGGTCGGCGGCGAGGACGTCGAACCCGTCGTCCGTCAGCTGCTGCGCGAGGAACCGCCTCGTCGGCTCCTCGTGCTCCACCACCAGCACCGCTTCCCCCATGGTGGCGAAGCTACCAGCGGCGCCGCAGGCGAAACAGATGTCCTTTGGCGCGAAATCGTGACGAGCGACGCTCAGCGCGACGCACGACAGTCCGGGCCGGACAGGCTGTGGAACCGTCGCGGCTCAGAGGCCGCGGGCGAGCCGGTCGTAGCGCGAGCGTGCCTGCGCGTAGTCGACGACGCCGCGCCGCCAGGCACGGAGGATGCGGCGGCGGCGCCAGCGGAGGAGGAGGCTCATGGACGGGCCTTTCTCCGCCCGGAGCCCGGCTCCTCCACCGCTCCGGCGGCCTACGGCGCCCCTTCGAGCACGGTGAAGAGCGTCAGCTGGAGCCCGTCGGGCGCGCGCACGCGGACGTTTTGGTGGCGCCACGGCGTCACGACCGGCCCGCCGAGCCTCTCCGCCCCGCCGGCGACGAGCTCCTCGAGAGCCTCGGCGGAGTCCGCGACCTCGAGCGCCAGCCGGATCGTGCCCGCCACGCGCCTCCCGACCTCGACCCGGTCGATCAGCTCCGCCTGCGCGGGCGAGATCAGCTCGAGCGTCGCGCGGCCCGCGGCGAGGATCGCGCCGCTGCCCTCGGGCTCGTCCCAGGCGTAGACGACCGGCAGGCCGAGCGTGTCGCGGTAGAACGCGAGCGCCCGCTCGTACTCCGGCACCGTGACGGCGAGCCGGAGCTCGCGGACGGGGCCCGCCCCCGCACCTCCCCGCGGACCTTCCCCGGCCTCGGCGAAGCGGGTGAACGGCTCCTCGGCGCCGGGCGTGGGCACGTGCTCCACGAGGCCGGGCGCGAGCTGCCGCCAGGCGGCCTCGAGCTCGCTAAGCGCCGGCGGCAGGACGAAGCCGGCGTCCGCGGCCGTCTCCCGCGGCGCCGCGTAGACGAGGCGGGAGACGCCCGCGAGGAGCGCCGCGGCGCGGCACATCGGACAGGGCTCCGCGCTCGCGACGACGACGGCCCCTGCGAGGTCGCGCGAGCGCAGGCGAGCGCAGGCGTCGCGCAGCGCTCCCGTCTCGGCGTGCCCGGTCGGGTCGTCGTCCCGCACGGCCGTGTTGACGCCTGTGCCGAGCACGTCGCCGTCGCGGACGACGAGCGCGCCGAACGGGAGCCCTCCCGCCTCGACGTTGCCGAGCGCGAGCTCGACGGCGCGTTCGAGCAGGCCCGAAAAAGACGGGTCGGTCACAGCCGACCGGACCGGAGCACGCCCCAAACGAGCCAGATGCTCAGGATGGCGGAGAGCGAGAGTCCGATGACGGCGAGGAAATGGATTCCCCAGACCTGAGGGCCACGCTCCACGGTGGCGGCGAGGATCCCCGAGGTGACGGCGCCCCCGACGGCGACGGTCGCGATGCCGATTCGGTTGAACGCCGTGTCCATGCGACCGATCAGGCTTTCCAGGCCCTCGTGACGAAAACCCACCTCGATCTGCCCGTCGCGGACCTCCTGGAGGATGTCGTGCAGCTGGTAGGGAACATCGCGCATGATGCTCGCGTAGTTGCGAAGCTCCTGCTGCGTTCGCGTCGCGATGCGCTGAGGGGTGAAACGCTCGAGCATGAGCTCGCGCGCGTAGGGCTTCGCGACCTCGAAGACGTTGAAGTCGGGGTAGAGCTCGGCGCCGACCGAGCCGAGCGTCGCGATCGCCCGGTCGAGGAGGATGAACCTCGTCGGGAGCGTCAGATGCATGCGGTAGATGAGCGCGAAGACCTCCCGGATGACGGCCAGGGGGTCGATCTCGGAGAGCCGTGCGCCGTAGTAGCGGTAGTAGACGTCGCGCAGCTCGGCGACGAACTCCTCCTCCTTGTCTCTCGGGTAGCGGACGCCGAGCGAGGCGAGACGTCTGGGGAGCGCCTCGATGTTCTGGTTGACGGCGTCGATGAAGAGCCCCGTCAGCTTCGACGTGTCGTCGGGCGCCAGCTGGCCGGCGGTGCCGAAGTCGACCAGGCCGATCTTGTCGAGCTGCTCGAGCACCATGATGTTCGAGGGGTGCGGGTCGCCGTGGAAGAACCCGTGGCGGAAGATCATCGCCATCCACGCCTCCGCGATCCGGTAGGCGAGCCGGCGGCGCTCCTCGAGCGTGTAGGCGTCCAGGTCGACGTCGCGCACGTGGATGCCCTCGAGCCGCTCGAGCGTGAGGACGCGCGAGCGCGAGTAGCTCCAGTAGACGCGCGGCACGTGCACGTGCGGGTTGCCCGCGAAGTTGCGGTGGAACTGCTCCGCGTTGCGCGCCTCCGTCCGGTAGTCGAGCTCCTCGCGGATCGAGCGCGCGAACTCGTCCACGACCGCGACCGTGTCGATGAACTCGAGCGCGCGCACGCGCTCGCGGGCGAGGCGGGCGAGCTGGTACATGAGCTCGAGGTCGGCCTCGATCTGCCGCGGCGCGCCCGGCCGCTGCACCTTGACGACGACCTTGCGGCCGTTGGGCAGGACGGCACCGTGCACCTGTCCGATCGAGGCGGCCGCGACCGGCGTCTCCTCGAACTCGAGGAAGAGCTGCTCGAGCGTCAGCTCGAGCTCCTCCTCGACCACGTCGCGGGCGTCCTCGAACGGGAAGGAGCTGACCTTGTCCTGGAGCCCCTTGAGCTCGAAGACGATGTCGGGCGGGACGATGTCGGGACGGGTCGAGAGGAGCTGCCCGAACTTCACGAACGTGGGGCCGAGCTCGTCGAGCATCGCGCGCAGCCGCTCGCCGCGCGGCGAGCCCGACTCGGCGAGCTCCACCTCGCGCTGGCGGCGCGAGCGCACGGCGCCCGGTCCGCGCGTCTGGAAGAGGTACCCGAAGCCGTGCTTCGCGGCCACCTGGGCGATCTCGGAGATCCGCCCAAGCTGCCGCACAGCCGGGCGGGAGCTCACGGGCCGGCCTTCTGCCTGCAAGCGGTCGCCCCGGCCCCGGCCCCGAAGCCGAGCCGAGGGTGGGCGGCGCTCACTGTCCCTTCTTCTCGATCAGGCGGAGCCGGTGCTCCAGCTGCGCGAGCCGGAGCTCGAGCTCGTCGTAGTCGCGGCGCGTGACGAGGCCGAGCTCCTTGAAGAGCCCCGAGAAGGTCGAGCCGGCCCGCTCGCCGACCCGCATCGCCTCGCCCCGCCAGCGCCCGACGACGTCGTCGACGAGGTCCCGCGCCTCGTCGCGCGTCACCTTGCCGCGGCCCGCGAGCTCGTCCACGAGCTCCTCGGTCCGCTCCTTCGTGAGCGCGACGACCCCGACGCCGGCGAGGAACAGCTCCTCGGCGGCCTCGCGGAGGGACCGCTCGGCGTCGCTAGCGGGCTCTGCCATGCGGCCTCGCGCGCCTCCGCTTGCGCCGTGCCTCGCGGCGTGCCGCCGCAGCCGCCCCGCCGTCCACCGGAGTCGACTCGGCCGCGACGGGCTCAGGCTCGGGGACCGGGGCCGGCTCCTCCGCCTCCGGCTCGGCCGGGCGGCCGTCCGTCTGCTCCCCGACCGTCTCGAGCTTCTCCTGGAGCCCCGCGTCCTTGCGGCGCTGGTACTCGGGCTCGCGCTCCTTGAGGACGGCGAGGAACGGCGTCGCGATGAAGACGGTCGAGAACGCGCCGGACCCGATGCCGATGAGGAGCGCGAAGGCGAACTCCTTGAGCGTGTCGCCGCCGAAGAGGATGAGCGCCGAGATCGGCAGGAGCGTGATGAAGCTCGTCGCGAGCGAGCGGCGGACCGTCTCCCAGAGGGACTGGTTCGCGATCGCGGCGAAGCTCGACTTGCGCATGAGCGGGATGTTCTCGCGCACGCGGTCGAAGATGATGATCGTGTCGTACATCGAGTAGCCGAGGATCGTGAGGATGGCCGCCACGGTGGAGGCGGTCACCTCCCAGCCGACGAGCGCGTACACGCCCATCGCCACCGTCACGTCGTAGAAGAGGGCCCGGAAGATCGGCAGGGCGAAGACGAACTCGAACCGGATCGTCACGTAGACGACGATCAGGAGCAGCGAGACGACGATCGCGAGGATTGCGCCGCGGAGGATCTGCTCGCTGAAGCTCCCGGAGACGTTGCGGACGCCGATCGCGTCGGCGTCGAGGTCGTTCTCGAGCGCGCTCGTGAGCTCGACCTGCTCCCGTTCGGTGAGCGTCTCCGTCTTGATCTGGAACTGCTCGTAGGCGCCGTCCGTCTCGTCGCCGCGACCCTGGATCACGGCGCCGGCGAGCCCGAGCGAGGACACCTCCTCGCGGACCCGGTCGACCGAGACCGGCCGCGGCGTCTCGAAGGAGACCTGGCTCCCGCCCCGGAAGTCGATGCCGAGGTTGAGGCCCTGGATCGCGATCGCGGCGACGGAGATCACGAGCGCGGCGGTGGCGATCGAGAACCAGATGCGCCGCTTGCCGACGATGTCGATCTTCTGCCAGTCGGGGATCTTCTGCGCGCTCGCGCCCATGAACGCCGGGTTGTCGAACCAGCGGAAGGCGGCGAGGACGCCGAGGAGTGCGCGCGTGGCGAGGACGGCGGTGATCATCGAGATCAGCGTCCCGATCAGGAGCATGAGGGCGAAGCCGCGCACGCCGCCCGTCGCGGCCGCGAAGAGGACGAACGCGGTGATCATCGTGACGACGTTCGCGTCCACGATCGTCGCGAAGCCCTTGCGGTAGCCCGTCGCGATCGCGGCGCGCACCGATTTGCCCGCGCGCACCTCTTCCTTGATGCGCTCGAAGATGACGATGTTCGCATCGGCCGCGACGCCGATCGTGAGGATGATCCCCGCGATCCCCGGCAGGGTCATCGTCACGTTGAAGAGGAGGATCGCGCCGTAGAGGAAGACGCCGTAGACGCCGAGCCCGACGATGGCGACGACGCCGAGGAAGCGGTAGACGAGGAGCAGGAAGAGCGCGACCGCGAGCAGGCCGCCGATGCCGGCGATCATCGCCTCGCGGAGCGAGTCCTCGCCGAGCGTCGCCGAGATCTGGGTGCGGTCGACCTGGACGAACTCGACCGGCAGCGCGCCCGTCTGCAGCACGAGCGCGAGGTCCTTCGCCTCGTCGAGGGAGTCGAGGCCCGTGATCTGGGCGCTCCCGCCGGCGATACCGTCCGCGAGCTGCGGGTCGGTGAAGTCGATGATCGGGAACGAGCGGATCTCGCTGTCGAGGACGATCGCGAAGCTCTGGGCGAACGCCCGCGCGTCGTCGCCCCGCCCGGTGACGCCGTTCTGGGCCGCGAGCGTCGCTCCCCGCTGGGACAGCTCGCGCGTGATGTCGTGGAACTTGTCGCCGCCCCGGTCGGTGAAGTCGAGGAGGACGATCGGCTCCCCGTTCGTCCCGAAGTCCTGCCGCGTCCCGTCGGCATTCAGGTCCTCGCCGGTGAGCGCCGGGATCGGGTCCTCGGCGTCGTTCGGCTGGTACTCGTAGAGGTAGTACGAGGTCTCCGCCGGGTTGGCGCCGCCGGGGCAGCCGAGCGCGGGCGGGCCGCACGTGAGGACGGTCTTGTCGCTCGGGAGGACGTAGAACTCGGCGCCCCTCGGCGCCTCCCCGCCCTCGACCTGCTGGAGGAGCTCCGCCCGCGTCGCCGCCGGTCCCGCGAGCCTCGACTTCGACTCCGAGTAGAGGTACCACTCCCGGGGCTCGAGGTCCTCGGGGAGCTCGTCCGCCGGGGTGAGCAGCGGCAGGAGCGTGGGGCTCGGGAGCGGCTGGCCGGTCGCGTCCTGCGAGAGCGGCGCGACGTCGCCGGCGAGGTCGTAGAACTCGAGCTGCGCCGTCTGGCCGATGATGTCGGCCGCGCGGCCCTGGTCGAAGACGCCGGCGAGGTCGACGACGATCTGGTTCGAGCCCTGCTTGCGGATCTCGGGCTCCGAGACGCCGATCTTGTCGACGCGGTTGCGGATGATCTCGACCGACCGGTCGAGGTCGCCCTCCGTCAGCTCCTGCCCCGCCTCCGGCCGCGCCTCGAGGACGACCTCGAGGCCGCCCTGGAGATCGAGCCCGAGGGTCGGTGAGCGAAACAGGCCCAGGACGACGACTCCGGCGATCGCGCCGAAGAGGGCCAGCAGGATGAGGGAGTAGCGGCGCATGCCCCCGGTGTTCCCTTTCGCCTAGCGGCGGGCCTGCTCCTCCAGCGGCTCGGGCGCCTCGGCGGTCATCGGCTCGGGCGCCTCCATCGGCTCGTCGGCCATCACCGCCGACTCCTCCGGCGAGACCATGCTCGCGATCGCGCGGCGGGCGACGGCGATCCGGACGTCCGCGTCGATCTCGAGCTGGACTCGCTCGTCGTCGATGGCGGTCACCTCGCCGTAGATGCCGCCCGCGGTGACGACCTCGTCGCCCACGCTCAGGTTCTGGAGCATCTCCTGGTGCCGCTTCGCCTGCTGCCGCTGCGGGCGGATGAGCAGCAGGTACATGAAGACGAGCACCACGAGGAAGAAGATGAAGATGGGGTCCATGAGCCTCCTAGGCGTGCCCCTCCGGCCCGCCGCGGCCCCCGGAGCGGGCGCCGGCGAGGAAGGGTTTAGCGCGCATTGTGCCGGACAAACGTATCAGGCCGCCAAGCCGCTCTACGCCTGAGCGGCCCCGCCTGCGGCCGCCTCTCCGAGCCGCTCGAGGGCTCTTGCCTTGAACGTCCCGAGCTCCCCGAGCTCGATCGCCGCGCGCGCGCCGGCCGTGAGGTCGAGGAGGAAGCGGACGTTGTGCTCGGAGAGGAGGACGAGGGCGAGGAGCTCCTGCTGGTTGACGAGGTGGCGCAGGTACGCGCGCGAGAAGCCCGAGCAGGCGGCGCAGGGGCAGCCCTCCTGCAGCGGGCGCGGGTCGCGGGCGAAGCGGGCGTTGCGCAGGTTGAGGCGGCCCTCCCAGGTGAGTGCCGAGCCGGTCCGGCCCAGCCGGGTGGGCAGGACGCAGTCGAACATGTCCACGCCCCGCACGACGACCTCGAGGATCCCGGCCGGGTCGCCGATCCCCATGAAGTACCGCGGCCGCTCGGGCGGGAGGAGCGGCGCGGCCCAGGCGACCGTCTCGAGCATGAGCGCGCGGTCCTCCCCCACGCTGAGCCCCCCGAGGGCGTTGCCGTCGGGACCCAGGGCGGCGATCTCCTCGAGTGAGCGCCGGCGGAGCTCGGGGTCGGTCCCTCCCTGGGAGATGCCGAAGACGAGCTGGCCGTCGCCGCGCGGAGCGGCGAGCTGGCGCGCGGCCCAGCGCGTCGTCGTCGCGGCGGCTTCGGCGAGCGCGACCCTCTCGGCCCCGGCGGGGAGGCAGATGTCGAGGCACATGGCGACGTCCGAGCCGAGCCGGCGCTGGAGGTCGGCGACGAGCTCGGGCGTGAAGCGCGCCGGCTCGCCGTCGTAGACCGAGCGGAACGTCACGCCCTCGTCGTCCGTGCGGGCGATCGTGTCCCGCAGCGAGAAGACCTGGAAGCCTCCGGAGTCGGTGAGGATGGGACCGTCCCAGCCCATGAAGCGGTGGAGCCCGCCGAGCTCGGCGACCACGTCGGCGCCGGGGCGGAAGTGGAGGTGGTACGTGTTGCCGAGGAGGATGGCCGTCCCCAGCTCCCGGAGCCGCCCGGGGTGCAGCCCCTTGACGGTGCCCTTCGTCCCCACCGGCATGAACGCGGGCGTCGGCACGTCGCCGTGAGCGGTCGAGAGCACGCCGGCGCGAGCCGCGCCGTCCGTCGCCGTCACCGTGAAGCTCATGCGGCCATCTTCCTCGCTTCCGTCACGGTCCGCGCGCCACGCGCGCGCCTGCGGGCGCTACGCTCGCAGGCGGGTGGAGGCACGGGGTGGCCCCTCACGGGAGGAGGAGCATCGCGTCGCCGAAGGAGTAGAAGCGGTACCGCTCCTCGATCGCGAGCCGGTACAGGCGCCTGGTCTCCTCGACGCCGGCGAACGCCATGACGAGGGCCAGGAGGGTCGAGCGCGGCAGGTGGAAGTTCGTCACGAGGGCGTCGACGCGCCGGAACTCGAATCCCGGGGTCACGAACAGGCTCGTTCTGCCCGAGAGCGGCGCGCCCCGAGCGAGCGACTCGAGGACGCGCACCGTCGTCGTCCCGACGGCGACAACCGTCTCGGCCGCGGCGATCCGCTCCCACGCGGCCGGCTCGACGGCGTACCGCTCGCTGTGGAGCTCGTGGTCGTCGAGCTCCTCGGCGGTGACGGGGCGGAAGGTGTCGAGCCCGACGTGGAGCGTGACCCGCTCGATCTCGACGCCCGCGAGGAGCTCGGGCGTGAAGTGGAGCCCGGCTGTCGGCGCGGCGGCCGAGCCCGCCTCGTCGGCGTAGACCGTCTGGTACCGCTCCGGGTCGGCGAGCGGCTCCGTGACGTAGGGCGGGAGAGGCGTCTCGCCTGCCGGCTCGCCCTCGAGGCGCAGCCGCCAGCGGCCGCCGCCGAGGTGCTCGACGAGCTCGACCGGACCCAGGCGCATGCCCGTGCGCAGCCGGCGGGTCGGGCGCGCCAGCGCCTCCCAGAGCCCCTCGCCGAGGGGCTCGAGGAGGAGGACCTCGGCCTGGCCGCCCGTCGGCCGCCGTAGTCGCAGGCGGGCCGGCACGACGCGCGTGTCGTTCACGACGACGAGCGCGCCCGCGGGCAGCTCCGCCGGCAGGTCGCGGAAGCGGCGGTGCCGCGTGCGCCCGCTTCCCCGCTCGTGCACGAGCAGCCGCGACTCGTCCCGGCGGCCCGCCGGCCGCTGCGCGATCAGCTCGGGCGGGAGGTCGTAGTCGAGCTCGGCGGTTCGCATGCGGTCCGACGCCAAGAGTAGGGTGCGCGCCCATGGATCGCGACGCGCTCGAGCGGGCCCGGGTGCGGCTGGCGGAGGCCCGCACGGAGGGGCCGAGCCGGGCCGACCTGGCCGCCGCCGTCGAGCGCGCGGAGAGCGCGCTCGCGGCGCTCGCGCAGACCGCCGCGGAGCTCGAGGCGACCGTGCCGCAGCGGCTGGGCGCGGCGATCGAGGACGGGATGCGCTCCGAGGTCGTCCCCGTCGCGAGGAGCCTCGCCGAGGTGCGGGGGCTCACCGCCCAGGTCGTCCGGCGGCTCGAGCGCATCCAGCTCGACGCCGCAGTCGAACGGCAGGAGCGGGTGGAGGACCTGAGCCTGCTCGTCGATCTCGTCGCGTCCGGCTGGCGCGGCGTCGAGCGGCGGCTCGACCGGGCCGAGCGCGTGCTCGACCGGATCGAGCGGGCGCTCGAGGACCCCCCCGGCGCCTCGCTCTACCGCCTCGAGGCGCGCCCGGGCGCGTAGGCCGGCCGCGCGCCGGCGCTGCTCAGGGCGCCGGCAGCTGCAGCTCGAAGCGCGAGCCGCGACCGACCACCGAGTCGAGCTTCAGGTGCCCGCCGAGGGCCTCCGCGATCTCCCGCGAGATCGCGAGCCCGAGCCCGCTGCCCTGGCCGTTCTCGGAGACGAACGGCCGGAACACCCGCTCCCGCTGCGCGGGCGGGATGCCGGGGCCCGAGTCGGTCACGACGACGGAGGCGCAGCCGTTCTCCCGCGAGAGGGCGACGGAGATCGTGCCGCCGTCGGGCGTCCAGGAGAAGGCGTTCGCGAGCAGGTTCGAGACGATCTGGAGGACCCGGTCGCCGTCGGTGTGCACGACGGGGTCTTCCTCGAGCGCGAGGTCGTAGTTGATCTCCCGGCGGCGTGCCTCCTCGGCGAAGGACTGGTAGCCCTGCTCGACGAGCAGGCGGAGCTCGACCTCGTGCTCCTCGAGCGTGAAGCTGTGGGCCTCGAGCCGGGCGAGGTCGACCAGGTCGCCCACGAGCCGGGTGAGGCGGTCCGTCTCGGCACGGATGACGTCGAGCGAGGCCTCACGGGCCTCCGTGTCCTCCGCGAGCCCGTCGCGCAGCGCGTCGACGTGACCCCGGATCGCGGTGACCGGCGTGCGGAGCTCGTGCGAGACGCGGACGAGGAAGTGCCGCTCGTGCGCCTCCGCCTCGGCGAGGCGCTCGGTCATCCCGCGGAAGCTCTCCGTCAGGTGCGCGATCTCGTCGCGGACGCCCGGCTCGGGAAGCTCGGCGCCGTACCGCCGCCGCGCGACCTCGTCGGCCGCGTGCGAGAGCGTCAGCACCGGCTTCGTCACGCGGCGCGTCAGGTACCAGACGAAGCCGAGCGCGATGGCGAGGCCGGCGAGGAACGCGAGCCCGAGGCGCTCGGCGAGGTCGACCCAGCGCTCGCGCAGCTCCGCGCGCGGCTTGGCGACGACGATGGCGCCGAACGTCTCGCCGCCGAGCCGGATCGGATGCGCGGCCGCGAGGTACGTCTTGTCGGTGCCCGGCGGCTGCAGCTCGAGCGTCTGCACGCGACCCCGGTCGAGAACCTCCCACTCGAGGTAGCTCTCCGGCAGTGGCCGCAGGCCCGAGACCTGCCCGGGGAAGATCTCCACGCCGGAGTAGTAGATCGCCGACCCCGTCGCGCGCTCGAGGATCGGCGGGGCGAAGGTCGGCGCGTCGCGGCTCTCGTCGATGCTCCGCTGCGCCTGGAACGCGTAGAGCTCGGCCAAGCCGCCGGCCTGGCGCCGCAGCTCGGCGAGCCCCCGCGCGCGCGTGTCGTCCTGGAAGAAGCGGACGGCGATCGCGGCCGTGACGACCGCAGCGAGGAGGACGCCGACGAGGAAGATCGCCGGGAGCCGGAAGCGGAGCGAGCGCAGCACTAGCGCCTCGCCGGCACTAAGAGACCTTGGCGGCCTTCGGCTCCGTCGAGACCTTGTAGCCCACGCCCCACACGGTGACGATCGGGCAGGCGTCGCCCAGCTTGCGCCTGAGCTGCCGGACGTGGACGTCGACGGTGCGCGTGTCGCCCGCGAACGTGTAGCCCCAGACCCGCTCGAGCAGCTGGTCGCGCGTGAGGACGAGCCCGCGATGGTCGAGCAGGTCCCAGAGGAGGTCGAACTCCTTCGGCGCGAGCTGCACCTCGTCGTCCGCGACCGTCACCTCGCGACGGCCCGCGTCGATCCGGAGGTCGCCGTGCTCGAGGAAGGAGCTCACGAACTCCCGGCGCTCCGGGCCGACACGGCGCAGGATCGACTTGACGCGCGCCACGAGCTCGCCCGGGTTGAAGGGCTTCGTGAGGTAGTCGTCGGCGCCGACCTCGAGGCCGATGATCTTGTCGATGTCCTCGTCGCGCGCGCTCAGCATGAGGATCGGCACGTCCGAGCGCTGCCGGATGCGCCGGCAGACGTCGATGCCGTCGAGGTCGGGGAGCATGAGGTCGAGGACGATGAGCGCGGGCGGATCGGCGCTCGCGGTCTCGATCGCGTCGGCGCCGGTCCCGGCCACGTGCACGGTGAAGCCGGCCCGCCTGAGGTACATCCCGACGAACGACGCGATGCTCGGCTCGTCCTCGACGACGAGGACCGACTGCTTCGTCGCTGCCACAGCGGCATATCGTGTCACATGGCCCGGCCGTCGGGGCCGCACACCCCGACTAGCGGCGCAGGAGGAAGGTCTTGGGGGCCCGCGGCCAGCGCCGGGCGTCGCGCTGGCCGATCCTGAACGTCCCCGCCGCGCCGGACTCGACCGCGTCGAGCGTCAGCGAGCCGCGCACCACCCCGCTCCCGTCGATCCTCCGGCCGCGGACGATGAGCTGCCATGGTCCCTCGCCCCAGACGCGGCAGCGGACGTCGCGCCCGCGGTACTCGACGGTGGCGTCGCTCACGCGGTTCCCGCGGCGGTTGCACCTGCGGCTCGGCCGGCTCCCGCCGGGGAGGTCGATGACCCGGACGCGACCCCGCTCCACGCGGACGAGGAACGAGCCCCTCCTGACGATCGCCGCGCGACCGTTGCCGTTCGACACCACGACCCACTGCGCCCCGGGCGTCCGCGTCTGCGCGACGTCGCCGCGCGCGGCGCCCGCCGCCTCGATCGCGACCGCCGCGATCACGAGCAGGAGGACCGTGCGCCGCATGTGGACGGAACTATCTTCGCGCCCCGTGAGCCTTCGATTACGGGTATGTAAGGAAAGCGTAAGCGCTTCGGCCCGAGAGGCCCGCAAGATCGGGGAGCGTCCGCGGCGGGGCGTAGCATCGCCCGGGGTCCGATGGACGAGCGCTCCCGCCACGACCGGACGGTCCGCCTCCTGGAGACGCGCCTCGAGGCCCTCGCCGCGGCCTGCGAGCGGGCACCCCACGGTGAGCGGCGCTACGAGCGGGAGATCGCGGCCGCCGTCGCGGCGACCCGGCACGCGGTCGCTCTCGCGCTCATCTCGACGGGCGAGGCGGACGCGATCTGGGCCTCGGCCGCCCGGCGGCATCCGGACGCGCTCTGGTGCCGGGGCTGGCCCCCGCTCGCCGCCTGAGCCGTCCGCGGGCTAGGCGACCCGTCGCACGGTGCCGCGCAGGCCGACCGAGTTCTCGCGGTCGGCGCGCTCGGTCCGCTCCCAGCCGCCGCGCGCGGCGGACGGCTCGCAGAGGTGGCAGACGACCCGCGAGGCCGGCCGTCTCTCGGCGCTCCGCCAGAAGCGGAAACGCTCGCCCGCGAGGAGGTTGCGGCGACACAGTGCGCAGAGCGTCACTGCTTCGCGATCGTACGTCTCGCTGCGGACGGCGCGGCGCCCGGTGCGCGGCCCGGAGGTGGTGCATACTGCCGGGCAGCGCAAGGGTGCGGAAGCGAACCGGAAGCCGGTCGCCCAGTGCCGGTCGAGCGAGAGGACAGCCTCATCGAACTGTGTCGTCGGGCGGTTCAGCGCCTGAGCGGACGGCTGCCCGACGCCCAGGTCTCCTGCCACATGCGCCTCGCCGACGCCCTCCGGGTCGTCGCCACCGAGGGAGGGCTTCGCATGATCTACGAGGTGAACCGGAGCCAGGGAGGGATCGGCTGGCGTGCGGTGGAGACCGGGCGGCCGCAGCTCGTCGAGGACGTCCGCCTCGACCCGGACTACATGGCGAGCGACGAGCGCGTCCGCGCCGAGGTCGTCGTGCCGGTGACGAGCGGCGACGAGGTCGTCCTCGTCCTCGACGCCGAGTTCGTCGGGCGCCCGTTCCGGCCGGACGAGGCCGAGGCGGTCCAGGCCGAGGCCGAGCTCCTGGAGCGCGCGCTCCCCTAGCGCTCGTACACGTAGAAGCCCCGGCCGCTCTTGCGCCCGAGCAGGCCCTCGTCGCGCATCAGGACGAGGCGCTCGGGAGGCGCCATGCGAGGCTCGCCGAGCGCGTCGTGCAGCGCCTCGGAGGCGTGCACGTGCACGTCGACTCCGATCAGGTCGATGAGGGCGCAGGGCCCGATCGGCCAGCTGACGCCCCGCGTCATCGCCTTGTCGAGGTCCTCCGGCGAGACTCCCGCCTCGTCGAGGACGCGCACGCAGTCGTTCAGGAGCGGGATGAGGATCCGGTTGACGACGAAGCCGGGGGTGTCGTTGCAGCGGATCGGCTCCTTGCCGAGCCGCTCCGCGAGCGCGTACGCCCGCTCGACGGCCTCCTCGGCGGAGAGCTCCGTGCGCACGACCTCGACGAGCGGCAGCACCGGAGCCGGGTTGAAGAAGTGCATCCCGACGACGCGGCGCGGACGCTCCGTCGCGCGTGCGATCTCCGTCACGGAGAGGGCCGACGTGTTCGTCGCGAGGACCGCGTCCTCGCCGACGACGCCCTCGAGCTCGCGGAAGAGCCGCCGCTTGACGTCGAGCTCCTCGACGACCGCCTCGATGACGAGGTCGCAGCCGGCGAGCTCGCCGAGCTCGGTCGTCGTCGTCAGCCGCGCGAGCGCGGCGGCGCGCTCGCCCTCGGTCAGGCGGCCCTTCTCGACGGCCCGGCCGAGGTAGTGGTCGATGCGCGCGCGGGCGCGGTCGCAGAGCTCTTCGCTCATCTCGCGGCCGACGATCTCGATCCCGGCCTGGACGCACACCTGGGCGATCCCGGCCCCCATCGTCCCGAGGCCGACGACGCCGACCCTGCTCACCCCCGCTGCAGCCGTCATGCGACGACGATTGTGACCTGGAACTCCAGG
>DASTQA010000009.1:0-12321 GCA_035762005.1 Gaiellaceae bacterium
TGTCCCGTGTGCGCGGCAGGTTCCACCGCCGTCGCATCGGCAAACGCCGGTTTGGATTCCGCCGCGGTGCGAAGAGATGGGGCGACGGCGCCGGGCGGCGCTCGTGCTCCTTCCTCCAGGCCGCGGTGAAAGGAGCCGACATGGAGTCGGATACGCCCTCGCCAGCGAGGACTGGCCCCCGCCCGACCTCGTACGCCTCGCCCGCGAGGCGGAGGCGACGGGCTTCGAGCTCGCCCTCGTCTCGGACCACTTCCACCCCTGGAACGACGCGCAGGGCCAGAGCACGTTCGTCTGGACGGTGCTCGGCGCCATCGCGCGCGAGACGGAGCGGCTTCCGCGTCGGGACGGGCGTCGCGTGCCCGCTGGTCCGGATCCACCCCGCGATGGTCGCCCACGCCGCCGCCACGGTCACCGCGCTGATGCCCGGCCGCTTCGTGCTCGGGCTCGGCACGGGCGAGAACCTGAACGAGCACGTCCTCGGCGACCGCTGGCCGTCCTCGGACGAGCGGCTGGAGATGCTCGCGGAGGCGATCGAGGTCATGCGCCCTGCTCTGGGCGGGCGGCGAGCAGACCTACCGGGGACGGCACCACACCGTCGCGGACGCGCGCCTCTACACGCTCCCCGCGGAGCCACCGCCCATCGTCGTCGCGGCGGCGAACCCCGGCGCCGCCGAGCTCGCGGGCCGCACCGCCGACGCGCCTTGCGAACGTCGCCCCGGCTCAGGAGGACGTCATCGCGGCGGTAACGGCCGTCGCGGCCCGCTCGTCGTGACTGCGATTCCCCGCAGCGGGTAGGGGCCCGTCGTGGAGCGCGTGAGCTGGACCTACGAGCTGCCCCCGGCGGGCGCGCCGGACGTCGGCCTCGAGCAGTACCAGCTCGCGACCCCGGAAGGCGACGTCTGGAAGGCCGTCGTCCTCCTCGAGCACGACGGCCGCCTCTTCGTCGCGGGGGCGCCGTCGGGGGCCGCCCTGCGCCGCCGGCTGGTCGCGGTGCCGTGGGAGGCGGTCGAGGGCGTCGACCACGACGCCCTCACGGTGCGTGTGGGCTCGCTGGCGGACGCGGTTGAGCTCGATCCAGGGCAGGCGGTCGAGAACGAGCCCGCCGAGGCGCGGCGGGTCGAGGAGCTTCCCGCGGAGCTCGTGCGGACGCAGCCGACCGGCGACGTCGCCGGCCCGATGGACCGCATGCGGCTCATCCTCGGCCTCGGCTCGGCTGCCGTCGGCTTCGTCACGCTGCTCATCGCCATCGCGGTCATCGACCGCGCGGGCGAGGCGTGGGCCTTCGCGCTCCTCGCCGTCCCGGCCGCGTTCTTCCTCGCTGCCGGCGCGCTCAGCATCTCCGCCTGGAGGCGGCCCTACGCGCCCGCCGCCCGCGGCGCCGGGCGGCCGCGTCCCCGCTAGCGGTCGGCGTCGCTCAGCGGCTCGGCCGCCGCGCGGGAGCGAAGCGCGTCGCGGTCGTCCGCCGCGGACGGGTCCTCGAGGGCGACCCAGACCTCGTGCACGGTCCCGTACTCCGCGTCGGCGGGCAGGCGGCGCAGGGCGGCGAGCACCGCCGCGGGCGCGTCGGCCTCCTCGGCCTCGGCGAGGAGTCGGGCGCGGTCCGCGGGGAAGGCCCCGAGCCGGAGATGGCGCGAGAGCTCGCGCCGCGCCTCGACCTCGTCGGCGCCGAGGCTGCCGCCCCGGGCCGTGCGCGCGTCGACGTCGCGGTCCTCCTCGCCCCCGCCCTCCTTCTCCCGGCCCTCCTGGACACGAGGCTCGACGGGCGAGCCCCGCTCGATCGCCTCGGTCTCGGCGGCGAGCTCGTCGTCGGCCCTCGGCCCGTGCTTCGTCGAGTCGCGATCCACGCGAGGCTCGTTTCCGGCCGGGGGGCGGCGCAAACTCGGCGGACTCGCGGTATTCGGGGAGGTAACGCGCGCCCCTCGCTTTCGCGCCGCTCGGGCCCGGGTAGTCAGACGCCTCCACGACCGACAGGAGGACGCATGACCCAGATGGAGCAGCGGTCCGCGGACGCGAGCGGATCGCAGGGCGACTCGATGGTCGCCGAGACGAAGGAGAAGGTGCAGGAAGGCGCCGGGCAGGCGATGGAGACCGCCCGCAGCCAGGCGTCGCAGGCGACGGACCGGCTGCGCCGGACCGTCGACGAGCGCTCGACCGACCTCGGTCGCCGAGCCGGCTCCATGGCCCAGGCCATGCGCAAGACGAGCGTGGAGCTCCGCGCGCAGGGCAAGGAGTCCGAGGCGTCGCTGAACGACCGGGCGGCCGGCATCGCCGAGCGCGTCGGCGGCTACCTCGAGGAGGCGGACGCGCAGCAGATGATGAGCCAGGTGCAGGACTTCGGCCGGCGGCGCCCGTGGGTGATGGCCCTCGCCGGGGCCGGGGTCGGCCTCGTGGGCGCCCGGCTCCTCAAGTCCTCGGCGAGCCGCTCGTCGGGCCGCGACTCGTCGCGGACGCTGGAGCCGAGGCCCGGCTACGAGAGCGTGGGCACCGGCTACGAGGGCGTGGGCACCGGCTACGCGGCCGGCGGCTCGCCGTCGTCCGCCCTCTCCCCCGGGAGCAGGCCATGAGCAACGGAGCCGAGTCCGACGAGCTGCGCGAGCAGTCGATCGGCGAGCTGCTCAAGAGCCTGGCCGACCAGACGGCGACCCTCGTCCGGCAGGAGCTCGAGCTGGCGAAGGTCGAGTACACCGAGAAGGGCAAGAGGGCCGGCCTGGGCGCCGGGCTCCTCAGCGGGGCGATGGTGGCGGCGCTGCTCGCGCTCGGCGCGTTCACCGCGTTCCTCGTCCTCGCCCTCGACGGCGCGCTGCCCAACTGGGCGGCCGCCCTGATCGTCGCCGCCGTGTACGGCGCCGTCGCGGCCGTCCTCGCACTGAGGGGCCGCGAGCGGCTCGAGGAAGCCGGCGGCCCCGTCCCCGAACAGACCAAAGAGACAATCGAGGAGGATCTGCAATGGGCAAGGACCCGAGCGACGTCCGGGAGGAGATAGAGGAGACCCGCTCCCGCATGGCGGACACCGTCGACGAGATCGGTAACCGGGCCGACGTCAAGGGCCGCGTGAAGGGATACGTGGCGGAGAAGAAGGAGGCCGTCGTCGGCGGAGCCGGCGACCTGGCCTCGCGGGCGGGAGACACGCTGCCCGACGGCGAGACGGTCTCGTCCGGCGGGCGCAAGGTCGCCGGCACGGCGAGGGAGAACCCGCTCGCAGTCGCCGTCGGCGGCGCGGCCGTCGGATTCCTCGTCGGCTCGCTCCTTCCCTCCACGCGGGCGGAGGACGAGAAGATGGGCACGGTCGCCGACGACCTCAAGGAGCGGGCCCGCGAGACGGGCTCCCAGGCTCTCGAGAGCGGCAAGCAGGTCGCGTCCGAGGTGAAAGAGAGTGCGATGGAGACGGCCAAGGAGTCGGCCTCCGAGCAGTCGCAGGAGCTCTCCTCCACGCTCCAGGACCAGGCCGGCAGCATGACCTCCGGCTCGTCCGGCGAGCCGTACGGAGGCCGCTAGACCAACGAGGCGGCGGCCCGCGCGTGCGGGCCGCCGCCCACGCCGGCGCGTTTCCGCAGAGGTCATCGCCCGGGACGCCGTTGGCCGACCCGCGTCGCCGCGATCTGCGGAGAGCCTTCGCCGTGCCCGGACGGAGGGCAGGCGAAGTGGCCCCGGAGGCGGATCAGGGAGGCGGCGCCACAGATCCCGGCGACCGGCCGAAACCGGGCGCGCCAGCTCAGGCGACGCGCTCGAGCGCCCGGCCGGAGGCCCCGACGTGCGCGCGCAGCGTCTCGTCCCAGTCGGCGGCGAAGCGTGCGAGCGAGAAGCGGCGGAGCGCCTCTCGGCGCGCGCCCTCCCCCAGCCGGCGCGCGAGCTCGCGGTCGGAGAGGAGCGCGCGCATCCGCTCGACGAGGCGGCTCACGTCGGTGTCGACGTAGCCGGAGACGTCGTTCCGGAGCGCCGTCGCCATCTCGGTCGTGGCCAGGCCGACGACCGGGAGGCCGACCGCCATCGCCTCGCACACGGCGAGACCGAGGCTCGTGTAGCGGATCGGGTTGAAGAGGAAGCGATAGCGCGCCGCGAACGCGGGAAGCTCGGGCGGCGGTACCTCGCCGAGGCCGCCGACCTCCTCGGAGTTCATGCCCACGAGGTCGAGCGGGACCTCGCGCCGGACGCGCTCGAAGACGTCGAGGCCGAGCCGGCGGCCGCGGCGGGCGAGGTTGTTCACGATCACGAGCCCGCGCTCGAGCTCTCCCGTGTAGCGCGCGTCCGCGGGAACGGTCACCCCGTGGTCGACGACGCGCGTCGACGACGTCCCGCAATCCCACATGAGCTCGTTGAAGGGGGTGACGTGCACGACGAGCACGTCGGTGTCCGCGGCCGGGTGGCGCGTGTCCGTCGGGCTCTCGCGCGGCGGGTCGTGCTCCAGGTAGAGGCGCGGCAGAGACCGCTGCTCGGCCGAGAGGAGCTCGTCCTGGTCGTGGTCGTAGTTCCGGAAGGACTGGAAGAGGACGGCGTCGAGGTCGAGCGCGCGGACGTCGCGCCAGGGAACCTCCACGAGGCCCCCGGGCCACTCGCGACCGGGCGGGAGGCCCGCGTAACCGGCCGGCCTCCCCGGCCTCACCGGCACGTAGAACGTGTGCGGCACGTGCCCCAGGTACTCGAGGTAGCTGCCGTGGACATGCCACGTGAGGATGCGGAGACCCCTCGGCGTCACGAGGCATCGGTATCCGCTCCCGCCGCTTCTAAACGGCGCGCGTTTCCCCGCGGCGCGGCCCGGGTAGCCGAAGCGCGCGGACAGCGAGCGAGAGGAGCGCACATGAGCACCACCCCGTCCACACGCCTCGTCCGGGACGTCATGACCTCCGGCCCGAAGACGGTCACCCGCGAGACGAGCGTCGTCGACGCCGCGCGGCTCATGGGCAGCGAGGACGTCGGGCCGCTCCCCGTCGTCGAGGGCGAGGAGCTCGTCGGCATCGTGACCGACCGCGACCTGGTCCTCCGGGTCCTCGCCGAGGGGCGCGACCCCGCCGCGACGGTCGTCGGCGACGTGTGCTCCCAGAGCCCGGTGACCGTCTCCCCCGACGCCGACCTCTCCCAGGCGCTGCGGCTCCTCGCCCAGCACCAGGTCCGCCGGCTGCCGGTCGCGGAGGGGAAGCGCGTCGTCGGGATCGTCGCGCAGGCGGACATCGCCCGCGAGCTCCCGAACGAGGACGTCGGCGAGGTCGTCGAGGACATCTCCCGCTGAGCGCGACGCCGGCCGCGCGCGGCGAGGGCGCCCTCCTTCAGCCGCGCGCCGCGAGGTAGCGCGCGAACGCGATCCGCTTCGCGACCGCCGGGTCGTCCTCCCACTCGGCGACCCGCAGCTCGACGGCCTCGAGCTCCTGGCGGGCGATGCGCGTCTGGTGGGCGAGGAGGGTCGCGCGCGGGCACTGGTGCTCACCCGCCGCGAGCTCGAGCGACGAGCGCGTCAGCCCGCAGTGCGGGCAGAGCCGCTGGAGGAACATGGGCTTCGATCCTTGCCGCCTCGGCGAGGCCGCAAACCGGCCTCAGGCGCCCTCGCGCGACCCGACGCCGGAGGCGACCTCGCCCGCGCGCAGCGGCCCGCCGGTCTCGGGTGAGAGCCTCGGCGTGGCCTCTCCGGCGCCTTCCCGGATTCCGGCGACGAGCTCCGCGAGCGCGTCGTCGGCCCGGATCCGCGGGCTCCAGCCGAGCTCGCGGGCCGCGCGGTCGCAGTCCATGAGCGGCACGCCGAGGCCCAGGTCCACCCAGCCGACCGGCGACGGCTGCAGGTGCAGCCTCCAGGTGAGGCGCGCGGCCGCGCGGGCGACGCGGACGGACACGGGCACCCGGAGCCAGCCGAGCCGCTCGGCGACGAGACGAGGTTCGAGGACCGGCTCCGCGGCGAGGTTGTACGGGCCGCGGGCGTCCTCGTGGAGGAGCGCCAGGCGGTAGGCCTCCGCGACGTCGTCCGTGTGCACCGCCTGGACGCGAAGTCCCGGGACGTCCGGGACGAGGCCGAAGCCTCGGCGAAGCAGCGGCGTGGGCAGGAACGGGCCCGCGAAGAGCCGGCGGACGCCCGAGGCCGCGCCCCGCTTGAAGATGAGACCCGGTCGGAGCCGGACGACGCGGGTCGACGGCACCTCCCCCTCGAACGCGTCGAGCCGGCGCTCCGCCTCCGCCTTGTGGCGGGAGTAGAAGCTCGTCGGGATGCCGCGCGTGGACCAGGACTCGTCGACGCGTCGATCCTTCGGCCCGCGAGCGTACGTCCCGACGGACGAGGCGTAGACGAGCGCGGGCACGCGCTCGGCGGCGATCGCCCGCAGGAGGCGGCTCGTGCCCTCGAGGTTCGTGCGCCGGAGCGTGTCCAGGTCGCGCGAGGGCTGGATCAGCCAGGCGAGGTGGACGACCGCGTCGGCACCCCGGACGACCGGTCTCAGGTCGTCGCTCGCGATGTCCGCCGTCCGCCAGGCGACCCGGGGCAGCTCGAGCTCCGGCGCGCGGCGGGCCACGCCGACGACCTCGTCCACGGCGCGCTCCGCCGAGAGGGCGCGCACGAGGCTCGTGCCGACGTTCCCTGTCGCTCCGACGACGACGACGCGCATGAGCGCCTCGTGCCCGCGGGGCCGGCTCCCGAACCCTTCCCCGCGCTCTCGCGCCGGGCAGGAGGCGTCGGGCCCCGCGAGCCCTGACGTGCGGACGCCTCGGCGGGCGCGAACCGCGACGACCCGGCCTCGCTCACGATCCGTCGGCGCCGGCTCCGACGTACCAGCCGGCGAAGTACGCGACCGCGGCGACGACCGCGACGACGACGATGACGATCGTGACGATCACGTCGACCTCCTTCGCCCTCGTCCGAAATTCGGACCCCGGGGCTGCGCCGCCGCCGGCGGCCGCGCCGGCGGCGGCGCCTCCCGGCGTGGAGCCGGGAGCCTCAGGCGCCCAGCGCGCGAGCCCGGGCGCGGATCGCCTGAACCGGTCCGCGCGATGCGGCCGGCTCCTGCGGGCCCGCGACCGGCCGGCGCTCCCGCTCCTCCCGGCGAGCGAGCTCGCGGGAGCGCAGGGTGATCTCGTGTGCCAGCCGGGGCGCGGGCCGGAGCTCGCGGGAGCGCGCGAGCATGTGATGCATGACCATGGCTTCCTCCTCTCGGAGCTCGGGGGGTGAGCCCCGCCGCTCTGCCGCGGCGGGGCCGATCGAGTCCCGCGGTCGTTGCCCGCCTCAGCGGGCTCCGCGGATGCGAGCGCGAGCCCGTTCCCGCCCGGAACGGCTCGGCTCGATGGGCGAGGCTGGAGTCGAACCAGCGTCCTCTTGCGTGTGAGGCAAGCGCTCTCTCGTCTGAGCTACTCGCCCGCGTCGGGCGCCGCCCGCGAGGGCCTTCGGGCGACGCCCGCTCGGGCGCGAGACCGGCCGCGGTCCCGCTCTCCGTCCATCTCCCGGGGCGGAAGATCGACGCACGAGCGGCCTCCGGCCCTCTCGGCACTCCAGCTCTCTGTCACGCCGACGCCTCCCGGCGGGCGATCTTGTCCGAGCCACTCGCCAACCCTTCGACCCTGGATCGACCGCTTCCGGCTGTACGGGCGGAGGCGGTCGTCCTCCGTGGAGGGGCTTTGGAGCCCGATTCTGCGCACGCTGACGCGAATTGCAGGACAAAAAGCGGTGCGAAAAGCCGTGCCACTTCCTGCAACGCCGAGCGCCGCGAGTCTTTCTCTCTCAGGCGGGGCCTCGATTCGTCTCAGATCGCCTTCACGCTGCGTATCACCTTCCTCTGCGCCGAGCTCTCGTCGCCTCCGAAACGACGAAGGCGACCCGTCGGGTCGCCCTCGCATCGAGCTGCCTATGCCGCCAGGGGTCTAGCGGACAAGCCTCCCTGCGAGGGCCGGGATGGAGCGGATCGCACCCCGCGCGTCGGCGGGCCCGAGCCCGTCCGACATCGCCGCAGCGCTCGCGGCCGCGGGGCTGAACCGGTAGGTGGTGTGAGTCATCTGCATCCGGGTCTCCTGGTAGAGGCGTCCGAGGATAGCGCACGATCCACCCGCTGGCAAGTGATTCGTCAGGGGATCGACGAGAAGGGGGTGGCGGCGGGCATGGAAAAGGCGCTGGCTCATTTCCGATCGCCTTTTCGCACTACATCCCGCAATCATCTCCGGCGCGCCCGTCGACTTCGCGACCGACGAGGAAGCGTCGGTGCGGACGGGCGGCCGTGCGCCGCCCGTCCCACCCCGACCGTCGAGCGGGGCCCCCGCTCCGCTTACCGTCGACGGCTGCCTCGTCCGAACCCGGCGCGGTCCGTCCCCGCCTTGGCGATGCCGCGGCTCACGATGTAGGCGGCGCCGATGATCGTGACGAGCAGCCACGCGCGGGTGTCGTCGAGGCTGTCCGAAATTGCCGCGGCGATCAGGATCGCGGCGATCAGAAGCGCCATCGCCCAGAACTCGGTCGTCAGGGGCGCCCACTTCGTCTCGTCGTGCGCTCCGGTGACGCGGTCGCCGATCTCCTCCGCGCGGTAACCGGGCTCCTCGGTTCTCGTTGCCATGGATCCTCCTTCTTCGACGGCGGCCGCGCTCTCAGGCGGCCACCTTCATGCGGGCCTGCTCGACCTGCTCGTCCGGCGTCGCCTCGAGATCCTGGAGGACCTTGCCGAGGAGGAAGAACGTCGGAGGCCAGAGCCCGACGAAGATGGCGAGTCGCTCGGCCCGCGCCTTCGCCTCCTTGTCGGATCGAGCTGCCGAGCGGCCCCAGAGTGAGACGGCGGCGCCGATCGAGGCGACGCCGAAGCTGTGCAGGATGGTGCTGCTGAACCCGAGCTTCTTCAGGAAGAGGGCAACCTTCATGCGTTCTCCTTTTCGTCCGAGGTCGAGCCGGGCTCGCGTCGCGTCGCGGCCGCGACGCCCGGTTTGCGGGTCTTTCGAGCTCTCATCCCCCGTTGCCGCCGCCCGAACCGAGCGGTCTGCGGTATTCCCGGAGGTAGCGGCGGCGAGCGGTCACGTCGCCGGCGTGGAACGGCCGCATCCGGAGCGCCGGGAGGGATTCCCGCTTCCACCGGCGAAAGCACCAGGGATGACCAGGCTCGAGCTCACCTGCGAGACGTGCGGCTCGCGCATCGCGGAGCCTCCCGCGGTCGACACGGAACGGCCGGTGAAGGTCTGCTGCAAGGCGAGCCTCGCCAGGGCCAAGCGCGAGCGATTCGAAGTCTGAGGCCCCGGCAGCGCACGACGGACTCGAGAGCCGTGCTCGGCCGCCTCGAGGCTAGAAGCCCCTCTAGGTCTCGGCAGGCGGTGCTGGGACCCTGACGCCTGATCAGTGTCGCCCCGATGCCATGTCGCCGGCGTCCGGCGAGGATGGCGCCAAGAGGGAGGATCGCAAATGAGCATCGTCGTCCGCTTTGCGCCTGCAGACACGACGACTCGGCAATACGACGACGTCCTCCGGCGTCTCAACGAGTCCGGCGAATTTCCGCCGGACGGACTGGAGACACAAGTCGCCTTCGGTCAGAGCGGGGAGGACTTCCGGGTCAGCGAGATCTGGGACTCACGAGAGCAGTTCGAGGCCTACGGCCAGCGCCTCACACCAATACTCGTGGAGGCTGGGATCGACGTGTCGGGCGAAACCGAGATCTTCGAGGTCCACAACATCTGGAAGCGCTAGACGCGAACGGCTCTCGGCTGTTTGTGTCCGGATTGTGTCCAGCCCCGGAGGCTGAACACCGCTGAATCAGGGTCGGGGCGCCCGGATTCGAACCGGGGACCTCGAGCCCCCCAGGCTTGTCCGGAGCAAGGGTGTCGAGTGTGGCGCAGTGGCGCCGGGGGGGCATGTCACTAGCTTGTGAGCGTTCCCACCGGGGGTATCGGCATGGGCCCGGTTCCCGGCGCACTCGAAGCCGGGCTTTCCGATGCGCGCTTCCGCCTGCTCTGCTCGGTGGCTTCGTGGTCGCCTGGCCGTTCGCCTTCGCCGTGAACCGCGCGAGAGCCGGCGCGGCAAAGGCCACGCCGTCGTCCACGAGTACCACTGAGGCCGCCGCTCGGCCGCTTCTCGACACGGCACGGCGGGAGTGCGACCATCGGGCGCGCCGGGCGGTGCAACGACCCAGCGGCGAGCCGCCGCTCGAGGGCTTTGCGGCTTCTTTCCCCCTTCCTCGCCTCGCCGCCCGGCTTTCACTCGAGGCGATTCCGTCCTAAACGAGCGAAGAACGACTGGGTTCCGCGAGCCTCGAACCCGCGAGCTGCAGCGCGACCCCTAGGCCCAAGCCGTAGGCGACGTGCGTGCAGAGCGCGAATGCGGGCACTCGCAGGTCGCCGTCGCGAAGTCCCATGACGCCCTGGCCGCGAGCCGGGAACATCCAAAACCACGGGAACACCGTGGTTGCCAGGCCGTATGCAGTGGCGCGGGGCAACGAGCTCTGCCGCGGCTGCGGCACTCGCAGCAGCAGCGCATAGCTCGCACCCAGTGCAAGGCCGATCGCGTAGTGGGCGGCCATACCGATGCCTGCTTCGTGCGGGATCCGCTCTGCCTCCGTGATGTCCTCATGCGTGAACCGGCCTCGGAGCATGTGTCCAATCCAGCGCCCAAGTCCGCCGCTGGGGCCCTTCCCGAGCGCGGGCGCCACGACCCTGCGCCCCGCGACATCCATGACGTAGGTGGCCAGCACGCCGGCAACGGCGGACCGTGCCAGAGACGGCGCATCACCGTGCGGTTCGTAGGGCGGGCGGATCCTGATCGTCATCGGGCACGGCCTGGTCGCGCGCGCAGAGGTCGAAATTCGACCTGCCGCGACCATTCGTGACGGACTACGTCCGAGGATTCATGTCCGTCTTGTGCCCGTCGCGCTGAGCAAGCCGGACGGCGACGTAGACGATCACCGCGAGCAAGACCACCCAGAATCCCATCATCAAGGTGCCCCAGACCCAGTCCCAGCCATCCATATGATCGCCGTACATTCCGAGCCTCCTCTCGTTCGGAGGCTCGATCGTCCCGCACCGCTGGAACGTGCGTATCGGCACGTTCCCTGATTCGCGCCTCCGCGGAAACTACTGACGCTGGGCTGCTCACCACCCCGAGGAAGGCATCGCGGCCCGGAGGAAGGCATCGCGGCGGAACTGCCATCGCCGACGTCGGTTCGGGCAAGCCCCTTGCCGCTGAGAACCATCCAGCGGGGTTCGGGGCCGGCTGCGCGAAAACCCTGACTCTCCATCCGCGAAGCCCCCGATGTGACGGTCCCGGACGTGCAAGAGACTTTCGTCACTAACCGGGAAGGAGGAATCATGACCCGGAACATGGGAGTCGTGGATCGCGCGCTCCGGGCGTTCATTGTCGCGCCGGCAGCCATCATCGTCGCGGCGCTCGTGGGCGCGACCACGGTGGTCGGCATCATCCTGTTCGTAGTGGCGGGCGTCATGCTGGTCACGGCGGCCACGGGGTACTGCCCGAACTACACCCTCGCCGGCATCTCGACCGACCCGCGTCCGCATCGCGTCGGCCGTCACCGTCTGCGCGGCGGCCACGCCTAGTTCGGCGTCGGCCTTGAGCTCGAGAAAGGAAGGACCGCTGATGAAGAAGACCGCTATCGGATTCCTGGCCGCGAGCGCGGTGCTCGGCCTCGGAGCAGCCGTGCGACGTGTGAGCCAGAAGATGCGCCGGCACTGCGAGCAGATGACGGGGCAGTTCATGCCCCGCGGCGAGTCGGTCGGCAAGAGGTAGCCACGGCGGGAACCGTCCGCTGTCCCTGACGGGGCGCTTCACTTCACGCTCCCGCAGACGCGTCCTGACGACGCTGACGGAGCGACCGTGGAAGCGGCGCTCGCCGCACCGGTCTCGCCAACAGATGTTCCAAGCTGGTCGAGTCGGCCTTTCTGCTCACCGCAACACTGGATCGCCATTATCTGGCGACTCTTCCTCTGAAGGTCGAACGCGCCGAGCCTTTGGGGGCAGAGTAGGGGCAACGCCCGCCCGGCCGAGAACACGAAACCCCCGCGGAAGCGGGGGTTTCTCTTGGTCGGGGCGCCCGGATTTGAACCGGGGACCTCTAGTCCCCCAGAGCAATTCGACGGGTTGGGCCGCGTGGGTGAAGGGTGCTCTAGGATGGCTTTGAGCAGGGAAAACCGCGCGGCCCACTAACGTGACCGGCGTGTTTTCTATGAAGCCATTTCGGGCGTGGGCGCGGATTGGGCGCGAACCGGCGCGATCCGTCTTCCGGGCGGCGCTCACGGGCACACGGCTCGTAAGGTTGCTCACGATCCCTCAACGTCGTAGCCAACGGTGGGTCCGTTCAGGCAGTCGGCGTCGTCCTTCCCTGCCGTCGTCGCGTTCGGGTCGGGCGCGGTCAACTTCGCGGCGGCCGCCGTCTCTGC
>DASTQA010000010.1:0-3706 GCA_035762005.1 Gaiellaceae bacterium
GTTCCGGGTGCGCGTCGCAGATGTCCGCCCACGAGCGGAGCCCGTGGCGGACCTCGCCGAGCAGCGCCCGCTTCGCGAGGGTGTAGTCGACCGTGGCCAGCACCGCTCTCCGACCCCTCGGTCTGATCCCCCTCGCGCCTCGCTCGATCGCCATGGTTGAGGCATCGTACACCCGGGCTCGGACTTGAGCTGGGACGGGCGTCAGGGCTGCAGCACCTCGACGACCGCCCTCGCCCGCGCCGCGACGACGAGGTCGTCGAGCGACAGGAACAGGCGGCCGATGGGGACCTCGACCTCGACCCGGGCCCCGAGCGTCCCGGGCTCGCAGAGACACGCTCGCATCCGTCCGCCGTTGCGGGCGACGAGGTCGGCCGCGATCGCGCCGGGCTCGACCTCGCCCGGGAACGCGAGGTCCTGGGCGGCGGCGAGCGCCCCGGCGTCCGCCGCCGTCTGCGCCCTGGAGGCGGCGATGAGCACCCTGGCGAGATCCGCGGCGCCGAGCGCGAGCACCATCGTCGCGAGCAGGATGGCGGCCGCCACGACGGAGACCGACCCCCGCTCGCCGCGCGGCCTCACGCCACCTCCTGCCGCATCGACGCGGACGCCGTCAGGTCCACCGTCGCCGGGAGGAGCCATCCGGCGAGCGGGGCGGCCACGACCGCCCGGTACCCCACCGAGACGGTGACGACGGAGCCCTGCGAGCCTTCGCGGACGACGCCGAGCTCGAGCCGTGCGGCATCCAGCCCCGGGGACGCCTCGAACGCGACCTCGCGGATCCGCGCCTCGTCGAGCGTGACGGCGGCCTCGCGCGCCCCGGCGCGCGCGGCCTGCGTGAGGAGCAGCTGGTCCCTGGCGAGCACCCCCACCTGCACGGCAGCGAGCAACACCAGGAACAGGATCGGCAGCAGCAGGGCGAACTCCACGACGGCCGAGCCGTCCTGGCGGCCGACCCTACGCCGCACTGCCCGCCACCTGATCGATGATGTTGTCGAAGAACGCCGGGAGCTTGCCCGACGAGCGCGCCCAGGCGATCAGCACCACCGCGATCGCCGCGGCGGCGAGGATCACGAGCGCGTACTCCGCGGTCGTCTGCCCCGCCTCCCGAGACAGCCGCGTGCGAAGACGTACGTACCAGGACAGCAGCACCGGTTCACCTCCTCTCAGCGGATGGACTGCAGCGTGGTCACGAGGACCGGGACCACGGTGAGGAGGAGGAAGGCGGGGAGGACGAGGAACACGAGCGGGAACAGCATCTTCACGGGCGCCTTCCGAGCGCGCTCGGCAACGGCGGCGCGGCGCGCCTCCCGGCTCTCGCGCGCGAGCTCCGACAGGGCGTCGGCGACCGACGAGCCGATCGCGTCGCTCCGGGTGAGGATCGTCGCGGCCCGTCGGAGATCGTGGAGCGCCAGACGATCGGCCGCCGCCTCGAGCTCGTCGCGCCAACGGCCGCCCAGGTCGACGCGGCGGAACGCGGTCGAGAGCTCCTCGGCGAGTGGACCCTCGGTGGCCTCGATCGCCCGCCGGACCGCGAGCTGCCCCGAGAGGCCGGCGACGACCGCCGCCGCGAGCAGATCGAGGAAGACCGGCAGCTCGCGATCCGCGCGCGTCCTTCGGAGCCGGGCGGCTCGCGCGAGACGCATGTCGGGCGCTCGGAACGCGATCAGAGCCAGGGCGACCGACGCGACGATCGAACCGGTGAGCAGCAGCCCGGACGCGCCGGCGATCGAGGCAAGCAGCGCCTTCGCTCCGACGACCGACTCGAGCGGCCGATCGACGCCGGACGCCTCGAGTCGCGCCCGGAGACGATCGCCGCCCGCGAGCCGAGCGAGGAACGGGCGAGCACCCACCCGGCTCACCAGCGCGCCGCTTCCCGGCAGCCCCCGCCCCGAGGACCGGAGCCCACCGAGCGCGTCCCTGGAGACGTGCGCCGCGGTGGCGAGGACCGCGAATCCCACCGAGGCGGCCGCGAGGAACGGCGCTGGCCACGCGGAGGTCACGCGTCCACCCGGAGGAGCCGGCGGATCCAGAGGAAGGCGACTGCCTCGAGCGCGAGCCCGACGACGATCGCGGTGCGGCCGAGCGATGTCCCGAGCGCGGCCGCCATGTCGCGCCGAGCGGTGAGCCACAGGAACAGGAAGAAGCCGACCGGCAGCAGCCCGAGGATCGCCCCGGACAGGCGCGCCTGGGCCGTGAGCGAGCGCACCTCGCGCACGGCGGCGCGCCGCTCGCGTAGGGTCTTCGCCAGGCCTTCGAGCACCGGTGCAAGCGAGCCGCCCGTTCGCCGGTGGAGCCGAAGTACGGCCGTCGCGAGGCGGACGTCGGGGATCGGCGTCGCCGCCGCCCACCCGTCGAGCGCCTCCTCGAGCGACGCGCCGAGGCGCGTCCGATCCACGACCTCGCGCAGGGCCGCGCCCACGGGCGGTGGCGTCTGCTCCGCCGCCACTCGGACGGCCTGCGGGAGTGACAGCCCGGCCCGCGACCCCGACGCGATCGCGGCGACGGCGTCCGCGAGCTGTCCCTGCACCACGTCGGTCCTGGGGCGCCGGCTTCGGGCCACCAGGCCCAGCCAGGCGATCGCTCTCGTCGAGACACCGCCGGACCGGGCCACGTCGTCGGCTCCGGCGGGCGCGAGCGCCTTCCGGCGGCGCTCGCGCGCACCGGCGAGGCCGACCAGGAGGACGGCGCTCGCCACGAGGGCCCCTGCGACGACCGCCGTCATGGATGCGGGGCCTCGGGCTCGGTGACGACATCGGAGCCTGCCGCGAAGCATCGCTCCGGGACCCGCTGGCCCCGCGACCGGAGCGTCAGCGCGAGGCCCGGCTCGACCCCGGCGCAGACGAACGTCCCCGAGGCACCGAGTCGGGGTTCGAACGCGAACAGCTCGGTAACGACCGGCTCGCCGTCCCGGATCCCGTCCACGGTGACGACCTGGAAGACGACCCGGCGTCCGTCGCGGAGCCTCGCCATGTGCACGATGACGTCGACCGCCGCCGCGACCTGCTCGCGGACGTGCTCCACGGGAAGCACGATGTCCGACATCAACGCCATCGTCTCGAGGCGCCAAAGCAGGTGCCGCGCCGAGTTGGCGTGCGCGGTCGAGAGGGAACCGTCGTGTCCCGTGTTCATCGCCTGGAGCATGTCGAGCGCCTCCCCGCCGCGGACCTCGCCGACGACGATCCGATCCGGGCGCATCCGGAGCGCGTTGCGGACCAGATCACGGACCGTCACCTCGCCGCGACCCTCGACGTTCGGCGGGCGGGACTCCAGCCCGATCACGTGCGGCTTGGCGATCCGCAGCTCCGCCGCATCCTCGATCGTGACGATCCGCTCGTCGTCGGCGACGTACGCCGTGAGGACGCCGAGGAGCGTCGTCTTGCCCGAGCTGGTCCCACCCGAGATCACGATGTTGGCTCGGCCACGGACGCAGGCCGCGAGGAACGCGAGCATCCTCGGCCCGAGCGTCCCTGCGCGGACGAGATCGTCGGGCGTGAACGCCAGCGTCGAGAACTTCCGCACGTTGAGGACGGGGCCGCAGAGCGAAAGGGGCGGGACGATCGCATGCACCCGCGAGCCATCCGGCAGTCGCGCGTCCACCCAAGGTGACGACCCATCGACCCGAAGGCCAAGCGGGGCCACGATGCGCTCGATCACGTGGAGGACCGCCTCCTCCCCCTCGAATAGACGGTCCACCACCTTCTCGATCCGC
>DASTQA010000011.1:0-3359 GCA_035762005.1 Gaiellaceae bacterium
ACGTCGCGCGTGATCGACGGGTTGTCCGCCTTGCGCGCGATCTTGTCCACCTCGTCGATGTAGATGATCCCCGTCTCCGCCTTCTTCACGTCGAAGTCGGCCGCCTGGATGAGCTTGAGGAGGATGTTCTCGACGTCCTCGCCCACGTAGCCGGCCTCCGTGAGGGCGGTGGCGTCGGCGATGGCGAAGGGGACGTTGAGGATCCGGGCGAGCGTCTGGGCGAGGAGCGTCTTCCCGCAGCCCGTCGGCCCGAGCAGGAGGATGTTCGACTTCGAGAGCTCGACGTCGTCCTCGTCGGCCGCCATCTGCACCCGCTTGTAGTGGTTGTAGACGGCAACGGAGAGGGTCCGCTTGGCCTCCTCCTGGCCGACGACGTAGTCGTTCAGGATCGAGTAGATCTCCTTCGGCCGCGGCAGGTTGTCGAGATCGAGCTGGGCGGGAGACGTGAGCTCCTCGTCGATGATCTCGTTGCAGAGGTCGATGCACTCGTCGCAGATGTAGACGCCGGGCCCGGCGATGAGCTTCTTCACCTGTCGCTGGCTCTTCCCGCAGAAGCTGCAGAGGAGCTGCTCGTTACCGTCGGTCGCTCGGGCCACGTCTCTCTCCTTTTACCGCGAAATCGCTCGCCTGGCTAGGACGCCGCCGCCATCGCCGTCATGCCGCGGTGCGCGATCACCGTGTCGACGATGCCGTAGTCCTTCGCTTCCTCGGACGTCATGAAGTAGTCGCGCTCCATGTCCTTCGTGACCTTGTCGAGGGGCTGCTTCGTGTGGAGGGCGATGATCTCCTCCAGGCGGCGCTTGAGGCTCAGCGTCTCGCGCGCGGCGATCTCGATGTCCGCCGCCTGCCCCTGGAAGCCGCCCGAGACCTGGTGGATGAGGACCTTCGAGTTCGGCGTCGCCATGCGCTTGCCGTCGGTTCCGGCGGCGAGGAGGAGCGCGCCCATCGACATGGCGATCCCGACGCAGATCGTCTGCACGTCGGGCTTGATGTACTGCATCGTGTCGTAGATCGCGAGGCCCGCGTAGACCGAGCCGCCCGGCGAGTTGATGTAGACGGAGATGTCCTTGTCGGGATCCTCGGACTCGAGGTGGATGAGCTGCGCCACGATCAGGTTCGCGATCTGGTCGTCCACCGGCGTGCCGAGAAAGATGATGCGTTCGTTCAGGAGCCGCGAGTAGATGTCGAAGGCGCGCTCGCCTCTCGACGTCTGCTCGACGACCATCGGGATCAACGGGCTCATGTTCCTCCCTCGCTTCCTGGCGTCCATAGTGTTGTCTCGGTAGGGCCTTTCTCCTTCTCGGGAGTCCAAAGCTTCTCTCGCGCCCGCGCGAGGTCGACGGGGATCCGCTTGACTCTGCCGACCACCTCGTCGAGCGCCTTGCGCATCCGCAGGTCGCCGCGGAGCTGCTCGAAGCCGCGGCCCTCGCGGACGGCGGCGAGCACCTCGTCGGGCTCCTCGCCGGCCTGCTCGGCCTGCTCGCGGACGAGCGCCTCGACCTCCTCGTCGGCCACCTCGAGCCGGAGCTCGCCGGCGACCGCCTCGAGCACGAGCTCGCGCTTGAGCGACTGCTCGGCCTCCGCGCGAAGGCGCTCGGCGAGCTCCTCCTGGCGCTGCCCGGTCACGGCGACGTAGGCCTCGAGGCTGAGGCCGCGGCTCTCGAGCGAGCGGACGAATCCGGTCGCGAGCTCGGCGGTGCGCCGCTCGACCATGGGCTCGAGCCCCTCGAAGGCCGACGCCCCCACGAGGGCGTCGACCGCGTCCTGGCGCAGCCGGGCCTCGAGCTCGGACTCGACCTGCTCCAGCAGGTCGCGCTCGACGTCGGCGCGCAGCTCGGCGAACGTCTCGAACTCGCTCGCCGCGCGCGCGAGCTCGTCGTCGAGCGGCGGCAGGACCTTCTCCTTGACCTCCTTCACGGACACCCGGACGGACGCCTTGCGCTCGTCGGCGAGCTCGAACTCGACCTCCTTCGACTCGCCCGCCGACATCCCGACGAGACCCGCCTCGATCTCGTCCACGAGCCGCCCGCTCCCCACCTCGACGACGTAGTCGCGCTGGATCGTGCCCGGCTCCTCGCCGTCCAGGTCGATGACCGCGACGTCGCCCGGCTGCACCGGGCGGCCGTCGACCGGGGAGAGCTCGGCCACCGTCTCGCGCACCTGCGCGAGCGCCGCCTCGACGAGCTCGTCGGGCACCTCCGCCTCGGGGGCCGGCACCTCGAGCTCCTTCCAGTCGCCGAGCTTCGGCGTCGGGACGACGGCGACGGTGGCGGTGAAGCGGAAGGCCTCGCCGTCCTCCGGCGGGTGGTCTCCCACCTCGACCTCGGGGTTCGCGACCGGGCGCACGCCGTGGTCGGCGGCCGCGGCCCAGAACCAGCCGTCGACGTGGCTGCGGACGGCCTCCTCCCAGAGGGCCTCTCGCCCGACGCGCGCGCTCACGACCTGGACGGGCGCCTTCCCCTTCCGGAAGCCCGGAATCTTGAGCGAGCCGGCGAGGTCCGAGGCCGCGTGCTCGAGGGCGTGCTTCACGTCCTCCTCGGGCACCTCGATCTCGAGGCGGACGCGGCTCTCCGGCAGCTCCTCGACCTTCGTCCTCACCCGGCCATTGTGTCAGAACTCCATCAGACTCCCGGGCGGTGGCCAGGGTCGAGGTAACCGTCTCCGCAGGCGCTGCGAGGAGCGAGCTCGTCGGCCGTCACGGTGCCGGGTGGAAGGCGCGCGTGGCGGCCCCGCCCGAGCGCGGACGGGCGAACCGCGCGCTCGAGGAGCTCGTCGCCGCGGCCGTCGGCGTGCGGCGGGACGAGGTCGCCGTCGTCGCCGGGCACGCCTCCCGGCGGAAGGTCGTCGAGGTACGGAGCCTCGAGGCGCCGGAGCTCCTCCGGCGCCTCGAGGCCGCGATCACGGCAGAGTGACGAAGTCGTCCAGGAACGCCCGCGCGGAGGCGGTGTCGAGGCGGTACGTCACGTCGGTCGACCGGCAGAAGCGGTCGCCCGTGATGGTGAGCGAGGCGACGACGTTCGAGCTGCCGATGAAGTGCGGTCCGCCCGAGTCGCCGTAGCACGTCCCTCCGCTCCCGGTCGACGGGTTCATGCTCAGGCGCAGCCACTGCTTGTTCAGCGCGTTGAAGCTCTGCTCGGCGAAGCGCCGCTGACCGTCGAAGAAGAGCGAGTGCGGGCCCGTCCTCTTGTCCTCGCGGACGGTGCCGTAGCCGACGGCGACGAACCGCTGGCTCTTGAGGCTCATCTCGTCGAGCTGGTCGAGCGTCGGCAGGCCCGCGGGCGCGATGCCCGTCGCCGGGTCGTCGAGGACGACGACGGCGACGTCGTGCGTGTCCTTGAAGCTCGGGCTCGCGCCGAACT
>DASTQA010000012.1:0-35981 GCA_035762005.1 Gaiellaceae bacterium
GGGACGAAGACCGAGCTCGCCGAGGGAGAGCTGCTCGCCCCCGGCGGGGTCGACGCCGGGCCGAACGGCTCGCTCGTCGTCACGACCGGGCCGGTCTTCGGCCCCGGCGCGGGCGGCGTCGTCCGCATCGACCCGTAGCGCGAGCGGCGGGCGGCCCGGCCCCGCGCCGGGCCGCCCGTCGGCGCGTCAGCGAGGCAGGCGGATCGCGCCCTCGAGGACGGCCCGTCCGACGACAGCGCCCTCGAGCCCGAGCGCCTCGAGCTCGACGAGGTCGTCGTCGGAGCGGATTCCGCCGGCGGCGAGCACCGGAAGCCCGGAGCGCTCGCGGACGCGCTCGAGCAGCACGAGGTCGGGGCCGGTCATCGTGCCGTCGCGGTCGATCGCCGTGCAGAGGAGCCGGGCGACGCCGGCTTCGGCGCAGCGCTGGGCGAAGTCCTCCGGCGCCAGCTCGGACTCGCGCTCCCAGCCGGCGAGCGCGACCCGCCCCCCGCGGGCGTCCACGGCGACCACCAGCCGCTCGCCGAGAGCCTGCGCGAGCGCGCGAAGCCGGCCCGGACTCGCGAGCGCCGCGGTCCCGACCACGACCCGGGCGGCGCCGGCGGCGAGGAGCGCCTGGGCGTCGGCGAGCGAGCGGATGCCGCCGGCCGCCTGGACGGGCGTCGGGGCCGCGGCGCCGACGAGCCGGGCGACGAGCCCGGGCCGCGTCGTCCCCGAGCGGGCACCGTCGAGGTCGACGACGTGGACGAGCGGCGGGCACGCCGCCGCGTAGCGGCGGACGAGCGCCTCGGGGTCGCCGCCCCGCGCGACGACCGCGTCGAAGGCTCCCCGTCGCAGCCGCACGGCCTCCTCCCCCACGACGTCCACGGCCGGGACGACCTGGAAGCCATTCTCCTTCCCTGTCATGTTAACATGCTAATATAGCGCCACAGCAGAGAATGGCAGACCGGTCACACCCATGGCGAACCGACCAGATGAGCGACCTCTTCGAGGCGATCCTCGCGCTCGAGGACGCGGGCGAGGTGGAGCGCTTCCTGCGGGACCTCTGCACGCTGAGCGAGCTGCAGGCGATGGCCCACCGCTGGGACGTCGCGAAGCTCCTCGAGGAGGGACTCCCGTACCACGAGATCTCACGGCGGACGGGCGCCTCGACGACGACGGTGACCCGCGTGGCGCACTGGCTCCGCCACGGCGAGGGCGGCTACCGGCTGGCGCTGGCGCGCCGGAAGCGCCTCTCCCCGGCCGGCTGAAGATCGCCGTCCCGGCCAAGGGCCGCCTCCGCGAGCCCGCCGTCGCGCTGCTCGAGGACGCCGGCCTCGGGCCCGAGGTGCCGGGCGAGCGCGCGCTCGCCTTCCCGTGCCGGAACGCACCCGTCGAGGTGCTGCTCGTGCGGGCGGCCGACATCCCCGAGTACGTCCAGGACGGCGTCGTCGACTGCGGCATCACCGGCGCCGACCTCGTCGCGGAGCGCGGCGCGCGCGTGAGCGAGCTCCTCCGGCTCGGCTTCGGCAGCTGCACGCTCGAGGCCGCCGTGCCGGAGGAATCGCCCGTGACGGCGCTCGCCGAGCTGGCGGGGCTGCGCGTGGCGACCGTCTACCCTGCGCTCTCCCGGCGCCTGCTCGGCGAGCGGGGCGTCGAGGTCGAGCTCGTCGACGTGACGGGCTCGGTCGAGGTCGCCCCCCGTCTGGGGCTCGCGGACGCCATCGTCGACCTCGTCTCGAGCGGGAACACCCTGCGCACCAACGGCCTGCGCTCGCTCGGCTCGCTCTTCGCCTCCGAGGCGGTGCTCGTCGCCGCCGAGGAGCCCGACGCCGCGTCGCTCCGCCTCGCCCCCGTCCTCCGCAGCGTCGTCCTCGCGCGCGAGGCTCGCTACCTCATGCTCAACGCGCCCGAGGAGGCGCTCGAGGAGATCTGCGCGCTCGTCCCCGGTTCCGGCGCGCCGAGCGTCATCCCGCTCGCGCAGCCGGGAATGGTCGCCGTGCACGCGCTCGTGCCGGCCGCCGACGTCTGGCGGCTCTTTCCCCGCCTGGAGGCGGCGGGCGCCTCCTCGATCCTCCTCGTGCCGGTCGAGCGGATGCTGGCGTGACCGAGGTCGCGGACATCGTCGCCGACGTGCGCGAGCGTGGCGACGCCGCCGTGGCGGACTGGTCCTTGCGCCTCGACGGCGTCGAGGCCCGCCGCGCCGTGCCCGAGGGAGAGCTTCCGGAGGAGGCGCTGCTCGCTCTCGCGGACGCGGTGCGCCGGTGGCACGAGCGGCAGCGGCCGCCCGACCTCCGCGAGGAGGTGCGCCCCGGCGTCCTGCTCGAGCGACGCTGGGTGCCGCTCGCGTCCGTGGGCGTCTACGTCCCCCGCCGGCTCGTCTCGACGCTCGTCATGTGCGCCGTGCCGGCCCTCGTCGCGGGCGTCGAGCGCATCGTCGTCACGACGCCGCCCGACGGCGCCGGCCTCGTCGCGCGCGCCGCCGAGCTCCTCGGCCTCGACGAGGTCTGGGCGCTCGGCGGGCCGCAGGCGATCGCCGCCCTCGCCTACGGCACGGACACGATCGCCGCCGTGGACAAGATCGTCGGGCCCGGGAACGCGTTCGTCAGCGAGGCGAAGCTGCTCGTCGCGCGCGACGTCGCCGTCGACCTGCCCGCGGGGCCCTCCGAGGTGGTCGTCCTCGCGTCCGCCGGTGCCGAGGCCGAGGTCGCCGAGCTCGAGCTCGCCGCGCAGCGGGAGCACGGCCCCGACGCCGTCTGCCGGCTCGTGGAGGCCGACGGCGACCTCGAGGGCGCGCTGGCGCGGGTGGAGGCGCTCGCGCCCGAGCACCTCGTGCTCCTGGGCGAGGAGGCGGAGCGGCTCGCGCCGCGTGTCCGCAACGCCGGCGCCGTCTTCGTCGGGCGCTGGTCGCCGGTCGCCGCGGGCGACTACGCCACGGGCGCGAATCACGTCCTCCCCACCGGCGGTCGCGCGCGCGCCGTCGGCGGCCTCGGCCTCGAGGCCTTCCTGAAGCCGGTGACGGTGCAGCGACTGACCCCCGAAGGCCTGGCGGCGGTCCGTCCCCTCGTCGAGGCGCTGGCCGCGGTCGAGGGGATGCCCGCTCACGCCGAGGCGGTGCGCCGGTGAGGGCGCTGCCCCCCGCCTTCGCCGCCTACTCCTGGGCACCCGCCACCACGGAGATCGCGGCGCTCACCGGGCTCGACCCGGTCGAGGTCGTGCGCTTCGACGGCAACGTGCCGGCCTGGCCCCTGCCCTCCTCGCGCCCGGGCGCGCTCGCCGGCGCCGTCGCGGACGTGCAGAGCTACCCGCACGGCGGCTACACGGAGCTGACCGCCGCCGCCGCGCGCTACGCGGGCGTCGAGCCGGCGAACGTCGTCCTCGGCGCCGGCGCCGACGACCTCATCCTCCTCTGCGCGCGCGCGTTCGCCGGCGCGGGCGACCTGGTCGCGATCGCCGAGGAGCCGACCTACCCCCTCTTCTCGATCGCGGCGGGCCTCGCCGGCGCCGAGGTCGGCGACGAGGATCCCGCGCTCACGTTCTCCTGCCGTCCGAACAACCCCACCGGCGCACTGGGCGCCCTCCCGGCGGCCAGGCCGCTCGTCGTCGACGAGGCGTACTACGAGTACGCGGGCGAGACGGCCGCCGGGCTGCTCGACGAGGGCGTCGTCGTCCTGCGGACGCTCTCGAAGGCGTTCGGCCTCGCCGGAGCGCGCGTCGGCTACGCCCTCGCGGACCGTACGACGGCGGCCGAGCTCAACCGGCGCCAGTCGCCGGCGCCGATCTCGACGCTCTCGGCGGCGCTCGCCCTCGCGGCGCTGGCCGATCCGCCGGACGTCTCGGCGCAGGTGGAGGAGCGCGAGCGTCTCGCCCGAGGCCTGCGCGCGCTCGGGCTCGATCCGCTCCCCTCGCGCACGAACTTCCTCTTCGTCCCCGTCGACGACGCCGCCGGCCTCGGCGCGGCGCTCCTCCGCTCCGGGCTCGTCGTCCGCGTCTTCCCGGACGGGATCCGCGCCTCCGTGCGCGACCCCGAGGACGACGACCGCCTGCTCGAGGGCATCGCCCGCGCCCTCGACCGCCCGGCTCCGGTCGCGGGCGCCGGCGGCCGTCAGGTGCGGCACCTGCGGGCGACGGCGGAGACGCGGGTGCGCGTGCGCCTCGCCCTCGACGGGGCGAGCCGTGTCCGCGTCGCCACCGGCGCCGGGCTCTACGACCACTTTCTCGAGCAGCTCGCCTTCCACGCCGGCCTCGACCTCGTCCTCGAGGCGGCGGGCGACATCGAGACCGGCGAGCACCACACGGCGGAGGACGCGGCGCTCGCCCTCGGCGAGGCGCTCGATCGGGCGCTCGGCGACCGGCGCGGGATCGCCCGCTTCGGCGACGCCGTCGTGCCCATGGACGACGCGCTCGCCCGGGCGGCGGTCGACCTCGGGGGCCGCCCGGCGGCCGAGCTTCGGCTCGAGCTCGACCCCGGGCTCGCCGACCACGTCCTGCGGAGCCTCGCCCAGGCCGGCCGCCTCGGCCTGCACGTGGACGCGCGCGGCCGCGACGCCCACCACGTTGCCGAGGCCGCGTTCAAGGCAGTCGGCCGGGCGCTCCGGAGCGCGGTGCGCCTCGAGGGCGCCGGCGTCCCCTCGACGAAGGGGCTGCTGTGAGAGTGGCCGTCTGCGACTACGGCGCCGGCAACGTGCGCTCGGTCGTCCTCGCCTGCGAGCGCCTGGGCGCGGACGCCCGGCTCGCCGCCGGGGCGGAGGACGTCGCGCGAGCCGACCTGGCCGTCCTCCCCGGCGTTGGCTCCGCCCGCGCTGCCATGCAAGGACTCGCCGCCCGCGATCTCGACGCCGCCCTCAGGGAGCGCGTCGCCGCGGGGAAGCCGACGCTGGGCATCTGCCTTGGACTCCAGCTGGCGCTCGAGTGTTCGGACGAAGACGGAGGCGTCCCCGGTCTCGCCTTCCTCCCCGGACGCGCCGTACGGCTGCGCGGCGACCGCGTGCCCCGCATCGGCTGGGCGGCGGTCGAGCCGGGCGGCGAGGAGTTCTGGTTCGCGCACTCCTACGCCGCCCAGACGCCGGCCGCGACGGCCGAGTCCGAAGGTCTCGTCGCCGTCGCGGAGGCGGACGCCTTCGTCGGCGTGCAGTTCCACCCCGAGAAGAGCGGGCGCGCGGGCGCGCGCTTCCTCGAGCGATGCCTCTCCCCCGCCTGATTCCCTGCCTCGACGTCGCGGCCGGGCGCGTCGTGAAGGGCGTGCGCTTCCGCGGCCTGCGCGACGTCGGCGATCCCGTGGAGCTCGGCGAAGCCTACTCCGAGGCGGGCGCGGACGAGCTCGTCTTCCTCGACGTGACCGCGACCGTCGAGGGCCGCGAGACGCTCGTCGCCCTCGTGCGGCGGGTGGCGGGGCGCCTCGCGATCCCGTTCACCGTGGGGGGAGGCGTCCGGACGGTCGCAGACGCCGAGGCGCTCCTGCGCGCGGGCGCCGACAAGGTCGCGGTCAACTCGGCTGCGCTCGCCCGGCCGGAGCTGCTCGCGGAACTGGCCGAGCGGCTGGGCTCGCAGGCGGTCGTGCTCGCGATCGACGCCGCCGGCGGGCTCGTCCGCTCGCACGCGGGCGGGCGCGAGACGGGCCGACGGGCGGCCGACTGGGCCCGCGAGGGCGTCGAGCGCGGGGCCGGCGAGATCCTCCTCACCTCCATCGACGCGGACGGGACGCGGGACGGCTACGACCTCGCGCTGACGCGGGCGGTGGCGGAGGCCGTTCCGGTGCCGGTGATCGCCTCCGGCGGCGCGGGCTCGGCCGAGCACGTCGCGGCGGCGCTCGCGGTGGCCCAGGCGGCGCTCCTCGCCTCCATCCTCCACGAGGATCCCGCGCGCCTCGTGACGCTGCGCTCAGAGCTGCGCGGGCTGGGAGTCCCGCTCCGCGATGCCGCCTGACGGCAGCGCTCCGGGGGTGGCGGCGCCGGACGATCTCGGCCCGCGGCCGCGTCACTTCCGTAACGGATCGGCACGCTCGCAGCGCACTCCGCGCGCGACGGGAGCGGATTTCGTCGTTACGCTCGTAGGCGGGTGGAGGCACGGGGTGGCCCCGGAGGACGGACGGGGCGGAGAGAGCTTGCGTGGCCGCTGAGCGCGAGCTCCGCGCCGCGGTCGTCCAGGACGCCGAGAGCGGCCGCGTCCTCATGCTCGCCTGGATGGACGAGGAAGCCGAGCGCCTGACGCGCGAGACCGGCGAGGCGCACTTCTTCAGCCGCTCGCGCGACCGGCTCTGGCGCAAGGGCGAGACGTCGGGGAACACGCTCGCCGTCGAGGAGCTGCGCGACGACTGCGACGGCGACGCGCTCGTCGTGCGCGTCCGGCCGAACGGGCCGGCGTGCCATACCGGCTCGCTCTCCTGCTTCGCACCCTGGCTCTGGCGGCGCGTGCGCGCGCGCGCGGGCGCGATGCCGGAGGGGTCGTACGTCGCCGGGCTCCTGCGCGGCGGGCGGCCCGCGGTCGCACGGAAGCTCGGCGAGGAGGGCGTCGAGGCGGCCCTCGCGGTCGCCTCCGAGGACGACGAGCGCGTCGTCTCGGAGCTCGCCGACCTCTGGTTCGCGAGCTACGTCGCTCTCGCCGCCCGGGGCCTCGACCCGGCGGCGGTCGAGGACGAGCTGGCCCGACGCGCCCGGTAGCGGATCAGTCGACGATCGTCGTGTCGAACTGCTCCTCGGCCGGAGGATCGCTGACGTTGCCCGCAGGGTCGGTGGCGGTCAGCCGGACGAGGTAGGTCGTGTTCACGTCGAGGTTCCCGAAGACGACGGGGGTCGCGCAGTCCTCCTGCAGCTGGACCGGCTCGTCGCCGCCCCCGACGAGGAAGAGCGCGCAGTCGACCCGGCTGCCCGACTCCGCCGTGAACGCGACCGCGACGGACGAGCCGTCCGCGGCCAGGTCGAGGGAGTCGATGCTCACCTCGGGTGGTGTCGCGTCCACGGTCCACCGGTGACGTGCGGGCGGGCCGGCCGTGTCCGCTGCGTCGAAGCCCCGCACCTCGAAGACGTGCTCTCCCTCCTCCACCTCGAACGCGACGAGCGTCGGGCAGCTGCGCGCGTCGCCGCCGTCGAGCGAGCACTCGAGGCGAACGGCGTCGGGAGCCTCGATCGTGAACGTCGCCGTCCTCTCCCTCGTGAGCTCCGCCGGGCCGTCGACGATCACCGCGGCAGGCCCCTCGCCCGCTTCGATCGTCCACGTGTAGACGGCCGGCTCGCCGACGTTGTCCGCGAAGTCCGCCGCCCGCACGGCGAACACGTGCTCCCCGGTGCCGAGCGGCCCGGGGAAGTTCGCCGGGCTGACGCAGTCCTCGAAGGCGCCCTCGTCCAGCCGGCACTCGAACGTCCGGACGCGCTCGTCCGCCTCGAAGGCGAAGCTCGCGCTGCGCTCCTCGGTCGGATCGTCCGGCGTCTCCGTGAAGCCGACGACCGGCGCGGTCGTGTCCACGGGAGGCGGCTCGTCGCCGTCGCGGAGCGCGAGCGCGACCGCGACACCGCCGACGGCGAGGAGCAGGACGCCCGCGACGACCGCCGCGACGACCGCCGCCCTGGGCACGCCGCCGTCTCCGTCCGGCGCGCCGAGGGTCTGGCGCAGGACGGCGAGGTTGTGCCGCGTCGCCCCGGCGCCCGCCTCGTCGCCGACGTCCTCGCGGATGCGCAGCGCCTCGGTCAGCTCCGTGCTCCCGGCGGCCGCGTCCTCGGAACCGAGGAAGAGCGTGCCGAGCTCGTGCCGCGCCCAGGCGATACCGGGCGCGTCCCCGACCGCGCGCGCCGCCCGCAGCGCGATCCGGAGGCTCTGGACGAGCGCGACCCAGCGCGAGAGGAGCGCCAGGAGCCCGGCGACGGCACGCGCCAGGCGCAGGGCGTCGCGGTGGCGTCCCTCCCGGTCGAGGCGCTCGAGCGCCGCCATGAGCACCTCGACTTCCTTCAGGAGGATCTTGCGGTCGAGGACCCTCCCCTGCGCGACCGCGGTGAAGAGCTCGAGCGCGCGCTCCATCCTGCCGGTGACGCTCGCGGCCTCGCCGAGCGCCTCCTCGGCGTCGGCGAGCGGCCCGACCTCGGAGGGCTGGCCGAGCGCGACGCGAAGCGGCGTCGAGTCGGTCGCCGCCGCCGGGTCGTAGACCGCCCGCATCCCCGCGAGCGCGCCGACCTCGAGCACGAAGCGGCCGGCCTGGACGCGTCCGGTGACCACGCCCCCGAGGGGCGTGCCCGCGTCGACGTCGTCGCCGGGACTCACGAGCGGCTCATCCCCCGCGTCTCGCGCGGGCGCCTCGACGCAGAGCGTGTCGGAGGCGTCCCGGCAGGCGAGGTGTGGGAGCGGCGCTAGACGTCGTCGCGGATCAGCTCCATCGTGGAGCAGTGGATCCCGCCGCCGTTCTTCTGGATCTCGTCGTAGGGAACGCGAATGACCTCGACGCCTCGCCGTTCGAGGCGGTCAGCCGTGGAGGGATAGCCGTCGCACATGATCACCCGACCCGGGCTGATCGTGAGCGAGTTGATCGCCCAGAGCTCGTCGGGATGGCACCAGATCGCCTCGATGCCGAGCTCCTCGAGCCGCGTGAGGAACCAGTACGGAAGACCGGGCGCATGGACGAGGGCCTTGTCGACGTCGACCATCCCGAACGCGCCGTCGAGGTGGATCGAGAAGCCGCTCATGGGCACCACGAGCAGCTCGACGCCGACGTGGCGGAGCGTCTCCGCGAGCTGCCGCGCGCCCTCCTCGTTGCAGCGGATCGACGTTCCGAACGCAGCCACCTTCGGCGTGATCTTCGCGAACGAGCCGCCCTCGACGAGCCCCGTCCCGACGATCGTCCGCAGGATGGGCATGCCGAGCGCCCCCACCGCCTGCGTCACGCTCTGCTCCTCGCCGCGCCGCATCCTCGGGGCGAGCCTGCCGATGACCGCCCCGCCGGGCACCGTGACGAGCGGGTCGCGCATGTACATCGCCTTCGAGAACCGCCCCGCGATCGGGGGCGCGAAGTGGACGTCGACCTCCTCCGCGGCCAGGAGGGCGAGGAGCCCGTCGTACTGCTCGCGGACAAGCCCGAGATCGGGCGGTCGGTCGCTCTCCCAGTACCAGCCCTCCTCCGCATCGACGAGCGCCTGCATCGTCGGCTCCCAGGCGTCCGCCCGGATCGGCTCGAGCTCGCGACCCGGGCGGCGCATCAAGACGGCGCGAAGCCGACCGACCTCGCTGTTCGCGCCCCAGCGCGCGCCCCAGGTCCGCGTGTAGTCGTCCGCGTCCTCGAAGGGCGGCTCCGCGAGCGGCGGGAAGAGGCTCTGGTGGTAGGCCTCGGGCAAGACGTCCCGGCCCTGTGACACGTCGCCGGTCCGTCCGACGGCCGGAAGATCCGTCCGCGATCGCATCGAGGCGCCTCCTCGTTCGAGCTCCGCTGCCGTCTGCGCCCGCAAGCCTAACGGCTGCAGAAGGCGCCCGAACGAGGGCGATGAGCGGCTACGCGCGCGTCGAGCCCGGCCGTTCCTCGTCGTCGACGCCCTCGTCCCGAGGCTCGTCGCGCACGTCCTCGGAGGCAGGCTCCACTCCGCCCGGCGCACTTTCGCCACGCCTGCTCGCCAGCGCCTCGCGAGCGTCGAAGTCCTCGTCGGGATCGGGCACGAACGGGTCAACCTCCTGGGCCCGGCGAGCGGCGTCCTCTCCCGCGGCCCGCTGCTCGTCGGCCCGTTCCGCCTCGCGCTCTGCGATGCGCTCGAGCGTCTCCGCCCGCTCTTCCCTGACGCCCGCTTCGCGTTGCAGGACGTCGGCTTCTCGCTGCAGCCGCTCGGCCTCCGCACGCTCCTGCGTCATGCCGGCGGCCGCTCGTTGCGCGCTCGCTTCCTGCTCTCCCGCGTCGGTCAGGGCCCGCTCGGCGTCGATCCGAAGCTTCTCGGCTTCGCGACGCTTCCCCTTGCGCTGAGCCTCGCGTCCCTTCGTCAGCGCGAGAACGAGAAGCGCGACGAGGACGAGCGCGGCGACCACGATCAGGATCCACACCCACGTCTCCACGCCTGGCGCTTACCCGTGCGCCGCCGGGCGAAACACGCTCGCGGGCCGCGGTTTCGAGGGCTAGCGGCCCGGAATGGTGAGCTCGCGCCCCGCATAGGTCTGGGAGTCCTCGGACTCGACGTACGGAGCCATGCGCTCGCGACGCTCTGCCTCGGCCTCCGAAGCGCGGTAGCGCTCGTACGCCTCCTTGCCGCTCCAGTGCGAGACGCCGACCACCGTCCGGCCGCCGTCGCCGACCCACTCGAACGCGCGCATCATGCCCTCCGGATGCTCGGGCGGCTCCCAGGCCCGGCGCAGGTCGTCGAGCGCTCCCTCCCTGATCCGTCGCGTCGTCACCCAGACGAAGAACTCGGTCATCGTCGCTCCCTCGGTCGAGTGCAGAAGGCTACTACCTCGAGCGAGAAGGCGTCGACGAGGCGCAGGGGCTGCAGGCGGGCGCCGAGGGGCCGTCTCCGTGCCGGCCGAGAAGACGAAACCCGCTTCCGGAGCGGGTTTCAGGAGGTGGGCGGTACTGGGCTCGAACCAGTGACCCCCAGCTTGTCGAGCTGGTGCTCTCCCAACTGAGCTAACCGCCCTCGCGGCGCATTGTAGCCTCGTCTCGGCGGACGGCGAGGGCGAAGGACGCGAGGAGGGCGCCCGCGAGGAGGATCCAGCCGGCGAGCTCGGCACCCTCCTCGGCGACGACCTCGAGCTCGTAGAGCGTCGTGCCGCGGTCGTAGCCCGCGCCCAGGATCCCCGCCGAGGCGAGCTCGAGGACGACGGCCGCGGCCAGGAGGGCGAGACCGACGAGCACGAAGCGTCCCGCGCGGCGCGCGAGCCGCTCGGCCAGCCGCCAGAGAGCGAGGAAGAGCACCCCGAGAAGGGGGAAGAAGATGACGGGCCAGAGGAGGCGCGCCGGCTCCCAGCTCGCCTCGTTCTCGGCTTCGTCCGCGAGCTCGCCGAGGCGCTCGTGGATCTGCACGAAGTCGTCGAGCGAGAGGAACGCGGCTGCAGCGGCGACGAACCAGAGGAGTCGGCGGCGCGCGTGGTCGACGAACGAGAGCAGCAGCGCTCCGAGAGCAGCCGCGAACGTCGCCACGATGCTCGCCCAGGCGAAGACGCTGTCGTCGCTGTCGGCGAGGAGGACGAAGACGTCGCGATCGAACGCCCAGAAGACGACGAAGTCGACGACGGTCTGGACGGCGACGCCGACGAGCGCCGTCACCAGGGCGACGTCGAGGATCCGATCCGCGAGCCGCGCGTCCGGGGCGCGTCCGGCCTCGTTCGACCGGCTCGCGCCTCCGGCGGTCATCTCGGGAAGTCGGCCCGGGAGAGGTAGTCGAGCGGGTCGACCAGCCGCCCGTCGTCCCACATCTGGAAGTGGAGGTGGACGCCCGTGCAGGACCCGGTGCACCCGGCGCGGCCGATGAGCTGGCCGGCCGTCACGCGCTCGCCGCGGCCGACGAGCGCGCGCGCCAGGTGCGCGTACATCGAGACGACGCCGCCGTCGTGCCGCACCTTCACGACGAGCCCGAAGCCGGAGTAGTCACGCACCCAGCCGGCCTTCGTGACGACGCCCGACTGGGCGGCGCGGACGCGCGTCTCGTACCAGCCCTCGATGTCGATGCCCTGGTGCATCCGGCCCCACCGGTACCCGAAGGGGGAACCGAACGGGCCCGCGAGCGGAATGCGCCAGGTCCGCTCCCGGTGGGAGTCGGCCGGTTCCTCGGCGTATCCGCCCCACGCCGGGGGAACGAGCGCGAGGCAACAAAAAAGGCCCACTAGCAGGGCCTTGACGGCTAACACGGGGCGGAACCCTAGCCGAGGGCGCGGCCGCCCGCAAGTGCCGCGCCTAGAAGATCTCCGGGGTCCAGGGCGCGCGCTCGCTCCGAAAGAGCCCGTCCGCGCGCGCGAGCGAGCCCGCGCGGAGCTCCTCCACCCGACCCGCCCGGGCGAGCTGCGCGAGCGTGAAGCCGCCGAGGTAGGCCGAGCCGAGGGCGTCCACGTCGAGCCGCAGGTCCGCCTGCGCGGTGGTCTTCGCGCCGTCGAGCGAGAAGCGCGCGTCGTTCCAGGGACAGAAGGCGTCCGCGACCTCGACGACGAGCTCGTCCGCGCCCGCCGGGGCCCGCGCCGCGAGCGCGGCCCCCACGTCCACGAGCCGCAGCCAGAGGCAGTCGCCGAGGCGGAAGCGCATCTGCCCGGGCTCGAGGAGCAGGAGGAAGAGCGGGTGGTCGAGCGGCAGGTGGTAGGCCTGCACGCGCTCCATCCAGTCGACGTCGAGGAGGAAGCGCCAGACGGCGGCCGTCGCGGCCGGGGTCGCACCCATCGCCTCGACGACCGACGTCGTGCCGGTCGGGACGCCGTCCTCGTACGCGAAGTTCACGCGGTAGAGCGCGTAGCCCTCCGCTCGCCCCTCCCGCTCGAAGACGGCGCAGGCCTTCTCGCCCCCGCCCGCGCGCCGCCACTCCGGGTCGGTCAGGAGACGCGCCTCCCACCACGCCCGCGAGCGCGAGAACATGCCGGGCGTCTCCGCGGCGACGCGATCGTACACACCGCTCACGGGCTCGAGCGCGCCGTCGAGCGGGACGAGCCGCGACGTGCCCTCCCACGCCACGGGACGTGCGTAGGCGGCGTGGACGCGGGGGATCTCGAGGTCGCCGCAGAGCGAGGCGAGCCCGTAGCCGAAGCGGCCGTAGATGCCGCCCTCGGACGCCCAGAGGACGGCGAGCGGGACCCCGCGCTCGTGCAGGCCGTCGAGCTGGGCGCGCATGAGCCCGCGCAGGACGCCGCGCCGCCGGTGCGTCGGAAGGACGGCGACGACCGTCACGCCCGCCGCGGGGACGCGGCCGCCCGGGACCGTGAGCTCGAACGAGAACGCGCCGGCGCCGCCGACGATCGTCTCGCCGTCGAGCGCCGCGAGCATGCCGCCGTCGGGAAGCACCCGGGTGACGCCTTCGAGGCGCGCGGCGGTGGGTGGGCCCGCGGAGCCGAAGTAGTGCGAGATGGGAGCGAGCGCGCGAAGCAGCTCGTCGGCCGCTGCGGCCCGGATCTCCACGGTCACACCTTCTCGAGCGGCGCGTAGTCGAGCATGAGCCGCCGCTCCGCGCCGTCCTGGGCGAAGCGCACGGTCACGGTGCCGTCGTGGCCGATCCCGACGACGACGCCCTCCCCCAGCGTCGAGTGCCGGACGCTGTCGCCGGTGGAGAGGTCCGGCGCCGGCCCGCCCGATGGGAGCGAGGCGCGCGGCGCGCCGTACCCGGACCACGACGAGGGCCGCAGGCGCTCCCGCTCGATCTCGCCCTCGGGAAGCTCCTCGAGGAAGCGGCTCGGGCTGCGGTAGTCGCGCGCGCCCCAGAGCGAGCGCGTCGCGGCGTGCACGAGCACGAGCAGCTCCTGCGCCCGCGTGAGGCCGACGTAGGCCAGCCGTCGCTCCTCCTCGACGCCCTGCTCCTCGAGCGAGCGCGCGTGCGGGAAGACGCCCTCCTCCATGCCGACGAGGAAGACGGCCCGGAACTCGAGCCCCTTCGCGTTGTGGAGCGTCATGAGCGTGACGAGGCTCCGCTCCTCCTCGATCTGGTCCTGGTCGGAGAAGAGCGAGATCTGCTGGAGGAACTCCGAGAGGCTCGGCTCGCCGGCCGTCTCCTGGTACTCGCGGGCGACCCCGACGAGCTCCAGGAGGTTCTCGTGGCGCCCCTGCGCCTCGATCGTCCGCTCGGCCTCGAGCGCCTCGACGTAGCCGCTCCGCTCGAGGACCTGCTCGAGCAGCTCGGGGACGGGCTGCTCGAGCGCCCCGGCCATGAGCGACTGCATGAGCGCGTGGAACCGCTGCACCGCCTTGAGCGGCGCGGCCCCGACGCCCGCCTCCTCGGCACGGCCGAACGCCTCGAAGAGCGAGAGGCCCTGGGCGTCGGCGAAGGCCTGCAGGCGGGCGATGGACGCGTCGCCGATGCCGCGGCGGGGTCGGTTGGCGATGCGCGCGAGCGAGACGCCGTCGAACGGGTTGTCGATCACCTGGAGGTAGGCGACGGCGTCCTTCACCTCGGCCCGCTCGTAGAAGCGGGGCCCGCCGATCACCTGGTACGGGATCTCCTGGCGGACGAGGATGTCCTCGAGGACGCGGGACTGCGCGTTCGTCCGGTAGAAGACCGCGATCTCGGCCCCCGCGAGCCCGCCCTCGACGAGCGAGGCGATCTCGGCGACGACGTAGCGCGCCTCGGCGTGCTCGTCCTCGACTTCGACGACCCGGACGGGGTCGCCCTCGCCGAGCTCGCTGAAGAGGTTCTTCGGCTTGCGCTCCCTGTTGTTCGCGATGACCGCGTTCGCGGCGCGGAGGATCGCGTTCGTCGAGCGGTAGTTCTGCTCGAGCGCGATCGCCCGGGCGCCGCCGAAGTCCCGCTCGAACTCGAGGATGTTGCGGATGTCGGCGCCGCGGAAAGCGTAGATCGACTGGTCCGGGTCGCCGACGGCGAAGACGTTGCCGTGCTTCCCGGCGAGGAGCTGGAGGAGCCGGTACTGGGCGTGGTTCGTGTCCTGGTACTCGTCCACGAGGACGTAGCGGAACGCCTTCTGCCACTTCTCGCGCGCGTCGGGGAAGCGCTCGAGGATCTCGACCGTCTGCATGATCAGGTCGTCGAAGTCCATCGCGTTCGAGGCGTGGAGCCGCGTCTGGTAGCGCTCGTAGACGGCCGCGACGGTCTGCTCGTAGAACGAGCCGACGCGCCGCGCGTACTCCTCGGGGCCGACGAGTCCGTTCTTCGCGTTCGAGATCTGAACGTGGATCCCGCGCGGGACGAACCGCTTCGGGTCCCAGCCCTCCTCCTCGACGATCGCCTTCACGACCCGGACCTGGTCCGCCTGGTCGTAGATCGTGAAGTTCGAGCGGTAGGCGAGGCGGGGCGCCTCCCGGCGGAGGATGCGCCCGCAGGCGGCGTGGAAGGTCATCACCCACATCCGCCGGGCGACGTCGCCGACGACGCCCTCGAGCCGGCGCTTCATCTCCTCGGCGGCCTTGTTCGTGAAGGTGATGGCGAGGATCTCGTTCGGCTTCACCCCGCAGGCGGCGACGAGGTGCGCGATGCGGTACGTGAGGACGCGCGTCTTCCCGGAGCCGGCGCCGGCGACGACGAGGACCGGCCCCTCGGTGGCGAGGACGGCCTCGCGCTGGGCGGGATTCAGGTCCGCGAGGTACTGCTCGGGCGAGGCGATCGCCATGCGAGCGATCCTAGCGAGCGGCGCTGGAGGCCCCCGCTGAGCGCTGCCGCCCGGGACGCGTGCCGGGCGAGGCCGAGCTCCTGGACGCGGGCGTACCCCTGCGAGGTCCCCGTCCTCGCGCCCGGCGCGCGGGTCGAACGGCTCCAGGTGGACGCTCGGGCCGCGACGGGCGGGCTCGCTCCTCGGGGCACCCGCGTCGACGTCCCGATCGAGAGGCGAGCGGCGGCATCAGCGCGTCGCCGGCGGGCGGGCGGAAGCCGCAGGGCCGCCCGCCGGCGCTCAGAAGTAGAACTGGCGCCACGCGGTCCACCAGTCGTCGGCGCGGGAGACGACGGTGACGCCGTCTCTGACCTCGACGCCGTGGCGCCAGCGGTAGCGCTCGGTCAGGCCCGCGTGGGCGAGGACCGCCTCGATCTCGCACGGCTTGCCCGGGTCGTACGCCGGGATGCGATCGCGCTTCTCGACGGCCTCCCGGGCGGCCTCCTCGATGAGCGCGCGGGCGCGCACGGGCGGGAGGTTCCGCGCGCTCGCGCGGCCGAGCCCCTGTTTGACCGCCGCCGTCACGAGCTCGGGGCCGAGGAGGTCGGCCGCCTCGCGGCAGACGACGTCGTCGCCCGTGACGAGGACGACCGGGCAGCCCCAGGTGCCGCAGAGCGCCGCGTTGATCCCCGCCTCGCCGACAGAGACGCCGTTGAAGCGGAGGTCCCGGTAGTCGCGCCCGGAGATCGTGTGGCTCATGACGCCTTTCTGCGTGCCCGCCTTGGCGTGCATGGCGACGAGGAGCGCGGCGTCGCAGCCCTGCTCGAGCACCCCGGTGTACTCCGTCCACTCGTCCTGGACGACCCACTCGCACTCGGGGTCCAGGCGCTCGGGGACGAGCGAGTTGAACGTCCAGCCCTTGCCGGCCCCGTGACAGTCCATGACGACGACCTCCGTCGCGCCGGCCGCCTTCGCGCCCCGGACGGCGGCGTTGATCTCCTCGGTGTAGAGGACGCGCGCCTCCTCGTAGAGCGCCTCGCCGCCGTCCACCTGCTCCCACTTGACGACGCCCGAGACGCCCTCCATGTCGCCGACGACGAAGACCCTCACGCTCACCTCGCGAGCCACTCGGAGAGGGCGACCTCGACCCACGCGACGGCCTCGCCGAGCGCGCGGACGTCGGCGGACTTGAGCACGACCTCGACCTGCGGCCCCGTCTCGAGGAAGGAGGGGTAGCTGCCGACGTTGACCCTCGGGTGCCGACGCGTCGCCTCCTCGAGCACCGCCACGATCTGGCCCTCGCCGGTCGGATAGCGGCGTCGCCAGGCGCCGATCGGCTCGCGCCGGAAGCGCTCGGCCAGCGTCTCGAACATGGCCTCCATCTCGCTCGGCAGGCCGGGGAGCACGTGGACGTTGCCGAGCACGAACCCGGGGGCGCCGCCGAGCGGGTTCTCGACGGGCACCGCGCCGCGGGGGAGCCTCGCCCAGCGGGCCGCGTAGTCTCCCAGGCCGCGCCGCGAGAAGCGCTCGCGCAGCCTGTCGGCCACGTCCGGCACGTCCTCGCAGACGACGCCGAACGCGGCGCCGACGCCCTCCCGTGTGACGTCGTCGGGCGTGCCGCCCAGCCCGCCGGTGACGATGACGACGTCGGCCCGCTCCCCCTCCGCCCGGAGGAACCCGGCGATCTCCGCGACCGTGTCGCGCACCGCCGCGAGCAGCACGACCTCGAGGCCCAGCTCGCCCAGGCGGCGCGCGAGCCACGAGGCGTTCGTGTTCTCGACGTCCCCGGAGACGATCTCGTTCCCGATCGTGAGGACCATCGCGGTCGCCGCCGCGCCCGTCATGGCCGCGAGTATAGGTTCGCGTTCACGACGCGGACGACGGCGACGCCCTCGTCCCAGTCGACGACGCTCACCCCGCCGTGGCTCTGGTCGAGGCGGACGAGGAGGCCGTCCCTCAGCCCCAGCGCCTCGGCGAGGACGACGCGGACGACGCCGCCGTGGGCGACGACGGCGACGGCGTCTCCCTCGTGACGCTCGAGGATCCCCGCCAGGATCGGGAGCACGCGGGCGCGCAGCTCGCCGAGGGTCTCGCCGCCGGGGAGGGCGACGGCGGCCGGGTCCTCCCGCCAGGCGCGGAGGAGCCCGGGATGGCGGACCTCGATCTCCTCGTAGGGCAGGCCCTCGAGCGCGCCGAAGTCGAGCTCCCGGAGCTCCGCCAGGGCGACCGGCTGCAGGCGGTGCACGGCGGCGAGGGGCCGCGCCGTGGCGAGGGCCCGCGCGAGCGGGCTCGCGTAGACAGCCGCGAGCGGCAGCCCCGCCAGGGAGCGGGCGAGCGCCCGGGCATGGCGGCGCCCCGCCGCCGAGAGCGCGACGTCGAGGCGCCCGCAGAGGCGTCCGCTCGCCGACTCCTCCGTCTCGGCGTGGCGGACGAGGACGAGGCGCGTCGCCCCACCCTGCTGCGGCAAGTCGAGCATCAGCGGCTCGCGGCCGCCGCCACGAGCGCCGCCGTCGTCGCCAGCTCGAGTGCGGCGCCGAGGACGTCCCCGGTCACGCCGCCCACGCGCCGACGCGCCGCGATCCCGACCACCGCGACCGCGAGCGCGGCGGCGGCGGCGAGCCAGGCGGCGCGCAGTCCCAGCACGGCCGCCGCGAGCACCGCCGCGAGGGCGACGCCGGCGGCGAGCCACGGGGCGCGCGCCCCGGTCAGGGCCGCTCCGGTCCCGCCCGCGGCGCGGGCGTAGGGCAGCCCGCCGAGGGCGAGCGGCGCCGCGCGACCGAGCGCGAAGGCGGCGACGACGGCCGGGACGGCCTCCGGGCCCGAGAGGATCGCCGCGACGGCCGCGGTCTTCACGAGCAGGTCGAGCGCGAGCGCGGTCGCACCGAACGCGCCGATCGCCGGTTCCCGCATCACCGCGAGCGCCCGCTCGGGCGTGGCCGCGCCGAGGCCGTCGGCGGCGTCGGCGAGAGCGTCGAGGTGGATCGCGCCGGTCAGCGCCGCCTCGACCGCCACCGCGAGCCCGGCCGCGAGCAGGACGCCCAGACGGGAGTCGAGCCCGGCGCCGACCGCCCCCACGGCAGCGCCGATCGCCGCGCCCACGAGCGGGAAGAGCACCGTCCCGCGCGCGACGTCCTCGGCCCCGAGCTCGGCGCGCCCCTCGACCGGGAGGCGGGTGAGGAAGGCCACCGCGGCCCCGGCCGCGCGCGCCGCGCTACGCACCCGCATCCGTCACGCCCGCCGCCTCGAACGTCGCCATGTCCGCGAGGAGCGCGAGCGCCGCGTCCACGAGGGGCAGCGCGAGCGCCGCGCCGCTCCCCTCGCCGAGCCGGAGGCCGAGGTCGAGGAGCGGCCGCAGCCCCAGCTCCGCGAGGACGAGCGCGTGCCCCGGCTCCGGGGAGCGGTGCGACGCAACCATCCGCTCGACGGAGGACGGCGCGAGCCGGGCGGCGACGAGCGCGGCGGCGCCGGTGACGAAGCCGTCGAGGAGGACGACCGTCCCCTCGGCCGCCGCGCCCAGGCAGACGCCCGCGAGGAACGCGATCTCGAAGCCCCCGAGGCCCGCGAGCACGGCGAGCGGCTCTCCGGGGTCGGGCTCGTTGGCCTCGAGCGCCCTCCTGACGACCTCGACCTTGCGGGCGAGCGCGGTGTCGTCGATCCCCGTCCCGCGCCCGCAGAGCGCCTCGGGCGCGGCGGGCAGGAGGGCGGCGGCGAGCGCCGCCGCGGCGGTCGTGTTGCCGATCCCCATCTCGCCGATCACGACGATCCCGGTTCCCTCGGAGGCGAGCTCGGCCGCGAGCTCGGCCCCCGCGAGCACGCCGGCCTCCGCCTGCGGCGCCGTCATCGCCGGCCCCGCCGTGGCGTCCGCCGTCCCGGGGCCGAGCCGCAGCTGCCGGACGGCCGGGTCGCGAGCGACGGGCGCCGCGACGCCCGCGTCGACGACGACGAGGCGCGCGCCGACCTCGCGGGCGAGCACGCCGATCGCCGCGCCGCCGGCGGCGATGTTCGCGAGCATCTGCGCGGTGACTTCGGCGGGGTAGGCGCTCACGCCGTGCGCCGCGTAGCCGTGGTCGCCGGCCGCGACGACGATCGCCGGCTGCAGACGTCCCGGCGAGGCCGTGCCGCGGGCGGCCGCCACGCGCGCGGCCAGCGCCTCGAGCTCGCCCAGGCTCCCGCGCGGCTTCGTCTTCGCGTCGAACGCGGCCGCGGCGGCCTCCGCCGCGGCGGCGTCGGCGGGCACGATGCGCCCGAGCAGCTCCTGCAGGCTCACGAGAGCTCGAGCGTGCGGCCGGCGATGACGAGGTACGCCTGCCCGGCGGCGGCGGCGAACAGGGCGTTGACCCGCGCGTGCACGTCGCGGTAGCGGCGCCCGAGCGGGGCCTGCGGCACGAGCCCGAGGCCGACCTCGTTCGAGACGACGAGCGTCGGGGAGCGCCGTGCGGCGGCGAGGCCGGCAGTCTCGGCGGCGGCCGCGACCGTCTCCTCGTCGCTCCACCCCGCCTCGAGCGCGTTCGCCGTCCAGAGCGTCAGGCAGTCGACGATGACGAAGGCCTCGTCGGCGGCGCTGCCGAGGGCGCCGCGCAGGTCGAGCGGCTCCTCGACCGTCCTCCAGGCCTCGGGGCGCGCGGCGCGGTGCCGCTCGATCCTCGCCGCCATCTCCTCGTCGCCGGCCTCGGCGGTCGCCACGACGAGGACCGGCCCTTCCCACGCCGCCGCCCGCCGGACGGCGAGCGACGACTTCCCGCTCCCCGCGCCGCCGAGCAGGAGCGTGAGCGGCATCAGGACACGCGCTCCTCGGCGGCGACACCCGGCCGGAGGGGGACGACGGCGATGCCGGCCTGCTCGTCGGCGACGATCCGCACCTCCGCCCCGTAGTGGCGGGCGATCAGCTCCTCGGTGAGGACGTCGTGCGGCCGGCCGCTCGCCACCTCCCGCCCGCCGTCCATGAGCACAAGCCGCTCGGCGTACTGGCCGGCGTGGGTGAGATCGTGCATGGCGCTCAGCACGGTCAGGCCGCGGCCCGCCCGGAGGGAGGCCACGAGCTCGAGCACCTGCTGCTGCGCGCCGACGTCGAGGGCGCTCGTCGGCTCGTCGAGGAGGAGCAGGTCGGCGTCCTGGGCGACGGCCCGAGCGAGCACCGCGCGCTGCCGCTCGCCGCCGCTCAGCGAGCCGAGGCGGCGGTCGGCCAGGTGCGCGGCGTCGAGGCGGGCGAGCGACGACCGCGCGGCGGTGACGTCCGCCGCGCGGGGGCTCCCCGCGTACCCGAGGTGCGGCGTCCGCCCGAGCACGGCGTACTCGAGCACGCTCGTGTCCGGCGGGATCACGGGGAGCTGGGGCACGACCGCCACCCGGCGCGCCAGCTGGCGGCGCCGGAGGCCGGCGACCTCGTCCCCGGCGAGCGTGATCGAGCCCTCGTACGGCACGAGGCCGGCCACGGCCCGCAGGAGCGTCGTCTTGCCGGCGCCGTTCGGGCCGATCAGCCCCAGCCACCCGCCCTCCTCGAGCTCCAGGGTGACGCCGTCGACGACACGTGCGCCGTCGAGGACGACGGCGAGCCGCTCGACCGCGAGCGCCGTCACGGTCCCACCGTCCTCGTCGTGCGCAGGATCACCGCGAAGAACGGCGCCCCGAAGAACGCCGTGACGACGCCGATCGGGAGCTCGGCCGGGGCGATCACGGTGCGGGCGAGCAGGTCCGCGAGGACGAGGAACCCTCCGCCGACGACGAGCGAGAGCGGAAGCACGATCCGGTAGCTCGTGCCTGCGAGGAGCCGGATCGCGTGCGGGACGATGATGCCGACGAACGCGATCAGGCCGCTGAGCGCGACGGCGGCCGCCGTGCCGAGCGTCGCCGCGGCGACGACGACGAGACGCACGCGGGCGACCGGGACGCCGAGGCTCGCCGCCTCGTCGTCGCCGACGGCGAGGACGTCGAGGAGGCGCCGGTGCCAGAGGAGCACGATCGAGCTGACGAGGACGTAGGGGGCGATCACGGCCACGTCGCCCCAGCCGGACGTCTCGAGCTGCCCGAGGATCCAGGCGTACACCTCCTGCACCGTGTCCGCGCGATGCTGCTGGACGAACGTCTGGAGCGCGGTCAGGAAGGCGGCCACGGTGACGCCCGCGAGGATGAGCGTCGTCGTCGAGCGCCCGCCTCCCACCGAGCGTCCGAGCGCGTACGCGATGGCGACGCCGGCCGTCGCGCCCGCGAAGGCGGCGACCGGACGGAGGTCGCGGCCCGCCGAGCCGCCGAGCCCGTACGCGATCACGAGCGTGGCGCCGAGGCCCGCGCCGGCCGCCGCGCCGAGGAGGTAGGGGTCGGCCAGCGGGTTGCGGAAGACCCCCTGGTAGGAGGCGCCCGCGGCCGCGAGAATCGCGCCGACCAGCAGACCGAGCACGACGCGCGGCGCCCGCAGCTCCCAGAGGATCGTGTCCTCGGTCGGGGAGAGCGGCGAGGAGACGCCGAGGAGGGGAACGTGGCTCAGCACCTCGCGCGTCACGCCCCCGGCGCCCAGGCTCACCGGCCCGATCGCGAGGCCGAGCAGGACGGAGACGACGAGGAAGAGGACGGCGGCGAGCGCCCAGCGCACGGAGATGCCGGGGAGCGCGGCGGCGTCGCGCGCGGGGAGTCGCCCCCTGAGGCTGCCCGCCCGCAGCACTACCGGCCCCCGGGCTCCTCGATCGCCGCGGCGACGAGCTCGACGAACTCGACGGTGCGCGGTCCCCACCGGGAGGCGACGTCGTCCTCGGCCTCGACGACGCGCCCGTCCGCGACCGCGCCGATCCGCTTCCAGCCCGGGCGTGACGCGAGCGTCGCCGCGGTCTGGCCGCAGCACCTCGTGTCGGCGAGGACGACGAGGTCGGGGTCGGCCGAGAGGACGTACTCGGCGGAGAGCTGCGGGTAGTCGGGCGCCCCGCCGCCGGCCTCGTCGGCGATGTTGTCGAGGCCGAGCAGCTCGTAGACGCTGCCGATGAACGTCTGCGACGTCGCCGAGAAGAGGTCGGGCCCGAGCTCGTGGTAGACCGAGAGGCCCTCGGCGTCGGCCGAGGCGGACTCGACCAGCTCGCCGATCCGCGTGTCCATGTCCTCCACGAGCTCGCCCGCCTCCTCGACGCGACCGGTGGCCGCGCCCAGCTCCTCGATCTGCGCGTACGCCTCGTCGAGGTCGCGCGCCGCGGGCTGGAGCAGCACCGTCGCGCCGACCTCCTCGAGGCCGTCGACGAGCCCTCCCGGGTCGAAGCCGGCGACGACGAGATCGGGCTCGTAGCCCACGATCGCCTCGACGTTGGGCTGGAAGCCGGAGAGGTCGGTCCGGGGCGCGTCGGCGGGGTGGTTGGACTGGTCGTCCACGGCGACGACCTGGTCGCTGGCGCCGATGGCGAAGAGCGACTCGGTCGCGGTCGGGGAGAGCGAGACGATGCGGTCCGGCCGCTCCTCGAGCACGACCGGGCCGTTGGCGGCCTCGATCGTCACGGGGAACCGGGCGGCGGGCTGCTCCACCGCCGCCGTCGTGACGCGCGGCGCGGCCGCCTCGTCGCCGTCGCCGCCGCAGGCGAGCGGGACGAGCGCGACGAGCGCCGCCAGGGCGGCTGCGAGGGGTCGAGCGGGCACGTTTCCTCCTTCCGCGAGGGGAACGAACGGGAGGCGGGCGGCAGGTCTTCTGACTCGGGGCTCCCCCCTCCGCCGCCTTCCCGGCCCGCGGGCCAGTGGCGTCGTGGCGGAGGAGCGTCTCCCCTCACAGCGGCGGGACCGTGCCGGACTCGCACCGGGCTTCCCTCGACCGCTCGCCTGTTTGCGGTCGTGAGCATACCGCTACGCTGGGCGGCCGTGGCGGCCGCGCGCATGCAGCTCTGGCTCCCGGTCGTCCTCTGGGCCGGGCTCATCTTCGCGCTCTCGTCCCTCCCGGGCCTCGGCACCGGCCTCGGCACGTGGGACCTCGTGCTGCGGAAGCTCGCCCACGTCGGTGAGTACGCCGTCCTCGGGGCGCTGCTCCTGCGCGCCCTCGCCAGGGAGCCGCTCGCGTTCCTGCTCGGCTCGCTCTACGCGGCGACGGACGAGCTGCACCAGTCCTTCGTCTCGGGCCGGGAGGGCTCGCCGGTGGACTGGCTCATCGACACGGCCGGCGTCGCGCTCGGCGTCCTCCTCTACGCCCGCTGGGCCTCCTCGCGCGCATGAGAGCCGTCGCCGTCGACCTCGAGGCCCTCGGCGACACGCGCGGGCTCTGGCGCGACTTCCTCGCCGACGCGGGACGCCGGTACGCCTCCATCGCCCCGCTCGACCCGGACGCGCTCCCGGAGGATCGCGCCGAGGCCGCGGCGGCCCTCGACCGCTGGGCGGCCGCCGGCGTCGGCGACTGGCGGGGCGCGCTCGCGCGCTTCGCGGAGGACCGGGCTCCCGTCTACCTGCGCCCGAGCGCCGAGGCGGGGGCGGCCCTCCGAGCCCTGGCGGAGTCGGGCGTCCGGGTCGGCGTCTACACGGACGCGCCCGAGGAGCTCGCCCGGATCGTGCTCGCGCACCTCGGCGCGGCCCGCCGGGTCGAGATCCTCGAGTGCGGCGCGGGCGCCCGCGAGCGGCTCGTCGCCGGGCTGGGGGCCGACGCCCGCGTCGCCGCGAGCCGCGCGGAGCTGACTAAGATCAGCGGGGATGGCGACTGATCGCAAGAACCTCGACGACCGCCAGCTCGACGCGATCCTCGAGCGTCTCGACCGCCTCTGCGACGAGGTCCACGCGCTCAACCGCAGGCTCGACTCGCACGACGGTCTCCTGCGGATCTCGCACGAGCTCGGCGCGCTGAACGAGTCGCTCCAGGCGCTCGCCTACGCCGCGCTCGGCCAGCAGGGCCCGCAGGTCCGCCGCCGCCGCCGCTCGGCCTAGGCGCGCCGGCGAAGCCGGGGCGGAGGCGCCGCCGCCCGGCGCCGGGCCTAGCCGTGGATCGCGGCGATGATGGGGATGATGAGGATCGCGACGATGTTGGCGATCTTGATCATCGGGTTGATCGCCGGGCCCGCCGTGTCCTTGTACGGGTCCCCGACGGTGTCCCCGGTGACGGCGGCGGCGTGGGCCTCCGAGCCCTTGCCGCCGTAGGCGCCGTCCTCGATCAGCTTCTTCGCGTTGTCCCAGGCGCCTCCGCCCGAGGTCATGGCGATGGCGAGGAAGATGCCGGTCACGATCGTCCCGATCAGGAGCCCCCCGAGCGCCTCCGGGCTGATGATGCCGACGATGATCGGGATCGCGACGGGGATGATCGCGGGCGCGAGCATGCGCTTGATCGCCGAGCCCGTGACGATGTCGACCGCGCGGCTGTAGTCCGGCCGCCCCGTGCCCTCGAGGATGCCGGGGATCTCCCGGAACTGGCGCCGCACCTCGTCGACCACCTGGCCGCCGACGCGCCCGACCGCCTGCATGGCGAGCGAGGCGAAGAGGAACGGCATCAGCCCGCCGATGAAGAGACCGGCGATCACCCACGGGTCGGCGAGCGAGAAGCCGCTCGCCACGTCCTCCTCGCCGAGTCCCCGTGCGTACTCGTCGAAGAGGATGAGGGCCGCGAGCCCCGCCGAGCCGATCGCGTAGCCCTTCGTGACGGCCTTCGTCGTGTTGCCGACGGCGTCGAGCGGGTCGGTGATGCCGCGAACGGATTCGTCCAGGTCGGCCATCTCGGCGATCCCTCCCGCGTTGTCGGTCACGGGACCGTAGGCGTCGAGCGCGACGATGAGGCCCGTCATCGAGAGCTGCGCCATCACGGCGACGCCGATGCCGTAGAGGCTGTTCCCGGCGACCTCGTACGCGGCGACGATGCCGACGGCGATGACGATGACGGGGAGAGCGGTCGCCTGCATGCCCACGGCGAGGCCCTCGATGATGTTCGTCGCGTGGCCCGTCTGCGACGACCTCGAGATCGACTGCACCGGGCCCCAGCGCGTGCCCGTGTAGAACTCCGTGATCGCCACGAGCGCGAAGGTGATGACGAGACCGATGATCGCCGAGACGTAGAGCTCGCCGAAGCTGAAGCGGCCCTCGTCGAAGGCCATCGTGATCGGGATGAAGCCGAGCGCCGAGAGGACGGTCGCGACGATGACCGCCTTGTAGAGCGCGTTCATGATCGAGCCGCCGCGCCCGACGCGCGCGAACCAGATGCCGATCACGGAGGCGATGATGGAGACGCCGCCGATCGCGAGCGGATAGAGCGGCAGGCCGCCCGCGGGGAACGCGGTGCCGAGGAGCATGACGGCGACGGCCGTCACCGCGTACGTCTCGAACAGGTCGGCGGCCATCCCGGCGCAGTCGCCGACGTTGTCGCCCACGTTGTCGGCGATCACCGCGGGGTTGCGCGGGTCGTCCTCCGGGATCCCGGCCTCGATCTTCCCGACGAGGTCGGCGCCGACATCGGCTGCCTTCGTGTAGATGCCGCCGCCGAGACGGGCGAAGACGGAGATGAGCGAGCCGCCGAAGGCGAGGCCGATGAGGTCGTCGATCGAGTCGTCCTGGGAGACGTCGAACCAGTCGGTCAGCACCCAGTAGTAGCCCGCGACCCCGAGGAGGCCGAGGCCGACGACGAGGAGGCCCGTCACCGAGCCCGCGCGGAAGGCGACGTTGAGCGCCGGGGTGAGGCCGCGCTTCGCCGCCTCGGCGGTGCGGACGTTCGAGCGCACGGCGACGTTCATGCCGATGAAGCCGGCGGCGGCGGAGAAGACGGCGCCGACGAGGAAGCCGACCGCGGTGCCCCAGCCGAGCTCGTTGTAGAAACCGATGACGAGGAACGGCACGATCGCGACGATGCCGATCGTCATGTACTGGCGGCGCAGGTACGCGGCCGCCCCTTCCTGGATCGCCCGGGCGATCTCGCGCATCCGCTCCGAGCCGGCCGGCTGCCGGAGGATCCACCAGGTCAGGTAGAAGCCGACGGCGATCCCGACGAGGGCGCAGACGAGCGCGAAGAGGACAGTGTGGTTCTGGAAGAAGTCGGTCACGGCTTCACGAACGGCGGGTGTCGGACCGCGGCTCGGATGCGCCTCGATCCAGCACTCCGGGCCGGAAACCGGCCGGGCGGAGTTCTATCACACGCGTGCCACGGACGCGGCTGCTGGAGACCTTTCCGCCGCCCTCGTCAGAAGCGCGCGCCGCGGAGGGCCGTGGAGCAGAGGTGCTCCTCCGGCTGCGGCGGCACGTGGGGGATCACCGCGAAGAGGAGCTCGCGGAGCCGCTCGTTGTTCTCCCGGAAGACCGTGACCACCTGCTCGTGCGAGACCGGCGGCGCGCCCTCGACCCCGACGTCGTGGTCCGTGACCATCGAGACGTTCGCGTAGCAGAGCTCGAGCTCGCGGGCGAGGTGGCCCTCCGGGTACGCGGTCATGTTGATCGTGTCCCAGCCCATCGCCTGGAACCACCTGGACTCCGCGCGGGTCGAGAAGCGGGGGCCCTGGACGACCACGACCGTCCCCCCGTCGCGCACCTTGATCCCGAGGCGCCGAGCGGTGTCCACGAGGAGCTCGCGCAGGTCGGGGCAGTACGGCTCCGCGGCCGAGACGTGCGTCGTCTCGGGTCCGTCGTAGAACGTGTCCTTCCGCCCGCTCGTCCGGTCGACGAACTGGTCGCAGACGACGAACTCGCCCAGCTCGAGCTCCGCCTTCAGCGCGCCCGAGGCGTTCGGGCCGATGAGGCGGCGCGCGCCCAGCTCCCTCATCGCCCAGACGTTCGCGCGGTACGGGATCGCGTGCGGCGGCAGCTCGTGGTTCCGCCCGTGGCGCGGGAGGAAGGCGACGCGGTTCCCGCCGACCGTCCCGATCGTGAGCGGCGCCGACGGCCTGCCGTACGGCGTCTCGATCTCCACCTCCTCGACGTCCTCGAGGAACGAGTAGAACCCGGATCCTCCGAAGACGCCGATCTCAGCCCTGGTCGGCGCCACCGGCCTCCCTCGCCGCCTTCGCGTACGCGAGCTGGAGATTGGCGACCTGCCCCTCGAACCCGTCCACGACCTCCTCGTCGAGGAAGCCTTCGAGCACGGGGACGAGCGCCTGCATCGTCTCGATCGCGAGCGACGTCTGCGCGAGGTCGCGGTCGCCGCTCGAGTCCTCCGTGAGCCCCAGCCGCCGGTAGCCGATGGCCGAGACCTGCACGAGCGCGTTCACGAGCACGTCCTCGACGCGCAGCCTGCGCAGCTCCTCCGCGAGCTCGCGGGCGAGCCGCTCCTGCTCCTCCGGGTCGCGCTCGGGCTCAGACACGAACCGGCTCCACGAGCTCGCCGGCGTAGATCTCCCCCAGGGCCTCGCCGGCCTCGTGCCGCGCGATCTGGCGCTCGGCGGCGCTCACCGACGGGACGGTGAGGTACGAGGCGACGCCGAGCTCCTCCGCCACGGGGAGCGTCCACTCGAGCAGCCGCTCGAGCTCCGCGCGCGCGGGGCGCACGGCGCCGGTGTCGAGGTCGATGAGCTCGCCCGAGAGACCGTGGCGGATGGCCCGCCAGAGGTTCTCCTCGAGCAGGCGGTGCGGGTGCTGCGGAAGCGGCTCCCTCTCGTCGACGGCGCGCGCGATCCGCACCGTCAGCGCGTACATGAGCGCGGCGAGCGACTGCGCCTCGCCGAGCTCGGGCTGGCCGTCGCAGATCCGGATCTCGACGGTCGGGAAGCCGAGGTGCGGGCGCACGCTCCACCAGATCTGCGTGTGCTCGGTGATGGAGCCGGTGTCGTAGAGGAAGCGGACGTAGCGCTCGTACTCGGCCCAGTCCCCGAAGGCGTCGGGGATGCCGCAGCGGGGGAACATGCGCGTGAAGATCTGCGTGCGCGCCGAGTGGAGGTGCGTGAAGACCCCCTCGACGAAGGGCGAGCTGCCCGAGTAGGCGAGCAGGTGGGGGAGGTACGTCCGCAGGCCGTCCGTGACGGCGATCGCGCGGTCGGCGCCACGGATCCCGACGTGCACGTGGAGCCCGAAGCTGTTGTTGCGCCAGACGACGTAGCGGAGGATCTCGTCGTTCCGCCGGTAGTGCGGCGTGTCGATGATCCGCTGCTCCCCCCACGGACTCCACGGGTGCGTGCCGGTGGCGCCGAGGAGGACCTCGAACCGCCCGGTCAGCTCGAGGAGCTGGCGGCGGCGCTCGACCATCGTCGCCGCCGCCTCCGAGAACGTCTCGCAGCGCCCCGTGCGCACCTCGATCTCCGAGGCGATCAGCTCGCCGACGAGGTGCTCCTCGAGGTCCGTGCCGCGGGCCGCGGCCTGGAGCTCCTCGAAGCGGTTGACGAGCCCGAGCGTCTCCGGGTCGAGGATCGCGAACTCCTCCTCGACGGCGACGGTGAAGTCACGGCCGTCCGCGAACGCCTCCCGGGCGCTCGTGATCTGCTCCTCGGGAGAGAGCTTCTGGGCGTCACCCACGGCGCGAAAGTATCAGAGCGGCTATGCGCTCCCAGCTCCAGAGCCGCTCGGCCGCGCGGCGCGCCGCCGCCCCCAGCCGACGCCGCTCCACGGGGGGGAGCGCGAGGATCGCCCGGAGCTTCTCCGCGAGCTCGTCCGCGTCCGCGCGCGCGAAGGAGGCCAGGTCGCGGTGCTCCGGCGGGTACTCGGCTTCGAGGCCGGCGGCGATCTCGGCGAGGCCCGAGTGGCGCGCCACGAGGGGCGGCGAGCCGCAGGCGGCGGCCTCGGCGGCCACCATGCCGAACGCCTCGGGGAAGACCGAGGGCGTGACGCTCACGTCAGCGAGCGCCCACAGGTGGGCGAGGTGACGGTGCTCGAGCGGGCCGGTGAAGAGGACGGGCCGCCCGCGGGCCGCCTCCTCGAGCGCGTCGCGCTCCGGGCCGAAGCCCACGATCACCGCCCGGGCGTCCACGCGCTCGAGGGCGGCGAGCAGCAGGTCGACGCCCTTCTCCGGCGAGAGCTTCCCGACGTAGACGACCGTCGGCTCGTCGCCGGCGAGGAAGCGCTCCAGCCGCGCCGCGTTCCCGGGGTCGGGATGGCGCTCGCCGACGCGCGGCGGGTCGCGCCGGGCCTCCTCGAGGAGCCGTGCGAGGGCCTCGTCCCGCGGCTCGGGACGGAGCTCCTCGACGTCGACGCCGGGGGGCACGACGCGGACGCGCTCGAGGTAGTCGCCGGCCCCGACGACCTCGGCGAGCACGGTCCGGACGTGCTCGGACCCGGCGAAGACGGTCTCCGCCCCGGCGAGCGTCTCCCGCGCCCAGGCCGCGAGCGCCGGGTCGCCCCGGATCGCGAACTCGAGCTCCGAGCCGTGCGCCTTGACGGCGAACGGCGCCCCGACCGCGACGCCGACCGGCGCCCCGAGGAGCACGTGGTTCACGAGCAGGAGGTCGGCGGGCAGGTACTCGCGGACGGCGGCTGCGTTGCGGTCGACCCACTCCTGCCGCTCGGAGGCGCCGAGGTCCGAGAGCAGGCGCGCCTCGGCGTCCTCGTAGCGGTCGAGGACGAAGACCGGCAGGACCGGCCCCGCGGCGGGCCGCACCGCCGTCGCCCCGCCGAGGTCGTAGCGCTCGGGATGCGGCTCCTGGGAGAAGACGACGACGTCGTGGCCGAGTCGGCCGAAGGCCCGGGCGAGCGAGCGGGTGTAGACGTTCGACCCCGTTCCGCCCAGGAGGTAGCCGTGCCAGAGGAGAATCTTCATGGATGGATCCTGACGAACTCCTCGTGCGGCGCGCGCAGCGCGGCGAGCGCTTCGCCTTCGACAAGCTCGTCGAGCGCCACGAGCAGCGCCTCTACACGCTGGCGGCGCGCGTCCTCGGGTCGCGCGAGGACGCCGCCGACGCCGTGCAGGACGCGCTCGTCCGGGCGTGGCTCGCGCTGCCGCGGTTCCGCGGGGACGCGCGCTTCTCGACCTGGCTCTACCGGATCGTCGTCAACGCCGCGCACGACGTCCGCACGAAGCGCCGCGAGCTCGCCGCGGAGGAGCCGCCCGAGCCCGCCGACCCGCGCGACCGCTTCGCCGAGCGCGAGCTCTCCGGCGAGCTCCAGCGCGCGCTCGACGCGCTCGACGAGCCCTACCGCACGGCAGTCGTCCTCTACGACGTCCTCGGCTGCTCGTACGCGGAGATCGCCGCGGTGACGGAGGTGCCCGAGGGTACGGTGAAGTCGAGAATCTTCCGCGGGCGGACCGAGCTGGCCGCGCTCCTGGGAACCCGGGAGGAGCGAAGGGAGTCGAAGACGTGATGCCCGTGAAGCACCCGGACGAGCCCGCCCTGCTCGCGTACGTCGAGGAGGAGCTCCCCGTCGAGCGACGCCGGGAGGTCGACGAGCACCTCGCGGCCTGCGGGACGTGCGCGGAGCAGGTCCGCGCGCTCGGGGTCGCCCGTGCCGCGCTGCGCGCCGCGCCGCTCCTCGAGCTCCCGGAGGAGCGCCGGGCGGCGATCCTGGCCGCCCTCCCGGAGCGGCGAGACCCGTGGCGGGCGTTCCGGCCCGTGAGGCGGGCGCTCCTCGTCGCGGCGCCCGTCGCGGCGGCGGCCGCCTTCGTCGGCGTCTTCGTCCTCGCCGCGACCCAGCTCGGGAACGGGGGCGACGACGACTCGGGCGAGGCCGCGCAGGTCGCGGAGGACTCGGCCGCGGAGGAGGGCGGCGCCCAGGAAGCGCTGACGGGCACGGGCGCCGACACCGCCCCGCAGACGAGCGAGGCGGATTCACGCGGCGTCCGGGTCGGGACGGTCGCCGGGCCGCCGGCCGAGGTCGTCCGGATCCTCGCGCGCGAGGGGATCCGAGCAGTGGTCGCCGACGGCGCGGTGGTCGCGGAGGGCCGGGCCGCCGAGGTGAGGGCGGCGCTCGCGGGGCGCGCCGCCGGCCCGGTCGAGGTCTACGCCGGTCGCTAGGCAGCGTCCGGGCGCCCGGCGCGCCCGGCCGGAGGCGTCTATGCTCGGCGCGTGGAGCCGTCCGAGCGCGTCGACAGCCCGTAGAGCGTGGCGAGCTTCGTCTGGCTCATCGTCTGGCTCGTGCAGGGGACGCCGAACCTCGAGTGGTTCGGCACCTGGAACGACTGGTCGGTCGCGCTCCTCGCCTGCATCGTCTTCGACGTCTTCAGCGGCCGCGAGGCGGGCCGGGTCGTCCGGTAGCCTGCTCGCGCCTCGCCGGCTGCGGGCCGAACGAGGGAAGCGCTCCGAGCCGGTGGAGCGGCAGGGCCTCGGGTCCTACGTGAGGTAGAAGTAGAGCGCGTAGAGGAGCTCGACCGCCGGGCTCGTCGTGTGGACGGTCACGTCCTGGGGGACGTCGAGGAGCGCCTCCGTGTAGTTGAAGATGATCTTGACGCCGGCCTCGACGACGTCGTCGGCCACCTGCTGCGCCGCCTCCGGGGGGACGGCGAGGACGGCGACGATGATGTTCTTCTCCCGGATGACGTCACCGAGCTCGTCGTAGCTCGAGATCGTCGTGTCGCCGATCGGCGTACCGACCTTGCTCTCGTCCGTGTCGAAGGCGGCGGCGACGTTGAAGCCGTGGTCGGCGAAGATCGTCGAGCTCGCGATCGCCTGTCCGAGCCTGCCCCCGCCGAAGAGCACGATGTTGTGCTGGCCCTGCGTGCGGAGGATCTTCCGGATCTCGGCGATGAGGCCGTCGATCGAGTAGCCGACGCCGCGCTTGCCGAACTTCCCGAAGGCGGAGAGGTCGCGGCGGATCTGGGTCGCGTTGATGTTCGTGTACTCGCTGATCTCCTGCGAGGAGATCCGCTCCTTCCCCATCTTCCGCGCCTGCGTGAGGACGCGCAGGTACTGCGAGAGGCGCGCGGCGACGCCGACGGTTAGCCGGTCGCCTGCTCTCGCCCCCTCGCTTGCGATACGCAAGGCCATCCGAGAGGCAAGGATAACGATGGGCCGTCGCCGAGGCTGGAGGTACCCGTCGGCCGGGCCGAGCCGGTCAGGAGCGGAGGCGGCGGCGGAGGCCCTCGGGGTGGACGAAGTACGTGAAGGCCTCCTCGCCGTCGACCGCCACGACCGGGATGCGCTCGCGGTAGCGGCGCTCGAGCTCCGGGTCGCCCGCGATGTCGACCTCCTCGAGCTCGAACGGGATCTCGGCCCGGACGCCCGCGAGCACGCGGGCGGCGCTCTCGCAGAGGTGGCAGCCGTCGGCACGGTAGACGGTGACGCGGTGCACGCCGGCGCTACGGGTAGAGGCCGCGCGTGGTCGTCGCCTCCGCGACGCGGCCGACGGCGATCGAGTACGCCGCCTCGCGCAACGGGATCCCGCGCTCCTCGTGGATCCGCCAGGTCTCCGCGAACGCCCGCGTGACGATCTCGTTCAGCTTCCCGTTCACCTCGGCCTCCTTCCAGAAGTACTCCTGGAGCCCCTGCACCCATTCGAAGTACGAGACGACGACGCCGCCCGCGTTCGCGAGGATGTCCGGGAGGACGAGGACGCCGCGCTCCGTCAGGATCCGGTCCGCCTCGGGCGTGACCGGGCCGTTCGCTCCCTCGACGACGAGGGCCGCCTTGACGCGGTCGGCGTTCCCGGCGGCGATGGAGTGCTCGAGCGCGCAGGGGGCGAGGACGTCGCACTCGAGGAGGACGAGCTCGTCGTTCGAGACCGGCTCCGTGCCCGGCGTCCCCTCGAGGACGCCGTGCTCGCCCTTGTGCTCCACGGCCGCGGCGACGTCGATGCCGCGCGCCGCGTGGATCCCGCCGCTCGAGTCCGAGAGGGCGACGATCGTCGCGCCGTCGGCGGCGAGGATCTTGGCGAGGTTCCGGCCGACGTTGCCGAAGCCCTGGATCGCCACGCGCGCCTCCCGCACGGGCCGGTCGCGCCTCCTCAGGGCCTCGCGGATGCAGAATGCCGCCCCGCGCGCCGTCGCCTCCACGCGTCCGACCGAGCCGCCGAGCTCGAGCGGCTTCCCGGTGACGACGCCGAGCACGGAGTAGCCCTTGTTCATCGAGTACGTGTCGAAGATCCACGCCATCTCCCGCGGGCTCGTGCCGACGTCCGGCGCGGGGATGTCGACCTCGGGACCGATCTGGTTGATGATCTCCGTCGTGTAGCGGCGCGTCATGCGCTCGAGCTCGCCGACGGACATCGCCTTCGGGTTGCAGACGACGCCGCCCTTCGCCCCGCCGAACGGAAGGCCCATGAGCGCGCACTTCCACGTCATCCACATCGCGAGCGCCTTCGTCTCCTCGAGCGTCACCGAGGGGTGGTAGCGGATGCCGCCCTTCGAGGGCCCCCGGGCGATGTTGTGGTTGACGCGGTAGCCCTCGAACACCTGCACCGAGCCGTCGTCCATGCGGGCCGGGACGGAGACGACGACCGCCTTCTTGCACTCCGAGAGGACGCCGAGCATGTCCTCGTCGAGGCCGACGAGGTCGGCGACGCGCCTGAGCTGGCTCCGCGCCATCTCCCACGGATCCTCCTTCAGGTGCGTCGGGGGAGCCGCGAGCGTCGTCACCGCCGGTCCTCAGCGCTCGACGGTGAAGACCGCCTCGGCGGTCGACGGCCGCGAGCCGTCGTCGCCGTCGACCGGGTGGGCGCGCAGGCGCAGGACGTACGAGCCCTCGCGCAGCACCTTCCCCTGCGGCCCCCTGCCGGTGAGGCCGAACGCGTAGCGGCCGGGGAGGACGTCGCGCAGGCGCGCGAGCACCCCGAGCCGGCGGCCGGCGGCCGTCCACAGCTCGAGCTCGAGCAGGCCGACCGGCTCGATCGCCTCCCCCGCGGCCGTCGCGTCGACCCGCCCGGCGCGGAAGGCGACGACGACCGGGGCGCGGTCGGACGGCGAGAAGACGTGGTGCGAGATGCGGACGTCCCCGACGAGCGGCTCGCTCTCGGCCTCGCGTTTCGCCACGGCCCAGGGGACGCGGACCGCCTGGGCCCCCTCGGCGGAGACGACGAGGACGCCGCCGGCGCCGGCCGGCGGCTCGCCGGTGGCCGTGACTCCGACGGCGACGTCGGCCGACGCCCCCGCCTTCAGCGAGAGCCGGTTCGGCGCGGCGGTGAAGGCGAGCGGCGAGGCGCCGGGAGCGTCGGGCACGAGGGCGAACGCCACCTCGAGCGGGCGCGTCGTGACGTTGCGGACGGTCATCGTCCGCGTCGCGCTCCACGTCGGGCCCTGCGCGCGGCCGAACGCGAGCGTCGCCGGCTCGACCACGAGCTCGGCCGTCGCGGCGTGCGCGGGATCCACGAGGCCGCCTCCCTGGGTCGTCACCGCGAGGGGCCCGGTGCTGCGCCCGAGACGCCCCGCGCTGCCGACGAGCGCGCTCTTCAGCTCGAGCGCCGAGAGCGCGGGCCGGGCCTCGGCGACGAGGGCGGCGGCCCCGGCGACGACGGCCGCCGCGGCGCTCGACCCTGTCACGGTGGCGAACGTCTCGCCGCCGGCGTCGGCGGTCGCGAGGCCGATGCCCGGGGCGACGAGGTCCGGCTTCACGCGCCCGTCGAAGGAGACGCCGCCCGAGGAGAACGGCGCCACCTCCATGAGGGCCTCGTTCGCGAGCGCCTCGCCGCCGCCGAGGTCGAGGACCGCCTCCTCCCCCGCGACGGCCGCGGCCTCCAGGCGCCCGCCGGCCGCGGACGGCACCGCGAGCACGGGGACGTCGAGCCCGTGCTGGACCTCGAGCGCCCCGGCGGGCAGCGCGGTCCCGGCCACGAGGACGGCGGCCGCCCCGGCCGCCACGGCGTTCCGGACGCGGCTCTCGAGCGAGCCGCCCTCGGGTCGCACGACCGCGGCCTTGCCCGCGACGAGGCTGACCCCGTCGGGCGCGAAGAAGTCGCCGAGGACGTCGCCGCTCGCCCGCGTGCCAGCCGCCCGGGACGTGTCCGAGAGCGTCGGCCCCGCGACGGCGGCGACTCCCATGCGGAGCGCGGACTCCGGGCCGGCGGCGCCGAGGATCCTGACCGCCTCGTCGAGAACCGTGTCAGAGCCCACGCGGAGCGTCGCCTCGGCCTGCAGCACCTCCCGCCGCGCGTCCAGGGCGCCGACCGCGAGCGCCTCGGAGGCTGCCGCGGGAGCGGCGACGCCGCCGAAGCCACCGCCGGGGCGGCCGTCGTTCCCGACGGGCGCGACGACGAGCGTCCCGAGCCGCGCGGCACCGGCGACGGCGCGCGCCTCGGGACTGTCGGCGAAGGCCGCGTAGGGCTGGACGCCGCCGACGAGGGCGATCGGGGCGCGGTCGACGACGGCTCCGTCGCCGTTCGGGTCGACCGCCCGCTCGAGGCCGGCGAGCAGGTGGTCGCCACGGCCGAGCACCGCCCAGCCGCCGTCGGCGGTCCGCCTCCAGGCCATGACACGGATCGGGAGGACGGTCGCACCCGGAGCCACGCCGGCGAGCCCGTCCGGCCCACCGGCGCCCGCGACGAGCCCGGCGAGCCGCGTTCCGTGCGCCTCGACGACGCCGGGCTCCCCCGGCTTCGGCGCCGGCGCGAGGTCGCGGTCGCCGTCGACGACGTCGTAGCCCCTGGCGATCCGCCCGCGGAGGTAGGGGTGCCGGCCGTCGACGCCGGTGTCGATCACCGCGACGGTGACGCCCCGGCCGGTGAAGCCCGGCAGCGAGACGTCCGCACGGTCGCCGGCGGCGGCCGGAGGCTCGCCGGCGGCGAGCGCCTCGGCCGAGGGCGAGGCCGGGTAGACGGCCCGCACGGGGTAGACGCCTGCGAGACCCTGCGCGCGCTCGAGCTCGGCGAGGGCCCGCGCTCCCACGACCGTGGAGAAGCCGTTGAGGGTCCGCGTGAAGACCTGGTCGCGCTCGACGCGGACGCCGCGCTCCCGCAGGCCGGCGAGCAGGAGCCGCTGCGCGCCCTCCGCCTCGGCGGTCCACCGCCGCTGTGCCCGCGCCGCCGGCGTCTTCTCCGCGGCGTCGAGGCGGTCGGCGAGCGAGGGGGCGGTCAGGACGACGAGGATGCGCTGCCGCTGCTCGGGCGCCGCAGTCGGCCGG
>DASTQA010000013.1:0-44160 GCA_035762005.1 Gaiellaceae bacterium
CGTGGGACCGGCCGCCTCGTCGTCGTCGTCTCCGCCGCAAGCGGCGAGCAGGCCGCCGGCGCCGAGCGCCAGCCCAGTCGCGGCAGCTCCCCGGAGCAGTCGCCGGCGCGTGATCCGCGCCTCGAGGACCTCGTCCGTCCCTGCCCCCGGGCCGTTGCTTTGACGGTCGCTCGACGCCATGGTACGTTGCCTCCTCCGCCTGGGAAACCGGTTCCACGGCGTTATCCCACCCTCGACTCGAGAAGTCAAGACCGTGCCTCCGCCCCCCACCGGCGGCTCCTCCTGAGCGGATCGCTCCCCATCGAGCGGCCGGGGAAGATCGTCTGCGTCGGTCTCAACTACCGGGACCACGCCGAGGAGCAGGGGCTCGAGCTGCCGCCCCGACCGCTCCTCTTCGCCAAGTGGCAGAGCGCGCTCGTCGGCCCCGGCGAGCCGATCGTGCTCCCCCGGGCCACGGGGGAGGTCGACTACGAGGCCGAGCTCGGGGTCGTGATCGGGACGCGGGCGCACGGCCTCTCCGTCGACGACGCCCCGAGCGCGGTCGCCGGCTACGTCTGCGTCAACGACGTCACCGCCCGCGACCTCCAGTTCGCCGACGGGCAGTGGACGCGGGCGAAGTCCTTCGACACCTTCTGCCCGGTCGGTCCGGCGCTCGTCCCGGCCGCCGAGGTCGCCGACCCGCAGGCCCTCGCGATCCGCTGCCTCGTGAACGGCGAGCCGCTCCAGGACTCGAGCACGGCGCACATGGTGTTCTCCGTCGCCGAGATCATCGCCTTCGTCAGCGAGGCGATCACGCTCGAGCCGGGCGACCTGATCGCGACGGGGACCCCCGCCGGCGTCGGGTACACGCGGACGCCGCCCCGCTTCCTGTCGCCCGGGGACGAGGTGACGGTCGAGATCGAGGGCGTGGGCGCGCTCACGAACCCCGTGCGCGCCGACGGCGACTGACGTGGCGGTGCGGGCGGTCGCCGGCGAGCTCGAGCGCCTGCTCGGAGCGGGCGGCGTGCTCCCGGGCGAGACGGCCGTCTACCTGAGCGACGAGACCGAGGGCCGCGGCCTGCGCGGCCGGGCGGACGCGGTGGCGCTCCCGGCCTCGACCGAGCAGGTGGCGGCCGTCGTCGCCTGGTGCTACGAGCACGACGTGCCGATCGTGCCGCGAGGCGGCGGCACGGGCTTCACGGCGGGCGCCGTGCCGTTCGCGGGCGGCGTCGTGCTCTCCCTCGAGCGGCTGAACGCCGTCCGCTCGTTCGAGCCCCTCCTCTGGCGCATGTGCGTCGAGGCGGGCGTGCGCACGGCCGACGTGCGCCGGCTCGCCCGCGAGAGCGGGCTCCTCTTCCCGCCGGATCCCGGGGCCGCCGAGCAGTCGCAGATCGGCGGCAACGTGGCGACGAACGCGGGCGGCCCGCACGCGTTCAAGTACGGCGTCACGGGCGCCTGGGTGACCGGCCTCGAGGCGGTCGTCCCGCCGGGGGACGTCGTCACCGTGGGCGGGCCCGTCCGCAAGGACGTGGCGGGCTACGACCTGCGCGGGCTCCTCGTCGGCTCGGAGGGGACGCTCGGCGTCATCACGGCTGTGTGGCTCCGCCTCCTCCCGGCGCCGGAGGCGTTCCTCCCCGTCGTCGCGTTCTACGAGGGGACGGTGGCCGGGTGCGCGGCGATCGAGCGCGTGCTCGGCAACGGCCTCCAGGCGGCCGCGCTCGAGTACCTCGACGCGGGCACGCTCGCCGCGGCCGGGGCCGCCTTCCCGGGCGGCGTCCCTGCGGGCGCGGGCTTCCTCGTCGCCGCCGAGGCGGACGGCTCGGCCGCCGAGGCCGCACGCCTGCGGGACGAGCTCGCCGCCGTGCTCGGCGAGGACGCGCTCGGGCTCGTCACCCCGGGGACGCCGGCCGAGGTCGCCGAGCTGTGGCGGTGGCGCGACGGCGTCTCGATCGCGGTGAGCGCACGGCGCGGCGGGAAGGTGAGCGAGGACATCGTCGTCCCGCTCGACCGTCTGCGCGAGGCCGTCGAGGAGACGGTCGAGATCGGCGAGCGCCACGGGCTCGCGGCCTGCAGCTGGGGCCACGCGGGCGACGGGAACCTCCACGCCACCTTCCTCGTCGACCCGCGGGAGGAGGCGGAGCTCGAGCGGGCCGAGGCCGCCGCGGGCGAGCTCTTCGAGCTCGCGGTGCGCCTGGGCGGCTCGGTCTCGGGCGAGCACGGCCTCGGCTGGGTGAAGCGCGGGCGGCTCGCCCTCCAGTGGAGCCCGGCGGGGGTGGAGCTCCACGCGCGGATCAAGCAGGCTTTCGACCCGAAGAACCTGCTCAACCCCGGGAAGAAGACCTAGGAGGGAGGAGCGCGATGGGAGCCGACGCGGACGACCGCCTGCATGGGGTCTGGCGCGCCGTCGTGGTCGAGGAAGCCGACCCCGAGAAGGCCGGCCGCGTGCGGATCGACGTCCCGGCCGTCCCGGCGGCCGCCGAGTCGTGGGCGCGGCTCGCGCTCTGGTTTCACCCGCGTGCCGGCGACGAGGTGCTCGTCGCCTTCGAGGCGGGCGACCTCAGGCGCCCCGTGGTCATCGGCGGCCTCTGGAGCTCGTCGGACTCCCCGCCCGGCGAGGCGACGGACGGCGCGAGCGACGACCGCGACCGCCGCTAGCGCAGCGGGAACGGCCCGAGGTGGACGGGCGCGCTCCAGTTCCCGGCGTTGTCGCGCGTGCGAAGGTGGAAGAACCAGCTGCCCTTGCCGAGCGTGCGGCTCGTCGTGCGCCTCGCCCCCTGCTCGCGATCCTTCACGCGGTCGGGAGCAGAGGTCGCGCGCTTCGTCCAGGAGTAGGAGAACCCGTCGACGCCGCTGCCCCCGTCCGTGCCGGCGTTGAAGGCGACCGTGATCCGCCGGTCCGTCGAGGGGACGCCCTTCGCGTGGTCCGTGCTCCTGACGCGCGTCGGGTTCGCGGGAGCCCTGCGGTCGACCTTGTTCCCGCCCACGGGTCCCGCCTGCGCGCAGAGGCCGGCGCCGTTGCAGACCTCGCGCATCCCTGTCGCCGCGTTCGCCCTCTCGACACCGGGGGGCACGGTCGTCGTCAGCGTGAAGGCGTCGTCCGCGCCCGCGACGCCCGACTCGGGATCGTCGGCGGTGCACCGGACCGCGACGTTCCGGCGGTGCCAGGCGCCGTCGGCCGAGTCGCAGACGACGACCGGAGGCGTCAGCTCGGGAAGGAGGGTCTCGACGAAGTCGGGGGCGGGATCGAGGTCGGGGTCGTAGTAGACGGTGTCGAGCCCGGGGCCGCCGTTCATCTGGAGATCGGCCTCGCCGTCGGCGGCCCGGAAGACGTCGTCGCCGTCGACGCCGATGAAGACGTCGGCGCCCGGCCCGCCGGTCAGGTCGTCGTCGCCGCCGCCCGCACGGAGGATGTCCGCGCCGGCCCCGCCGTCGACGACGTCGGCGCCGTCGTTCCCCTCGATCACGTCGTCGCCGGCACCGCCGCTCAGGCGGTCGTCCGCGAAGCTGCCGCGCAGGAGCTCGTCGTTGCCGGGGCCGCCGGCGATCGTGAGCGTGCCGAGAAACGCCAGCCCCGCGCCGAACTCGCCGCGGCCGTTGACGTAGTCGACGCCCCCGAGCGCGCGGATCGCGAGCGGGAAGGCGCCCGGCGAGAAGGTGACGTCCGCGTCCCCGTCGGCGTTCAGGCCCATCCCGTTCTGGCCCGGGGCGACGCGGTCGTCGCCCGGGGTCAGGTAGACGAGGACCGTGTCGTCGGCGCCTCCGAGGGCCGTGGCGATCTCGATCTCGGAGATCCCGCCTCCCTCAGGCGTCGCTCCCGGGGCGAAGAGGCCCCCGCGCTGGTCGAGCACGAGACGCTCCACCGACCCCGGGGCGCCCGCGATCGCGATCGTGTCGGTGTTCGACGTCGTCGCGGCGCCGCACCGCGCCGGGCTCAGCCCGAACCAGAGCTCGACGCCGACGACCTTCAGCGTCGCGGTCGCGCCGGACGTGATCTCGGCCGTCACCGCCTTCGTCCCGCTGTCGTACTGGCAGCTCTCGGCGCGCGCGCTCGCGGCGTCGACGAGGAAGAACGCGCAGAGCGCGGCAAGGGCCGGCACGAGGCCAAGCCGGCGGTGCGGAAGAGACGACGCGCTCAAGAGAGGACCCCCCGGTGACGGACGACTGTCTTCACTACGTAGCAGGGCTGGGACCGTCCCGGGGGCCGCCGAGCGAAACCCTGAACCGAGGCTAGACCATCGGAGGGTCCGAGCCCCCCGGCGTCTGCTCCGCCAGGCGGGGGCCCCGATCGCGACGACCGATTCGCGTCCCGAGCACGCCGCCCCCCAGGAGCGCGGCCTCGACCACCGTGATCGCGAAGCGGTTCAGGACCGTGGCCCCGAGCGCGGCGCCGGCGGGCACGAGCACGACCATGAGCCCGTACATCGACGCCTCCCGGACACCCAGGCCCGAGGGGGCGAACACGGCCAGCACCGCGACGATCGCCCCCACCGCCGCGGCGCCGCCGAGGTACGGGATCGCCGAGGCTCCCGGGTCGGCGTCGAGCGAGCGCAGGAGGAGGTAGAGGGCGGTCCCGCCCACGAGCCAGGTGAACGCGTAGTAGGCGAGCAGGCCGACGAGCGCCCGGTAGGGAAGCCGCGGCGGCTCGGGCGCGTCGAAGCGGCGGAAGAGCGCCCGCGCGAGCGCCGTGAAGATTCGCGGATGCAGGAGGACGCCGGTCACGATCCCGAACGCGAGGAGCGGCAAGAGCGGTGCGTCGACGGCCTCGACAACGGCGAGGCTCGCCGTGAAGACGAGGACGCCGGCCACCGCCGAGAGCCCCGCCTCGAGGAGGATCGAGCTGAGGACGTAGGACGTGTCCCGGATCCCGCCGGCGCGGCGAAGCCAGACGATGCGCGCGAGCGGCGTCCAGACGCCGCCGGGCACGTACTTGGCGAGCATCGAGGCCATCTCCGCCTGGAGCGCGAGCCGGTAGCCGATCCGGATGCCGAAGGCGGCGAGGATCCAGCGCCAGCCCACGACGAAGAGGCAGTAGTACGCGGCGAGGACCGCGAGCGAGGCGAGGAGGACGAGGAGGTCGGCGTCGCGCAGGCGCGGGAGGGCATCGGCCCAGACGTCGCGGAGCGCGTAGCCGAGGGAGACGAGCACGACGACGAGGAACACGAGCTGGAGCGCGACGAGGACGCGCCGGCGGCGGAGGAACGCGGGAAGCCGGCTCGCCACGAGATCGAGTCTAGGCGTGCGCTGCGGCCGGAGCCCTCGAGGCCGCACGCGCTCCTCGAGATCCGACAGGGCCCGCGGCGGCCTATGCTCTCTCGCATGGATGGGCTCCGCAAGATCTGCCTCGTCGCCGAGGAGGTGCGGGCAGAGGGCGGCCGCGTCCTCGACCAGCCGGTGCGCGTCGTGGCCGCCGGGGCCGTCGTCGCGAACCCGCTCGCAGGACGGTATGTCGAGGACCTCGCGGGCATCGCTGAGGCCTACTGCGAGCCGCTGGGACGCCTCCTCACCGAACGGGCGCTCGCGGCGCTCGGCGACGCCGCCGTGGAGGGCTACGGCAAGGGCGCGCTCGTCGGCCTCGACGGCGAGGTCGAGCACGGATCCGCCATCATCCACAACCTCCGCTTCGGCAACCTCGTGCGCGAGCCGGTCGCAGGGAGCTCCCTCCTCCCGTCGGCCGAGAAGCGCGGGCCGGCCGGCTCGGTCCTCGACCTGGCGCTGAAGCACAAGGACGACCACACGGTGCGGTCGCACCACCAGACCTTCGAGGTCCGGGTGGGCGACGCGCCACGCGGCGACGAGATCGTCGTCTGGGTCGCGCTGGCCTCGGGCGGGCGGCCGCTCGCACGGCTCCCGGCCTTCGGCAGCGAGCTCGCAGCCGGCGCGCCCTGACGGCGTGGCGCGGGTCGCGTTCATCGGCCTCGGGACGATGGGGCTGCCCATGGCCCGGAACCTCCTCGCGGCGGGCCACCCGGTCGTCGCGGTCGACGCGGATCCGAGCCGGGCGGCCCTCCTCGGGGCCCCGGTCGCCGCCACGCCGGCCGAGGCCGCGGGGGCGGCCGACGTCGCGCTGCTCTCGCTCCCCTCGCCCGCGGCCGTCGAGGAGGTTGTCCTCGGCGCCTCGGGGCTGCGCGCGGGGGCGCGACCCGGCTTCGCCGTCCTCGACATGTCCACGGGCCCGCCCGCGCTCGCGCGCACGCTCGCGGCCGAGCTGGGCCGGGAGCGGATCGACTCCCTCGACGCGCCGGTCAGCGGCGGGCCGCGGGGTGCGGAGGCCGCCTCGCTCACGATCATGGTGGGCGGAGACCGCGAGGCCTTCGAGGCGCAGCGCCCGCTCCTCGAGGCGCTCGGCGGCCTCGTCGTCCACGTAGGGCCCGCCGGCGCGGGCCAGGCGGCGAAGCTCTGCAACAACCTCATCGCCGGAGCCACCATGGCCGCGATCGCCGAGGCCTGCGCGGTCGCCGAGCGGGAGGGCATCGACCCCGTTGTCCTCTACGACCTCCTGACCCGCTCGACAGGCGACTCGCGTGTCCTGCGCACGCGCTTCCCGATCGCGGGCGTCTCGCCGGAGCATCCGGCCTCGCACGGGTACGAGCCGCTCTTCTCCCTCGACCTCATGGTCAAGGACCTCGAGCTCGCGCTCGAGCTCGCGGCGGCCCGAGGCGTCGAGGCGCCCGTGGCGAGCGCGAGCCGGGAGCGCTACCGGGAGGCGCAGGCCCGGGGGAAGGGGCCGCTCGACTACTCCGCCGTCCACACGGCGCGGCCTCCGTGACCCGCTCGCCGCGAACCGTGCTCGCCGCCGCCGCGAGCGCGCAGGCGAGCGTCTCCGTCGTCGCGTTCGGACTTCCGGCCGTCGGCCCGGACCTGCGCGAGGCCTACGGGCTCTCCCTCACGATGCTCGGCGCCGCGCTCGCGGCGACGATCCTCGGCTCGGGGACCTTCCTCCTGGCGGCCGGCCTCGTCGTCGACCGCTACGGGGCACGCCGCTCGATGCTCGCCGGGACCGCGATCGGGGCCGGGGGGCTCGCCGCCGCGGGGTTCGCGCCGGGGCAGGAGGCGCTCGTCGGCCTGCTCTTCCTCTCCGGGTCCGGGTCGGCGGTCGTCCCCATCGCGGGGACCCGTGCGCTCTTCGACAGGTACGAGGCGGCGCGGAGGGGTTGGGCGCTCGGCGTCCGCCAGATGGCGGTCCCCGTCGGCGGGACCCTCGCGGCGCTCCTCCTCCCCGTCCTCGTGGCCGTCGGCGGCATCCGGCTCGCGCTCGTCGCGAGCGCCGCGCTCGTGGCCGGCGCGGGCCTCGCCTTCGCCTGGGTCGCCGACGCGGGCGCCCGGGGCGGCGGGCGCGCGGCCTTCGCGCTCTCGACGCTCTGGCGCACCCCGGGGATGCGGCGGCTCCTCGTCGTCGCCGCCCTCTACATTGTCGTCCTCCAGGCCGTGGTCGCCTACACGGTCCCGGCCGCGCGGGCCGCCGGCTTCTCCCCCCTCGTGGCGGGCGCGGCCTTCGTTCTCGTCAACGTCGTCGCCGGCGTGGCGCGCGTCGTCTGGGGGCAGCGCGCCGACCGCGGCGGCGGCCGACGGCGGGTGCGGACGCTCGTCGAGGCCGGGGCGGTGGCGGCCCTGGGGGCCGTCGCCTTCGCGTTCGCCCTCGACGCAGGGTCCGCCGTGCTGCTCGCGGCCGCCGCGTTCCTCGCCTTCGGCGCCCTCGGCTGGAACGCGCTCGTGTACGTGACCGCCGGCGAGCGCGTGCCGCGCGAGCTCGCCGGCCAGTCGGTCGCCCTCGCGGCGACCGTCGTCTTCGTCGTCGCGGCGCTCTGCACGCCCCCGCTCGGCGCGCTCGCGGAGCACGCGGGCTGGGACGCCTTCTGGCTCACGGCGGCCGCCCTCGCCGCGGCCGGCGCAGCCCTCGCGGCCACGCTGCCGGTCACGGCCGGCGAGCCGCTCCCGGCCGCCTCGCGGCCGTGACCGGACGGCGGGCCGTCTCGTGGGCCGTGCTCGGGGGCGTGCTCCTCCTCGCGGCGGCGGCGGTCTCCGACGCGCTCAGGGGCGCGGGATCGTCGCAGGCCGCCGACCCGGTCGACCCCTCGACGCTCGAGGGCGCGCGCCTCCCCGCCCGGGGCGAGCTCCCGGGGACGCTCGTGTTCGCCAGCCAGGCGGGCTGCCGGCCGCAGACCTTCAGCCTCGGCACCCTCACCCTGGGGAGCGGAGGCCCCGCCCTCGCGTGCGGGCTCTGGGTCCCGCCACGCGGCGGGCTCGCGGCGATCTCGCTCGCCCCGGCGCTCGGCTTCCGCGGAAGCCGAGCGGCGCTCCTGCGTCTGACCAACCCGCCGGAGGTGGAGGAGGTGCTCGGCGTCGTGCGCGGCGAGCCCTCGTGGTCGGAGGACGGTCGCCGCCTCGCCTGGTGCACCGCGGCGAGCGACACGGTCGTCCTCGACGTCCGGACGGGCGCGCGCCGGCGCCTCGCGGGCTGCCACCCGACCATCGCGCCGGACGGGTCCGTCCTGACGAGGCCGGCCCGCCTCCTCACGGCGACGCTGCTGCGAGACGGCGAGGCGCTTCTCCAGCGGGACGAGCTCCTGCGGCCGTTCGCGGCCGCGAACGAGGGCCCGCTCGACGTCGTCGGCTACGACGTCCGTGCGGACGGGCTCCTCGCCGTCGTCACCGTGCGCTTCGAGGGCGGGCGGCCGCGGCGGCTCCTCCAGCTCTGGCGTGGCGACCGTCTGGAGCGCGTGGTCGTCCTCCCCGAGCTCGGCCTGCCGGCCGGCTCCGGCCGCCTCGGCGACCGGGTCGAGTTCGGCCCGACCGATCGGGAGCTGGCCGTCGGCTTCCGCGGACCCGGGAAGCAGATGGTGCTCGTGGACGTCGAGACCGGGCGCACCGTCCTCGAGCCGACCTTCCAGCACGGCTTCGCCTGGTCGCCCGACGGCCGGTGGTTCGCCGTCTCCACGGGCGAGGAGATCCGCGTGCTCGGCCCGGACCGCGCCGAGCCCGTCTACGTCCTCCCGGTCGGCGCCGCCTCGCTCGCCTGGCGCTAGGACGCGGTCGCGGCGACGGCGAAGACGAGGTTGCGCGGCAGCGCGACGCGGAACTGCGCCAGGACGGGGCGGGCCTCCTCGGCGGCGAAGAAGGCGTACTCGGGGAAGGACCGGGCCTCGCGCTCGGCCGCGGCGGCGAGGGCGGCGACGAGCCGCTCCCCCTCGGGCCGGCCGAGGAAGGGGCCGATCGCCGCCCACGCCTCCTCGAGGACGCCCTCGGCCGCGAGCGCCTTGTACAGGCTCGGGACGTGCTCGGTGCCGTAGACCTCCCTGATCTCGGCGTAGAGCGGGTGCTCGTCCCGCAGCTCCGGAACAGGCGTCGCCGGCAGCGGCGCGGGTGCCGGCAGGCCGGCGGGCGGCCGCTCCCGGAGCGGGTGGACGCCGTCGAGGCTCAGCCCGAGCGACGTGACGACGAGGAGGAGGCTCGGGAGATCGGCGGCGAAGGCCGCCGCGGCCTCCCGCACGGCGGGCGACGGACGGTACGCGAGGCCGGGGCGCGCGAGCGCCGCGAGGCGCGACGCGGCCTCGGCGGCCCGGGGGTCGTCGTAGAGGGCACGGGCCTGGAGCCAGGCGAGCACGAGGGCGTCGGGCTCGCGGGCGAGCGCCTTGAAGATCGCCGGGACGAACGGCATGCGGGCGCGGACGTCCCCGAAGACGGAGAGAACGGGGCCCCTCGCCTGCTCCTCGTGGAGAAGGTCGTACCGCAATCTTGCATACTGTATGCTCGCCGCGGTGAGCAGCAACCTGCTCGAGGGACGCCTCCCGGTCCCGCGGAGCGCGAGCGCGGCGGCCAGCGAGGTCATCCGCGAGGCGATCATCGACGGCCGCCTCCCGCCGGGGCAGCGGCTGAAGGAGGAGGAGCTCGCGCGCGAGCTCGGCATGAGCCGGACCCCCGTGCGCGAGGCGCTCCTCATGCTCGAGAGCGAGGGCCTCGTCGAGTCGATCCCGAGGCGCGGGGCGACGGTGCGCTCGTACGCGGTCGACGACCTGGCCGACGTGTACCAGCTGCGCGCGCTCCTCGAGGGCTATGCCGCCCGGCGTGCGGCCACCCGCATCTCAGCCGAGGACGTCGCCCGCCTGGAGGCGAGCTGCGAGCGGTTCGACCGCCTGCGGGCCGAGGACGACCTGCTCGACCTCGTGAAGGAGAACCTCCTCTTCCACAGCGTCGTCCTCGAGGCCGCCGAGAGCGCGCGGCTCGGGACGCTCGTCCGCAAGGTGATCGAGATCCCGCTCGTCTACAAGTCCTTCTACTGGTACTCGCCCGAGCAGAAGCTCATCTCGCAGCACTACCACCGGCAGCTCGCGCGCGCGCTCGCGACGGGCGACGGGGAGCGCGCGGAGCTGATCATGAAGGAGCACGTGCTCGAGGCACGCGACTTCCTCCTCACGCAGCTGCGCTCGGCCGACGAGGGGGCGGGAGCGGGGTGACCGAGGTCTCGCCGCTGCGGACGCCGAGGACGGACCGCGACACAGACGGGCCGGGCCCGCTCGCCGGCGTGCGGGTGCTGGAGCTCGGAATGCTCCTCGCCGGGCCGTTCACCGGCCGCCTTCTCGGCGACATGGGGGCCGAGATCATCAAGGTCGAGCCCCCCGGGAAGCCGGACCCTCTCCGCGAGTGGGGCAAGGCGCGGTACAAGGGCCGCTCGCTCTGGTGGGGCGTCCAGTCCCGCAACAAGAAGTGCGTGACGCTCGACCTGCGCACGGAGAAAGGGCAGGAGCTCCTGCTCGAGCTCGTCAAGCGGAGCGACGCGGTCGTCGAGAACTTCCGGCCGGGCACGCTCGAGAGGTGGAACCTCGGCTGGGAGCGTCTGCAGGAGGCCAATTCCGGGCTCGTCCTCTGCCGGGTCTCCGGCTACGGGCAGACCGGACCCTACGCCCCGCGCGCCGGCTTCGCCTCGGTCGCCGAGGCGATGGGCGGCATCCGCCACCTGAACGGCTTCCCCGGCGAGCCGCCGCCGCGCGTGCACCTCTCGCTCGGCGACTCCCTCGCGGGGATGTTCGCCGCGCAGGGCATCCTCGCCGCCCTCTACCGCCGGGACGCCCTCGGCGGCGGACGGGGCCAGGTGGTCGACGTCTCGCTGCTCGAGTCCTGCTTCGCGCTCCTCGAGAGCACCGTGCCGGAGTACGACCGCCTGGGCATCGTGCGCGGCCCGGGCGGGACGGGGCTGAAGGGGGTCGCGCCCTCGAACATCTTCCGCTCCCGCGACGGCAAGTGGATGGTGATCGCGGCGAACGCCGACAACGTCTTCGTGCGGCTCTGCGCCGCGATGGGGAGGCCGGAGCTGGCCGACGACGAGCGGTTCTCGACGCACCTCGCCCGCGGGGAGCACCAGGAGGAGATCGAGGGGATCGTCGCGGACTGGGCCGGCGGCCTCGACGCCGCCGAGATCGACCGCGTCCTCAACGAGGCCGGCGTCATCTGCGGGCCGATCTACACGATCGCCGACATCTTCGCGGACGAGCACTTCCGCGCCCGCGACATGCTCGTCGAGCACGAGGATCCGGAGCTCGGGACGTACGTCGGCCCCGGGATCGTGCCGAAGTTCTCCGAGACGCCCGGGGCGGTCCGCTGGTCGGCCACGTGGGAGCACGGGAGCCACAACCGGGAGGTCTTCGGCGGGCTGCTCGGGCTCTCCGACGAGGCGCTCGCCGGGCTTCGCGAGGAGGGCGTGCTGTGACCGCGACGATCTGCGACGTCGGCCCGCGCGACGGCCTCCAGAACCAGCCGCGGACGCTCGCGCCCGAGGTGCGCGCGGAGCTCGTGAACCGGCTCGCCGAGGCGGGCCTGCCGCGCATCGAGGCGGTCAGCTTCGTCAGCCCCAAGGCCGTGCCGCAGATGGCGGGGGCCGAGGAGGTCGTCGAGCGCCTCGAGCGCCGCGCCGGCGTCGTCTACGCCGGCCTGGCGCTCAACGAGCGCGGCTACGACCGGCTGGCCGCCGCCGGCCTCGACGAGGTCCACTTCGCCTTCGCCGCGACGGAGACGTTCAACCGCCGGAACCAGAACGCGACCGTCGAGGAGTCGGTGGCCGCCGCGGAGCGGATCGGCGCGCGCGCCGCCGCGGACGGGATTCGCGCCACCGTCACGATCGGCGTCGCCTTCGGCTGCCCGTTCGAGGGCGTCGTCGACCCCGGTCACGTCGCGGGGCTCGCCGAGCGGCTGGCGCCATCCTTCGACGAGGTCGTCTTCGCGGACACGGTCGGCGTCGCCGTCCCCCGGCAGATCCGGGACGTGCTCGGCCGGGCCCGCCTGCCCGGGACGACGGTCGGAGCCCACCTGCACAACACCCGCAACACGGGGTACGCGAACGCGCTCGCCGCGCTCGAGGCGGGGGCGACCGTGCTCGACGCCTCCGTCGGCGGCATCGGCGGGTGCCCCTTCGCCCCCCGGGCGACGGGCAACATCGCGACCGAAGACCTCGTCTACGTCCTCCACGGCGAGGGCGTCGACACCGGAATCGACCTCGAGGCGCTGATCGGCGTCGCCGAGTGGCTCGAGGGCGCGCTCGAGCGCCCGCTCGAGGGATACGTCTACCGCGCGGGGGCCTTCGCGTCCCTCGCCGGCTGAAAGGAGAGGCATGGCACACAGGCTCGGGGTGGACGTCGGGGGGACCTTCACCGACCTGCTCCTCGTCGACGACGAGAAGGGCGATCTCTTCCGCGTGAAGACGCCCTCGACGCCCGCCGACCCGTCGGAGGGAGTCCTCGTCGGCGTCCGGCGGATCTGCGAGGAGAGCGGCACCGCGCCCGGCGACCTCGGCTTCGTCATGCACGGGACGACCGTGGCGACGAACGCGATGCTCGAGGCGAAGGGCGCTCGCGTCGGGCTCGTGACGACACAGGGCTTCGGGCAGATTCTCCACCTGGCGCGCTCCCAGACGCCGGGGCCGCTCGCCGGCTGGATCATCATGGTCAAGCCAGACCCGCCCGCGGCGCTCGAGGACACGCGCGAGGCGAAGGAGCGCATGAGCGCGCAGGGCGAGCAGGTCGAGCCCGTCGACCGCGAGCAGGTGGCGGGCATCGTGCGCGACCTCGTCGACTCGGGCGTCGAGACGCTCACCGTCTCCCTCATCAACTCGTACGCGAACCCCGCGCACGAGCGGGAGATCCGGGACGTCATCCACGAGCTCTATCCCGACTTCCCCGTCACCATCTCCTCCGACGTGCTCCCGGAGTTCCGGGAGTACGAGCGGACGCTGACGGCGTGCATGAACTCCTACGTGCGGCCCCGCGTCGAGCGCTACGTCCGCAATCTCGAGGGCTCGCTCCGCGAGCTCGGCGTCCAGGGCGACCTCAACCTGCTGCGCTCCGACGCCGGGCTCATGAGCGTCGAGGTCGCCTCCGAGAACCCGATCTACGGCATCCTCTCCGGGCCGGCGGGCGGCGTCGCCGGCGCACTCTACGTCGCCCGGCGGGCCGGGTTCGAGAACGTCCTCACCTTCGACATGGGCGGGACGTCGACCGACGTCGCGCTCTGCCAGAACGGGCAGCCGACGATCGAGCGCCAGACGGAGATCCCGTACGGCCTCGGCCTCCCCGGCGAGGTCATCCCCGTCAAGGTCCCGAGCGTCAACGTCCGCTCCGTCGGCGCCGGCGGCGGCTCGATCGCGCACGTGCCCGAGGTGACCGGAGCCCTCCGCGTCGGGCCGCAGTCGGCGGGCGCCGACCCGGGGCCCGCGGCCTACGGGCGGGGCGGCGAGGCGCCGACCGTGACGGACGCGAACGTCGTCGTCGGCCACCTCCCCCCGCAGCTCCTCGGCGGCGAGATGCGGCTGGACGTCGAGGCGGCGAAGACCGCGGTGCAGACCGTCGGCGACGCGCTCGGGCTCGACCTGCACCGCGCCGCCGAGGGGATCCTCGACATCGTCAACGAGAACATGGCCGGGGCCCTTCGCCTCGTCTCCGTCCAGCGGGGCTACGACCCGCGCGACTTCGCCCTCGTCGCCTTCGGCGGCGCGGGCCCGATGCACGCGAACGCCGTCGCCCGCATCATGGGCTCCTTCCCGGTGCTGATCCCGCCGGCGCCGGGGCTCCTCTGCGCGACGGGCGACCTCGTCGCCGACTTCCGGGACGAGTTCGCGCGCACGTTCATCCGCACGACCGACTCCGTGAGCGGCGACGAGGTGCGCGGCATCCTCGAGGAGCTCGGGGCCGAGGCGTCGGGCTGGCTCGAGCGGGAGGGCATCGCCGAGGGCGACCGGCGCCTCGCGTTCAACGTCGACATGCGCTACTACCGTCAGGGCTACGAGATCCCGGTCGAGATCGAGCCGGCCCTCCTCGCCGGGAACGGGACGACGATGCTCGCCGAGCGCTTCAACGCGATCCACGAGCAGTTCTACGGCTTCCGCATGGAGGGCTCGGCGTGCGAGATCGTGAACCTGCGGGCGATCGGCTACGGGAAGGTGCCCGAGCCGCACCTCCCCGAGGGCGAGCCGAACGGCGGCGACGCCTCCGAGGCCGTCGTCGACGAGCACGAGGTGTACTTCCAGGGGGAGTGGCTGCCGACGCGGGTCTACGACCGCGCGAAGCTCCGTCCCGGGCACCGCGTCGAGGGGCCCGCGATCGTGACCGAGTTCGACTCGACGACGGTCGTCCTCTCCGGCTACGCCGCCGAGGTCGACCGCTACCTGAACCTCATCATCAACCCGACGGAGGAGTGACATGGACGGCGTCAAGGTCGCTGACATCCCGCAGATCGAGGTCGATCCGGTCACCCTCGACATCATCGAGGGCGCGCTCAAGAGCGCCCGCTTCGAGATGGACGCCGTGCTCTTCCGCACGGCGATGAGCCCGGTCATCCGGGAGCAGCACGACGAGTTCCCGATGATCACCGATCCGAAGGGCCGCATGGTCGTGGGGCAGTTCGGCTCCTACATCTCGGAGATGCTCGACACCCTCGACGAGCCCGTGCGCCCGGGTGACGTGATCCTCACGAGCGACCCGTACAAGTGCGGCGGCTCGATCTCGCACATCAACGACTGGCTCGTCTGCGTGCCCATCTTCTGGAAGGACGAGCTCATCGGCTGGGCGAGCATGTTCGGCCACCAGATGGACGCGGGCGGCCCCCTGCCGGGCGCGCTCCCGACGGGCGCGAAGACGATCTTCGGCGAGGGCGTCCGCATCCCGCCCGTGAAGATCTTCCGCGAGGGCGTGCTGAACGGGGACGTCCTCGACGTCATCCTCAACAACGTCCGCATGCCCGAGATGAACCGGGCCGACCTGATGGGCATCGTCGCCGGCTGCCGCACGGGCGAGAAGCGGGTGCTCGAGCTCTGCGAGCGGTTCGGCAAGGAGACGTACCTCGCCGCCTGCCAGGCGCTCCTCGACCGGACGTACAAGGCGATGGCGAAGCTCATCCTCGCCGCGATCCCGGAGGAGCCGCAGTCCTTCGAGGACTGGATCGACGACGACGGGCTCGGCCACGGGCCCTACAAGATGAAGCTCACCATCTGGCGGGAGGGCGAGCACGCCTACTTCGACTGGTCGGGGACCGACCCGCAGGCGATGGGCCCGGTGAACTTCTACCTCTCCGAGGCGATGTTCAAGATGTTCATCGGGGTCTACCTGATCATGGTCTTCGACCCCCAGATCCTCTTCAACGACGGCTTCTACCCCCTCCTCCACGTCGTCATCCCGAGCGGGAGCCTGCTCCACCCGAAGTTCCCCTCGGCGCTCGGCTGCCGGACCCACGCCCTCTCGCGCCTCTTCGACGTGCTCGGCGGGGCGCTCGCTCGCAAGAGCCCGGAGCACACGACCGCGGCCGGCTACGGCACGAGCCCGTACATGCTCTACTCGGGCTGGGACGAGAAGGGCGAGTTCTTCTACCTGATGGAGATCTCGTACGGCGGCATCCCGGGGCGTCCGATCGGCGACGGGATGGACGGGCACTCCTGGTGGCCGCTCTTCCAGAACATCCCCACGGAGTACCTGGAGGCGTACTACCCGGTGCGGATCGACGGCTACACGACCATCGAGGACTCGGGCGGCGCGGGCTTCCACCGCGGCGGCAACGGCATCGAGAAGCGCTACGTCTACCTCGAGCCCGGCGAGATCTCGATCCACGACGACCGCTGGCTCACGTACCCGTGGGGCATCCTCGGAGGCAAGCCCGGCATGCGCTCCGAGAAGATCCTCGAGCGGGCGGACGGCTCGACGGAGCGCCTGCCCTCGAAGGTCGACGAGGTTCGCGTCGAGCGCGGCGACGTGCTCGTCTACCGGACCGCCGGGGGCGGCGGCTGGAAGGACCCGCTCGACCGCCCCGCCGAGCAGGTCGAGGCCGACGTGGCCAAGGGCCTTGTCTCGCGGGAGAAGGCCGAGCGCGACTACGGCGTCGTCGCCGGCGATCCGGACGCGACCGAGGAGCTGCGCGCGCGGCTGCGCGAGGAGCGCGGGGACGTGCTCGACTTCGACTTCGGGCCGAGCCTGGACGAGATCCGCGCCGGCGCGGAGGAGGAGACGGGGCTGGCGCCGCCGGTGGCCCCCGAGCCCCTCCCGTGGGCGCCCATGGAGCCGGCGGAGGAGGCGCTCCGGCGCGTGCGCGAGCACGGCGACCGCCAGATGACGATGACCGAGGCGGAGTGAGCCGCCGCCCGGGCTTCCACGGCCGGGCGGGCCTCGGGGAGCGGCCGGCGCTCGTCGTCGTCGACCTGAGCGTCGGCTTCACGGACCCGGAGAGCCCGCTCGCCTGCGACCTCGAGGAGGTCGTCGTCGCCGTCGGGCGGCTCCTCGCCGCCGCCCGGCGGTCGGGCGTCCCGATCGTCTACACGACCGTCGCCTACGACGAGGAGGGGAGTCGTAGGGCGGCCGTGTTCCTCGAGAAGGTTCCCGCGCTCGCGACGCTCGCGGCCGGGAGCCGCTGGGTCGAGATCGACCCGCGAATCGCGCCGGCGCCCGGCGAGACAGTCCTCGTGAAGCTCCACGCCTCGGCGTTCTTCGAGACGGAGCTCGCGGACGTCCTCGCGGCGGCCGGCTGCGACAGCGTCGTCGTCGCCGGCGCATCGACCTCGGGGTGCGTGCGCGCCACGGCGGTGGACGCGCTCCAGCACGGCTACCGGACCGTCGTCCCCCCGGAAGCCGTCGGCGACCGCGACCTGCGGGCGCACGAGGCGAGCCTCCACGACATCGACGCGAAGTACGGCGACGTCGTCCCGCTGGCCGAGGTCCTCGCCCACGTCGAGGGGCTCGTCCCGGCTCACGCGCCCCGATGATCGTCCGCGACCGCGGCGACGACTGGCAGATCGTCTTCCAGCCGGACCACGCCGACCTCTCCGGGCAGTTCGCCCGCGCCTGGGGGAACGAGGAGGGCTTCTCGGTGCCCTCGCCGCTCGCGTCGGTCGCCGTCGCCGCCGCGCGCCACGACGACGGCTGGGCGGTCTGGGAGCGCGCTCCCGCCCTCGACCGCGACGGCGTCGCGCCGCGCAACTTCCTCGACGTCGAGGTCCCCTCGCACCTCGCGTTCTACCGGGCGATGATCGCGGCCGTGCTCGACCAGGACCCGTACGCGGGCCTGCTCGTCTCCATGCACGGCGCCGGCATCTACCGCGGGCGCTACGGCACGCAGCCTTCACTGAAGCTCACGTTCGCCGACGAGGTGCGCGGCGAGGTCGAGCGGTTCGTCGCCGAGCAGGAGGAGCTCCACGGGCGCCTCGTCGCCCGGCTGGGCGTCCCCGAGGAGGAGCGCTGGACGAACTACCGCCTCCTGCAGGTGTACGACCGGCTCTCCCTCTACTTCTGCCTCCGCGACGTGGAGGCCGGCGAGGCGGACACCGTCGAGCCGGTCCCCCGTGACTACCTCGGCGCCGAGACGGCCGTCGCGATCGAGCCGGCCGGCCCGTGGCGGGTGCGGCTCGAGCCCTACCCGTTCGCCGAGAGCCCGGCGCGGTTCCGGCTGCTCCGGCGCCTCCTCACCAAGCGGGAGAGGAGCGACGACGAGGCCTTCCGGCGCGAGCTCGCCGCGGCCGCGCCCGAGCAGGTCGAGATCACGATCAGCCGCTGAGACGGCCGAACGGTCGCTGAGCGCACCATGTCAGACATCGTGAGATACTCACGGCCGTGAGTCGGGTGACACCCGAGGCGGTCGAAGGGACGGCGGACGTGAACGGCGTGCGGCTCTGGTACCGGATCACCGGCGAGGGCGAGCCGGTCGTCCAGATCCACGGAGCCGGCTTCGGGCACTTCAACTTCGACCTCGCCACGCCCGAGCTCGCCCGCCGCTTCCGGGTCGTCGACTTCGACCTGCGTGGCTACGGCAGCTCGGACCGGCCCGTTCAGCACTACGACATGGAGGTCTGGGCCGACGACGTCGCCGGGCTCCTCGACGCGCTCGAGATCGAGCGGGCGCACGTCCACGGGACCTCGATGGGCGGGGCGATCGCGATCGTCTTCGCCGGCAAGTACCCGGACCGAACCGCCTCGGTCGTCGTCAACTGCGCGGCCGCGAAGCTCGGACACGCCGGCCGGCTCGTCTTCCGCAACTGGATCGACATCGCGCGGCTGGACCCGGAGGGGCCGGGCAGCCGCACGCTGGCGGAGCTGATCGCCTGGCAGGCGTTCTCGAAGCGGTTCCTCGAGGCGCCGGACGCCGGCGCCGCCGTCGACAACACGCAGAGGATCCTGCGCGAGTCGAACGACGTCGAGGTCTTCACGGCAGCGTGCCAGGCCATGTGCGACATGGACCTTCGCGGCTGGCTGCCGAAGATCACGAGCCCCGCGCTCGTCCTCGGCGGCGACGAGGACTTGATGACGCCCTGGGACCAGGGCCCCGGGGGTGCCGGCCAGGAGGCGATCTACCAGGGGATCCCCGGCGCCGAGAAGCACGTGATCGCCGGCTCGGGCCACTCGACGATCTTCGACAACCCGGAGGAGCACAACCGCGTCGTCGCCGACTTCTTCGAGCGGCATCCGATCGGACCGCGCCGGGAAGCGCCCGCCCACTAACCGTCGTGGGCCGTCGTACGTCTCTAGGAGCATCGGTGGACCCCTGCGGCGGAGACGTTGAATGCTGCGCGCACGATGTCCGACTTTGGACAGACCGCTATTGACTAGCGCGCCGCAAGATCGTATACAAGGCCCTTCCATGTCGGTAGCGGCACGTTGGGGCACTTCCCGTTGGCCGGGCGCCGCGGACCGTCCACGTAGTCCCACCTCCCCCCTGGTCGGCGAGGAGAAAGGAGTTGTTCCATGAGCGAACGGGACTGGTTGGAAGACATCGAGCGGCGGAGCCTCACGCGTCGCGCCTTCGTCAAGCGAGGGATCGCGGGCGCCAGCGTCCTCGGCATCGGCGGCCTCATCGCCGCGTGCGGCGGGGACGACGACGACGGCGGCGGCGCCGCCCAGGAGGCGGGCACCCAGGAGGCGGAGAAGTTCACCGGCACGCTCACGGTCACCGGCCTCGGCGTCGACCTGATCGACCCGATCAGGGAGGCGGCCGAGGCGGCGCTCGGCTTCACGCTCGCGTTCGACGTCACCGACACGGTGACGGCGCGGAACAAGGCGGTGACCCAGCCGCAGGCCCTCGACATCTTCTCGGGGTACTTCAACGACATCGACCAGGTGTGGCCGAGCGGGAACATGGTGCCGATCCCGATCGACCAGATCGAGCGCTGGGGCGAGCTCACGAGCCTCTACAAGACGGGCAAGGCGGACGCGAACCAGGACAACTCGTCGTGCCAGCTCGGCGACGGCGACGCGCCCTTCCGGAAGATGTACGTCACCGAGGACGGAGAGCCGACGACCTGGGCAGACCCGGAGTCGGGCGAGGTCTCGGGCGACGAGCCCGGCTTCGTCACCATGGTCGGCGGCAACTTCAACATGGACTCAATGGGCTACAACGGCGACGTCATCCAGAAGGAGCCCAACGAGGTCAACTGGGATGAGCTCCTGAACCCGGAGTGGCGCGGCCGCGTCGCGGTGCTCAACGACCCCTCGATCGGGATGCAGGACGTCGCCAACGCCGCCGTCGCCGCCGGCGCGATGGAGTTCGAGGACCTCGGAAACATGACGCAGGAGGAGATCGACGGCCTGATTCAGCTGCTGCTCGAGCTCAAGCGCCAGAACCACTTCCGAGCGTTCTGGACGACCTTCGACGAGTCCGTCACCCTGATGCAGTCGGGCGAAGTCGTGATCGAGTCGATGTGGTCGCCCGCCGTGGCGCTGCTCCAGTCGAGCGGGCACCCGACGCGCTACGCGTCGCCCGCGGGCGGCTTCCGCGGCTGGGCCGGCGGGCTCGGGATCATGAACCACGTGACGGAGGATCCGTCGAAGTACCAGGCGGCTCTCGACTACATCAACTGGTGGCACCAGGGCGAGGCCGGCGCGATCATGATGCGCCAGGGGTACTACAACGTCGTCCAGGAGACGAGCCGCGAGTTCGTCGAGCCGTTCGAGTGGGACTACTGGATCGACGGGAAGCCGGCCGCCGAGCCCATCCCGAACCCGTTCGGCCAGGAGACCGAGGGCATTCCCGTCGGCTCCGTTCGCGACGGCGGTGCCTTCACCGACCGGGCCTGCGTCTACAGCTCCTGGAACTCGCTCATGGACGAGCAGCAGTACCAGGTGCAGCGCTGGAACGAGTTCCTGGCGGCCTAGCTAGGATCCGCGACGCGTATGCCGGAAGAGCAGACGCTGACACATCGTGAGGGGGCCTCGCCGGCCCCCTCACGAGCACCCTCCGGCACGGGCCTCGAGCTCAAGGGCCTGACGAAGCGCTTCGGCGAGGACGTCGTCGCCGTCGACAACATCGACCTCCACATCGAGCACGGCGAGTACGTCGTCCTGCTCGGCCCGTCCGGCTGCGGGAAGACGACGACGCTGCGGATGATCGGCGGGCACGAGGACCCGACGAGCGGCGACATCGTCCTCGACGGCGAGAGCCTCCTCGGGCTCACGCCGGACAAGCGTCCCACGACGACCGTCTTCCAGCACTTCGCGCTCTTCCCCCACCGGTCGGTGCGCGAGAACGTCGAGTTCGGGCCGAAGATGCGCGGGATCACGAAGGCCGAGCGGCGGGAGAAGGCGATGACCGCGCTCGACATGGTCGGCCTCCGCGCGATGGCGGACCGCAGGCCGAGCGCGCTCTCCGGCGGCCAGCAGCAGCGCGTGGCGCTCGCGCGCGTCCTCGTGATGGAGCCGAAGGCGCTCCTGCTCGACGAGCCGCTCGGCGACCTCGACCGCCTGCTCCGGCTGCGCATGCGGGTCGAGCTCCGCGCGCTCCAGCGCCAGCTCGGCCTGATGTTCATCCACGTCACGCACGACCAGGAGGAGGCGCTCTCCGTCGGCGACCGGATCGTCGTCATGCACGACGGCCGCATCGAGCAGGTCGCCGACCCCTACACGATCTCGACGCTGCCGGCCAACGTCGAGGTGGCCACCTTCATGGGCGACAACAACATCTTCGAGGGCACGGTCACCGGACGCGAGGGCAACCGCCTGTCCGTCGACGGCGGGGAGGTCGAGATCCGCGCGCTCGCGCCGGAGGGAGTGGCGGCGGTCGGCCAGCCGGCCGCGGTCTCCGTGCGGGCCGCCGCGGTCCAGGTCGGCGCCGAGGCGACCTCCGCCGAGGGCCCCAACCGCCTCCTCGGCCGGATCGAGGTCGTCGAGTACCTCGGCGACCTGGTCAAGCTTCACCTGGCCGCCGGCGAGCGGCGCCTGATCGCGAAGGTCCACGGCGACCGCTATCCCGAGTTCCAAGGCCGGGAAGGACACAGCGTGCCGCTCTCCTGGAAGGAGGAGGATGTCCGGCTCCTCCGGGCCTGAGGGACGCCCGGCCGGGCTACACGTCGAGGAGATCGCCCAGGCCGAGCAGGTCGTCGGCGAAGAGGCGGCGCTCGGCGAGAGGGAGCTGGCGGCCGGGCGCGGCCGCGGCGCGCTGACGACGACCCTCTGGACCGCGCCAGGCGCCCTCTGGCTCGTCTTCTTCCTCTTCGCGCCCGTCCTCATGATCGTGCTCGTCAGCTTCTGGACGCGCACGGTGAGCGGCTTCGAGGCCGTCTGGACGCTCGAGAACTACGAGTTCCTCTTCGGCTCGAACGTGTACTGGGAGCAGCTGTGGAACAGCTTCTGGCACTCGCTCGTGATCGTCGCGCTCTCGCTCGTCCTCGGCTTCCCCGTGGCGTACTTCCTCGCCATCAGCGTGACGAGCCTGCGCTACCAGATCGCCCTCTTCATCATCGCCCTCGCGCCGTTCTGGACGAGCTACCTCATCCGCGCGGTGGCCTGGATCCCGATGATGGGGCGCCAGGGCGCGCTGAACACGGCGCTCCAGGAGGTGGGGCTCATCGGGGAGCCGCTGGACGTTCTCCTCTTCTCCGACTTCGCCGTCACCGTCGCGATGCTCCAGCTCTACATCCTCTTCATGGTCGCGCCGATCTTCTTCATGCTGGCCCAGATCGACAAGAGCTCGCTCGAGGCGGCCCGCGACCTCGGCGCCAACGCGTTCAAGACGTTCCGCGAGGTGATCCTGCCGCAATCGATGCCCGGCGTCGTCATCGGCTCGATCTTCGTCTTCATCCTCACCATGGGCGAGTTCGCGACGGTGCGGATCATCGGCGGGGGCACCGTCTCCTCCGTCGGCACGATCGTCCAGACCCAGGTCGCGTCGGTGCAGTTCCCGCAGGCCGCGGCCTCGGCCGTGTTCCTCGTCCTCGCGATGGTCCTCGGCGTGTTCGTCCTGCTCCGGTTCTCGAACCTCCGGGAGGAGCTCTAGCGCGATGGGCCGCGGCCGCTGGACGAAGCGTATCCTCGCGGTCTACTTCGTCCTCTTCCTGCTCTTCCTCTACGGGCCGATGATCGTCATGGCGGCCCTCTCGTTCCAGGGCCCGCGGGGAGCGGTGACGTTCCCGATGCGGGGGCTCGGGTTCCACTGGTGGAACGAGCTCGTGAACGGGTCGCGCTCCGACACGATCCGCGAGACGGCGATCCGCTCGCTCGAGCTCTCGCTCGTCAGCGGTCTCGTCGTCGCCGTCCTCGCCTTCAGCCTCTCGATGGGCTACCGCCGGCGCTTCCGGCTGGACGGGGTGCTCTTCTACCTGATCATGCTGGCGCTCATGACGCCCGGGATCCTGCTCAGCCTCGGGACGTCGTTCTTCTGGCGCTTCATGGAGACGGAGACGAGCCTCTGGCAGACCGCCCTCGGCACGAACGTCGTCTGGGGACTGCCCTTCGCCTTCCTCATCATGGTGGCGGTCTGGAACCGCTACGACAGCACGGTCGAGGAGGCGTCGCGGGACCTCGGCGCCGGCAGCCTCCGCACATTCCGCGAGGTGACCCTCCCCCTGGTCTGGACCGGCGTCCTCGGGGCCTTCCTCTTCGGCTTCACGCTCGCCTGGAACGAGTACGACCGCACGGCGCTCCTCGCCGCCGGGGAGAACACGCTCCCGCTCGAGATCTTCGCGCTCACCGTCGGCTCGGTCATCCGGCCGGACCTCTACGCGCTCGGCACGGCGACGACCGCCGTCTCGCTGATCGGCGTCGGAATCTTCCTCCTCGCGGCGGCGATCATCCTGCGCCGCCGCGCCCGGGTCGTCGTCGAGCCGGGAGAGGAGTACGGCGACCTCGTGACCGGCGGGCACGCCGCGGCGCAGGCCGGCGCGCCCGCCTCGCGCGCCCGCTAGCCCCGGTGGGCGTCGTCGTCGTCTCGACCGGCGGCACGATCGCCATGCGCCCGGACCCCGGGAGCGGCAAGCTCGTCCCCGCGGTCTCCGGCGAGGAGCTCGTCGAGATGCTGCGCTGGCAGGGCGCGCCGCCGCTCGAGCTGGACGACTTCGCGAGCGTGCCGAGCTTCGACATGCACGGCGAGCTCGCCCTCGCGCTCGCAGGCCGCGTGGCCGAGCACTGCCGGCGCGACGACGTGTCCGGCGTCGTCGTGACGCACGGCACGGACACGATGGAGGAGACCGTCTACACCGTCGACCGCCTGCACAGCTCGGAGAAGCCGGTCGTCTTCACGGGCGCCCAGCGCGCCGCCGACGAGCCGGACACGGACGGGCCCCGGAACCTCCGGAGCGCGATCCGCGCGGCCCTCGCCCCCGCCTCGACCGGCCGCGGGGCGCTCGTCGCCTTCGCCGGGGAGCTGCACGCCGCCCGCGAGGCGCGCAAGGTGCACACGAGCGCGCTCGCCGCCTTCGCCTCGCCGGGCTACGGGCCGCTCGGCCACGTGGACGAGGACCGGGTCACCTACCGCAGGCGACCCGAGCGCAACCCGCCGCTGCCGGCTCCTGCGGGCCCGCCGCCGCAGGTCGACCTCATCCGCCTCCACGCCGGGAGCGACGACCGCTTCCTGCGCTGCTCGCTCCAGTCGGGCAGCCGCGCGATCGTGCTCGAGGCGACCGGGCGGGGCAACGCGAACGAGCGCGTCCTCCCCGGCGTGCGGGCGGCCGTCGCCGCGGGCGTCCCCGTCGTCGTCTGCTCCCGCTGCCTCGCCGGGCGGGTGGAGCCTGTCTACGGACGGGGCGGCGGCAAGGACCTCGCCGAGGCCGGCGCGCAGTTCGCAGGCGACCTCGCCGGCCCGAAGGCGCGCGTCCTCCTCCAGCTCGTGCTGGCCGCCGACGGGGACGTCTCGAAGGCGCTTGCCGCCGAGGCCGGATGAGCGCTAGGGTCGAAGTCAGACAAAAGGAGGTCAGGCCATGTCCGTGCTGATCAAGGGCGGCCGCATCATCACCGCGGCCGACGACTACGTCGGCGACGTCTACGCCGAGGGCGAGACGGTCTCGCTGATCGGAGAGTCCCTCGACATCCAGGCCGACAAGGTGATCGACGCCGCCGGGAAGTACGTGCTCCCGGGCGCGATCGACCCGCACACCCACATCGAGATGTTCTTCGGCGGCACGACGACGTGCGACGACTTCACGTCGGGCACCGTCGCCGCCGCGTTCGGGGGTACGACATCCCTGGTCGACTTCTGCATGCAGGCGCCGGGCACCCCGTTCCCCGAGGCGCTCGACAACTACTTCGAGAAGATCGAGCGCTGCAAGCCCGTCATCGACGTCGGCTTCCACATCGGCGTCACCGACATCGAGGGCGGCGGCGGCCTCGACGCGCTCGCGAAGCTGCCCGACGAGGGCATCACCTCGTACAAGCTCTTCATGGCGTACAAGGGCGCCGTCATGGTCGACGACGAGACGCTCTTCAGGACGATGGAGGTCGCACGGGAGACGGGCGGCCTCGTGATGGTGCACGCCGAGAACGGCGACGCGATCGACGTGATCGTCAAGAACGCGGTCGCCGAGGGGAAGACGGATCCGATCTGGCACGCACGGACGCGCCCCATGGAGACCGAGGCCGAGGCGACGAACCGGGCGATCCAGCTGGCGCGCGTCGCCGGGTGCCCGCTCTACGTCGTCCACGTCTCGTGCCAGCCCGCGGTCGAGCCGATCGCCCTCGCGCGGGAGAAGGGCTGGGACGTCTGGGGCGAGACGTGCACGCAGTACCTCTTCGTCGACGAGAGCGCGCTGGAGAAGCCGGACTGGGAAGGCGGGAAGTACATCTACACGCCGCCGCCACGTCCGAAGGAGCAGCAGGAGCACCTGTGGAAGGCCCTGGTCACGGACGACCTCTCGGTCGTCTCCACCGACCACTGCCCCTTCAACTGGCCGGAGCAGAAGGCGATCAACGGACGCGAGTTCGAGAAGGTGCCGAACGGCGGCCCGGGCATCGAGAACCGCCTCCACATGCTGCACGACTTCGGCGTCCGCGGCGGCCGCATCACGTTGAACCGGTTCGTCGAGCTGACGTCGACGAACGTCGCGAAGCGGTTCGGCCTCTACCCGCGCAAGGGGACGATCGCCGTGGGGAGCGACGCGGATGTCGTCGTCTGGGACCCCGGGAAGCAGCTGACGATCTCAGCGCAGACCCACCACACGAAGGTCAACTACAACCTCTACGAGGGGACCGAGGTGACGGGCGCCCCGGAGGTCGTGCTCGTCCGCGGCCAGGTGATCGTCGAGAACGACGAGCTCGTGGCCGAGCCGGGCGCCGGCCGCTTCGTGAAGCGGGCGCGCGTCGGCGAGAAGCTCACCGCCGCGGGGAGGCAGGAGGCGGTCCCCGCATGAGCGACGAGCAGGCTCGCGAGGTCTACGAGCGGGCGCAGCTCGGCGGGAGCGTCACGCTCGGGGAGCGCCCGGCCGTCCTCGTCGTCGACTTCAGCTGCGGCTTCACGGACCCGGAGAGCACGCTCGGGGCGGACCTGACCGCCGAGGTGGAAGCGACGAGACGGGTGCTCGACGCCGCGCGCGCGCGCGGCGTGCCGGTCGTCTTCACGACGATCGGGTTCGAGCCGAACAGGAAGGACGGCGCCCTCTGGCTCCAGAAGGTGCCGTCCCTCGGGGAGCTCGAGACGGGCGGGAAGTGGGTCGAGATCGACCCGCGGCTCGACCGGCGCGACGACGAGACCGTCGTCGTGAAGAAGGGCGCCTCGGCGTTCTTCGGCACGAACCTCACGGCGATCCTCGTCTCCCAGAGGGTGGACAGCGTCATCCTCTGCGGGGCGACGACGAGCGGCTGCATCCGCGCGACGGCGATCGACCTCCTCCAGAACGGGTTCCCGACGATCGTCCCGCGCGAGTGCGTCGGCGACCGTGCCCAGGCGCCGCACGAGGCGAACCTCTTCGACATTCAGGCGAAGTACGCGGACGTCGTCTCGGCCGAGGACGCGCTCGGCTACCTCGAGAGCGTGCCCGAGCGCGTGGGGACGCCCGCCTAGGACCGCAGGGGAGGCGGCCGGCCCGCCTCCCCCTTCTCCCGCCGAGTGGACGCCGTCCTCCTCGCCACGCTCGCCGGCGTCCTCTTCGGCGCACTCGCGGTCGCCGTCCGCTCGGGCCTCCGGCGCGCCGGCGACCCCGAGGGCGGCGCGTTCGTCACCGCTGCGATCGGCTTCCTCGTCGCCGCGCTCGTCGCGGTGCCGCTCGCGCTCCTCGACGGCGCTGCGCTCGGCGGCCTGTGGGCGTTCGCGCTCGTCGGCGCGATCGTCCCCGGGCTCTCGCAGATCGTCTTCGTCCGGGCGATCCGGGACGCGGGCGCCTCGCGCACGGCGGTCGTCATCGGGACGGCGCCGCTCCTCTCGGCGGGCCTCGCGCTCCTCTTCCTCGACGAGCCGCTCCGGCCCGCGCTGGCCCTCGCCACGGTCGCGATCGTCCTCGGCGGTGCGCTCCTCGTCTGGGAGCCCGAGCGCCCGGCCCACTTCCGCGCCGCCGGAGCCCTGCTCGCCCTCCTCGCCGCGAGCCTCTTCGCCGTTCGCGACAACGTCGTCCGCTGGGCGTCCCTCGACACCGGCGCCGATCCACTCCTCGCGGCCGCGGTCTCGCTCGGCGCGGCCTCGCTCGCGCTGCTCGCGTACCTGTCGGCCTCGAGGCGGACCCGCCCGGTGCGGGCGCGCATCCGCGCGGCCCTGCCGGCGTTCGTCCCGGCCGCGCTCTGCCTCGGGCTCGCCTACATCGCCCTCCTCGTCGCCTTCTCGCGCGGGAACGTCACGGTCGTCGCGCCGCTCAACGCGACCCAGTCGCTCTGGGGCGTGCTCCTCGCCGCGACGTTCCTCGGGCGCGCAGAGGCGGTGGGCGCCCGCCTCGTCCTCGCGGCCGTCCTCGTCGTCGCCGGCGGCGTCCTCATCGGCGTCACCCGTTGACCGGGCTCAGCCCCCGCGCGGGCTCCTGCGGGCGAAGTCGTCGGCGATCTCGTCGAACGTCGCCCAGCGCACGCCGTCGTGCCCGCTCACGTGCTCGATGATGCGCTCGTGCATGGCCAGGACCTGCGGGCGGCCGCTCACGTCGGGGTGGATCGTCATCGTGAAGACGGCGTAGTCGTGCTCGCGGTAGACCCAGTCGAACGCGTCCATCCACATCTCCTCGAGGTGGCGCGGGTTGACGAAGCCGTGGCTGTTCGGTGAGGCCTTGATGAACATCATCGGCGGCAGGTCGTCGAGGTACCAGCTCGCCGGGATCTCGATCAGGTCGGTCTCTTCCCCGCGCACGAGCGGCTTCATCCACTCGGCGGCCGGCTTCGAGTAGTCGATCTTCGTCCACGAGTCCCCCACGCGCACGTAGTACGGGTGGAAGTCCTTGTGCATGAGCGAGTGGTCGTACTTGATCCCGTGCTTGAGCAGGAGCTCGTTCGTGACTCGGGAGAACTCCCACCACGGCGCGACGTAGCCGGTCGGCCGCCGGCCCCAGACCTCCTCGATCAGGCCGATGCACTTGACGAGGACGTCCTCCTCCTGCTCCGGCGTCATCGCGATCGGGTTCTCGTGGGAGTAGCCGTGCATGCCGATCTCGTGCCCGGCCTCGGCGACCAAGCGCGTCTCCTCGGGGAACGTCTCGATCGAGTGGCCCGGGATGAACCAGGTCGTCGTGAGCCCGTGCTTCGCGAACAGGTCGAGCAGCCGGGGCGTCCCCACCTCTCCGGCGAAGAGCCCGCGGGAGATGTCGTCCGGCGAGTCCTCGCCGCCGTAGGACCCCAGCCACCCGGCGACCGCGTCGACGTCGATGCCGTACGCGCAGAAGATCTCCTTGGCCATCGCTTCCTCCTCCTGGTCGGACGGGACGTGAAGGTAGTGCGGGCGCGTGCTAGAAAGCAAGCGCCATGTGCGCTCTCTGCGGTGTCCTCCTCACGAGCCACTGGGCGGAGCGCGAGTCCGGCCGGCGGGAGCGCGTCTTCCGCGTCCGGCTCCTGAACCGCGTGCTCGCGCACTTCGGCCTCGAGCTCGGGGACTGGAGCGGTCGCGTGTACGTCCTGAGGGACCGGAAGGGCAAGGCGGCGGTGGTCGACGACCTGGGCGGTCTCTGGACGGCGGCGGAGGCGCTCGCCGGGCGTCCGCTCGACCCGCTCGACCCCGCGCTCGTCGCGGCGCTCCGCCGTGGCTGAGCGCCTCCCGGTCGTCCTCGTCACCGGCTTCCTCGGCAGCGGCAAGACGACGCTCCTCTCCCGCCTGCTCGGCCGCCCCGAGCTCGGCGAGACGGCCGTGATCGTGAACGAGCTCGGCGAGGTGGCGATCGACCACCACCTCCTCAGGCGCGTGGACGAGCGCACCGTCCTCCTCGGGAACGGCTGCCTCTGCTGCACGCTCCGCGGCGACCTGGCCGACGAGCTGCGCGACCTCCTGAGCCGGCGCACGCGCGGGGAGATCCCGCCGTTCCGGCGGGTGGTCGTCGAGACGACGGGGCTCGCGGATCCCGCGCCCGTCCTCAACACCTTGCTGGCCGAGCCGGTCGTGCAGCACCACTTCGAGCCCGGCGTCGTCATCGCGACGGTCGACGCGCTCAACGGCGACCGGCAGCTCGACCGCGAGCCCGAGACGCTCAAGCAGGTCGTCGTCGCGGACCGCCTCGTCGTCACGAAGACCGACGTCGCCGCGCGCGGAGCCGTCGTCGAGCTCGAGGAGCGGCTCCGGGGCCTCAACCCGGCGGCCGACGTGCTCGAGGCCACCTTCGGCGAGGCCGACCCGGCGCTCCTGCTCGCGCCCGGGAACGCCGATCCGCGCCGGCTCGAGCTGCCCGAGGAACCGGGCCACGCGGACGTGCACCCCTTCGTGCTCTTCCTCGACCGGCCCGTGGACTGGACCGCCTTCGGGATCTGGCTCACGATGCTGCTCGGGAGCCGCGGGGCGGACGTGCTGCGCGTCAAGGGGCTCCTGAACGTCGGCGCCGCCGGCCCGGTCGTCCTGAACGGCGTCCAGCACGTCGTCCACCCGCCGGAGCACCTCGCCGCCTGGCCCGACGACGACCGGCGGTCGCGCATCGTGTTCATCGCCCGCGGGATCGGGAAGCGGGAGCTCGAGGAGTCCCTCGCCGCCTTCGACGCCGTCGCCCGCGGCTAGCCCCACAGCACCTCCTCGACGAGCCGGCGCACCTGGACCGCCTTGGGCTCGGCGCCCATGGGCACGAGCCCGATGCGCTCGCCCCGCCCCAGGTCCAGGCTCCGGAGCTGCTCGCGACACTCGGCCGGCGTGCCCGAGACCGCCCAGTCGGCGACGATCTCGTCGGGGACGAGCTCCGCGTGGGCGCCGGGCTCGAGGTGGCGGCCGTACTCGTAGGAGTCGCGGATCCGCTCGGCGGCCTCGAGCTCGACCGGGGTCAGCTCGGCGGGAAGCGGATGGCGGAGCGAGCGCGCGACGTACGGCTTCACGTCCTCGCGCGCGCGGGCGGGGTCATCCCCGGCCGCGATCGGCACCCACCAGACGAGCTCGAAGTCCCCGGCCGGCCGCCCCGCCGCGATGCGCGCGCGCGCCGCCTCGAGCTGGCGCGGGTGGAGGCCGACGACGGCCAGGCAGCCGTCGCCGACCCGCGCCGAGAGCTCGAGCATCCGCGGCCCGCTCGCGCCCAGGAGGAGCGGGATCGAGCGCTCGCCGCCGCCGTAGCCGAGGCCGCCCTCGCCTCCGGCCCAGAGCGCGCGGACCTCGGCGACCGTCCGCTCCAGCTCCGCCAGCCGGGCCGGTCTCGCGCCCACGGTGCGCACCGCGCTCGCGCCGAGGCCGAGGCCGAGCGCGGCGCGCCCGCCCGAGAGCTCCTGGAGCGTCAGGAGGGCGCTCGCCGTCACGGCGACGTGGCGCGAGACGGGGTTCGTGACCGCGGGCCCGAGCCGGACACGCTCGGTCCGCTCGGCGGCGGCGCCGAGGAGGACGTAGAGCTCGCGCCAGAGCACGGGCGAGTCGCCGACCCAGACGCCGCCGAGGCCGGCGCTCTCCGCGAGCTCGACGCACTCGAGGAGCCCGGAGGGGGCCTCGGTCCCGTAGACGACGAGGTCGATTCCCGCCGCATCAGGCACGCGGCAGCACCTCGCCCGCGAGCAGCTCCAGTGTCCGCATGGCGTCGCGTTGCGGCAGCCCCGGCCACTGGACGCGCAGCACGAGCTCCGTGACGCCGAGCGCGCGGAGGGCGCCGATCCGCTCGAGGACCGTCTCGGGCGCGCCGAGGAGGAAGCGGCCGGCGTGCAGGGCGTCCCAGCCGCGGCGCAGCGTGTCGGTGGGCGGGAGCACGTCGCTCTGCCCCCAGTCGACGTATGCCTCATACTTGCGGGCGAGGTACGGTCGCGCGACCGCCGCCGCCTCCTCGTCCGTCCGGGCGACGCAGGCCTCGCGCAGCATGGGCAGCTCGTCCGGCTCCGAGCCGCGCTCGGCGCGGAAGAGGGCGAGCTGGCGCTCCACCTCGGCGAGCGAGGCGTGCGGGTTCACGAACCAGGTGTCGGCGAGCCGGGCCGCCCGCCGCACGGCCGAGTCGGCGTTCGCCGCCATCCAGATCGGCGGCCGGGGCGAGGCGAGCGGGAGGGGCGCGAGGCGGGCCCGCTCGAGACGGTAGCCGTCGCCGCCCGCCGTCACCTCGTCGCCCTCGAGGAGACCCTTGACGACGGCGAGCTTCTCCCGGAAGACGCGCACGCGGTCGTCCGGAACGCCGAATGCGGCGTTCTCCTCGGCCCGGTAGCCGAGCCCGACGCCGAGGACGAAGCGCCCGCCCGTGAGGACGTCGAGCGTCGCCGCGTGCTCGGCCACCTCGACCGGGTTGAGCAGGGGCAGGAGCAGGATGCCGGCGCCCACGCGCATGTCCCCGGTCTCGGCCGCCAGGCGCGCGAGCAAGGGCACCGACTGGAGCATCTGGAACGGCGCCGGCAGGAAGTGCTGGCCGGCGAAGACCGAGTGGAAGCCGGCGTCGCGGACGAGGCGCACCTGCTCCAGGTGCTCGGCGAGCCGGGCGGCCGGGTCCTCTCCCGCCGGGTACTGCGCCGAGACGAAGAGACCGAAGCGCATCTCAGTGCCCCCTCAGTACGAGCGGGGCATGCCGAGGACGTGCTGGCCGAGGTAGGCGAGGATGAGGTTGTTCGAGACGGGCGCGATCGTGTAGAGGCGGGTCTCGCGGAACTTGCGCTCGATGTCGTACTCCGCGGCGAAGCCCCAGCCGCCGTGCGTGTCGAGACACGCGTTCGCCGCCGCCCAGGAGGCCTCCGCGGCGAGCAGCTTGGCCATGTTCGCCTCGGCGCCGGCGGGCGCGCCCTGCTCGAAGAGCCACGCCGCCTTGTAGCGCATGAGGTCGGCCGCCTCGATCGCCGCGTGCGCCTTCGCGACCGGGAACTGGACGCCCTGGTTCGCGCCGATCGGCCGCCCGAACACCTCGCGCTCGGAGGCGTACCGCGCCGCCTTCTCGACGAACCAGCGCCCGTCGCCGATGCACTCGGCCGCGATGAGGACGCGCTCGGCGTTCAGGCCGTCGAGGATGTAGCGGAAGCCCTTGCCTTCCTCGCCGACGAGCGCCTCGGCGGGGAGCTCGACGCCGTCGAGGAACACCTCGGTCGTCGCGTGGTTCATCATCGTCCGCAGGGGCCGGATCGTGAGCGCGTCCCCGGCGGCCTTCATGTCGACGAGAAAGACCGAGAGGCCTTCGCTCCGCTTCTCGACCTCGTCCAGCGGCGTCGTCCGTGCGAGCAGCAGCATGAGGTCCGAGTGGAGCGCGCGCGACGTGAAGACCTTCTGGCCGTTGACGACGTAGCCCCCGTCGGCCCGCTCGGCGGTCGTCTGGATCCGCGTCGTGTCGGACCCGACCGTCGGCTCGGTGACGCCGAAGGCCTGCAGCCGGAGCTCGCCGGCGGCGATCCTCGGCAGGTAGCGACCCTTCTGCTCGTCGCTCCCGTGCCGGAGCACGGTTCCCATCGTGTACATCTGGGCGTGGCAGGCGCCGGCGTTCCCGCCCGAGGCGTTGACCTCCTCGAGGATGACGCTGGCCGCGGTGAGCCCGAGGCCCGCCCCGCCGTACTCCTCGGGGATCAGCGCCGCCAGCCAGCCGCCGTCGGTGAGCGCCTGGACGAACTCCTCCGGGTAGCGGTCCGGCTCGAGGGCGCGCCAGTACTCGCCCGGGAACGCGGCACAGAGCTCGCGGATCGCGACGCGGATCTCCCGCAGCTCGTCGGGGAGGGAGAACTCCACCTCAGGCCTCGTACCGCTCCAGGAGCCGCCGGGCGATCAGCAGCTGCTGGATCTCGTTCGAGCCCTCGCCGAGGATGAGCACGGGGGCGTCCCGGTAGATGCGCTCGACGACGTATTCCTGCGAGTAGCCGTAGCCGCCGTGGATGCGCATCGCCTCGAGGGCGACCTCCTCGGCCGTCTCGGTCGCGAAGAGCTTCGCCATCCCGGCCTCGAGGTCGGCGCGCTCGCCGGCGTCCTTCCTGCGCGCGGCCTCGAGCATGAGGAGGCGCGAGGCCTCGATCTTCGTCGCCATCTGCGCGAGCTTCAGCTGGATCGCCTGGTGGCGCGCGATCGGCTTCCCGAACGCCTCGCGCTCCTGCGCGTAGCGGATCGCGGCCTCGAACGCCGCCTGCGCGATGCCGACCGCCCGGGCGGCGATGTTGACCCGCCCCAGCTCGATCCCGCCCATGAAGTGCTTGAAGCCCAGGCCCTCCTCCCCTCCGAGCACGCTCGCGGCGGGCGTCCGGAAGCCGTCGAAGACGAGCTCCGTCGACTCGACGCCCTTGTACCCGAGCTTCCGGAGCGGCCGGGAGACCGTCAGCCCGGGCTGCTCGTGGACCTCCGCCTCCTTCTCGACGACGAAGGCCGTCATGCCCCGGTGCGGCGGGTCGGCGCCGGGGTCCGTCCTCGCGAGCAGCATGACGGCGTTCGAGCGGAGGCCGTTCGTGGCCCACATCTTCTGCCCGGTGATGACGTACTCGTCGCCCTCGCGGACGGCGCGCGTGCGGATCGCCTGGACGTCCGACCCGGCGTGCGGCTCGGTCATCGAGTAGGCGAAGTGGAGCTCGCCGGTGGCCATGCGCGGGAGGTAGCGCTCCCGCTGCTCCTCCGTCCCGTGCGTCCGGATCATCCAGGCCGAGATGAAGTGCGTGTTGAGGACGCCGGAGAGGCTCATCCAGCCGCGCGAGAGCTCGACCTGGATGCGGGCGTAGGTCGAGAGGTCGAGGCCGAGGCCGCCGTAGGCCTCCGGAATCGTCACCCCGAAGAGGCCGAGCTCCTTCATCGTCGCGACGAGCGCCGTCGGGTACTCGTCGGCGTGCTCGAGCTCCGAGGCCACGGGCATGACGTCGCGCTCGACGAACTCGCGGATCGTCGCGACGATCGCCCGCTGCTCGGCGCTCTGCTCGCCTGCGTCCATCAGGCGGGCGCCCGCTCGAGGGCGGCGGCTGTGAGCGGCGCGAGCGCGCCCCGGAGGTCGTCCTGCTCCTCGAGCGTGAGGACGGCCCCCTCGAGCGCCTCCACCCCCTCGGACCCGAGCGCCAGCCCGGCGTTCTCACGGTACTTCTCCCGCACCTCGGCGGCCGTCATGGGATTCTCGGGACCCCCGCGCTGGTGGGGCAGGTCCGCCGCGAGCGTCCGCCCGTCCCGCGTCGTGATGCGGACGCCGCCCGGGAAGGCGGCCGGGTAGGTCGGGTAGTCCTTCACCTCGTAGCGGACGCGCCCGGCGAGCTCGAGCACGCGGGGGTCGCCGATCGCCTCGTCGGCGTACGTCGTGACGCCGCAGCGCCCGTGGACGACCATGGCCGCCGCCGAGTACTGGAGGCTGAACTTCGCCTCGTAGGCCGTGCGCGGCGCGACCTTCGCGGCCGTCGGCTCGAGCACGAGGTCGACGCCCGCCGCCGGCACCGTGACGACGATCTCCGCGACGTCGTCGGGCGAGAGGCCGCCGGCGGCCGCCTCCGCGGTGGCCCCGACGGCGCCGTGCATGAAGTGACAGGCCGGGTACGGCTTGAAGGCGATCCGGGGCGTCTCCCAGCGGTCGCCGAGGTCGGCGAGCTGCCCCTCGAGGTCGATCTCGCCTCTCCCCGCGCCGAGGAAGGCGTGGTAGAGCCCGAACTTGCCCTCGAAGATGCTGGGCGGGCCCTCGGCCCCGTGGGCCGCGAGCCGGGCGGCGAGGAGGCCGCCGTGGGCCGCCCAGGCCGGGTGGATCGGCTTCGTCGCGGTGCCGTCCTCGAGGTAGGCGAAGAGGCCCGAGGCGAGCGAGCCCGCGATCCCGAGCGCGCTCGTCGCGCGCCCGGCGTCGAGCCCTCCCAGGCGGGCGGCCGCAGCGGTCGCGCCGAAGATGCCGCAGACGGCGGTGGGATGGAAGCCTCGCTTGTGGAAGAGGCCGGACGCGGCCATGCCGACGCGGGTCACGACCTCGTTCGCCGCCACGATCGCCGCGAGCGCGTCGCGCCCGCCGGAGCCGCCCGCCTCCGCCGCGGCGAGCGACGCCGGGCAGGTGACGACGCTGACGTGGGCGACCGAGTCCGAGTGGGTGTCGTCGAAGTCGAGCCCGTGGCAGACCATCGCGTTCGCGAAGGCGGCGTTCGCGGCGGGGAGGCCCGGCCCGCCGACGACCGTCGCCCGGTCGTCGCCGCCGAGCTCGGCCATCGTCTCCCGCCCCTCCGTGGCCACGCCGAGGGCGGTTGCCGCCAGCCCGCAGCCGAGCGTGTCGAGGAGGTGGAGCTTCGCCGCCTCGGCGACCTCCGCCGGGACGTCGTCGAGCGCGAGTCCCGTCGTCCACTCCGCGAACCTCTGTGCGGCGGTCATCTCAGACCGTCCAGCCGGCGTCCGTGCCGGGGAAGACGTCCGCGACCTCCGGGGCGCCGCGCTTGTAGACCATGAACGTTCGCTGGAACTCGATCACGACCTCGCGCCGCTGGTTCAACCCCCGGCAGCGCATCGTGACGATGCCCACGCTCGGGTTCGAGCTCGACTCCCGCAGGGCCGTGATCTCGCTCTCGGCCCAGAGCGTGTCGCCGGCGAACACGGGGCTCGGCAGCTTGATGTCCGTCCAGGAGAGGTTGGCGGTCGCGTTCTCGCTCGTGTCGGGAACGGTCATGCCGGTGACGAGCGCGAGCGTGAGCGTGCTGTTCACGAGCGGCCGCCCGAAGCGCGTGCGCTCGGCGAACGGCACGTTGAAGTGCACCTGGTTCGTGTTCATGGTCAGGCAGGTGAACCAGACGTTCTCGGTCTCGGTGATCGTGCGGCCGAAGCGGCTGCGGAAGACGTCGCCGACGTCGAAGTCCTCGTAGAACCTGCCGCGCCACTCCTTCGGCGCCGCCACGCGCTCGGTCGTCATTCGGACACGCTCCTTTCGGTCTCGGCCAGGACTCGTCTCGCGCGCTCGACGACGGGCAGGTCGATCATCTCGCCGTCGAGGGCGACGACGCCGCGCCCGCCGGCGAGGCCGAGCTCGTAGGCCTCGACGACGCGCCTGGCGCGGTCCACCTCCTCCGCGGTCGGGGAGAAGACACGGTTCACGATCTCGACCTGGGCGGGATGGATGCAGGCCTTGCCCCGGAAGCCGAGCGAGCGCGCGAGGCGCGACTCGTCCTCGAGCCCCGCCTCGTCACGGGTGTCGACGTGCACGAGGTCGAACGGGCTCCTGATCCCCGCGGCGGCCGAGTCGACGACGAGCCGGGAGCGGGCGTAGAGGACCTCCTGCCCGTCGGGCCGCGGCTCGAGGCCGAGCTCGAGGCCGAGGTCGACGGCCCCGAGGACGAGCGCCGCCACGCGCGGCAGGCATGCGGTCTCGTACGCCTGCCTGAGCCCGAGGGCGGTCTCGACGATCGCGACGACCGGGGGCCCGTCCGGCCCGAGGGCGGACACGGCGTCGGGCGTCGCCTTCGGCAGGACGAGCGCGTCGAGCGGGAGGTCGGCGACGGTCCGCAGGTCGGCCTCCCAGTGCTCGCTCCAGGCCGCGTTCACCCGGACGGCGACGAGGCTCCCGCCCCCGGCCTCGGCGAGGACGCCGCCCGCGACCGCGCGGGCGGTCTCCTTCTCGCCGGCCGGCACCGCGTCCTCGAGGTCGGCCACGACCGCGTCCGCGCCGGCGGCGAGGGCCTTCGCCAGCTTGCGCTCGTCGTTTCCGGGCGCGAAGAGCAGGGAGCGGGCCGTTGCGAGCGACATCGAAGTTGACATTGTTGCCGAAGTCAGACATAAACACGGATTCCGCCCGTCGCGCAAGGAGGAGCAATCCGTGAAGGCCGTCGTGTTCCGCGAGTTCGGGAGCTCCGACGTCCTCCGGCTCGAGGAGCTCGACGACCCGAGACCGGGCCCGGGGGAGGTCACGCTCGAGGTCGCGGCCTGCGCCCTCAACCACCTCGACGTCGACGTCCGCGAGGGCATCTCGCGCTTCCCGATCGAGCCCCCTCACGTCCTCGGCCTCGAGGTCGTCGGGCGCATCGCCGAGCTCGGCGAGGGCGTCGAGGGCTGGCACGTCGGCGACCGCGTTCTGCCCTACCTGATGGACACGTGCGGCGTCTGCCGCTTCTGCACGACCGGGCGCGAGTCGCTCTGCCTCGACGCCGGCTTCATCAGCTTCGTCCACTACGGCGGCTTCGCCGAGCGGCTCGCGTGCTCGGCCTCGCAGCTCGTCCGCGTCCCGGACGAGCTCTCCGACGTGGAGGCGGCGGTCGTCCAGATCGCCTTCGCCACCGCGTGGCACATGCTCTTCACCCGCGGCGGCCTCCGCCCCGGCGAGACGGTGCTCGTCAACTCGGTCGGGAGCGGCATCGGCTCGGCGGCCGTGCAGCTCGCGCATATGGCCGGCGCCTACGTCATCGGCAACTCGTCGCGCGACGACAAGCTCGCGCGCGCGGCGGAGCTCGGGATGGACGCGGGGGTCAACTACACCGAGCAGGACCTCGTCGCGGAGGTCATGCGCCTGACGGACGACCGTGGCGTCGACCTCGTCTACGAGCACTGCGGCGGCGAGCTCTTCCAGAAGGGCCTCGACTCTCTCTCGAAGGACGGGCGACTCGTCATCTGCGGCGGGCACGCGGGCGAGGTCGTCCCCTTCGACATCATCCCGTTCTTCCGCGCGCAGAAGTCGGTCATCGGCTCGTTCGTCTACACGCAGGCCGAGGTGGAGCTCAGCCTCGAGCTCGCGCGCCGGGGCCGGATCGTCCCGCTCGTCCACGAGACGTTCCCGCTCGAGCAGGCGAAGGACGCGATGGACCTGCTGGAGAGCCGGGAGTTCTTCGGCAAGATCGTCCTCACACCAGGGGGTTAGCGCATGAAACGGCTCGGAGTCGACGTCGGCGGCACGTTCACGGACCTGATCTACGTCGACGACGAGAGCGGCACGGTGCTCGTCCACAAGCTCCCGACGACGCCCGACGACCCGTCGCAGGGGACCGTCGCGGGCATCCGGGAGCTGACGGCGGAGGCGGGCGAGAGCCCCGCCGCGCTCGACGGCGTGTTCCACGGAACGACGATCGCGACGAACATCGTCATCGAGCACAACGGCGCCCGGGTGGGGCTGATCACGACGGAGGGCTACCGCGACATCCTCCACATCGCGCGGCACAAGAAGCCGCTCAACTTCTCCAACTACCAGGACCTTCCCTGGCAGCGGTACCCGATCGTCCGCCGCCGCTACCGGCTCACGGTGCCCGAGCGGATCACGAGGGACGGCGAGGTGCTCGTGCCGCTCGACGAGGACGCCGCCCGCGGGCGGGTGCGCGAGCTGAAGGAGGCGGGGGTCGAGGCCGTCGCCGTCTGCTTCCTCTTCTCCTTCCTCAACCCGGAGCACGAGGCGCGCGTCGCGGAGATCGTACGCGAGGAGTTCCCGGAGGCCTTCCTCTCGGTCTCCTCGGAGGTCCTGCCGCAGTACCGCGAGTACGAGCGCTTCTCGACCGTGTGCCTCAACGCCTTCATCGGGCCGAAGGTCGCGAGCTACGTGCGCCGGCTCGAGGAGGAGCTGCGCGCGCTCGACGTGCGGACGGGCGTTCACCTGATGACGTCCGCGAGCGGCGTGTCGACGACCGAGGCGGCGACCGCCCGGCCCGTGAACCTCCTCATGTCCGGCCCGGTCGCCGGGGTCGTCGGCGGCATCTGGGCGGGGCGGCAGGCGGGGCACGAGAACGTGATCACGCTCGACGTCGGCGGCACGTCCGCCGACATCGGCCTCGCCCAGGGCGGCAGGCTCCGGATGAAGCACCTGCTGGACACGAAGGTCGGCCCGTACCAGGCGATGATCCCGATGGTCGACGTCGACACGATCGGCGCGGGCGGCGGCTCGATCGCCTACGTCGACCAGGGCGGCATCTTCCGCGTCGGCCCGCGTTCCGCGGGCGCCGACCCCGGCCCGGCGGCCTACGGCCGCGGCGGCACGGAGGCGACCGCCACCGACGCCATGGTCGTGCTCGGCTGGCTCCGGCCCGAGGCGTTCCTCGGCGGCGGCATGGAGCTCCAGCCCGACCGCGCCCGGCGGGCGTTCGCGGAGGGCCCCGCGAGCGCGCTCGGGATGAGCGTCGAGGAGGCGGCCATGGGCGCCGTGCAGATCCTCACGCACTCGATGGTCCAGTCCATCGAGGAGAACTCCGTGCGCAAGGGCTTCGACCCGCGCGACTTCGCGCTCGTCGCCGAGGGCGGCGCGGGCCCCCTCTTCGCCGCGCAGATCGCGGTCGAGGTGGGGACGCCGACCGTCGTCGTCCCGCCCTACCCGGGCGTCACGGCGGCGATGGGCCTGCTCGCCACCGACATGGTCTACGAGTACGTGGCCACGTCGTACCAGCGCCTCTCCTCGCTCGACGCGGCGCAGCTCCAGCGGCGCTTCGCGGAGCTCGAGGAGGAGGCCCGCCGCCAGCTCGAGGAGGACGGGATCCCGGCCGACCGCCTCGCCGTCCAGCGCGTCGTCGACGCCCGCTACGCCGGCCAGGGCTACGAGCTGCGCGTCGACGTCGGCTCCGGCGAGATCGACGAGACCTGGGCGGCGAAGCTGCGCGCCGACTTCCACGACATCCACGAGCGCGAGTACTCGCGCCGCTTCGAGGACTCCGACGTCGAGATCCCGAACATCCGCGTGCGCGGGATCGGCCTCATGCCGCCGCTCGAGGCGGTGACGGCCGAGCCGGGCGACGAGAGTCCCCCGGAGGACGCGCTGCGCCACGAAGGATCGGCGTGGTTCCGCGTGCGCGGAGCGCTGCAGGAGGTCACGACGAGGTACTTCGACCGCTCGTCTCTGAAGGCGGGGAACCGCCTGCAGGGTCCGGCGATCGTGCACCAGTACGACTCGACGACGGTGATCCCGCCGGGCCTCGCCGCGTCGGTCGACGGCCACGGCAACATCGTCATCGCGACCGGCGACGCCGCCCGGGCCGAGGCCCGCGAGGCCGCCGAGGCACTGGAGGTCTGAGATGTCCGTGATGGAGTACGAGGTCGGCCGCCAGCCCGGCCCGCCCACGCGCGAGCGGGTCGAGGTCGACCCGGTCACGCTCCGCGTGCTCGGCGGCGCGTTCCACGCCATCGCCAAGGAGATGGCAGGCGTCCTCTTCCGCATGAGCTACAGCTCGATCATCCGCGAGTCCGAGGACCTCGGCGCCGGCATCTTCGACGCGCAGGGGCGGGAGCTCTGCGAGTCGGACTCGACGCCGATGCACATCGGCTCGCTGCCCTGGTACATCCGCGGCTTCCTGCACCGGCTCGAGGGGCAGATCCAGGACGGCGACGTCATCGTCCACAACCATCCCTACCTCGGCGCCTCGCACAGCCCCGACGTCGCCGTCGCGATGCCGATCTTCCACGAGGGCGAGCTGCTCGGCTTCGCCGCGGTCACCGCCCACGTGCTCGACGTCGGCGGCTCCTTCCCCGGCATCAACGCCGACGCGTTCGACGTCTACGCCGAAGCGAAGATGTACAACGCGCTCCGCTGGTACGAGGCCGGGAAGCTCAACGAGGACCTCGACCGGATGATCTTCGACAACGTCCGGACCGAGACGATGAACCGCGGCGACATGAACGCGATGCTCGCGGCGTGCCAGCTCGGCAGGGACCGGTTCCTGCGGCTCGTCGGCAGGTACGGCGCCGAGACGGTCATGAGCGCCGCGTACGAGTGGATGGACTACTCCGAGCGGATGCTCCGGGCCGAGATCGCCCGCATCCCCGACGGCGAGTACGCGGCCCCGACGGGCTGGCTCGACGACGACGCGCGCAACCGGGGCGTGCGCCTCCGCGTGGAGACGAAGGTCGTCGTCGAGGGCGACTCGATCACGATCGACCTCACCGGCTCGAACCCCGAGGTCCCGACCGGCTTCAACGTGCCCTTCGAGGGCTCGCTCCTCGTGGGTGCCTACTACGCCGTCCGCACGATCCTCCTCGACGAGGCGGTCTTCCCGGAGCACGTGCCCCAGAACGACGGCGTCTTCCGCCCGGTGAACGTCGTCGCGCCCAAGGGGACGATCTACAACCCGACCTTCCCGCGCGCCTGCTTCTCGCGCTTCACGCAGGTGCAGCGGGTCGTCGACAACGTCATCCTCGCCCTGAGCGACGCCCTGCCCGAGCAAACCACCGCCGGGAACTCGGCCGGGATCCACTTCTGCGCCTACTCGGGCTTCGACGAGCAGCAGGGCGAGTACTGGCTCTACCTCGAGGTGAACGAGGGGGCGTACGGCGGGCGCTACGGCAAGGACGCGATGGACTCGGTCGACAACCTCATGGCCAACACCCGCAACAACCCGATCGAGGAGCTCGACCTGCGCTTCCCCATCCGCTGCGACCAGTACGAGCTCCGTCCCGAGCCCGCCGCTCCCGGCAAGTGGCGCGGAGGGATCGGCATCATCCGGCGCAACCGCTATCTCGTTCCGGGCGTGTACTCCTGCGAGGGCGACCGGCAGACGGACCCGCCGCGAGGCGTGTTCGGCGGCTGGGACGGCCTCGTCGCCTCCTGCCGCAAGAACGCCGACCGGCCGGACGAGGAGACGCTCGAGGCCAAGGTCACCGGCGTCCCCTTCGAGGCCGGCGACTTCATCGAGCTCGTCGAGCCGAATGCCGCCGGGTACGGCGATCCGCTCGAGCGCGACCCGGCGCTCGTGCGCGAGGACGTCCTCGACGACTTCACGACGCCGGAGATGGCCCGCGACGGGTACGGCGTCGTCTTCGCCGACGAGCGCACGTGGGAGATCGACGCGGCCGCCACGGAGCGCCTGCGGGAGGAGCTGCGCTCGTCGCGCGACGGGACGGGGAGCCTGACGGCGTACTTCGAGGCGCGCGAGCCGAGGCGGCGGCCGAACCCCGTCTCCGTGGCCGGCGATCGCGAGTTCGGCAAGGGCTAGTGGCCCGAGGGCGCTCCATCCGGCCGGTGCCGCGGGACCCGCAGAACGTGCCCGTCCGCCGGGTCCGCAAGGCGTACGAGCAGGTGAACGACCAGCTCCGCGAGCTGATCGTCTCCGGCGAGCTCGCGCCGGGCGAGCGGCTCCCGAACGAGGCCGTGCTCGCGCGCGAGTTCGGCGTCAGCCGGGCGACCGTACGCGAGGCGCTGCGGATCCTCACGGCGCAGAACCTCATCCGGACGACGAAGGGCGCGGGCGGCGGCAGCTACGTCACGCTGCCGACGGTCGACCACATCTCCGAGTTCCTGCGCGGCAACCTCAACCTCCTCTCGGAGTCGGACCACGTCACGCTGGAGGAGTTCCTCGAGCTGCGCGAGCTCATCGAGGTGCCGGCGGCGCGCCTCGCCGCGGAGCGCGCGAGCGCAGGCGACGTCGACCGCCTGCGCGAGACGATCCCCGAGCAGCCGCTGCGCATGACGACGCAGGAGCAGTTCACCTTCAACAAGGGGTTCCACACGGTCATCGTCGAGGCGTGCGGCAACACCCTCCTGTACATCGCCACGCAGCCCGTCTTCACGGTGCTCCAGACCCACCTCGCCCGCTCGACGCTCGGCCGGAGCTTCCACAGCTCGATCAACGAGCACCACCGCGGGATCCTCGCGGCGATCGCCGCAGGGGACGCGGACGCCGCGGCCGAGCAGATGCACGCCCACCTCGAGTACCTGCGGCCCGCGTACGAGCGGGCGTGGCGGCACGCGGTCACCATGCGCAAGCGCGCGTGACCATCCGCGCAGGAAGACCGCGCGTTCTCGGCGGTGAAGCTCGCCCCGTCGCCTCGCTCGGGAGGAGCTGAAACCTGAGCCTTCCTCTGTCGGACGTCCGAGTCCTGGCCATCGAGCAGTACGGCGCCGGGCCGTGGGGGACGCTGCAGCTCGCCGACCTCGGCGCCGAGGTGATCAAGATCGAGGACCCCTCGTCGGGCGGCGATGTCGGGCGCTACGTGCCCCCGTTCCAGGAGGGCGAGGACTCGCTCTTCTTCGAGACGTTCAACCGGAACAAGAAGAGCGTCTCCCTCGACCTCCGCCACCCGGAGTCGCGGGCGGTCGTCGAGGACCTCGTCCGCGCCGTCGACGCGCTCTACTCGAACCTCCGCGGCGACCATCCGAAGCGGCTTCGGATCACGTACGAGGACCTCGCGGACGTGAACCCGCGCATCGTGTGCTGCTCGCTCTCCGGCTTCGGCATGACCGGGCCGCGGGCCGGCGAGGGCGGCTACGACTACATGATGCAGGGGCTCGCCGGGTGGATGAGCCTCACCGGCGAGCCCGACGGGCCGCCGACGAAGAGCGGGCTCTCGCTCGTCGACCTCTCCGGCGGCTACGTCTCCGCGATCGCGCTTCTGGCCGGCCTCTGGCGGGCGCGGCGGGACGGCGTCGGCTGCGACTGCGACGTCTCGCTCTTCGAGACCGCCCTGCACGAGCTCATGTACGTGGGGACCTGGGTGGCGTCGCGCGGCTTCCGGCCCGAGCGCCTCTCCGAGTCCGCCCACCCCTCGATCGTCCCCTTCCAGAACTTCCCCACGGCGGACGGGTGGATCGTCGTCGCGTGCCCGAAGCAGAAGTTCTGGGAGCGGCTCTGCGAGGCGATCGAGCGACCCGACCTCGCCGCGGACGGGCGCTTCGCGGACTTCGCCGGGCGGCACGAGCATCGCGCGGCCCTCGTCCCCGAGCTCCGCCGCTCGTTCGCCACGCGAACGACGGACGAGTGGCTCGCGGTCCTCGGCGCCGCCGGCGTGCCGAACGCCCGCGTGAACGACGTCGCGGAAGCCCTGGCCGAGCCCCAGGTCGCCGCCCGCGGCGGCATCGTGGAGACGGAGCACCCCCGCCTCGGCACGGTCCGACAGGTCGCCACGCCCCTTCGCGTCGGCGAGGAGGGGAAGCCCGCCCGCCGCGCTCCCTTCCGGGGCGAGCACACCGAGGAGGTGCTCGTCGACCTGTGCGGCTACTCGCGCGAGCGCGTCCGCGAGCTCGCCGCCGCCGGCGCGCTCGGCGACGTCGCCCTCTAGACGGGATCGCGGGCGATCGCTCCGCTCGAGGATGGCGAGTCGTCGCGACGCAGCGCGTCGGGTGTCCACGCCGTCGCCCGACCGCACCGTCAGCCGACGTCGCCCTCGACGAAGTCAGTGCACGGC
>DASTQA010000014.1:0-11449 GCA_035762005.1 Gaiellaceae bacterium
TGATGAAGACGATCTTGCCCTCCCAGATGCGGCCGATGAACAGGTTTCCGAAGGTCCGCGAGCCCTGCGCCGTCATGAGGAGGAAGAGCAGCGCCACCGAAAGCGAGAGGCCGACGAGCGGCACCGCCCAGCGGCGGAGGACCCTCAACATGGCCAGGACGGACAGCGCGCTCGCGAGCGGCGTCAGCAGGAAGAAGAGCAGGTCCGGCACGGCGAGCCCGGTCAGGTGGCCCGCCGTTCCGACGAGCGCCTCGATGGAGGAGACGGGCGGGTAGATGATGGCCTGGAACACCTCGTCGGAGAAGAGGACGTCCCGCAGCGGGAGCTCGCCGTGCTCCGCGATCCACGACGCCTGCCTGCCGTAGTACGTGTCGTCCGCGGCGGGCCTGACGAGGAACAGCGACAGGGTCGCGAGCGCGACCGCCCAGGCGAGGACGACCACCGTCTCGGCCCAGCCCTCCAGGCGCCGGGGCGGCCCGGTCTCCTCGACCGGGTCGAGAGCGATCCGGCCGGTCGCCCTGGCCGCTGCGAGCGCCAGCGCGACCGCCGCCGTCGCCGCGAGCAGCGACCAGACCGTCCACCAGCCCAGGCGGTCGGACGCGAAGATCGCCGCGACGCCCGCGGCCGCGACCGTGTAGACGGCGAGCACCGCCAGGACGCGCCGCCACGGCCAAGGCCGGACAGCCCGTGCGGGTTCCGGCCCCGGGTCCGAGAGCGCGTCGCTCGCGTCGCGGAACGCGAGCCAGGCGGAGGGGACGGCCGCGGCCGCGCCGGCCGCGGCCGCCGCGACGGCGCCGAGGTCGAGGACGAGGAAGAGATGGTAGACGACGGTCCACGCCGCGAAGGCGAGCACCACGAAGTCGAGCAGGCGGTCGGTGAGGCGCGCGATCTCGGCCGGCAGCCGCCTCGAGGCCCTCCCCGCGCGCACCGCCGCACTATAGGGAGCGCGCTGGGACGGAGCGCCGCCTCCGGCGGGCGCCGGTGACATCCTGCGCCCGTGACGGAAGGGGCCGCAGCGCAGGCGTCGCCCTCCGCGCCGGAGAAGGCGGGAGCGGGCCGGAGCCGCGGGCCCGTCCGGGCGCGGCGCCTCGACTGGGCGGTCGGCGGGGCGGTCGTCCTCGTGTGCGCGGTCGCCCAGCTCGCGTTCCTCCAGGGGCCTCATCCCTTCGACCCGGCGAAGTACTTCGAGACGGCCGTGTACTTCCCGCACGTCCCGCTCGACCTCTGGACGCTGCGCATCGGCCTCGTGGGCCTCGTCTACGGGGCCGTGCTCGCCTTCGGGCCGTCCGAGGCCTCGCTCTACGCCGTCCCGCTCGCGACCGGGCTCGTGCTCGCCGCCGCCGTCTACGGGACGATGCTCGCGCTGTTCCGGGAGCGCGTTTCGGCTGCGGCCGCGGCACTCGTGACCGTGCTGAGCGCGCCCTACCTGCTGAACGCGAGCTCCATCTTCCCGGACACGACTGCGACCGCGACGTTCGCGGCCGGCTTCCTCTGCCTCGTCCTCGGCGGTGAGGGGCTCGTCGACGGCGGCTGCGCCCGCCGGCGGGACACCGCTGCAGTCCTCGCCGGCGTCCTCTTCGGCTTTACGTACCTGGTCCGTGAGTTCAGCCCGATCCTCCTGCCCGCCGTGGCCGTGGGCGTGGTCCTCCTCCGCTATCCGCGGCGACGGATCCTCCTGCTCGCGGGCGGTGCGCTCGCTACGGCGGCCCTCGAGCTCCTCTACGGGGCGCTCCGCTCCGGCAACCCGTTCCTCCACGTCCAGCGGCTTCTCGACCGGACGGAGGCCGGGGCACTGGGCGCCGGAGAGGGCCGTGTCGAGCACATCCAGTCGCAGCTCGACGGCCCGCTCCAGACGATCCTCGTCCTCCCGCGTCTGCTCCTCTCCTGGCGGAGCGGCTGGCTCCTGCTGCTCCTGCTCGCGCTCTTCGTCGCCGCCCTCGTGCTCACGCGCGACCGGCGCCTGTGGCTCCTCGCCGCCTGGTGCTTCGGCTTCTGGGGCGTCATGGCGGTCGTCGGCCTCGTCTCGCTCCCGTCCGGAAACTGGCTCGCCAACGTCACGAACCCCCGCTACTGGACGCCGATCCTGCCGCCCCTGGCGATGGGGGCCTTTGGCGGCCTGGCGCTCCTCGGCGAGCGGTTCCTCCGGCCCCGGCTCGCCGTGCGCCTCGTGCCCGTGGCCGCCGCCGTGCTCGCCCTCGTCACGATCGTGCCGGCCCTGGCGGAGTTTCGGAGCTGCGCCGACCGGGACGGCTGGAGGAACGAGCCCCGCGGCCAGTGGGTCGACCTCCGCAGCTGGTTCGCGAGCCCGGAGGCCGACCGGTACGGCGCCCTCTGGACGGACTGGCGGACACACCGCCTCGTCCCTGCCTATACGAGCACGACGTTCGGGCGGGAGCTCTGGGGCGGCTCGATCCACGCCTTCCTCGGGCTCGACGCGGACCCGGTGCCGCGGGCAGAGCGGGCGGACGCCGTGATCCTCGTCCACAAGGACCACCTGCGGCGGGATGTCGACGACGCGGCGAAGGGGCTGGCCGCGTTGCGAGGGACGTGGGCGCCGATCTCCACGAGCGACGACGGGAACACCGTCGTGCTCGCCCACGTCCCGCCCGCGCAGGGGGATCCCGGGCGATGGTGGCGTCTGAGCTCCGTGCCCGGCGAGGCGGTCGAGCCCGGGACGTGCGGGACAACGCCGTACGAAGACCGAGGCGCGTGAGCGATGGCCCGTCGGCGCCAGGGTGCCCGGTATCCTGCCCGCCCATGGCGAACCGCGTGCTCGTCGTCGGCTGGGACGGCGCCGACTGGGACATCCTCGACCCGCTCCTGGCCGCCGGCGAGCTGCCGGCGCTGCTCGAGCTCGTCGGACGCGGCCAACGCGGCGTCTCGCGCTCCTCGCTGCCGTCGCACTCGTGGGCGGCCTGGCCGACGTTCCTGACCGGTCGCGACCCTGCGGGGCACGGCGTCTTCGACGTGCTCGAGTACCGCCCCGGCGCCAGCCGCCGCCTGCCCGTGTCCTCGCGCTCGATCCTCGCCCCCACCTGGCCGGCGCGCCTCAACGAGGCAGGGAAGACGACCCTGCTCGTGAACGTCCCGCTCACGTACCCCCCGCCGGAGATCCGCGGTGTCGCGATCGCCGGCGGCGTCGTCCCGCCCGGAGCGACCTACTCGCATCCCCCGGACATCGGACCCCGGCTCGGGTGGCCCGTCAACGGCGGCTCCTGGACGACCTTCCGCCACCGCCCGCTCGAGCTCGTCGCCGACGTCGAGGAGCTGACGCGGAGACGCGCGGCCGCCGTGCGGACCCTCCTCGACGAGCAGCCGTGGGACGCGGCCTGCATCGTCTTCGTCTCGCCCGACCGCATCCAGCACTGCCTGCTCGAGTACGTCCACCCGGGCCATCCCGCGCACGAGCGAGCCGCGGCCTCGCCCGTCGCAGAGCGCGTCCGCGATGTCTACCGGCTGCTCGATCGGGAGCTCGGCTCGCTCGTCGAGCGGACCGACGAGGCGGACCTCGTCGTCCTCATGTCCGACCACGGCCACCAGCCGTGCACCCGGGCGGTCTCCATGAACAAGGTGCTCGAGCGGCTCGGGTTCCTCCGCTTCGGCCGCGGCTCGGCGCTCGTCAACCTGCTCTCCTGGGGCCGCGTGCGCTCGGTCGCGCGCGTCGTCTACGACCGGCTCGGTCTCCACGGGAGGGTCGCCGTGCCGACGCCGCCCGTCGACTGGGCGCGCACCTCGGCCTACACGAGCGTCGTCTCGACCGGCGAGGGCGTGTCGCTCAACCTCGTCGGCCGGGAGCCGCACGGGACGGTGGCGCGCGCCGACTACGAGCGCGTCCGCGACGAGGTCGCCGCCGCGCTCCTCGAGTTCGCCGACCCGGAGACGGGGAAGCACCCGATCGGCGGCGTCCTCCGCAAGGAGGAGGTGCTCTCCGGCCCGTACCTCGACCGGGCGCCCGACCTCCTGCTCCAGCCCGCGCCGCTCTACAGCCTCACCCACGCCCGCCGGCTCGTCGAGGAGGCCGACTGGCTCTCGGGGGACCACCGGCCGGAAGGCGTCTACGCGCTGGCCGGACCCGGCGTGCCCCCGGGCGAGGGGCCCGAGATCTCGCTCGCCGACTTCGCCGGCCGGATCGCGACGGCGGTCGGGCTCGAGCCGGACCCCGAGTGGAGCGGGACGCCCGCCGGCGACTCGGTCGGGGCCTTCAGCGAGGACGAGGAGCGCCTCGTGGAGGAGCGGCTGCGCGGCCTCGGCTACCTCGAGTAGCGCCCGCACGCGTGTGAGCGACGAACGCACCCTGCTCGCCGGCACGGCGGCGAACGTCGTCGGCCTCGTCGTCGGGGTCGGGGCCGCGCTCGGCGTGCAGATCCTCCTCGGCCGCACGCTCGTGCCGGGGGCGTTCGGGCTCGTCACGGTCGCGGTGCAGGTCGCGTTCGTGGCGGCGGCGGGGAGCCGCTTCGGCATGGACATGGCCGCCGTGCGGCTCGTCGCGATCGGCCGCGGCGCCGGCGAGACGGGCCACCTGCGCAGCCTCGTCGAGCGCTGCGTGCTCGCGGCGCTCGGCGCGAGCGTCGTCCTCGCAGCCCTCCTCGCCGCCGCCTCGCCCCTCTACGGGAGCTACGGGCGCCCGCTCGCGCTCGCCGCGCTGGGCCTGCCCTTCATCGCCGTGACCAGCGTCTACCTGGGGGCGACGCGCGGCCTGCGGCAGATGCGCCAGACCCTCTACGTGTTCTGGATCGGCCAGCCGCTCCTCTGGATCGCGATCGCCGGCGGCGCGATCGCGGCCGGCGGCGAGGCGGACGCGGTCATCCTCGCCTACGACGCCTCGTGGCTCCTCGCCGCGCTCGCCGCCGGGGCCCTCTGGCGGCGCGAGGCCCGCGCGTTCGCGGAGCGCCCCGCCACCCGCGCGGAGGTGCGCGAGGCGCTCCGCTTCGGGCTCCCGCGTGCCCCCGCGGCGCTCCTCGCGCAGGCGATCTTCTGGGCCGACCTGTGGGTGCTCGCCGCCTTCGAGCGCGGCGCCGACCTCGACGCCTACGCGGCCGCTGCGCGCATCTCGCAGGTGCTGCTGCTCTTCCTCACCTCCCTGAACCTCGTCTTCTCGCCCTTCGCGGCCGACCTGCACGCACGCGGGGAGCGCGGGAGGCTCGACGAGCTCTTCAAGCGGAGCACGCGCTGGGCGCTCGCGGCGACGCTGCCGCTCCTGATCGTCCTCTTCGTCGGCGCCGACGACGTGCTGCGGGCGTTCTCGGAGCGGTTCGAGGCGGGGGAGACCGCGCTCCGGATCCTCCTCCTCGGCCAGGTCGCGAACGTCGCCACCGGGAGCGTCGGCTTCATCCTGATCATGACGGGCTTCACGGTCGTCGACCTCGTCGACAACGCTGCCGGCATCGCCCTGCTCGTCGGGCTCGCCGTCGGCCTCACCGCCGCCTTCGGCATCGAGGGGACGGCGACCGCCGCCGCAGTGAGCGTGGCGGCCGTGAACGTCGTCCGGCTCGTCCAGGTGCGCCGCCGCCTCGGAATCCAGCCCTACGACCGCGCCTACCTGGGTCTCGCGCTCCCGGCCGCGGCGGCGGCCCTCGCGGCGATCGGCGCGCAGGCGGCGCTCTCCGGCCGGCCCTGGTGGGTCTCCCTCGCGGCGACCGCCGCCTGCGGCCTCGGCGCCTACGCCGCGGTCGTCCCGCTCGTCCTCCCGACGGACGAGCGCGCCGTCCTCCTCGCCCGCCGCCCGGGGTCGCGAGACGCCTGACGCCGGCCGGGCCGCGCGGGAACGGCGAGTCCGGCGCCCCGCACTGCTATCGTCGCGCCGTTGCAATGACCAGAATTGCGGCGGCTTCGCACACCCGCGATCCCGTCGGCCGGACCCCTCGTGAGGAGTCCGACGTTCAAGCGAATGCGCTCCTGTGATCGAAACGGAGGTTCGGAATGCGAGTCCTGATTCTCGGCGGCGACGGCTACCTCGGCTGGCCGACGGCCCTGCGGTTCTCGGGCAAGGGGCACGAGGTCGGGGTCGTCGACAACTTCGCCCGTCGCCGCTGGGTCGAGGAGGCCGGCTCGCACTCGCTGACGCCGATCGTCTCGCTCGAGGAGCGCGTCCAGGCCTGGAGCGAGGTCTCCGGAAAGGACATCGAGCCCTACGTCGGCGACATCGCGGAGGGGACGTTCGTCGCGGACGTCGTGCGGGAGTTCGAGCCCGACGCCGTCGTCCACTACGGCGAGCAGCCGAGCGCGCCCTGGTCGATGAAGAGCGTCGACCACGCCGTCACGACGCAGGCGAACAACGTCGTCGGCTCGCTCAAGCTCCTTTGGGCGATGCGCGACCACGCGCCGGAGGCGCACCTGGTCAAGCTCGGGACGATGGGCGAGTACGGGACGCCCAACATCGACATCGAGGAAGGCTTCATCGAGATCGAGCACAAGGGCCGCAAGGACACGCTCCCGTTCCCGAAGCTGCCCGGCTCGCTCTATCACCTCTCGAAGGTGCACGACAGTCACAACATCCACTTCGCCTGCCGGGTGTGGGGCCTGCGCGCCACCGACCTGAACCAGGGCGTCGTCTACGGGATCGAGACGCCCGAGACGCGCCTCGACGACCGTCTCGTCACGCGCTTCGACTACGACGAGCTCTTCGGCACGGCCCTGAACCGCTTCGCCGTGCAGGCCGTCGTCGGGCACCCGCTCACGGTCTACGGCAAGGGCGGGCAGACCCGCGGGTTCCTCAACATCGTCGACACGCTCCAGTGCGTCGCCCTCACCGCCGAGAACCCGCCTGCGGCCGGGGAGTACCGCGTCTTCAACCAGTTCACCGAGGTCTTCAACGTCGCCGATCTGGCCGAGAAGGTGCGCCACGCCGCCGGCGAGATCGGCATCGAGGTGCAGGTCGACCACGTCACGAACCCGCGCCTCGAGCTCGAGGAGCACTACTACAACCCCGCCCACACGAAGCTGCTCGAGCTCGGCCTCCAGCCGACGCTCCTCTCGGAGACCCTGATCGAGTCGATGCTCGAGGTGATCCGCCGTCATCGCTCCCGCGTGATCGGCGAGGTCATCGACCCCGTGACCCAGTGGCGGCCGGAGCCGCTCGGCCAGCCGGCGAAGTAGCCCGTGGAGCTGACGCCCCTTCGCGCGCTCGGCCTCGCAGCGGCGCTCGTCTTCGCGATCGCGTCCCTCTGGGTCTACCGCCGCGGCCGGATCGGCAACGGCGACCTGATCCTGCGGCTGCTCGTCTTCGTCCTGCCGCTGCTCGTCGTGTCGCTCGAGCCGGCGGTCTTCGGCTGGTTCCTCGACCAGCTCTCGTTCCGGCGGGGCGGCGGCGGACGGATCCTCGGAGCGGCCGTCGTCGCCGTCGCGGTGCTCTACGCGTTCTCGTACCTCCTCGCGACTCGCCAAGAGCGGACGCGTCGCGACCTGACGAGGCTGATCGAGAACCTCGCGCTGAACGAGTTCAGGGCGACGACGGACGTGGACGAGTTCGCGGAGGGTGTCGCCGTCGTCATTCCGGCGTACAACGAGGAGGCGAACATCGCGCACGTGCTCGCGACCCTCCCGGAGGAGGTCGCGGGGCTCCGCCTCCACGCGATCGTCGTCGACGACGGCTCGTCGGACGAGACGATGGAGCGCGCACGCGCGGCGGGCGCGGCGGCCGTCCACCTGCCGCTGAACCGGGGGCAGGGCGCGGCGCTTCGCACCGGCTACCGCCTCGCGCTCGCGACCGGTGCGCGCCTCGTCGTGACGATGGACGCCGACGGCCAGCACCAGCCCTCCGAGCTGCCGCTTCTCATCGAGCCGATCCTGGGCGGCGAGGCCGACGTCGTCAACGGGTCGCGCGTCCTCGGCGCCTCCGACCGAAACCACGCCGCCCGCGAGCTCGGCATCAAGGTCTTCGCGTGGGCGCTCTCGCTCCTGACGGCGAGCCGTGTCACCGACCCGGCCTGCGGCTACCGCGCCGTCCGCACGGAGGCGCTTCGCGGTCTCGAGTTCCGCCAGGACCAGTTCCACAACTCCGAGTTCATCCTCGAGGCCTCGAAGCGCAAGCTCAGGACGCTCGAGGTGCCGGTGACGGTCTCGACCCGCCTCTCCGGCGCCTCGAAGAAGCCGCCGCACTTCCGCTACGGTCTCGGCTTCGCGAACGCGCTCCTGCGCGCCTGGCTCCGCTAGCGGTCAGTCCCGAGACGGGCGGCGGCCTCTCCGGAGGGCGCTACGAGTGCTCCAGGCGCCCGACCTTGAAGAGCGGCGTGCCCCGCGCCGAGAGCGCGAGACGCCCGAGGCGCGAGCCGGGGGAGGGGACCCTGCCGTTGCGCACGGCTTCGCCGATCTCGAGGACCTCGTAGTCGTCCGCGTACCAGGCCCGCAGCGCGCGCTTCCCCGCCTCGCTGAGCTCCCGGTCGTCCGTGTACGTCGTCCGGTGGGCCGTCAGCTCGTCCCGGGGAAGCATCTGCTCCGGCGGCAGGCCGAGCAGCTCCTTCAGCCTCTCCCAGTCGTCGTCGAGCGTCTCCTGCCTCGCGACGTAGAGGACCCGGTCGAGGTGCCTGCGCAGGTAGGAGGGCGTGCCCGTCCAGAAGCTCATGGGGCGCCGCAGGTGGCCGATCGAGCGCAGCGCGAACTCGGCGCGCTCTCGCGTCTCGCCGGGCGGCTCGGCGAGAGCGTCCGCCAGCGCCTGCGGCGTGCGGAACCACTCGAACGACCGGCGCTCCTCCTCGGACCACTCGCGCATGTGCCTGGGCGCGCCCTTGCGCAGGCGGCTGTAGAAGCCGGAGACGAAGCGTGAGGCCGGGTCGCGAAGGGCGAACACCGCCTTGTCGCCCTTCGGGACGTCGCAGAAGCGGAACTTGTGCCGATACGCCCAGACCGGCCCGTACGGCGAGCTCAGCTTTCCTTCCGCGTTCGTCCGCGCCTGCCGAAGCGCGTACCGGAGGGCGGTCCCCCCGGTCTTGGAGACGTGGATGAAGTGCACCGCCATCCGGGCCGGCCCAGTCTAACCATGGCTGCGGCCGCCGCCCACCGCCGCGCAGCCGCGGCTCAGCGGGCGGCCCGCACCTCCGCGTTCGCGAACCACTCGTACGTGCGGCGGAGCCCCTCCGCGAGCGGCACGGCCGGGGCATAGCCGAGCCGATCGCGCGCCTTGTCGATCAACGAGTAGTTGCGGAGGATCTCGCCCGGGCGGGGCGGCTCCCGCCTGACCGCGGGCGTCCGCCCGGTGACCTCGGCGAGCATCGCCACGAGGCTGTCCAGGCTCGTCTCGACGCCGCTCGCCAGCTGGAAGATCTCACCGCCGACCCCCTCCATCTCGGCCGTGCGCAGGAGGCCGTCCGCGAGGTCCTCGACGAAGACGAAGTCGCGCGTCTGCGTTCCGTCCCCGTAGACGACGAGCTCGTCGTCGGCGAGGAGGCGGCGGAGGAAGAGCGGGATGACGTTGCCCTTGTGCGCCGAGCGGGGCCCGTACGCGTTCGAGAAGCGGACGGCGACCGCGTCGAGCCCGTACGCGCCGTGGAACGCCGAGCAGTAGGCCTCGCCCGTCGCCTTGCCCGCGCCGTAGGGCGAGAGCGGCGCCACCGGCTTCTCCTCGCTCGCCGGGTACGCGCCGGCTCCGAGGGGCGCGTTCGAGGACGAGAAGACGAAGCGGGCGGCCCCGGCCTCCTGGGCCGCCCAGAGCGCCGAGAGCGTCCCGCGGCCGTTGAGGTCGAAGTCTGCGAACGGGTCCTCGATCGAGGGGAGGACGCCGGTCCCGGCCGCGAGGTGGAAGACGACGTCGCAGCCGGCCGCCGCCCGCTCGAGCGCCCCGCCGTCGCGGACGTCGCCGCGGACGAGCTCGGCGCCGGTGCCCTCCAGGAGCTCGGGGCTGCCCGTGGAGAGGTCGTCGTAGACGCGGACGCCGTAGCCCCGCTCGGCGAGCAGCCGCACGAGCGCCGAGCCGATGAAGCCGGCGCCGCCGGTGACGATGGCCCTCCGCACTGGCGGCGGAGTGTACCGGCCCTCTTCCGGGCCGCCTTCTCCACGTCCCGTCCACCCTGCGGCGGGCGGCTAGACCGGCCAGTTGCTCCTCTCCCGGCCCATGGCCCTCGCGCCCAGGCGCCGGATCCGCGAGCGACGAACCGTGAGCGTGGAGCCCAGCTGGTCGGGCGACTCGGCCGGCGCGTCACCGGTCAGGAACTCGATCAGGCCGTCGATGTCCTCGAACGCCGCGTCTCGCAGGCCGACGCGAACGGCGTTGTCCATCTGCTGGGAGAGCTTGGTGTGGAACTTCGCCCGCCGGCTGCCGGCGCCGTGGTGGTAGACGATGTCGCCGTAGACGCCGCCCAGGACGAAGTGCACGTTCCGGACGTTGCTGCGCCGCAGGCGGCTGATCCGTCCGCCGGCCGACACGACCGCGGTGGTGAGGTTCTGGGCGACCTCGACGCGGCCCTTCCGGAGGAACGGCATGCCGAGCGCGAGCAGCGTGTCGCGGCGGATCGCGAGGCAGCTCGGGTGGACGTAGGGCCGTACCACCGGTGCCATCTCGTCGCGCCAGATCCCGGCGAGGGAGGTGCCCCGGCGCAGGCGGCCGACGAGGTTCTCGAGCCACCCGTCGCGGATGGGGAAGGAGTCCGTGTCGAGCGTGACGACGTACTCCGCGTCGTCCGGCAGCTCCCGCACGAGGCGGTCGAGAGCGCGGCCGTGGGTGATCTCGGTGTCGGCCTTCTCGCTGAACACCGAGACGTGCTCGCGGTCGGCGAGGGCGGCGAGATGCTCGGGGAGGAACGAGTTGTCCCAGACGAGGACGTCGTACGACGACCGGGTCGTATGGCGCTCGAGCTGCTCCAGGCAGAGCCCGATCCAGGGGAATCGCCTGGCTTCCTCGAGCCCGCCGCGCGCGTCGCGGTCGAACCCGTTGACGATCAGGATGGCCGCTCGACCGGCGGGCGTGGAGTCGGGCATGCTTCCAGACCGAGTCTAACCGGCGGTCCGCCTCGTGAATCATGGCGGTCTCGGGCGGAGGGACGCACCGCTTCTTCGAGTCCTCGGAGCGCGGATAAGATCAGGCGGTCGCCGTGTCGACGACTCGTTCAGCGGTCCCGGACGCAGAGGCTCCGGTCGGCGCTGACGCACGCCGGGGGCGACCGGGCGGGCTCGTGCTCCTCCTCGCCCGGCAGCTCGAGCCGCGCCGCACGGCGGCCGCCCTCGGCGTGGCGGTCGGACTGCTCGTCCTGCTCGGGGCCCTCGGCGCCCTGCACGACGACGGCAGAGTCCTCTGGATCTTCCGGCGCTCCGCGCTCGGGACATTTCGGCTCGCACACGAGGGCGAGCGCGGTCTCTCGCTTCCCTGGCTCGTCGGCGGGGCGCTGCTCGCCGCCGCCGCGGCCTTCGCCTGGGCGGTCGCCGTGCGGGAGCCCCAGGCCGCCCGGCGTCGGGCGCTGGTCGGCTACGCCGTGGTTCTCGCCGTCCTCGCCGTGGAGAAGACGTTCGCGGTCCACGAGGT
>DASTQA010000015.1:0-65400 GCA_035762005.1 Gaiellaceae bacterium
CGCCGCCGTCCCCGTGGCTCGCTCGCTGCCGACCGCCCGCGCGTAGAGGAGCACGACGACGAGGATCCCCGCCATGAGCACGAAGGAGAGCGCGGCCGCCTGCGGGTAGTCGGCCACCTCCTTGAACTGCGACTGGATGACGTTCCCGATCATGAGCTGCCGCGGGGTGCCGAGGAGCTCGGCGTTGATGAAGTCGCCGGCCGCCGGGATGAACGTCAAGAGCGTCCCGGCGAAGATCCCGGGGAGGGAGAGCGGCAGCGTCACGCGGAGGAACGCGCGCACGCTCGAGGCGTAGAGGTCCTCCGCCGCCTCGATGAGCCTCGCGTCGATCTGCTCCAGGCTCACGTAGAGCGGCAGGGCCATGAAGGGCAGGTAGTTGTACGTGATGCCGGCCACGACCGCCGTCGTCGTCGCGAGGAGCCGCCCGTCGTCGTCGACGAGCTGCAGGGAGCGCAGGACGTCGAGCACGAAGCCCTGGTCGGCGAGGATCGTCTTCCACGCGAGCGTGCGGATGAGGTAGGTGACGAAGAAGGGCGCGATCACGAGCAGGAGCAGGAGGTTCTTCCAGCGGCCGCCGCGGAACGCGATCCAGTAGGCGAGCGGGTAGCTGATGACGAAGGCGATGAGGGTCGCGAGCCCCGCGTACTGGAGCGACCGGAGGAAGTGGCCCTCGTAGAGCGTGAAGGCGTCTCGGTAGTTGTCCCAGGCCCAGCTGAACTGGTACCCGGAGAAGAGGTCGCCCGACTGCAGCGACGTGAAGCCGAGGTAGTACATCGGGACCACGAAGAACACGACCAGGAAGAGGATCCCGGGCAGGAGCAGGAGGTAGGGGATCAGCCGCGGGTGCCGGTGGAGGAACACGGCGTTCGAAAGGAGTCCTAGGCGCCGATGACTGCCTGGAACTTCTCCTTCAGGTCGGGGTCGTCCGAGGCCTCCGCGTCGAAGATGAAGGTCTTCGCCAGCATGTCCTCGGAGGGGAAGATGAGCGGGTTTCCGACCGCCGACTCGTCGAACCTCGCGATCTCGTCCTCGGCGCCGACGACCGGGCTGATGAAGTAGACGTACGCGGCGATCCGGGCCGCGACCACCGGGTCGTAGACGTAGTTCATGTACGTCGAGGCCGTGAAGACGTCGCCGCCGTTCGGGATCACCATGTTGTCGGTCCAGAGGTGGCTGCCCGTGTCGACGACCGTGAACTCGATGTCCGGGTTCTTGAGGCCGGCGGCGATGTCGCCCGACCAGGCCATGCAGGCCCAGACGTTGCCCGTGTCGAGGTCCTCCGTGTAGTCGTTGCCGGTGAAGCGGCGGATCTGCCCGGAGTCGACCGCGTCCTGGAGCGCGGAGATGGCGCTGTCGAACGCGTCCGGCTCGACGGCGGACGGGTCGGCGCCCTGCGCCGCCATCACGAGGCCCATCGTGTCGGGCATCTCCGTCAGGCACGTGACCTTCCCCCGGAGCTTCGGGTCGGTCAGGAGCTGGTCGATCGTCGTGACCTTCCCGATCGTCTTCTTGTTGTAGGCGATGCCGGTCAGGCCCGACTGCCACGGCATGCTGTACTCGCGGTTCGGATCCCACCCGGGGCTCCGAAGCGCCTCCTGCAGGTTGGACGCGTTCGGGAGCGCCTCCTTGTCGAGGCGCTGGACGTATCCCAGGCGGATCATGCGCGCCGCCATCCAGTCCGTGAGGACGACGATGTCGCGGCCGATGTCGTCCCCGGCCGAGAGCTGGGCCTGGTACTTGCCGAACCACTCCTCGTTGTCGTTGACCTCCTCGATGTACTCGACCTGGACGCCGGTCTCCTCCGTGAACTGGTTCAGGCTCGGGCGCTCGTTCGTGTCCTCGTTGACGTCGACGTAGAAGGGCCAGTTCGCGAAGACGAGCCGGTCGGCGAGCTCCTGCACGACCGTCGTCGTCGCCTCCGTCTCGCCCGTCTGCCCGGCCTGGCCCTCGATGCCGTCGCCGCTGCCGCAGGCGGCGAGCAGCGCGGGGAGCGACGAGAGCGTGACGCCCCCCGCGGCGGCGCGCCGCAGGAGCTGCCGTCGAGTGAAGGGGTCGTCCCGGAACGGGTGGGTCATGCCTCTCCTCCTTACGCTTCCACGACGAACGTCGCCTCCGGGCTCCAGGAGAGCGTCACCTGGTCGCCCGCACGGGCCGTTCCAACACCCGGCTGCGCGTTCTGGACATAGAGCACGACCGCCCCCGCGGCCGTGTCGACGACGTACTGCGTGGAGACGCCGATGTAGGCGCTCTCTCGGATCTCGCCCGCCATGCTGTTCTCCTCGGCGCCGCCGAGCCGCACCTTCTCGGGCCGGACGCCGATCGAGACCTCCCCGCTGCGGCCGCCGAGGACGGGGACGCGCACGGCGGTGCCGTCGGAGAGGCGGACCGTCCCGTTGCCGTCGGCCGTGCCGGCGAGGAGGTTCGAGATGCCGAGGAAGCCCGCGACGAAGGCCGTGCGCGGGCGCTCGTAGAGCTCGCTCGGCGTGCCGAGCTGCTCGATCTTGCCGTCGTGCATGACCGCGATCGAGTCGGCCATCGTCATGGCCTCCTCCTGGTCGTGGGTGACGTGCACGAAGGTGATCCCGACCTCGTCCTGGATCCGCTTCAGCTCGAGCTGCATCTGCTTGCGGAGCTTGAGGTCGAGCGCGCCGAGCGGCTCGTCGAGGAGGAGCACGCGCGGTCGGTTGACGAGCGCCCGGGCGAGGGCCACGCGCTGCTGCTGCCCCCCGGAGAGCTGTTGCGGCTTGCGCCGCTCGAGGCCGCCGAGGGCGACGAGCTCGAGCGCCTCGGAGACGCGGTCGCGCAGGTCGCCGCCGCGGACGCCGCGGCGCCGCAGCCCGAACGCGACGTTCTCGAAGATCGAGAGGTGCGGGAAGAGGGCGTAGCTCTGGAAGACCGTGTTGACGTCGCGCTTGTACGGGGGCAGGCCGGTCACGTCCCGGTCGCCGAGGTAGACCGTTCCCGCGGTCGGCTCCTCGAAGCCGCCGATCATTCGCAGGGTCGTCGTCTTCCCGCAGCCGGACGGGCCGAGGAGCGCGAAGAAGCTCCCCGCCGGAATCTCCAGCGAGACGCCGTCGACCGCGGTGACCTCGTCGAACCGCTTCGTCACCGCAGCGAGCCGGATGTCGGCGGGAGCGCCGGTCCCGTCCGCCTCGCCGCGTGGTGCGGCGGCCTCCTCTTCCCGAACCGCCACGGCCGCCGTCCTAGTCGATCTTGGCCATCACGTGCTTGATCTGCGTGTAGTCCTCGAGCCCGTAGACGCTCAGGTCCTTGCCGTAGCCCGACTGCTTGAAGCCGCCGTGCGGCATCTCGGAGACGAGCGGGATGTGGTCGTTGATCCACACGGTCCCGAACTGGAGCTTCCGGGCGGCGTTGAGCGCGCGGCCGACGTCGCGCGTGAACACCGAGGCGGCGAGGCCGTAGTTGACGTCGTTCGCCCAGGCGATCGCCTCGTCGTCGTCTGCGAAGCGCTGCACGGTCACGACCGGCCCGAAGACCTCGCGCTGCACGATCTCGTCCGTCTGCTCGACGCCCGTGACGACGGTCGGGGAGACGAAGAAGCCGCGTTCTCCGTTCGAGCCGCCGCCGGTGAGCACCGTCGCGCCCTTCGCGCGCTCGAGGAAGCCGAAGACCCGCTCCTGCTGGCTCTTGGAGATGACCGGGCCCATCTCGATCTCCTCGCTCTCGGCAGGGTCGCCGACCTGGATCGACTCGACCGCCGGGACGAGCTCCTCGAGGAGCTTGTCGTAGATCTTCGGGCCCGCGACGACGCGCGAGGCGGCCGTGCAGTCCTGGCCCGAGTTCCAATAGCCGGCGATCTTGACGCTCTCGGCGACGGCGGCCGGGTCGGCGTCGTCGAAGACGAGCACCGGCGCCTTGCCGCCGAGCTCGAGGTGGACGCGCTTGAGGTTCTCGGCCGCCGTGCGGGCGATCGCCTTCCCGGTCTCCACGTCGCCGGTCAGCGAGACGAGGCGCACATCGGGGTGCTTCACGAGCGCCTCGCCGGCGGGCACGCCGTCGCCCGTGATGACGTTGAGGACGCCCGCAGGGATGATCCCCTCGGCGAGCTCCATGAGGCGGAGCGCCGTCAGCGGCGTCTGCTCGGAGGGCTTGAGGATCTGGACGTTGCCGGCCGCGAGCGCCGGGGCGCACTTCCAGATCGCCATCATCAGGGGGTAGTTCCAGGGGGCGATGCCCGCCACGACGCCGATCGGCTCCCGCCGGATCATCGACGTGTAGCCGCGCATGTACTCCCCGGCCGAGCGTCCCTCGAGGACGCGCGCGGCGCCGGCGAAGAAGCGGAGGTTGTCGGACATGACCGGGAACTCGTCGCGCGCGACCGGGAGCGGCTTGCCGACGTTCCTCGACTCGATCTCGGCGAGGTCGTCCGTGTGCTCGTCGATCAGGTCGGCGAGCTTGAGGAGGACCTCGGCCCGCTCGCCCGGCGTCGTCTCGAGCCACTCCGGCAGGGCCGCCTTCGCCGCCTGGACGGCGCGGTCGGCGTCCTCGGCCGTGCTCGCCGGGACCTCGGCGATCGTCTCCCCCGTCGCCGGGTTGAGGACCTCCATCGTCTCGCCCCCGGCGGAGTCCACCCACTCGCCGCCGACGTAGTTCTTGTGCTGGGTTACGGCAACGCTCATCTCGACCTCCACTTTCTACGTTGTGGCCAGGGTAGCCCCGGGCGGGACGGGCAACAAGAGGGAAACGCGGGCCTAACGAGGAGGAGGTGTTTGGACACGCGGTCGAAACGCTACCCGCCGGCAGCTCGTGTCTGCGTCACCAGCGAACGGGTGCGCTCGAGCGGGAGCGCGTGCGCGGTGCGACCGCCGCGCCCCGTCATCGTCTCGGCGGCGCAGAGCGCGTTCAGGATCGCCTCCTCGGTCGCCTCGACGACGGCGTCGAAGAGCGGCGTCAGGTGCTGGGCGGGCACCATCTCGAGCCGCACGGCCGCGGGGACGCCGGCGGCGGCGTCGCCAGCCGGCAGGCCCCGGTTCCCCGTCGAGAAGCACAGGAAGAGGTCGCCGCTCGAGTTCTCCCCGACACCGCCCACCCGCGCGATCCCGAGCCCGGCCCGCTGGGCGAGCCGCCGGCACTGGTCGGGGAGGAGCGGCGCGCTCGTCGCCACGAGGACGATGATCGAGCCGCCGGCGGGGCCCGGCCCAGGCAGCGGCACCTCGGCGGCCGTGATCGCCTCCCCCACCGCGACGCCGTCCACGCGCAGGCGCTCCCGCCGGCCGTAGTTCGCCTGCACGAGCACCCCGACCACGTGGCCGCCGACGGCCGCGACGACGCGCGACGACGTGCCGATGCCGCCCTTGAAGCCGTGGCAGATCATCCCGGTGCCGCCGCCGACGTTGCCCTCGCCGACAGCGCCTCCGCGCGCGGCGCCGAGTGCGGCGCGCACGTGGTCGGCGCGGACGTGCATGCCGCCGATGTCGTTCAGGAGGCCGTCCCACGTCTCGCCCACGACCGGGAGGCTCCAGAAGTCGTCTCCGCGGCGCTCGACCTCGGCCGCGACGAGGGCGTCGCGGACGACGCCCACCGAGTTCGTGTTCGTGAGGCCGATCGGCGAGCAGAGGAGCCCGGACTCGCGGATCCACTCGAGCCCCGTCAGCTCGCCGTTCCCGTTCAGCCGGTGCGGCCCCGCGAACACGGGCTCGTCCCACGGGTTCCCCTCGTGCGGAAGGACGACGGTGACTCCCGTCCGCACCGACGCTCCCGCGACGATCGTCTCGTGACCGACGCGCACGCCGGGCACGTCCGTGATCGCGTTCAGCGGCCCGGGCGGGAGCGTCCCGACGACGATCCCCAGCTCGCGAGCGCGCGGCCTGGCCACGGGAGAAGGCTAGCGGCGGACCTCGTGCGCGCCCTGCGGCGTACGGAGGGAGAAGCGAGCCGAGGAGGATGCGATGCGACGTCTCATGGTCACGGTCGCGGCGCTCGTCGCCGCGGGGACGGCGGCCGGCCCGGCCCCGGCCGACGGGCTGCCGGTCGGCGGAGTCGAGGTCGGGCCGTCGGGCGTGGCGGGGCCCGCCGAGCCGGTCCGGTACGTCGCGCTGCGGGCGGGAGCGGGCACCCTCGTCGCCCGCGTCGAGCAGGACGGCGGCCGCGTGCTCGGCAGCCGGCTCCTCCGGGGGCGCTTCACCGTCCCCGCCGTCGCTCTCGACGGCTCGCCGGCCGGCCTCTCGGCCGACGGCCGGACGCTCGTGCTCATCCGGCCGCGCGACGGCTTCCCGCAGAGGCGAACCGCACTGGCCGTCCTCGCCACCCCGCGGCTGCGGCTGCGGGAGACGGTCGTCCTCGCCGGCGACTTCAGCTTCGACGCGCTCTCGCCGGACGGGTCGCTCCTCTACCTCGTCGAGTACGTCGAGCCGCGCGACCCGACCCGGTACGTCGTTCGCGGGTACGACCTCGAGCGGAGCCGGCTCCTGCCCGAGCCGGTCGTCGACCCGAGGACGTTCGGCGACGTCATGCGCGGCCTGCCCCTCACGCGTGCCGTGAGCCCCGACGGGCGCTGGGCGTACACCCTCTACGACGGCGGCGGCGGCACGCCGTTCGTCCACGCGCTCGACACGGCGGAGGGCACCGCCGCCTGCATCGCCCTCGACGCGCTCGCCGGCCGGGCCGACCTGCTGGACGTGCGTCTCGCCGTCGCCGGGGACGGTCGGGAGGTCCGGGTCCTGGCGGGCACGGAGGCCGTCGCGGTCATCGACGCGCGCACCCTCCGCGCGCACGAGCCCTCGCTCGAGGCGTCGCCGCCCGCGGCCGCGCGCCCCGAGGGCGACGGGTCGGCTCCCTGGGCGCTCCTCGGCGGCGTCCTCGCGCTCGCGTCCGCGGCGATCGCCGGGGTCGCGGTCGCCCTGCGCCGGAGACGGCTGCCCGCGGCGCCGGGCGCCCGCGCCCCGGGCGCCTAGACTTCGCCGCCTTGGCGGTCCTCGAGAAGCCGAACTCCGTCATCGTCGTCGCGATCGACGGCGAGGAGCTCGTCGTCGTCCGCCAGACCCGTGCGGGCGCGGACGGCGTGACCGTCGAGCTTCCCGGCGGGTCGATGGAGCCCGGTGAGGCGCCCGAGGAGACGGCGGCCCGCGAGCTCGACGAGGAGTGCGGCCTCGCCGCCGGCTCCCTCCGGCAGCTCGGCTCCTTCTGGGCGGCCCCCGACTACGCGACCGAGTACGTCCACGCCTTCGAGGCGACGCAGCTCGTCCAGGTGGGACCCGGCTCGCTCCGGCCCGACGAGGAGGACCTCGAAGTCGCGCGCCTCCCCCTGCGCGGCATCATCGGGGAGCTCTCCGACGGGAACTCCCTCGCCGCCATGGCGCTCTGGCTGCAGGGCTCGTAGGCCCGGGCACGGCACGGGACGGTCTCAGAAGCCGAGGAGCGCGACGCCCGCGGCGACGAGGACGGCCCCGGCGAGGCGGCCCGGACCGACGCGCTCCCGCAGGAGGAGCGCGGCGGCGCCGGTCGCGATCACGACGCTCGTCTCGCGGACCGCGGCGACGGGGGCGGCCTCCGCGCGAGCGAGCGCGGCGAGCACGAGCCCGTAGGCGCCGAGCATGCACACGCCCGCCGCGAGCGAGGCCGGGCGCAGCTCCGCTCGGAGGGAGGGAACGCCCCGGAGCGCCGCGAGCGCGGCGGCGTACGCGACGGCGGGGAGCACGAGCGAGAGCTCGAGGTACGTGATCGCGCTCGCGTAGCGGATGCCCTCGTCGTCGACGAGCGTGTACGCCGCGATGGAGACCGCGACGGCGAGCCCGAAGAGGACCCCCGTCCTCTCGCCCGGGCGGCGGAGCCCGCGGACGAGCAGGACACCGAGCCCCACGAGGCACACGCCGGCCGCCTGGGCGGGGCCCGTCTCCGCGCCGAGGAGGAGCGCGCCGGCCCCGAGCACGAGGACGGGAGCGAGCCCGCGAGCGAGCGGGTAGACGAGCGAGAGCTCCGCGCGGCGGTAGGCGGCCCCGAGCAGCGCCAGGTAGAGAAGCTCGAGGAACGACGTCGCCAGGAGGTAGGGCCAAGCCTCGGCCTCCACCTCCCAGGCGAGCGCGGCGACCGGGGCGAAGGCGACGACGCCGGCGAGGAGCGCGACGGCGGCGGCGGCCTCGGGGTCGCGCGCCCGGGCGAGGAGGACGTTCCAGAGCGCGTGGACGAAGGCGGCGGCGAGCGCGAGGACGAAGGCGTCGGCGGGCACCGGCCTAGTCTCGCGGGGGCCCCGGGCGACGCGGTACCGTTCCGGCGGGATGATCGACCACGTCGGCCTGAACGTCCGCGACCTCGCGGCCGCCAAGGCGTTCTACGCCGAGGCGCTCGAGCCGCTGGGCTACCGCGTCTTCACGGAGTGGGAGGGCCACGTCGGCTTCCAGGCGGGCGAGGCGGGGCCCGACTTCTGGATCTCCGCGCGGGACGACCCGAGCGCCGGCACGCACGTCTGCTTCCGCGCGCGCGACCGGGACACGGTGGAGGCCTTCCACGTGGCCTCGCTCGCCGCCGGCGGCCGGGACAACGGCCCGCCCGGCGTCCGTCCGCACTACCACGAGAGCTACTACGGCGCCTACGTCCTCGATCCCGACGGGAACAACGTCGAGGCCGTCTGCCACGACCCCGTCTGAGGCCGCGCGGCGGCATCTGCGGACGTGCCCCCACAGGTGACGCCCGCTCGAGGCAATCCGCCGGCGGCGACGCGCCGTAGTCAGGAGGCGTACCGGGGGCGGGAGAGAACGGGCCCGGCGAGGCACACCGCGCTGCCCTTCCGAGCCGCCAGCAGCTCGGCCCCGGGACTCAGGGAGGGGCGGGCCCGCCCGGCGCCCGCCCTTCCTGCTTGCCGGAGGCCGTGTTTGCCGGCACGGGGAAGCGGCTAGGTAGGAGCCGTCGACCCGACCCGAGAGGAGTGCCGGATGCCGACGTGGGCGTGGATCCTCATCATCGTGCTGCTCGTGCTCGTGCTCTTCGGCGGCGTGGGCTACGGCCGCCGGGGCGTCTAGCCCTGCGAGACCGTCCGGAGCGCCGAGGGGCGCGCTCGACCCCTCGGCCGTTCCGGCGTGCTAGTGCGCGGGCGGCTCCCAGCCCTCGAGCACGGACGGCTGCCAGTCGGTCCCCACGGTGCGGGAGCCCTCGACCCACGGGCCGAGCTCCGGCTGGGGGAACTTCGTGTGCTTCTCCTTCAGCTGGATGCCGTAGGAGCCGCCCGACTGCAGGTGCTTGACGAGGACCTTGCGCGCGATCTCGTCCTCCTGCCCCGCGGGGATGGGGAAGTAGATCTTGAGGAAGGAGTTCGAGTAGCGGTCGAAGACGGCCGGGACGCCGTCCTCCTCGAGCAGCTCCACGTCCTCGAGCCAGTTGATGTCCTCGCCCGGGGTGGCCGCGAGGAGGTCGACGTCCTCGATCTCGGCCGCGTTCTCCTGGTAGGAGAACCGCCGGCCCGCGAGGTACTCGGCGTCGATCCCCCTGATCTTCTCCGGCTCTCTCGTCATCAGTCGCCCGCCCCCGCCAGCTCCTCGGCGCTCTCCGGCAGGTAGTCGACCGGGTACTCGAGGTGCTTCTCGAGGAGGCGCTTGATCTCGGCGAGCGCCTTCTCCTCGGTGACGCCCGGGACGTAGTTCGTGCCCGCAAGCGGCACCTTCGCCATCGCCGCGGCCTCGACCGTGAGCGCGCAGAGGTCCTCGGGCTCGAGCGAGTGGACGTTCGTCTTCCCGCAGGCGCGGGCGAGCATCTGCACCTCGAGCGTGAGCGTGTGCAGGAAGTTGTAGACCCGCTCGGCGGCCTCGTCGACGACGAGGCGCTTGCGGAGCTCCGGATCCTGCGTCGTGATCCCGACCGGGCAGCGGCCGGTGTGGCAGTGGTAGCACTCGCCCGCCGGGACGCCGACCGTCCCCTCGTAGTCGGTGACGCCGGGGATCTCCTTGTTGCAGTTGAGCGCGATCAGCGCCGAGTGCCCGAGCGCGACGGCCTTCGCGCCGAGCGAGAGCGCCTTCGCGACGTCGCCGCCGTTCCGGATCCCCCCGGCGACGACGAGGTCGATCTCGTCCGCGAGGCCGACGTCCTCGAGGGCGCGCCGCGCTTCCGGGATCGCGGCCATGAGCGGGATGCCCGTCTCCTCGGTGGCGATGTGCGGCCCCGCCCCGGTGCCGCCCTCGGCGCCGTCGAGGTAGATGATGTCCGGCCCGCACTTGGCGGCCATGCGGACGTCGTCGTAGACGCGGGCGGCGCCGAGCTTGAGCTGGATCGGGACCTGGTAGTCGGTCGCCTCGCGGATCTCCTGGATCTTCAGCGAGAGGTCGTCCGGGCCCAGCCAGTCGGGATGCCGCGCCGGCGAGCGCTGGTCGATCCCGGGCGGGAGCGAGCGCATCTCCGCCACCTGCTCCGTCACCTTCTGGCCCATGAGGTGGCCGCCGAGGCCGACCTTGCAGCCCTGGCCGATGAAGAACTCGACGGCGTCGGCGAGCATGAGGTGGTGCGGGTTGAACCCGTACCGGCTCTGGATGCACTGGTAGTACCACTTCGTCGAGAGCTCACGCTCGGGCGGGATCATTCCCCCCTCCCCCGAGCACGTGGCCGTCCCGGCCATGGAGGCGCCCTTGGCGAGCGCCATCTTCGCCTCGAGCGAGAGCGCTCCGAAGCTCATGCCGGTGATGTAGACGGGGATGTCGAGCTCGATCGGCTTCTTCGCGAAGCGTGCGCCGAGCACCGTCTTCGTCACGCACTTCTCCCGGTAGCCCTCGATCACGAACCGGGTCAGCGTCCCGGGCATGAACATGAGCTCGTCCCAGTGCGGGATCTTCTTGAACATCGAGAAGCCGCGCATCCGGTAGCGCCCGAGCTCGGCCTTCATGTGGATGTCGTTGACGACCTCGGGCGTGAAGATGGGGCTGCGGCCGAGGACGGTGCGCCGCTCGGGCTGGCGCGTGCCGTAGTTCTCGCCGACGGTCTCGTACCGGTCGCTTGTCGTCATGTCGGGCCTTTCCCTAGAGGACGAGCTTCCGCTCGGACGGCTCGAGGTGGTCGTAGTTGTAGAGCTTCTTGCCGCACACGAACTTCTGGAACTCGGGCGGGTCGCCGAGGCCGTAGATCCTGAACTTGCGCTCGATCAGCTCGGTGTCGGCGTCGGTCCACTCGCCGGGGACGCAGTCGATGCCGAGCGACTTCACCGTGCCCGCGACGTAGATCGTGCCGTCGTACATGGAGTCGCCGAGGCCCGGCCCGACGTTGCCGCAGAGGATCTGGCGGCCGCGCTGCATCATGAAGCCGGTCATCGAGCCCGCCTCGCCGAGCGAGATGATCGTGCCGCCCTTCTGGTCGATGCCGGTGCGGGCGCCGACCCTGCCCTTGATGACGACATCGCCCCCGCGGAGCGCAGCCGCGGTGAGCGAGCCCGCGTTCCCCTCGACGACGACGACGCCCGACATCATGTTCTCGAAGGCCGACCAGCCGACCCTGCCCTTGACGTGGACCTCGGGGCCGTCGATCAGCCCGCAGCCGAAGTACCCCAGGCTCCCGTCGAAGGTGATGCGGCAGCGGGTGAGAATGGCGACGCCGAGCGAGTGGCGCGAGCCCGGGTTGAGCACGGTGACGTCGCCGACGCCCTCCTCGTAGACGAGGCGGCGGAGCTCGAGGTTGATCTCCCGCGTCGTCAGCTCCTTCGCGTCGAAGACGGCCTTCCCGTCGGCGACCTCGGCGTTCCGCGGCGCCTCGGCGTGCGGCTCCGCGAGCCCGCGCGCGTCGTAGCTGATCCGGTGCTCGCCGGCTACCGCTCCCATACCATGACCTCCCCCTCGTACGGGTCGTAGGTGTCGATCTCGTGGTCGATGACCGCCCGGATGGCGATCTCCTCCGAGGCGAGCGCGACGACGCCGTCCGCCTCGTAGAGGACGAGCGGCTTCGCCGCCATCTCGTCCTTGCAGACGCCGAGCGCGTCCTCGGTGACGGCGATGTACGTGAAGACGCCGTCGAGCTCCTCGAGCGAGGCGCGCATGGCGTCCTCGAGGCTCGCCCCCTCGCTCATCTTCTCGGCGAGGTAGACGGCGATGATCTCGGAGTCGCACTCGGACTGGAACCGGTGGCCCGCGCGCTCGAGGCGGCGCTTCCACTGGAAGTAGTTCGTGAGCTGGCCGTTGTGGACGACGGCGACGTCGGTGAAGGGATAGGCCCAGTACGGGTGGGCGCCCGAGATGTCGACGTCGGACTCGGTCGCCATGCGCACGTGCCCGATCGCGTGCGTGCCCGAGAAGCCCTTGAGGTCGTACTGCTCGGCCACCTCCTCGGCGTCCCCCAGGTCCTTGACGATCTCGAGCGAGTGCCCGAGCGAGAGCACCTCGCAGTCGGGAATGTCCTCCATCCGGTCGGCCAGCTCCTTGAGGTTCCCGTTCGGGAGCTCGAACGAGATCCTGTAGGCGTACTCGGTCTCCTCGTCCACCTCGTGGAGGTGAGCGCCCATGCTCTTGAGCCGCTGCAGCACCTGCCCCTGGTGGCGGTCGATCCGGTCGGAGTACTCGAAGTCCCGCGGCGTGTTCGCGTCCGCGAGCTTGTAGCGCATGACCAGGCGGTGGTCATGGGGCCGGTAGAGCGCGTACCCGGTCGAGTCGGGACCCCGGTGCTTCATGGACTGGAGCATCCGGGTCATGTCGCGACCGACCTCGTGGGTGCCGTCCCGGTAGATGATGCCTGCGATTCCGCACATGTCGTGTCCCCTTCGCTAGGGCAGCACGTCGAGGTACTCCCGCACGTCCCAGTCGCTCACCTGGGCGCAGTAGCGCTCCCACTCGTCGCGCTTGTAGTGCATGAAGACACGGTACATATCGCCGGGCAGCGCGGACCGGACGACGTCGTCCGCCTCGAGCGCGTCGAGGGCGTCGCCGAAGGTCATGGGGATCTTCCTGACCTCCTTGCCGGCCTCCATGGCGTCGTAGATGTTGCGCTCCTCCGGCTCGCCGGGATCGAGCTTGCGGTCGATCCCGTCCCGCATCGCGGCGATGAGCGTCGCAAGCGAGAGGTAGGGGTTGACGGCGGAGTCGACGGAGCGGTACTCGAAGCGGCCCGGCGCGGAGACGCGAAGCGCGGTCGTCCGGTTCTGGTAGCCCCAGTCGGCGAAGACCGGGGCCCAGAAGCCCGTGTCCCAAAGGCGCCGGTAGGAGTTCACGGTCGGAGCGGTCACGGCGGTGAGCGCGCCGAGGTGCTCGATGATCCCGCCGATCGCGTAGAGGCCGGTCTGGCTCGGGCGCTGCCGGTCCTCGGTCTCCGGCATGAAGGCGTTCTCGTCGCCGCGCCAGAGGGAGATGTTGTGGTGGCAGCCGTTCGCGGAGACGCCCATGAACGGCTTCGGCATGAAGCAGGGGAAGGCGTCGAGCTCACGCCCGACCTGCTTGCAGACCTGCCGGAAGGTCGAGAGGTTGTCGGCCGTCCGCTCGGCCCTGTCGAAGCCGAAGTTGAGCTCGATCTGGCCGGGAGCGTCCTCGTGGTCGCCCTGGATCATGTCGAGCTCCATCCGCTGTCCGTACTCAATCACCTTGTGGATGATGGGCTGGAGCTCGGAGAACTGGTCGATGTGGTAGCAGTAGGGCTTCGTCTTGCCCTCCACCGAGGGCTGGCCGTCGTCGTCGAGCTTGAGCCACATCATCTCGGGCTCGGTGCCGGCGCGGAGGTGGAGGCCGGTCTCCTCCTCGAACTGCGCCTGGATGCGCTTGAGATTCCCGCGGCAGTCCGACGTGAGGAACGCGCCCGGGTCCTCCCGCTCCTCCCGGTTGCGGAAGCACGTCACCCACACGCGCGCCACCTTCGAGTCCCACGGGAGCGGCATGAACGTCTCCGGCTCCGGGACGCCGACGAGCTCCGCCGCCTCCGGCCCGTAGCCGATGTAGTTGCCGTGCCGGTCGGTGAAGAGGTTCGCCGTCGCGCCGTACACGAGCTGGAAGCCCTTGTTCGCGACCGTCTCCCAGTGCGGCGAGGGGACGCCCTTGCCCATGATCCGGCCCGTGACGGACGGGAACTGGTAGTAGACGTAGGTGATCCCGAGCTCGTCGATCCTGCGGCGAACGTCGGCGATCTTCTCGTCGCGGCCCTCGGCGCTGACGAAGGCTTCAAGGTCGGTCGGCACGGGCTCCCTCCTCGTTTCTCGGCGCGACCCCCGGGGCCGCCGCTACAGGAGGGCAATACTATTGCCCGCCGCGACGCGCCTCCAGCGCCGTCGGTCGGGGTGGTGACGGGCTCGATCCATCGCACGGAGACCCTGTTTTCGCCGTTGCCCGCGGCCGCTCGCAGCTGCCCGCGGGCGTTCCCCGAGAGAGGTGCCGAAGGTCGCGGCCCGCGGGACTCGCGGCACCGTGCGACCCACGGTCGCGACGTCTCGCCGGGACGTCTAGACGCGCGCGCGCCCGAGGGGCCGGCCGCGGGCCTCCCTCCGGTTCCAGCGTATCCGGCGCGGGCGCGCGTGTCTGTCGCGGACCGTGCCGAGAGCGGGCCGGAACGGTGCCGTCCTCCGACGGCGGAAATCTGCCCGGGCGCTCCCGCCCCGCGGGTGCTAGTCGTCGAGGTCGAGCTCGCGGGTGACGAGGTGCTCGTAGAGCGCCCGATAGAGGCCGACCGCCTCGCCGATCTCGGCCGGGTCGACGTTCAGGCCACGCTCGGCGCGCGTGGCGACATCCCGCGCGGCGTGGAAGCTCGCGAGGACGTCCGGGTCGATCCCCTCCTCGGCCGTCCGCTCCAGCTCCCCGTCCTCGAGCGGGTAGCCCGCCTCGCGCAGCATCCGCTCGACGAGCCCGTCGACCTCCGGGAGCGCTTCCTCGGGGGAGTCGACGACGAGCGGCTCGAGCGCCTCCCACTCGGTCCGCCAGAAATGACGATCCAGTCCCGGCTCGTGCATGGCGGGGTCCTACCTCGCCCCGCCGGTCTCAAACGCCCGGGACGGAGACTAGACTCGCCCGCGTGAACGTCCTCGTCGTGGGTTCGGGCGGCCGCGAGCACGCCCTGGCCTGGAAGCTCGCCCAGAGTCCGGCGCTCGGCGAGCTTCACGCGGCGCCCGGAAACCCGGGCATCGCCCGGCTCGGCGCCTGCCACCCGCTGCGCCCCGACGACGCCGACTCCCTCCTCGGCCTCTGCCGCGAGGCAGGCGTCGACCTCGTCGTCGTCGGGCCCGAGGCGCCCCTCGTCGCCGGGCTCGCAGACGAGCTTCGCCATGCCGGCGTCGCGGTGTTCGGCCCCGGCGCCGCGGCCGCGCGCATCGAGGGATCGAAGCTCTTCGCCAAGGACGTCATGCGCGCCGCGGGGGTGGCGACCGCCGAGGCGCTCGACGACGTTCGCTCCCCCTGCGTCGTCAAGGCGGACGGCCTCGCAGCAGGCAAGGGAGTCTTCGTGTGCCGGACGGAGGACGAGGCGGCGGCGGCTCTCGCGCGGGCGCGGGCGCTCGGCGGCGACGTCGTCGTCGAGGAGCTCCTCGAGGGGGAGGAGGTCTCGCTCTTCGCGCTCTGCGCCGGGGAGACCGCGCTCCCGCTCGCTCCGGCGCAGGACTTCAAGCGCCTCCGCGACGGGGACGAGGGCCCGAACACGGGCGGGATGGGCAGCTACTCGCCGGTGCCTCACCTGCCGCCGGACCGGGCGGAGGAGCTCGTCGAGGCCGTGCACGTGCCCGTGCTGCGCGAGCTGAGCCGTCGCGGCTCGCCGTTCCAGGGCCTCCTCTACGCCGGGCTGATGCTGACCTCCGAAGGTCCCCGGGTGCTCGAGTTCAACTGCCGGTTCGGCGACCCCGAGACGCAGGCGATCGTCCCACGCCTGGAAGGCGACCTGCTCGCGGCGCTCGCCGCAGCCTCGACGGGCTCGCTCGCCGGGGTTGAGCTCGGCGCCGGGCCGGACGCCGCGGTGAGCGTCGTCGTCGCCGCGGCGGGCTACCCGGAGGCACCGGTGACGGGCGATCCCATCGCCGGCCTCGGCGAGGCGGAGTCGGAGGGCGCGCTCGTCTTCCACGCCGGGACAGCCAGACGGGGCGACTCGCTCGTGAGCGCCGGCGGTCGCGTGCTGAACGTCACGGCGGTGGCACCGTCGCTCGGAGCGGCGCGCGAGCTCGCCTACCGTGCGGTCGAGCGGATCGAGCTGGCCGGGGCCCAGTACCGCCGCGACGTCGCCCTCGGAGCCGTCCATGCCGCCGCCTGAAGAGAGCCCGCTCCCGCTGCCGATCCTCGAGGAGTACGAGGAGGCCGGTCCGCTCGTCGGCATCCTCGTCGGCTCCGAGTCGGATCGTGACGCAATCGAGCCGGCCGGCGCCGAGCTCGACGAGCGAGGGATCTCCTGGGAGCTCCGCGTGCTCTCGGCCCACCGGGATCCTCGCGCCGTGGCGGAGTACGCCTCGACGGCGGCGCTCCGCGGCGTGCGCGTCGTGATCGCGGGAGCCGGCATGGCGGCCGCCCTCCCGGGCGTCGTCGCCGCGTACACCGACCTCCCCGTGATCGGCGTCCCGCTCACCTCCTCGAAGAGCGTCCTCGGCGGGCTCGACGCGCTCCTCTCGATCGTCCAGATGCCGCCGGGCGTCCCGGTCGCCTGCGTCTCCGTGAACGGCGCGCGCAACGCCGCCGTCCTCGCCGCGAAGATCCTGGGACAGGGCGGCGGCTACCCGAGAGGGCCGGGGCGGACGACGACGGAGCCGTAGGTCGGCCCGAAGCCGGGGCACCCGCGCCGAGTCGACCTGGGCAGCTTCTACAATCGGGACGGTGATCGCCCGCTACTCCCGCCCGGCCATGAAGCGCGTCTGGTCGGAGGAGGGCAGGCTCGCGCGCTGGCTCGAGGTCGAGCTCGCCGCCCTCGACGCGTGGGCGGAGGTGGGCGCCGTCCCGGCCGAGGCGGCCGCCGAGGTGCGCGAGCAGGCGGTCGCCCCCTCGCCCGAGCGCGTCGCCGAGATCGAGGAGCGCACCCAGCACGACCTGGCTGCCTTCGTCGACGCCGTCGCCGAGCCGCTCGGACCGGCCGGACGGTGGCTTCACTACGGGCTGACGTCCTCCGACGTCCTCGACACCGCGACCGCGCTCCAGGTCCGCGAAGCGGGCGCGCTGATCCTCGCCGGGCTCGAGGACGCGCTCGCCGCCGTCATGCGGCGGGCGGAGGAGCACCGCGACACGGTGATGGCGGGGCGAACCCACGGCGTCCACGCGGAGCCGATCACGTTCGGCGCGAAGCTCGCGGGCTGGGCGTTCGAGCTCGAGCGCGACCGCGAGCGCGTCGTGACCGCGCTCGCGGGCATGCGGATCGGCAAGCTCGCCGGGGCAGTCGGGACGTACGGCGGCGGCAGCCCCGAGGTCGAGCGCATCGCCTGCGATCGTCTGGGCCTCGTGCCCGAGGAGGTCTCGACCCAGGTCGTGCCGCGCGACCGGCACGCCGAGCTCCTCGGCGCGCTCGCCGTCTGCGCCGCCTCGCTCGAGCGGTTCGCGACCGAGATCCGTCACCTCGCGCGCACGGAGCTCCGCGAGGTCCAGGAGCCGTTCCGCCGAGGCCAGAAGGGCTCCTCCGCGATGCCGCACAAGCGCAACCCGGTCGTGGCGGAGCGCATCTGCGGGCTCGCGCGGGTCGTTCGCTCGGCGGCCGGGGTCGCGCTCGAGAACGTCGCCCTCTGGCACGAGCGGGACATCTCGCACTCGAGCGCCGAGCGCGTCGTGCTGCCGGATGCGTTCCTGGCGCTCGACTACATGCTCGACCGCTTCACCTGGCTCGTCGACGGTCTCGTCGTGGACGCCCGCCGTATGCGCCGGAACCTCGACGCGTCGCTCGGCCTCGTCTTCAGCCAGCGCGTCCTGCTCGCGCTCGTCGCCTCCGGCCTCTCCCGGGACGACGCGTACAGGCTCGTCCAGCGAAACGCGCTCGCCGCCTGGGACGAGGAGCGCGACTTCCGCGAGCTCCTCTCGCGCGACGACGAGATCGCCGCCCGGCTCGACCCGGAGGCGCTCGCGGGGGCGTTCGACGTGCGGAGCGCGCTCGAGCACGTCGACGTCGTCTTCGAGCGCCTGGGGGCGCTCGCCGACCGGGTTGCCGACCGAAAGGGGGATGCTGTCCATGCCTGAGACGGCTCACGTCGCGAGCGGGAAGGTGCGGGAGATCTTCGCCCTCGACGCCGGCCGGCTCCTGCTCGTGGCGAGCGACCGGATCTCGACGTTCGACGTCGTCCTGCCGACGGAGATCCCGGACAAGGGCCGTGTCCTCACCGGGCTCTCCGCCTTCTGGTTCGCACGGACGCGCGAGATCGTCCCGAACCACCTGCTCGCGCTCCGCGGGGACGGCCGCTCCACGGAGGCGCTCCGGCTGGACATGCTCCCGATCGAGTGCGTCGTGCGCGGCTACCTCACGGGGTCGGGCCGGCGGGACTACGAGGCGACGGGCGAGGTCTGCGGACACGGCCTGCCGCCCGGGTTGCGGGAGGCGGACAAGCTCCCGGCGCCCATCTTCACGCCCGCCACGAAGGCGCAGGAGGGCCACGACGAGAACATCGACCGCGAGCGGGCCGCCTCCCTCGTCGGCGAGGAGGTCCTCGCCGAGGCGGAGCGCGTCTCGCTCGCGCTCTACCGCTTCGCCTCGGAGCACGCGGCCGAGCGCGGCATCGTCATCGCCGACACGAAGTTCGAGCTCGGCCTCGATCGGGAGGGCGTGCTGACGCTCGGGGACGAGGCGCTCACGCCCGACTCCTCGCGCTTCTGGCCCGCCGACGCGTACGAGCCCGGACGCGCGCAGCCCTCGTTCGACAAGCAGTACGTTCGGGACTACTGCTCGTCGCTCGGCTGGGACAAGGAGCCGCCCGGGCCGGAGGTGCCCGCCGAGGTCGTCGAAGGAACGCGCGCACGCTACGTCGAGGCGTTCGAGCGCCTGACGGGCATCGCCTTCGCCGACTACCTGGCCGACCCGGACGTGGTGCTGCGATGAGGGCGACCGTCCTCGTGCGGCCGAAGGGAGGCATCCTCGACCCGCAGGGCGAGGCGGTCGAGCGCTCCCTCCGCCAGCTCGGCTTCGCCGTCGACGGCGCGCGCGTCGGCCGCGTGATCGACCTCGAGGTCGAGGCGTCCAGCGACGCCGAGGCGCGCGCGGAGGTCGAGAAGATGTGCGAGCGCCTGCTCGCGAACCCGCTCATCGAGAGCTACGAGATCGAGCTCGCGGGGCAGCCGTGAGCGAGCGCCGTCCGCGCGTCGGCGTCCTCGCGTTCCCCGGGTCGAACGACGACCGCGATGCCGTCTGGGCCTTCTCCGCGCTGGGCGCGAGCCCCGTCGTCGTCTGGCACGGCGAGCGCGAGCTTCCGCGCCTCGACGCGGTCGTCCTGCCCGGCGGCTTCTCCTACGGCGACTACCTCCGCTGCGGGGCGATCGCCCGCTTCTCGCCCGCGATGGACGCCGTGGCCCGGTTCGCGGAGGGCGGCGGCCCGGTGCTCGGGATCTGCAACGGCTTCCAGATCCTCTGCGAGGCCGGCCTCCTGCCGGGAGCGCTCCGTCCCAACGCGTCGCTCGCCTTCGTCTGCCGCGACGTCGAGGTCGTCGTCGAGCGAGCGGACACCGTCTTCACCACCCGGTGCGAGGCGGGGCAGTCGCTCACGATCCCGGTCAAGCACGGCGAGGGCTGCTACCACGCCCCGGACGACCTCCCCGAGGAGCAGGTCGTCCTGCGCTACGCTCGCGGCCACAACCCGAACGGCTCGGAGGGAGACATCGCCGGCGTCGTGAACGCCGAGGGGAACGTGCTCGGGCTCATGCCGCACCCGGAGCACGCGGTCGACCCGCTCCTCGGCTCGGGCGACGGCGCCCTACTGCTCGCCTCGCTCGTCGACGCCGCCCGCGAGCGCTCGTACGCGCGCGCCTGACGCCGGGCGTTCGGGCGGGGCCGGCGAACGCGACTCGCGCCGTCGATCCCCCGAAGGGCGACCCGGCCGGGCGGGGAAAGGCGCTGCACAGCAGAACCCCTGACTTCGCGCCGCCAGACCACGGGACCGGTCGATGCCGGACGCTGTTCAGTTGTCCGTGTCGGCGGCTACGAGCGGTCGAGCCCGAGCGCGGCTCCGAGGCGCGGGCGACCCGAGAGCGCCGCTCGCAGGCGCTCGAGATCGCGGCCGCGGAGCGTGACCGGGCCTCGCCGGATCGTGCCGCCGGTCGAGTAGGCGAAGCGGACGAGCTCACCTCCCTTCTCGTCCTCGAGGAGCTGGACGATCGTCTCGAAGCGGCGGTCGCCGGCGCGTTGGGCCACGCGGACCTCGTCGACCACCGAGGCCTGTCCCCACGGTGTCGCCGCCTTCGTCATGCCGCCGACGCTAGCGCGGAAGAGCGCGCACGAGTGTGACCGCTCGTCTCGCCTTCTCGCCGTTTCCGTCACACATCGTCGAATTCCCTGCAAGAATCGCGCCGACTCCGTTCCGCTGCCGAGCTGCTCTCCCCAAGACGTGCCTCGGAGACGCGGACGGACGACCGGGGCCGAGGGGCCGGGGAGGGCACCGCCGCGGGGCGCCAACCGGTAAGGAAAGGGGGAAGACCATGCCCAACGGCTTCCGGTCGAAGAGGGGGGTGCTCCTCTGGCTCGCAGTCGCCCTCGGGGCGGCGATCGTCACGGCGCCGCTCGCCGCGAGCGGCGGCGGGGACGACGACGGCACACCGAAGCAGGCGAAGGTCCGGCTCATGGACGCGAGCGGCGCGAACGTCGGGACGGTCAAGCTCACCACCCGGGGAGGCAACGTGGTCGTCCGCGCGAAGGCGTCGGGCCTGACGCCGGGGTTCCACGGCTTCCACGTCCACAGCGTGGGCGAGTGCGTCGCGCCCTTCACGTCGGCCGGCGGCCACTACAACCCGGCCGGAACGGGCCACGGCGACCATGCGGGCGACATGCCGAGCCTGCTCGTGCTCGACGACGGCTCCGCCCGGCTCGAGTTCGCGACGGACAGGTTCACGGTCGCGGAGCTCTTCGACGCCGACGGCAGCGCGATCATCGTGCACGCCCTGCCCGACAACTTCGCCAACATCCCGACCCGCTACCAGTCGACGACAGAAGGGACGTTCGGGCCCGACTCGGCGACGCTCGCGACCGGCGACGCGGGCGCACGGGCGGCCTGCGGCGTCGTCGGCTAGCGCGGCCGTCGAAGCCAGACGATCTACGACCCGGCGGGAAACGCGCGAGCGACGCCCGCCGGGTCGCCCCAACGTCGCTGCGCGTGGCGCACGACCTCCGGCCACGTTCCGCCGCTAGTAGGCTCCCGGCGATGACGCGCTACCTGCACACGATGTACCGCATCACCGATCCGCAGCGCAGTCGGGCGTTCTACGAGGCGCTCGGATTCGAGTTCAGGCGGGAGCTCCCCATCGTCCGCGACGGCGAGCTCGAAGCGACGAACTACTTCTTCGGCGCTCCCGGCCAGGAGGAGGAGCTCGAGCTCACGTTCAACCACGACGGGCGCGCGTACGAGCTGGGGACGGCGTACGGGCACATCGCGATCGGCGTCGACGACCTCGCCGGCACGCTCGCGCGCCTCGAGCAGCAGGGGATCGAGGCCGAGCGGCCCCCGTACCAGGTCCGCGAGGGCGGCTCGTGGCTGACTTTCGTGCGCGACCCCGACGGCTACCGGGTCGAGCTGATCGAGCAGCGCGGTGAGTGAGCTTCAACTGACGAGCGTCCTTCCCAGGCGCAGCGCACGGCGACGTCGGTAAGGCCTTCGCCGAAACCGTCACCTCGACTTCCTACGCATACCGGTCCGCGGTGGGTCGCGAACCGACCCCAGCTTCCGCCGCCTCGCCAGCGGTCGTCCAAGGAGATTGTTCGCGCCGTACGCGCTTGGGAGTTTTCGCGGCCGAGGTCTCGCGCCACGGCTCGAGCCAATACCCGAACGGGAGGGGTGCTACCCGCACCGCAACAACGTGCCAGCCGTACTCCGCTCAGAGGCGCCGCGCGAAACGATGACGCCATGTATCCGAGCGTCACCCAGCTCGAGACGCGCCAGCGGATGTTCGCGAATGAGCATCTGCGTAGGAGCGAGGTGCGAGCAAGAACCGGACGGCGTTCGCGTGCGCTGACGGCCCCTTCAGGGCGGGCCGTCGGAGCAGACGCGGGCGCGGGGCCACATCAGCTGCTGGGAGAGGCGGAGCGGAGGCATCTGACGGTGTTCTTCTGCGATCTCGTCGAATCGACCCCACTCAGCGAGGAACTCGACCCCGAGGATCTCAGCGAGGTGATCGCGGCCTACCACGAGACGTGCGCCCGGGTCATCGAGCGTTACCACGGCCACGTCGCCCAGTACCAGGGCGACGGCGTGCTCGCCTACTTCGGCTATCCAAATGCTCAGGGCGACGACGCGGTCAATGCCGTCCGCGCCGGGCTCGAGATCGTCGGCGCGGTAGGGGCGTTGTCGGCGCCTCGTCTCGACGGGCGTGAGGTTCGCCTGGCCGCTCGCGTCGGTATTGACACCGGCGTCGTCGTCGTGAGCGAGGCGGGAGCGGGCGCACGGCGCCACTCCCTGGCCGTGGGAGACACGGTGAACGTGGCGGCCCGCCTGGAAAAGCTCGCCGAGCCCGGAACGGTCGTGGTCGGTGCGGCAACGGAGCGTGTGACCCGGGGTTACTTCGTCTTCACGCGAGCCGACGCCGTGCAGCTCAAAGGGATCGCTGAGCCCATCACGGTGTACCGCGTCTCCGACGAGACCGGCATCCGAACGCGCCTTGCCCTCGCCGCGGCCGCCGGTCTGACGCCGCTGGTCGGTCGCGACCGCGAGCTCGAGACGATGGAAGCGCTCTGGCGGCGTGCACGCGCAGGGGCCGGGAGTGCGGTTCTCGTCTCGGGCGAGCCCGGGATCGGCAAATCACGTCTCGTGCACGAGCTGGGCCGGCGAGTCGGCAATGCGGCGACTCGCCTCGTCTTCCAGGCCTCTCCGTACCACGCGAGCAGTTCGCTTCACCCGGTCGTCGAGGAGCTGGAGCGCGTCTTTCGCGTGAGTGGCAGCGGCGAGAACGGCGAAAGCCTGACTCGGCTGACCGAAGAGATCGACCGGCAAGGGCTTTCCGTCGAGGAGCTGCGGCCGGCTCTCGCCTCGCTGCTCACCATCGCCGAGCCGAGCGTCAACCCGACGCGGGAGCTCGCTCCCCAGGATCAGAAACGTCAGACCTTCGCGGCGCTGAGGGCTCTGGTCGGGGCGGAGAGCCGCCAGCGTCCGGTTCTCGCCGTCTTCGAGGACGTCCACTGGGCCGACCCGTCGACGCTCGAGCTCCTCGGACTCTTGCTTGCGGACGCGTCCGCGCAGCAGGTGCTGATCGTCATGACCGCGAGGCCCGAGTTCGAGCCGCCCTGGCCGGCCGCCACGGAGATCGCACGGCTCAGACTGGCTCCCCTCGACGGAGACGCGGTCGACGAGCTGGTGGCCGCCGTGTTGCGGGGGCGAACGCTTCCGCGCGAGGTACGGGCCGAGGTCGCCGTCCGAGCCGCCGGCGTCCCGCTCTTCATCGAGGAGACGGTGAAGATGATCACCGAGTCCGGGCGAACTGAGCTCGCGGCCATCCCGGGCACCCTTCAGAACACGCTGGCCGCGCGTCTCGATGGGCTCGGTAAGACGAAGGAGCTCGCCCAGCTCGCCGCCGTCGCCGCGCTCGGGGGCGAGTTCAGCTTCGCCTTGCTCCGCGCCCTGACCCATGCAGATGATCCAACCCTTACGGACGCCCTCGACGAGCTCGTCCGTGCGGAGATCCTGTACGAGCGCCGAACGCCGTCCGACCGCGTGTACGTCTACAAGCACGCCCTCATCCGCGAGGCGGCGTACGGGTCGCTCCTACGCTCAACGCGGAGACGCTTCCACGAGCGCATCGCGCACGTGCTCGAGGAAGCGTTTCCGGAGAAGGTCGAAAATGAACCTGAGCTACTGGCCCAGCATCTGGCCGAGGCGGGCTGGACGCTCGACGCTATCGGCTACTGGCGACAAGCCGGAGAACGAGCACTGCGGGCGTGGGCGACGGAGGAGGCGGCGACCCACTTCGAGCGCGGCCTGGAGCTTGTGGCGTCACTGCCGGCAGATCCGGAGACACGCGAGCTCGAATTGGGCCTCGAGCTCGCCCGCGGGACGGCGCTCATGGCCGCGCGCGGCTACGCCGCACCGGAAGCCGAATCCGCGTATGCGCGCGCCGAAGCTCTCAGCGGCGAGCTCGCCGACCCTTTGCGACTCGCCCCCGCGCTCTACGGGCTCGGCGCGTTCTATGCGTCCACGGCGCAGCCACGGAAAGCGAATGCGTTCGGTCGCCGTCTCCGCGCCGTTGCCGATGCGCGAGGCGACGACGACGTGCTCATCGAGGCGGACGTCATTCTCGGTATCGCGCAGTTCTTGCAAGGAGACCCCAGCGCGGCCAACGCGTGCTTCGAGGACGTGCTCGCGCGCTGGGAGCCCGACAAGCACCGCGCCCACATCTTCAGCTACGGGCAAGAGCCGGGCGTCGTTGGCCTCGCCATGACCGCGCTTGCCCGCGGATGGGCCGGTCGCATCGACGAGGCGCTCACGTATGCGAGCGAAGCCGAGGTGCGAGCTCGCGAGGTGGCCCACCCGCTCACGCTTGCTTACACGCTCGCCGCGGTCGGCATCCTCTACCAGCTGATCGACGACGTCGAATCGGCCGATCGGACGGCCCGTGAGCTGGTCACCGTGGCGAGCGAATATGCCCTTCCGATGTGGCTGGCTTGGGGAAGGACGATGCGGGGCTGGGCGCTCCTCAAGCGCGGCCAGGTCGACGAAGGGCTGGCGGAGATCGCGGTCGGGATTGCGAGCGCCGAGCTCGCCCACTCCACTGTGATGAGAATCCACTTCGTCAGCCAGCTCGCGGAGGCATTGGGCCAGCTCGGGCACGTCGACGAGGGAATCGCCCTGGCCCAGGAGGGATTCGCCGACCTCGAGCAGACGGACGAGCGCGTCTCCGAGGCCGAACTCCACCGTGTGCGCGGGCTACTCCACGTGGCCGAGGATGCCGACTCGGCGGTGGCTGAAGCCTGCTTCCGACGCGCGATCGAGGTCGCCCGCCGGCAGGAGGCGCTCCTTCTCGAGCTGCGATCTACGACCGCCCTCGCCGAACTCCTGATCCGTGAGCAGCGAGCCCCCGAAGGACGCGCGCTGCTCGGGGACGTCATCGACCGGTTCACGCAGGGAGGGGGGACCCGCTTGCTCGAGAGCGCACGCGAGCTACTCGAGCAGACGGGTGGCCCACCCAACTAATGCCCATTCCGGCGGCGCAAGAGGATCGGGCGCACGCGTGCGCAGCCGGCTCGGAGCGGGACGCCTCGATCGCGCTGCCCCGCTGAACGACGAAAGTGACAGCGCCCGGCGGTCAGCGATGCCCAGGCGGCGGCGCGCGTCCTCTAGGTGCGATGGATCGGCCCGACGACCGGGTGCGCGCCGCCTCGTCGCATGCCGCGAGGTTCCTTGACTCGGCGCGATCGCCCACAAGCGCGGGCAGCCCCGTCGGACCGGGCTCTTCGTCGCCTTCGTTCTCTGCACCGCGGGACTGCGTCCGCGGAGGACACCGGCGCCTACCGGGGTCGCCGCGCCCTGCACGTGCCGCAGCTTCGGCCCGACGACGGCGCACTCCGATCGTCGCCAGCGTGGTCTGCTGCACGTTCCGCCGGATCGCGTCAGTATGGCTCCACGCGCTGCGACCTGGGTGGCCGCGCGCACGCAGAACGCCGCAAGCGAGAGCCTCCCGCGGAAACGTCGCATATTGCTGCCGAGACCCGCCTGGGACACGCCGCCGGCGTTCACCGCTACGGTCTTACCGTCTCCTTGAACGGGGGAGGATCCCATCAACCCGCCGACGTACTGTTGCTAGACGGGTATCGGGTGGAGCTCATCGAGCGGGCGTGATCGGCCCGACGACGGGGTGCGCGCAGGGTCCGCTACTGCCGCGGCGTGAGCGGAGCACCCCCGAGGCCGACCTCGTTGCCGTCGGGGTCTCGGTAGGTCGCTTTCCGGACACCGTTCGAATAGGTCTCCCGCCGAGCGGGCTGGATTCCTCGGGCGGCGATCTCGGCGACCATCGCATCGAGATCACCGACGAAGATCGTGTGCATCGCATGGCCCGCGTGCTCCGGCCGCTCCACGATGAACAGGAACCGGTGCTCGGCGAGCTCCCACACCGCCTCCGTGGCGTGGGGCACGAAGCTGGGCTCCGAACCCAGGAGGCGTCCGTACCACGCCAAGGCCTCCTCGTAGTCGCGCACGGGGGTACCGGCGAAGAGGTCCAGTTGCATGCCGCGACCCTACCGGGCAGTTCGAGGCCAACACGTCCGATTGGCCGGCACGCCAAGGTGCTGCAGACTCGGCGTCGTGAACTCGACGGTCGCAGGCGACTGGACGGGCTCTCGGGTCGAACTGATCGGGGACCGCGGCGCGCGAGGCGCCAGCTCACGAACGTCCTGTTGCCCGACGGCTACCGGGTCGAGCTAGCGCGGCCGACCGCCGGGGCCCGTAGTCCGGCAACGGGCGCCGAGCGCGGCGAACAGCCGATCCCTCGCGGCCGCTGCGGGGAGATGGCAGGTGACCTGGTCGCATGCCACTCGAAGTGCGTCGGGCGTCGGCGTAGGATCGACGTCTCCGAGATCGAACTCATCGAACCGCGCCAGGGGCACGTGCCGGCGCCGGGGAGGAGGCCATGCTCGCCCGGGGGAAGACGGAGATGCTTCGCGACGTGCTGGTCAGCTTCAACGAGCACGACCTCGACGCGATCATGTCGCACTTCGACGAGGACTGCGTCTTCGAGGCCCCACGGGGGCCCGAACGATGGGGACGACGCTTCGTCGGGAAGGACGAGGTGCGTCGCGGACTTGCGGCGCGCTTCGAGGGCATCCCGGACGTCCACTATGAAGACGACGATCACTTCGCGTGTGGGAACCGGGGGGTCTCGGAATGGACGATCAGCGGCACCACCACCGACGGTGTGCGAGTCGACGTGCGGGGATGCGACCTCTGGACCTTCGGAGATGACGGCAAGATCGTCCGCAAGGACAGCTTCTGGAAGATTCGCGAAGCGTGATCTCCAGCGAGCCGGACGGTCGCCCCAGGCGCGGTTGCGTCCTGGTTTCAGTATTCGTACGGGATCGAGCGCATCGAACGAGGATGAACCAGCTCTCGAGCGTGCGATTCCCCGACGGCGACCGGGTCGAGCCGATCGGACCGAGCGCGGAGTAGGCGGGCTCAGAGCAGGAGCTCCAGCTCGAGCTCGTCCCGGAGCGGTATCCCCTCGATCCCAACGAGCGGGATCTGCGGCTTCAGCTTCCGCGACTCGTTCAGCGCCTCGCGATGGACCGCGACGAGCGCGAACCCGCGCTTCTGGGAGAAGCGAAGCATGCCCAGGTTGTCGTTCGTCGTGACGAACCACAGGCGTCGGCATCGCGCCGCGCGCGCCGCCTCCGCGACGGCTTCGACGAGCCCGGAGCCGACGCCCGCGCGCTCGACCACGCTGTCGATCGTGACGATCTCGCACGCCTCGCCCTCGATCGAGTACGTCGCGAGCCCGAGCTTCTCGGCGCCTTCGACGGCGACGAAGCCCGGGAGGTCGCTCGGCCGGTGGATGCGGCCTCGCGAGACGACCGTCGGCGCGCCCCAGCGATGGCGGACGAAGTCGTCGACCCAGACGCGGTCCTCGTCGGCGAGCGAACGCACGTCCACGCGAGGTTTCTACAGGACCGTGACGGGATTCGTTCCCTCCCGCTCGCCGTAGGCGAGGCACGCGGGGCGTGCCGGTCGGCCTCGTGTGCGTGCTCCCGGCGCTCTCGGCCTGCCCCGACTCGGATCGGGGAGGATCCCCTGCGGAGACGGGGCGAGACGGCGGACCTCGGGCACCCGCGGCGGCTGCCGCGCCGATCGACCTCGTTCCCTGTCGCGGCCCGGCCCCCGACGAGGACCTCTGGAGCGGGCACTGCTTCGACTAGATGCTCGCCGTGCCGTTCGGCGGCCCGCCCCGCTGTCGCGGCCCGTTCCGCCGGCCCCTGCGGCCGCGCACCGTTCGCCTGGCGAGCCGGTCGATCGCGCCCGCCAGCAACCTCAACCACGGAGGCGTCTTCACCTGCTCCGACGCGGAGTCGGCGAACGGAGAGCCGTCCTCGCAGGCCGCTCCCGAGCTCCGTGGCGGTGCCCCCGTGAACGAGGGCGGGACAGACTTCGTCGGACCTCGCGGGCGGTGAACTCCGCCCGCTCCGGTGAGCGTCGCCAGGCGGTCTCGGAGCACGTCACGGCCTCTACCTCCGGCCTCCGGCCCGACCGGGCGTCAGTCGTCGAGATCCTCGCGGACGATCCCGTACGCGACGCCGTCGACCCAGCTGCCGTGCCGCCAGTACGCCTTCCTCCGCACCCCCTCCCTGACGAAGCCCGCCCGCTCGAAGTGGCGCAGCGCACGCTCGTTGAAGCCGTAGACCTCGAGCTGCACGCGGTGGTAGTCGAGATCGAAGACGAGGTGCCGGACGAGGAGTCGCGTCGCCGCCGCGGCGAGCCCCCGGCCGCGGAAGCGCGGGGCGAGCATGATCGCGTGGAGGTGCGCGATCCGGCTGCGACGGTTGGCGACGTCGAAGGCGAGCACGCCCGCCGGCTCCCCGTCCACCTCGAGGACGAAGCGGCCGTGCTCGCGAGGCTCCGAGTCCGAGAGGGCCACGGCCGCCACGAGCTCCCCCTCCTCGCGCGCGGAGACGGCGGCCATGAACGGCTCGACCTCCTCGTGCCCCGCGAGGTCGGCCCAGAAGGCGACGTCCGCGGCCGTCGCCCGGCGCAGCCGGAAGCCGTCGCCGAGAAGGTCGCCGGTCACGATCGCGGCGTCGCGGGGACCGCCTCGCGCCGGCGCCGACCCAGCAGGCCGCCGCCGGCGCCGGAGCCGAGCGCGACCCCGGCGAGGATGAGCACGAGGCCGAGGGCCGCGTTGAGCGTCACCCGCTCGTCGAGGATCAGGACGCCGTAGACGAGCGCGGTCGGCGGGAGCAGGTAGGTGACGAGCGAGGAGCGCGAGGCGCCGTAGAGGCCGAGCATCCGGAAGTAGAAGAGGAGCGCGACGGCCGTGGCGAGGACGCCGAGCGCGACGATCGAGCCGATCGCCTCCCAGCTCGGGACCTCGCCCGGAAGCTGGAAGAGCGCGAACGGGAGCAGGATGACCGCCCCCGTCAGTGAGGACGCCGTGGTCGTCACGAGCGCCGGCGTGCCCGCGTAGCGGTGCTGGACGAGGTGGTTCGCCCCGGCGTACGAGAGCGAGGCGACGACGACCGCGAGCGTCCCGGCGACCGCGAGCCAGCCTCCTTCCGGGTGGAGCCCCGTGAGCACGCCGACGCCGAGGAGGCCGACGAGGATGCCCGCCAGGCGGATGCCGCGGACGCGCTCGCTCGGGTTGAAGCGGAGCGCCAGGAGCACGACGAAGATCGGCACGGAGGCGTTGGCGATCGCGGCGATGCCGGAGTCGATGTGCTTCTCCCCCCAGGCGATGAGCGTGAAGGGCACGGCGGCGTTCAGGAGGCCGACGCCGAACGCCCCCCGGCCGGTCCGCCTCACCTGCTCGACCGCCTCCCTCGGGCCGAGCCGCCAGGCGATCAGCGGCACGAGCACGAGGCTTGCGAGCACGAGCCGGAAGAGCATCATCGCCGTCGGCTCGACCTCGTCGACCGCCACCTTGATGAAGAGGTACGACGCGCCCCAGATCGCCGCGACGATGGCCAGGAGAGGCACGTAACCGCGGAGCACGCCGAGAGGCTACCTGGACGGTTTCGCTCCCTTCTTCGCGGTCCTGCGCGGACGCTAGAGTGGGACGCGCCTTTGAGCTCCGTGGCGGAACAGCCGCTGCACCGCGCGCTCGGCCTCACGGACGGGGAGCTCGACCGTATCCGGGATCTCCTCGAGCGCGACCCGAACGACTTCGAGCTCGGCGTCTTCTCGCTCCTCTGGTCCGAGCACTGCGGGTACAAGCACTCGGCCCTCCTCCTGCGCCGCTTCCCCACCGAGGGGCCCGCCGTCCTCCAGGGGCCGGGCGAGAACGCGGGCGTCGTCGACCTCGGCGGCGGCGAGGCGTGCGCGTTCAAGGTCGAGAGCCACAACCATCCCTCCGCGGTCGAGCCGTACCAGGGCGCGGCGACGGGGGTGGGCGGGATCCTGCGCGACATCGTCGCCATGGGAGCCCGGCCGGTGGCCCTCCTCGACGGGTTGCGCTTCGCCGAGCCGGGGTTCGCGTTCGACCGCGCCGTCGGCGGCATCGGCCACTACGGGAACTGCGTCGGCGTCCCCACGGTCGGCGGCGAGGCGTTCTTCGACGAGGCGTACGGCGGCAACCCGCTCGTCAACGCCATGTGCGTCGGCCTCCTCCCGGCGGAGCGGCTGACCCGGGCGGGGGCGAGCGGCCCGGGCAACCTCGTCGTGCTCTTCGGCGCGACGACCGGCCGGGACGGCATCGGCGGCGCGAGCGTGCTCGCGAGCCAGGAGCTCTCCGAGGCGGACGAGGACAAGCGCCCCACGGTGCAGATCGGCGACCCGTTCACCGGCAAGAAGCTCATCGAGGCGAGCCTCGCGCTCGTCGAGGGCGGTCTCGTCGAGTCGCTCCAGGACTGCGGCGCGGCCGGGCTGGCCTCCTCGCTCGCCGAGATGGCCGGCCGCGGCGGGGCCGGAATCGACGTCCACCTCGACCGCGTCCCGCTGCGCGAGCCCGATCTCGAGCCGGTCGAGATCATGATCTCCGAGAGCCAGGAGCGCATGGTCGCCGTCGTCGCGCCTGAGAGGCTGCCCGCCGTGCAGGAGGTCTGCGCGCGCTGGGAGCTCGCGTGCGCCGAGATCGGCGTCGTCACCGACTCGGGCCTCCTGCGGGCCTTCGACGACGAGGAGGAGGTCGGCGCCGTCCCGGTCGCCCACCTGACGGAGGAGGCGCCGCGCTACCGCGTCGCGACGGCGCCCCGGGCCCTCGAGCCGCCGATCGAGCACCCCCCGATTCCCGCCGAGGCCGAGCTGCTCCTCGAGCTCCTCCGCTCGCCGAACCTCGGCAGCCGCCGGGCCGTCTACGAGCGCTACGACCACCTCGTCGGCTCGCGCACGGTTCGCCGCCCCGGCCTCGACGCGGCCGTCCTGCGGCTGCGGCCCACGCTCCGCGGCCTGGCCGTCTCGCTCGACGGGCCCGGCCGGGCGGCGACGCTCGACCCGCGGACGGCGGGCGCCCGCGCCGTGCTCGAGGCGGCGCGGAACGTCGCCTGCGCGGGCGGGAAGCCGCTCGCGGTCACCGACTGCCTCAACTTCGGCAACCCCGAGAAGCCCGACGTCGCCTGGGAGCTCGCCGAGGCGATCGAGGGCATGGCCCGTGCCTGCGAGGTGCTCGGCGTCCCGGTCGTCTCCGGGAACGTCTCGCTCTACAACGAGACGGACGGACGCTCGATCCCGCCCACGCCCGTCGTCGGTTGCGTGGGGCTCGTCGGCGACGTGCGCACCGTGCCGGACGCCTGGCGGGAGGGCGACGTGATCCTCCTCGCGGGCGCCGGCGAGCCGTCGCTCGACGGTTCCGAGTACCAGGCCTGCTTCCTCGGCGGCCCCGCCGGCCGGCCGCCGGCGCCCGACTACGCGGCGGAGGCCGCGCTCGCCCACTTCCTCTGGCGCACGGCGCCGTCGCTCTCGGCCGCCCACGACCTCTCGGGCGGGGGCCTCGCCGTGGCGCTCGCCGAGCTCGCGCTCCACTCGGGGCTGGGCGCGGAGCTCGAGCTCGACGACGACGCCCGCGAGTGGTTCGGCGAGGGCCCCGGCCGCGCCGTCCTCGCCTGCGCGCCCGAGCGTGCGGACGAGCTCGAGGGCGCGCCGCTCCGCCGCCTCGGCGTCGTCCGCGGCGACCGCCTCCTCGGCGTGGCGCTCCCCGAGCTGCGGACGGCCTACGAGGAGGGACGCTGATGTGCGGCGTGTTCGGCATCCACGCGCCCGGGCGCGACGTCGCGCGGCTCTCCTACTTCGGCCTCTTCGCCCTCCAGCACCGCGGCCAGGAGTCCGCCGGGATCGCCGTCTCGGACGGGGGCCGGCTCACAGCCCTCCGGGACATGGGCCTCGTGACGCAGGTCTTCTCCGAGCAGAAGCTGCGCGGGCTCCGCGGGCAGACGGCGATCGGCCACACGCGCTACTCGACGACGGGCTCCACCCACTGGGCGAACGCCCAGCCGATCGTCCACCACGGCTCCGCGCGCACCGTCGCGCTCGCCCACAACGGCAACCTCACGAACACCGGCGAGCTGCGCGCCGAGCTGCTCCGGTCGGGAGCACGCCTCTCGTCGACCTCCGACACGGAGGTGATCGCGGCGCTCGTGGCGCGCGACGAGCGCCCGCTCGAGGACGCGGTGGCGGCGACGATGGCGCGCATCGAGGGCGCCTTCTCCGCCGTGCTCCTGTCCGAGGGGAAGCTCGTCGGCTTCCGCGACCCCGACGGCATCCGGCCGCTCGTCCTCGGCGAGCTGGACGGCGACTCTCTCGTCGCCTCGGAGACGTGTGCGTTCGACCTGATCGGGGCGCAGCCCGTCCGCGAGCTCCGTCCGGGCGAGCTCGTGGTCATGGACGGGGAGGGCGTGCGCGGCGGACAGGCGGTCGAGCCGCGCGGAGGCGGCGCGCTCTGCATCTTCGAGTTCATCTACTTCGCGCGGCCCGACTCGACCCTGCGCGGGATCGAGCTCCACGGGGCGCGCGTGCGCATGGGCGAGCGGCTTGCGGGCGAGGCGCCCGTCGAGGCCGACCTCGTCATGGCCGTGCCGGACTCCGGGACGCCGGCCGCGATCGGCTTCGCGCGGGCGAGCGGGATCCCGTTCCAGGAGGGGCTGATCAAGAACCGGTACGTCGGACGGACGTTCATCCAGCCGGACCAGGGGCTGCGCGAGCGCGGCGTCAGAATGAAGTTCAACCCGCTCGGCGAGGTGCGCGGGAAGCGGGTCGTCGTCGTCGACGACTCGATCGTGCGCGGGTCGACGACGCGCCAGATCGTGGCGATGCTCTTCGAGTCGGGCGCCGGGGAGGTGCACGTCCGCGTCTCCTCGCCGCCGATCGTCTCGCCGTGCTTCTACGGCATCGACATGGCAGGCGAGGACGAGTTGATCGCGGCGACGCGCTCCGTCGAGGAGGTGCGGGAGGAGATCGGGGCGACCTCGCTCGCGTACCTCTCGCTCGAGGGCCTCCAGGAGGCGACGCGCCGGCCGGCCGACTCCTTCTGCCGCGCCTGCCTCACCCGGAGCTACCCGACGCGGATCCCCGAGGACCTGCGGCTCGCGAAGCTGCGCTTCGAGCGCGCCCCCGCCTAGCCGGCTGCTGGCGCCCGCAGCGGTTCGCCAGTAGGATCGCGCCGCCGTTTCAACCAACCCTGGGGAGGTGGTCGTTCGATGCGGCGATTCTCTGTGCTCATGGCATGCCTGCTCGCGACACTCGGCATGCTCGCGACGACGGCATCCGCGCAGGAGCCCGCGTACGAGGCCGAGGACATCAGAGTCAACGGCTTCAGCGAGCGCTCCAGTCCGGCGACGCAGTCGGACCTGGCGTTCAAGGGAGGTCTCTTGTTCGCCGCCAACTACAACGGCCTGCGGATCTTCGACATCTCGCGGCCGAAGCACCCGACGCTCGTGAAGGACGTCTGGTGCCCCGGCCCGCAGAACGACGTCTCGATCTGGGGCGACCTGATCGTCCAGTCGGTCGACACGGTCCTGACGGGGCCCGAGTGCTCGCCGGGGGCGCTCAACCAGGCCGACCCGCAGACGCTCGAGACAGGCTGGGAGGGCCTCCGGGTATTCAGCCTGAAGGAGATCCTGCGGACGCCGGCCGACGCCGACGGCTTCACCCGCGTCCAGCCGGTCGCGGACATCTACATCAAGTGCGGCTCGCACACGCACACCGGCATCCCGCACGGGCGGCACGTGGACATCTACGTCGCCTCGTACCCGCTCCGCTCGGGACCGGACTGCGGCCCGCACGATGACCCGACGGACACGCACAACCCGCTCCACGAGATCCTCTCGATCGGGCAGATCGACCTCAAGAAGCCGGAGCTCTCGAAGCTCCTCAAGGAGGTCCCGGTCGACGTCCCGACGTTCAACGAGGATCCGGTCTTCCTGCCGCCGCCGGCGTTCAACCCGATGCGCGGCTGCCACGACATCCAGGTGCACCTCGGAATCGACCAGGCCGCTGCGGCGTGCTCGAGCGTCGGCCAGGTCTGGGACATCTCCGACCCGCACAACCCGGGCACGCTCGATCCGCTCTGGGAGGTCGACGAGCCGGAGGTGCAGTTCTACCACTCGGCCCTCTTCAGCGAGGACACGAACACCGTGATCTTCGGTGACGAGATCGTCTCGGGCCACTGCTTCGACGGCACCGGCAGCGGCCAGCTCTGGTTCTACGACCGGGACGACGGGGAGTTCAGGAGCTCCTTCAACATCCCGCGCGACCAGGGCGGCGCCTACTGCTCGGCGCACATGTTCAACAACCTGCCGACGAAGAAGAAGGACGCGCTCGTCGCCGCGTGGTACGGCGGCGGCGTCACCGTCGTCGACTTCACGGACGCCGAGAGCCCCGAGGAGATCGCGTACTTCGATCCGGCGGACGGCGGCAGCGTCTGGTCCGCCTACTGGTACAAGGACGAGATCTACGCGAGCGACATCCCGCACGGGACGTGGTTCCTCGACATGAAGGAGAACTTCGTTCCCAAGCAGCGCACGCGGGGGCGGGAGGTGAACCCGCAGACGCAGTTCTAGGCGCCCCGGCGCCCGCACGACCCACGACCCCCGGGCCGCCCGCCGGCCCGGGGGTCGCTTCGTCACGCGGCCTCGTCGACGGGTCGAGTGCTCTTCGCGAGCGCGACGGCGACGAGGACGGCGCCGGCGAGCGGGACGAGTCCGACGGCGCCGAAGCCGAGCGTCTCCGCCACGCCGCCCGCGGCGACCGGCGCGGCGAGGTAGCCGACCGCCCAGAGCTGCGACCAGACGACCATCGCGGTCACGATCCGCTCCGGCCCGGTCGTCTCCAGCAGGACGCCGAGCGCGCCGGCCTCCCCCGCGCCGACGCCCACGCCCGTCAGGGCCACGGCGACCACCCAGAGCGGGACGCTCGCGACCGCGCCCGCGAGGGCCACGCCGGCGAGCACGGCCATGCCTCCGACGACGAGCGCAGGCCGTGGCGCCGCGCGCCCGGCGAGCGTCGCCGCCGCGCCGGCGACGACCGCGCCCGCGACGTAGAGCGCGGCGATCGCCGCCTGCGAGAGCTCCGAGGAGAAGTGGAGCGGGAGCGGTCCCTCGAGGGACCCGAGCCCGACGGCGACGAGACCGATTCCCGCGGAGGCGAGCCAGAAGCCGGGAGCGCGAAGCACCGCCCGGTCGGAGCCGAAGCGCGCGGGCGTGCGCGGCGCCCCCAGGGCGGCGACCGCGCCGGCAGCGGCGAGGACGAGGACGAGATGGAGCAGGAACGGGCCGCGGATGCCCCCGATCGCCCCCAGCGACGGCCCGAGGATACTGCCGACCGAGTACGCGGCCAGGACGCCCGTCAGGCGACGGTACTCCTCGCCCGGGAAGCGCTCCAGCACCGCGAAGGTGATCCCGAGCCAGAGCCCGCCCGCGCCGATGCCCTGGAGGAGCCGGGCGGGGAAGTAGACGGCCAGCCCGTCCCCGAGGACGAACCCGAGGTCGCCCACGACCATGCACGCGAGCGCCGCCGCGAGCACGAACGAGGCGTGGCGCCGCTCGATCCCGCGCCCGGCGAGCGGGTAGCCGGCCAGCTGGCCGACCGCGAACATCGTCACGAGGGCCCCGACGGTCGCCGGGCCCGCCCCGGTCTCGTCGGCGATCGCCGGGACGACGGGGGCGATGATGCTGTACCCGGCCGCGTCGAGGGCCGCGAGCCCGAGGAGCGCGACGTAGGCGGGCCGGCCTCCCAAGCGAGACAGTGTTACGCGAACGGGACCGCGCCCGGAGAGTGCCGCCTTACGCGCCGCCGCTTCTCGCCCTGGGCGGTCGGCCGTACCCGCCGGTCGCCCCGGAGGGCCGGAAGCGGAGACGGGACGGCCGGCAGCGTCGTCCCAGCCGGTCCCCGCTCGGGAGCGCGCGGAAGGCCCCGGAGCAAGTGACACGGTGTCACATGGAACGGAGGCGCGTTCGGAGCGCGCCCTTCTCGGACCATGCTCCGGTGCTCGAGCTTCCGCCGCCCTTCTGTCCGGCCGGGGCGTCCCGGTAGGCCGCAGCGGCGCGGGCTGGGCCCTCCGGGAGCCCGAGCCCGAGCAGTGGAGGCGATACTGGAGCCCGCCGGTCTGCGCCGCCTTTCGCACCCGGCGTGCCGCAGCGCCGACTCGGCCGTCCCCGCCGGGCGCACCGGATGACGCGGGCGCCCGGGAGGGAAGCGCCCTCCCGCCAGGCGGCCGCGTCGTCCGCGAAGCGCGAGAGGCGCGCCGCGAGGCCTCGTGACACGGTGTCACTTGGGCGGGCGGCGGCTCGGCCGGGCCAGCTCGCCGCGACGGTCTGGACCGCGCCCGCGAGCTACTCGAGGCCGCCGACGTCGAGCACGACCGTCTTCAGGTCGGTCATGTCGAGCATCGTGTAGCGGCCGCCGATGCGGCCCCAGCCGGTGCGGGTGCCGGCGGCGCCGCCGAACGGCTCGTGGGCCTCCCAGTAGTCGGTCGAGTCGTTGACGACGACATTGCCGACGCGGAGGTCGTCGAGGTAGCGGAATGCCCGCCTGAGGCTCTTCGTGTAGACCGCCGCCTGCAGCCCGAGGTGGGAGTCGTTCGCCACGGCGAGGGCCTCGTCGTCGTCGGCGACGGTGATGAGCGGCACGATCGGGCCGAAGGTCTCATCCCGGTTGATGAGCGTGTCGACGCCGACGCCGTCGACGACGGTCGGCTGGTAGTAGAGCGCCGTCGGGCGTCCCTCCTCGCGCGAGCCGCCGAGCACGATCTCCGCCCCGCGCTCGACCGCGTCCTCGAGGTGGGCGTCCATCTTCCGCGCGGTCGGCTCGTTGTTCATCGGCCCGACGAGCGTCTCCTCGTCGAACGGGTCGCCGAGCTTCCAGCCCTCCGCCTCCCTGACGACGGCGGCGAGGAAGTCGTCGTGGACGCGCCGGTCGACGAGGACCCGCTCGGTGGCGCAGCACACCTGGCCGGCGCAGAAGAAGCCGCCGTAGACCGCGCCCTTGGCGGCCGCCTCGACGTCCGCGTCCGCGCAGACGACCACGGGGCCGTTGCCGCTGGCCTCGATGAGCGTGCGCTTGAGCCCGGCGGCCTGGACGATCTTCTCCGCCGTCGTGTGCGAGCCGACGAAGCCGACGCAGTCGACGTTCTCGTCGCGGATCAGCCGCGCGCCCACCGCGCCGTCGCCGTAGACGACGTTGACGACGCCCTCCGGCAGGCCCGCGTCGGCCATGATCTGCATGAAGTTCGCCATCGCGATCGGCGTCCACTCCGAGGGCTTGACGACGACCGTGTTCCCCGCCGCGATCCCCGGCGCGATCAGCTCGACCGGGATGAGCGTGGGGAAGTTCCAGGGCGTGATCGCCGCGTAGACGCCGTTCGGCTTGCGGAACGTGAGGATGCGCTTGTTCACGTCCTGCGAGGGGATGACCGCCGTCTCCAGCCGCTTCACGTCCTCGGCCGCGAGGCGGAAGTTCTCGGCCGTCTCCTCGATGTCCGGGAGGGCCTCGGCGACGTACGGCTTCCCCTGCTCGAGCGAGAGCTCGTGCGCGAAGTCCTCCTTGCGCTCCTCGATCAGGTCGGCGATCCGGTGGCAGACCGCCGCCCGCTCCCAGGCCGAGCGGGCGCCCCAGGCGGGCTGCGCCTCCCGGGCGGCCCGCGCCGCGCGGGCGACGTCCCCCTCGCTCGCGTTCGGAGCCTCGGCGAGCGTCTCGCCCGTCACCGGCGAGACGATCGCGCGGGCGTCCTCGCCCGTCGCCTCGACCCACTCGCCGCCGATGAAGTTCCGCAGGGTCCTCACCGTCGTCGCCACGACAACCTCCTACCCGCCGAGCCCGGTCCGCTCCCAGGCCTCGTCGAGCACCTGGCGGAGGACGCCGACCATCTCGTCGAACTCCTCGGGCCCGGCGACGAGGGGCGGGGCGAACTGGGCGCAGGTCTCGCCGCGGTCGTCGAAGCGCATGTAGACGCCGAGCTCGCGGGCGCGCGGCGTGAGGAAGCCCTTGATGAGGTCGTCGCGCTCGGCCGGCGTGAACGTCTCCTTCGTCGCCTTGTCCTTCACGAGCTCGAGCGAGTAGAAGTAGCCGTCGCCGCGCACGTCGCCCACCATGGGGTGTTCCGCCAGGAGCGCGTCGCACCGCTGCCGCAGCTCCGGGCCGAGTCGCTGCGAGCGGCCGACGAGGTCCTCGCGCTCCATGATCTCGAGGTTCGCGAGCGCGACCGCGCACGAGAGCGGATGCCCGCCGAAGGTGATCCCGTGCGTGAACGCCGCCTTCGACTCGGAGAAGAACGGCTCCACGGCGCGGGGCGTCGCGACGACGGCGCCGAGCGGCGCGTACGCCGAGGTGATGCCCTTGGCGAGCGTCATCAGGTCCGGCTCGATCCCGTAGCGGGTGCAGCCGAACCAGTCGCCGACGCGGCCGAAGCCGCAGATGACCTCGTCCGCGACGAGGAGGAGGCCGTGCTCGTCGCAGATCTCGCGGACGCGCTCGAAGTAGCCGGGCGGCGGCATGATCGAGCCGGCCGAGTTCTGCACCGGCTCCATGATCACGGCGGCCACCGTCTCAGGCCCCTCGTTGACGACGATGGCGTCGATCTCGTCCGCGCAGCGGAGCGTGCACGCGGGCTTGTCCGAGCAGTACGGGCAGCGGTAGCGGTACGGCATCGGCGCGCGCAGGCAGCCCGGGAGGAGCGGCTCGAACTGCGCCCGCAGCGCCGGGCTCCCGTTGATCGAGAGCGCGCCCAGGGTCGTCCCGTGGTACGCGCTCCGGCGGGTGACGAACTTGTGGCGCGTTGGCTCGCCGCGCAGCCGGTGGTACTGGCGCGCCACCTTGAGCGCCGTCTCGACCGCCTCCGAGCCGCCGCCCACGAAGAAGATCCGACCGACGTCGATCGGCACGAGCTCCGAGACCCTGTCGGCCAGCTCGAGCGAGGGCGGCGTCGCAAAGCCGACCCAGTTCGTGAAGAACGGGAGTTGCTCGAGCTGGCGCTTCGCCGCCTCCGCGATCTCCGGCCACGGGCCGTACCCGATGTTGACGCAGTAGAGGGCCGAGAGGGCGTCGAGGTAGCGGTTCCCCTCGCTGTCCCAGATGGAGCAGCCCTCGGCGCGCTCGATCACGAGCCGGCTCGCGCCCGCCGGCGTGAAGTGGCGCCACAGGTGGTCTGTCGTCACGGCCGCCATGAGATAGTCGGCCCGGATTCAATCAGGCCGCGAGGGACGCTGCATGGACCAGCTCGAGGCGATCGTCGTGGGAGCCGGGCTCTCCGGCCTCACGGCCGCGAGGCGGCTCGCCCGAGCCGGGACGAGTGTCGCCGTGCTCGAGGCGCGGGAGCGGGTGGGTGGCCGGGCCTGGCGCCTCGACGTCGGCGGGCTCCCCTTCGACGCCGGCTGCGAGGCGCTCTGGGACACCCACGTCCGCCTGCTCACCCTCGCCGGGGAGCTGGGCGTCGCCGTCCACGCGGGGAGGCCCTGGGCCGGGCACGGCAAGCCGTCGCCGCCGCTCCTCGTGGCCCTCGCCGCCGAGATCGCCGGGCTGGCGGCGCGGGTCGACCCTGCTCACCCGGAGGAGCTGGACGGCGCCGGCGCACTCGACGCCGTGACGCTCGGTGCGTGGCTCGTGGAGCACGGCGCCGACGCGGAGACGCTCGCGCTCGCCGAGACGCGCTACGCCGTCGCCTCCTCGAGCGTCCCGATCGCCGAGATGTCCCTGCTCGCCTACGCGGCCAAGCTGGCGGCCGGGGCGGCGCCGGACGCGCCCGCGCTGCGTCTCGAAGGCGGGCCGAGCGCGCTGGCCGAGCGCCTCGCCGACGGGCTCGACGTGCGCCTCGGCGCCGAGGTCGTGGCCGTCGAGGAGGCGTCCGCGGGCGTACGGGCGCGGCTCAGGGACGGAACCGAGCTGCACGCGCGCCGGGCGGTCGTCGCCCTCCCGCTCACGCTCCAGCGCTCGCTGCGCTTCGACCCTCCGCTCCCGGCCCACCGGCGGGCCGCGCTCGCCGAGGCCCGCTACGGCGACGCGGTCAAGGCCGGCTTCGCCTTCGACGCACCGCCCGCCCGCGAGCTGCCCGAGCTGACGCCGGCAGGCGTCCTCTACCGGCCCGACCCCGGCGTGCCCCTCCTCGCCCTCTTCGCCGGCGCCGGGGCTGCGGGCCGCGCCCGCGCAGAGCCGCGGGCGCTCTTCGCGACCGCGGAGCGGCCGCGCTCGATCTCGGTCGTGGACTGGACCGCCGACCGCTACGCGCGAGGGAGCTACCTCATCTTCGGCGCCGGCCAGCTGACCTCGTGGGGGCGGCGCCTCGCGGAGCGCCACGGGCGCGTCCACTTCGCCGGCGCCGAGGCCTCCGACCTGCCGAGCTTCATGGAGGGCGCCGTGCGGGCGGGCGAGCGGGCCGCGGACGAGGTGCTCGCGGCGGGGTAGATTCGCCCCGTGCGCCGCCTCCTCCCCCTCGTCAGCGCGACCGTCCTCCTCGAGTCGACCTTCTTCGCGGTCCTCGCGCCGCTCCTCCCGTACTACGAGGAGGAGTTCGGCCTCTCGACCTCGGCCCTCGGCGCGCTCTCGGCCGTCTACGCGCTGGGCGGGCTCGCCGGCGCGCTCCCGAGCGGGCTCTTCGCCGTCCGCGTCGGCGTGAAGCCGACGGTGCTGAGCGGGCTCGCCGTCATCGTCGTCACGAGCGTCACGTTCGGCTTCGCGGACGGCGCCTGGGTCCTCTACGCGGCCCGCTTCGGCCAGGGCGTGGGGAGCGCCTTCGCCTGGACGGGCGGGCTCGCGTGGCTCATCGCCGCCGCGCCGAGGGAGCGCCGCGGCGAGCTGATCGGCATCGCCATGGGCGCCGCCATCGCCGGCGCGCTCCTGGGGCCGGTCCTCGGCGGCGCCGCCTCGCTCGCCGGGCCCGAGCCCGCGTTCGCGGCCGTGGCGGCCGTCGGCGTGGCGCTCGGCGCCTGGGCGTGGGCGACGCCGGCCTTCCGGCCCGCCGAGGAGCCGCAGCCGCTGCGCGCGCTTCGCCGCGCCCCCCGCGTCCGCGAGGTCGTCTCCGGCTTCTGGCTCGTCTCACTCGCGGCCTTCCTCCTCGGGGTCATCGCGGTGGTCGCCCCGCTCCGACTCGACGACCTCGGCTGGGGCGCGGTGGGCATCAGCGCCGCGTTCCTCGTCTCGGCGGGGATCGAGGCGGCGCTCAGCCCCTTCATCGGCCGCTGGTCCGACCGGTACGGGCGGCTCGCCCCGGTTCGCGCCGGGCTCGTGGCCGCGATCGGCGTCTCGGTCGTGCTCCCGTGGATCGACTCCCGCTGGCCGTACCTGCTCCTCGTCGTCGCGGCCGGCGTCGCCTACGGCGTGAACTGGGTGCCGGGAACGGCGCTCCTCTCGGACGGCGCGGAGAAAGCCGGGCTCGACCAGGGGTTCGGCTTCGCGCTCCTCAACGTCGCCTGGGCGCCCGCGAACGTCGTCGGCGCCGCCCTCGGCGGGACGCTCGCCCAGGTCGCCGGCGACGCGGCCGCCTACCTCGTGGCGGCCGCCCTCTGCCTCGTCACGCTCGCGACCGCCCAGCGGACGCTGCTCGGCCGCGCCGCCGCCCCCGAGACGGGACCCGCGTAGTGGACGTCTTCTGGCACGACGACGCGCTCCGCCACGACACAGGCGCCGGCGTCTTCGAGCAGCCGCCCTCCCCCCTCCTCGCGGAGCCGGAGCTCCACCCGGAGAACGCCGTCCGCATCCGGAACATGAAGGCGATCCTCGAGCGGGGCCCGCTCGCCCCCGAGCTCGGCTGGCGCGAGGGGCGGCATGCGGTGCCCGAGGAGCTCGCGCTCGTCCACGACCCGGCCTACGTCGAGTCGGTGCGCGCGTTCTGCGCGGCCGGCGGGGGCGTCCTCACGTGGTCGACCCCGGTTTCGGAGGGCTCGTGGCCCGCAGCGCTGGCCGCCGCGGGGACGACGCTCGCGGCGGTCGAGGCCGTCCTCGCCGGCGAGACGCGCCTCGCCTACGCCCTCGTCCGTCCGCCCGGCCACCACGCACAACCCGCCCAGGCGGACGGCTACTGCCTCTTCGCGAACGCCGCCCTCGCGGCCGAGCGGGCCCGCCGCGCCGGAGCCGAGCGGGTCGCCGTCGTCGACTGGGACGTCCACCACGGCAACGGGACGCAGGAGTGCTTCTACGACCGGCCGGACGTGCTCACCGTCTCCCTCCACATGCGCCACGGCGCCTGGGGCCCGTCCCATCCCCAGACGGGTGCGCCGGACGAGGTGGGCGTTGGCGCCGGCGAGGGCTTCAACGTCAACGTCGAGCTGCCCCCGGGGACGGGCGACGGTGGCTACCTGCGGGCGTTCGCGGACGTCGTCGCGCCGGTCGTCGACGCTTTCGAGCCCGAGCTCCTGCTCGTTGCCTGCGGCCAGGACGCGAACCAGTTCGACCCGAACGGCCGCCAGTGCGTCACGATGGACGGCTTCCGGCGGCTGGGCGAGGCGACGCGCGCGCTCGCGGAGCGACACTGCGACGGCCGGCTCGTCCTCGTCCAGGAGGGCGGCTACGCGCGCTCGTACTCAGCCTTCTGCCTCCACGCGACGCTCGCGGGCGTCCTCGGGGTCGAGCAGGGTCTCGAGGACCCCTGCGCGTTCATGCCGGACGACCCCGCCCACGCCGAGCGGGAGATCGCTTCCGTCCGGGCCGCGCTCGGCCCATACTGGACGCTGTGAGGTTGCTCGTGATCGCCGTCGTGCTCGCGCTCGTCGCCGCTGCCTGCGGCTCCGGCGAGGCCGCGCCCCCGGCTGCGCCGCCCACGCTCGGCGCCGCCTCGCTCCCCGAGCTTGACAGCCGCGCCCGTACGCTCGACGCCGCCTCGCTCGCGTCCGACTCGCTCGCGCCGGCGGCGCTCGAGGAGCTGCTCGGCGAGGTGGGCTACCTCACGGGCCGCGAGCGCGAGTTCTCGGGGAAGACGACGACGTTCGACCACGTCGTCGCGCGCTCGCTCGTCTTCGCCACCCCGGAAGGGGCTGACGCGTACCTCGGCTGGCTGCGGGGCCACGGCGACGACGTGCTCGGCCGCGCCGCCCCGGCGGCGGTCGCGCCACCCGCCCCCGGTGGCGTCGTCTTCACGCTGGCGCGCTGCGGGACGTGCAAGAAGGAGCTGCCGACCTTCCTGGCCGGCTGGCGGCGGGGCGCGACCGTCCTCACGCTCCTCGCCGCCGGCTCCGGCGTCAACCCGGAGCGCTTCACGGCGCTCGTGGACGAGCTCGACGGGGCGGCCTCGGCATGAGCGCGCCGGTCCGGATCGCCTGTCGACAGCTCGCCCCCACGGTCGGCGACCTCGAGGGCAACCGGGCGCTGACGCGCGCGGCCGTCCGCGAGGCCGTGGACGCGGGCGCCCGGCTCGTCGTCCTTCCGGAGCTCTCGACCTCGGGCTACGTCTTCGAGTCCGCCGCCGAGGCGCGGGCCTGTGCCGAGCCCGCCGACGGCCCGAGCCTCGCCGCCTGGGCGGAGGAGGCGGCCCGCGGCGAGGCGACCGTCGTCGGCGGCTTCTGCGAGCTGGGCGAGGACGGCCTCCTCCACAACTCCGCGGCCGTCGTCGAGGGCGGCGGCGTCCTCGCCGTCTACCGCAAGCTCCACCTCTGGGACCGCGAGCAGCTCGTGTTCGAGCCCGGCTCGGAGCCGGCGCCGGTCGTCGAGACGGGCGTCGGGCGGATCGGCGTCGGCGTCTGCTACGACCTCAACGTCCCGGAGGTGGCGCGCGGGCTCGCTCTCGCGGGCGCCGACGTGATCGCGCTGCCGACGAACTTCCCGCGCTTCCCGCGCCCGCAGGGCGAGCGGCCGATGGAGATCACCCTCGCCATGGCCACGGCCCACCTGAGCCACGTCTTCCTCGCCGTCTGCGACCGCTGCGGGCCCGAGCGGGGCGTCGAATGGGTCGGCGCGAGCGTCGTCTGCGACGAGTGGGGCTGGGTGCTCGCCGGCCCGCCCGAGGGCTTCGGCCCGGGCCTCGTCGTCGCCGACTGCGACCTTTCCCGGGCACGGGAGAAGGCCTGGAACGAGCGGAACGACGTCCTCGGCGACCGCCGGCCGGAGCTCTACCGGCTGGGCGAGCGCACGCCCGCTCGCTGAACGGCCTCGCGCCCCGCGAGCGTCCCCTCGAGGATCGCCTCCTCGAGCCCGCGCGGGCCGAGGCAGTCGCCGACCTCGGTGACGTGGAGGCCGCGACCGGCGAGACCCTCGGCGAGCCTCCGCTCCGGGACGCGCCCGAGGGCGAGCACGAGGAGGTCGGCGGCGAGCTCCGACTCGAGCTCCGGCGCGAAGAGGTTCCCGAAGCGCACGCGGCCGCGTCCGGCGGCCACGAGCTCGAGGTGGTGCTCGACGCGGACGCCCGCCCGGTAGAGGCGGGCCGCGTAGACGTTGCGCTGATACTGGTGCAGCGTCTCGCCGAGCGCGGCCGAGCCCACGGCGAGGGTCACCTCGTTCCCGGCGGCGTCGAGCAGCTCGGCGCACGCGAGCCCGGCTGCGTCCCCGCCCCAGTCCGCGACGACGACCCGGCGCCCTCGCGGGCGCGGGCCCGCGAGCACCTCCCACGCCTGCACGACCTCGACGTCGGCGAGCTCGAGCCCGGGCTCGTATGGCCGCGCCCCGGTCGCGACGACGACGGCGTCCGGCTCGACCGCTGTCACCTCCTCCGGGCCGGCCTCGGCGCCCAGGCGCACCTCGACGCCGCCGGCGTCGAGGAGCCGCTCGTAGTTGCGGGCGAGCGAGCGTGCCGTCTCGGCGTGCGCGGGCGCCGCGCCCGCGAGCGCGAGCTGGCCGCCGAGGCGGGCCTCGCGCTCGAGGAGGACGACCGCGTGCCCGGCGGCTCCGGCCGCGGCGGCGGCGGCGAGCCCCGCGGGCCCGCCTCCGACGACGACGAGCCGCCGCCTCTCCCCGGCGCGCGCCGGCGGCGCCATCGTCCGCTCCCGCCCGGTGCGAGGATTCTGCGCGCAGGCGATCGGCAGGCCCGCGTGGTAGCGGGCGATGCACGCGTTGCAGCCGATGCAGCGGAGGATCTGGTCGAGGGCGCCCTCGCGGGCCTTGCGCGGGAGGTCCGGGTCCGTGATCAGCGCGCGCGTCATCCCCGCGGCCTCGCAGCGGCCCTCGCCGATCAGCCTGTCCGCCTCGACCGGATCGACGACGCGCGAGGTGGCGACGAGCGGCGGGCCGACGCGGAACGGCGCCGTCAGCGCGGCGACGGCGTTCTCCGGGATCGGCGGCGGCGGCACGATCCCGCTCGAGCCGCGGTAGGTCGAGGAGCCCCCGAGCGCCACGCTCACGTAGTCGACGTGTCCGGCGACCGCCGGGACGACCGCACGGGCCGCCTCGGAGTCCGCGGAGAGGCGAACGCCGAGGGCGAGCCCGGGCGCCGACTCCCGCACCGCCTCGAGCACCGTGATCAGGAAGCGGGCGGGCTCGGCCCAGGCGTCGTCACGGCGGTTGAGCTCCGTCGTGAAGAACTGCGCCGCGAGGTACTCGTGCGCCGCCGAGACCTCCACCCCGTCGAGGCCGGCCTCGGCCGCAAGCGCGGCCGAGCGCGCGTAGCCGGCCACGATCGCGAGGATCTCGTCCTCCGCGAGCGCGCGCGGCTCGACGTGGAAGCGCAGGCTCGGGACGGCCGAGGGCGCGAGCGCGGGCGGGCGGGGTGGGCCCGCGATCTGCTCGCGCCCGCCGTGGAAGAGCTGGACGAAGAGCCTCGTCCCGTGCCGGCGCACGGCCCCGCTCACCCGCGCGAGCGCGGGCACGATCTCCTCGCGGAAGCCGGCGAGTGTGTGCGGCGTCAGGAGCCCCGAGGCGTGCACGGCCGTGGCCTCGAGCACGATGAGCCCCGTGCCGCCCCGCGCCCGCGCCTCGTGGTAGGCGACGAAGTCGTCCGTCGGCAGGTGGTCGTGGACGAGCGTCGTCTGGTGCGCGGTCGAGACGATCCGGTTCGGCAGCTCGACGGGGCCGACGCCGAGCGGGCTGAAGAGCCGCTCAAGCACGCTCGAGCGCGGCCCGCTCGTCGGCCGTGAGCGGGCGCGAGCGGCCCGTCTCGCGGTCGCGGGCGACGAGGACCGCCTCGGCCTCGGCGGCCGCCTCCCCGGCCCGCGTCCGGATCCGCTCGCGCGTGCGGACGCTCGCCGTCCCGAGGGAGTCGAGGCCGCACGTCGCGATCACCCGGTCGTCGTCGAGCGTCAGCTCGCGGCGGAAGTCGATCGCCACGCGGGCGACGACGTAGCCCCAGAGGTCGCCGTCGGCGCCGAGGGCGCGCTCGAGCCACTCGTCCCGCACCTCCTCGAGGTACGTCAGGTAGACGGCGTTGTTGACGTGCCCGTACGGGTCGAGGTCGTTCCAGCGGATCTCGATCTCCTTCTCGTGCACGGTGGCGAGTTGCCCGCGTCGGGGGGCGGTGATAGTACCCCTCCCCCGTGACCCGTCCGCAAGCAGCGCTCCTTCCGGCACGCCTTCGGCACGAAGCGCCCGCCCTCTGCGCGCCGACGCTCGTTACGCTCGAAAGCGGGTGGAGGCACGGGGTGGCCCCGGAGCAGGCGGCTTCCCCCGGTCGCCGCCGCGAGCCGCGGCCCGACGACCGCAGCCGGGCCGGCGCCTAGCCGTGCGGCGCGCGGCGCTCCTCGCCGCGGGGCCGCTCGCGCTCCTCGCGGGCGTCGCCGGGCTGGCGCTCGCGGCCGGCGGGCGCGCCGGTCCGCCGGCGCCGTGCTCGGAGGAGCCGGTCCGCGACCTGCCGGGGGAGACGGTCGAGCTCACGGCCGGCGAGGGGCTCTGGTCGGCCTGGCTCGCGTACCCGCCGGTCGAGGGCGAGGCCGTGACGGTGCTCTGGCGCGCCGAGGGCTCCGTCGAAGGCGGGCTCTCGCTTCGCGGAGAGGACGCCGAGGGGCGCCGCCTCGCCGTCGAGTTCGGCCCCTCTCCCGTGCTGCCGCAGCTACGCGGCGGCGGGCTCGCCTGGCCCCGGCCCGGGCGGGAATGGGGCACCCGCGTGCTCTTCCCCGCGCCCGGCTGCTGGCGGCTCGAGGTCGAGGCCGGCGAGCGACGGGGCGAGCTCGTCCTCCGGGTCGGCGCCGCATGAGCGAGCGCGTCGTCGTCGGCGACCGCGGCTACCGGCTCGCCGAGGTGCGGACGCTGCTCCCCGGCCTGACGGTCGAGGCCGTCGAGGACCCGGCCGTCTGGGCCGGGGACGACGTCGTCGGGCTGCTCGTCGGCACCGAGGTGCGCGTGGGGCCGGCCGAGCTCGACCGTTTGCCCTCGCTCCGCGTCGTCGCCACGTGCAGCGTCGGCTTCGACCACATCGACCTCGAGGAGGCGTCGCGTCGCGGCGTCTGGGTCTGCAACGTGCCCGACTACTGCGTCGAGGAGGTCGCGGACCACACGCTCGCGCTCCTGCTCGCCCTCTTGCGCGGCGTCGTCGAGCTCGACCGGGACGTCCGCGCGGGCGGTTGGAACTCGGACGCGGCGGGCCCGCTCCGGCGCCTCTCCGGGACGCGGCTCGGGGTCGTCGGCTTCGGCCGCACCGGACGCGCCGTCGCGGCACGGGCGCTCGCCCTCGGCTTCGAGGTGTGGGCCTCCGATCCGGTCGTGCCCGCCGAGAGGATCGCCGCCGCCGGCGCCCGGCCGGCCACGCTCGCCGAGCTCCTGGCCGCCTGCGCGGCCGTCACGCTGCACGTGCCGCTCACGCCCGAGACCGAGGGGCTGATCGGGACCGAGGAGATCGCCCGCATGCCGCGCGGGGCCGTGCTGGTCGACACGGCGCGGGAGCAGCTGGTCGACACCGCCGCCGTGCTGCGGGCGCTCACGACGGGGCAGCTCGGCGGCGCGGCCCTGGACGTACTCGCGGTCGAGCCGCCGACACGGGCCGCGCCGGCCCCGCAGGCGCCCCGGCTGGTCGTGACGCCGCATGCGGCCTGGTACAGCCCCGAAGCCGAGGCAGAGGTCTACCGCCGGCCGGTCCTCGCCGTGCGCGACGCCCTCGCAGGGCGACGGCCGACGGACGCGGTGACCGGCCCGGGGCTCTAGGGGAGCGTCCCTTGGCCCTCGTGTCTGGTTTTGCCGCCCCGGCTTGTCCAGAACGGGCATTCCCCCGCACTCTCCGGCGTCCTAACCTTGAGCCCTTCGTCGTGGTCACAAGGAGTGAACGAGCCGACCCGACGGGTCGGCCGACGGTGCGGCACCCAGGAGGTGGAGAGGATGAGCAGCGAGCACGACCGCGAGGATCCGATCTTGGAGCGTCGACTCGGGCGAGGTGACTTCCTCAAGCTCGGCGCCCTGACCGCCGGCTCCGGAATCCTGGCCGCGTGCGGTGCGGAGGATGCGCCCGAGCCCGCCGGGACGGGAGGCGGCGGGACGACCGAAGCCGCCGAGGAGCGCCCCCCCATCGAGCAGGAGCCGGGCGACCTCGAGGTCTTCGAGTGGGCGGGGTACGAGTACCCGGCCTACGGCGGCAAGAACGGCGTCCTCAAGTCCTACGTCGACGAGCGCGGCAAGCCGAAGTTCACCTTCCTCACCTCCGACGACCAGGCGCTCGGCAAGGTGCGCGCCGGCTATCGGCCCGACATCGTCCACCCGTGCGTCGACTACACGGGCAACTGGGTGGAGATGGGCGTCGTCCAGCCGTGGGACACGTCGCTCCTGACGAACTTCCCCGACCTGGAGGAGCCGCTCGTGACCGGCGGCCAGCTCGACGGCCAGCAGTACTTCATCCCGGCCGACTGGGGCTTCTCCTCCCCGCTCTACCGCTCCGACCAGGTCGAGCCCGACGGCGAGGAGTCGTGGGCGCTCTTCTACGACGACCGCTACGAGGGGAAGATCTCCTGGTGGGACAGCCCGCTCGAGAACTTCGTCATCTGGGGCTACGTCAACGGCGTCGCGGATCCCTGGAAGATGAGCGACGAGGAGCTCGACGAGGCGCGGGAATTCCTCATCTCGAAGAAGCACCTCTGCCGGAACTTCTGGTCCTCCCAGACGGACCTCGACGCTGACATCGCCGCGGGGAACATCTGGATCGCCTACGCGTGGGCGGGCTCCTACGTCGCCGCGAGGGACGCCGGGCTCGACGTCGTCTACAGCGAGCCGAAGGAGGGCCGTCTCGGCTGGAACTGCGGCTTCGTGCTCATGGCCGACACGGAGAACTTCCGCCACGCGCACGAGTTCGTCGACGCCTGGTCGAGCGTCGAGTCCGCCGAGTGGATCATCAACAACTACGCGTACGGCCACGCGAACACGAGCGTCGACCTCACGAAGGTGCCGGCGGACTACGTCGACGTCTTCAAGCTGGACAATCCCGAGGCGCGCCAGGAGCCGAACGCCCACTACGCACGCCCCGTGTCGACCGCCGACCGGGCCCGCTACGCGCAGCGCTGGGACGAGGTGAAGGCCGCCTAGCGGTACACGGCAGGATGGCCGTCGAGGCCCCGAAGATCGCGGCGCCGAAGCCGGCTCAGGGCTTCCTGGGCCGGCCGAGGCCCGCCCTCGTGACGACGGGGCTCCTCGCGCCGCCGGTCCTCTGGCTCGGGATCTTCTTCCTCGTCCCGGTCGTCCTCATCTTCCTCTACAGCGTCAACGTCTTCGCCTTCTTCCCGGGCACGCAGGCGTTCACGCTCGACGCCTGGAAGAACTTCCTCGACGGGTCGCCCTTCCTCGACCTCTTCTGGAAGAGCATCCGCATGTCGCTGATCGTCTCGGTCGTCGCCGTCGTCGCGGCCTACCCGATCGCGTACTACATCGCACTCGTCGCCTCGAAGCGGAAGTACGTCCTCCTCCTCCTGATCCTCGCGCCCTTCCTCGTCAGCTACTTCCTCCGGATCCTCGCCTGGAAGGTCATCCTCGGCGACCAGGGCGTCATCAACTCGTTCCTCTACTGGACCGGCCTGCGGGCCGACGACGACCCGGTCTCCTGGCTCATCTACAGCCAGTTCGCCGTCATCCTGACGCTGATCTACGTCTACGTGCCCTTCGTGGCGCTGCCGATCTTCGCCACGCTCGAGTCCCTCGACCGCCGTCTGCTCGAGGCGGCCTCGGACCTGGGCGCGAGCCGCTGGCAGGCGTTCCGCAAGGTGACGCTGCCGCTCTCCCTGCCCGGCGTGATCGCGGCGTTCATCTTCGTCTTCATCCCGACGATCGGGGAGTACTTCACGCCGCTCCTCGTCGGCGGCGTCGGCGGGACGATGTTCGGGAACGCGATCGCGGACCAGTTCGGCCAGAGCCTCAACTGGCTCAACGGCTCGGTGCTCTCGTTCTTCCTGCTCGCCGTCGTCGCCGTCCTCATGAGCATCTTCGCCCGCTTCCTCACGGTGCGCCGGGTGGCGACGGGCTAGTGGCGACGCCGATGGACATCACGGTCTCGCGCAACGGCAGGCGGACGCTCAACGTCTGGTTCGCGATCCTGCTCGTCTTCCTCTATTCCCCGCTCATCCTGCTGCTCGTCTTCTCGTTCAACGACAACAACCTGCCCGTCTTCCCCCTCCGCGGCTTCACGACCCAGGCCTACGAGGACTTCGCGGCCAACGCGGAGCTGCGGGCCTCCGTCGTCACGAGCGCGAAGGTGGCGGCCGTCTCCAGCCTCGCCGCCGCCGTCCTCGGCCTCCTCGCGGCCATCGTCCTCGTGCGGCGGCGCGTGGTGGGCAAGTCGGCCGCCTCGGCGCTCCTCCTGAGCCCGCTCGTCGTCCCCTACATCGCCCTCGCCATCGGGCTCCTCGTCTTCTTCAACGAGGTGAGCGTGCGGCCCGGCTTCTCGACCATCGTCATGGGACACGTCGTGCTCTCGATCCCGTACACGATCCTCATCCTCGTGCCGCGCCTCGAGCGGCTGGACGTCCGCCTCGAGGAGGCCTCGCGCGACCTCGGCGCGGGCGCGCTCCAGACCTTCCGCCTGATCACGTTCCCGCTCCTCCTCCCTGCCCTCGTCTCCGCGTACATCGTCGCGTTCGTCCTCTCCTTCGACGAGATCGTCGTCGCTTCGTTCATCGCGGGCGACACGACGACGTTCCCGCTCTACCTCTTCTCGCAGCTCCGCTTCCCGACGCTCCTGCCGCAGGTGATCGCGGTCGCGTGCATCGTCATGGCCGCCTCGGTGCTCGTCCTCGTCGGCGCGGAGATCGGCCGGCGGGTCGTCGAGCGGCGCCTCGGCGCGGAGCTCGCCGCGCCCCCGGCGGGCGCGGACGCCTAGCCCGAGGAGTACGGCTCGGCGAGCACGGAGCTTCCGTGCGGCGGCCAGGTGAGGACGACGTCGCGGCCGGACTCGACGCCGGGGTTCACCTCGTCGTTCATGCGGTAGCTGACGACGCGCCCGAGCTTCGTGTCGACGTGGAACTGCGTCAGCGAGCCGAGGTAGATGACCTCGGCGACGACGCCCTCGAGCCGGGAGCCCTCCTCGGGGGCCGGGCGGCCGGAGGGCGCGATGCGGATCCGCTCCGGGCGGACGGCGAGCCGCAGCTCGTCCCCGCGGCGGTGGCCGTTCTCCGCCTCCACGACGAGGCGCTCGGTGGAGGAGACGTACGAGACGAGCTGCCGGCCGTCGACCTCGTCGACGCGGAACTCGAGCGCGTTCAGCGAGCCGATGAAGTCGGCGCAGAACGCCGTCACCGGCCGCTCGTAGAGCTCGCGCGGCGGCGCAACCTGCTCGACGACGCCGTCGTTCATGACGGCGATCCGGTCGGACATGGCCAGCGCCTCCTCCTGGTCGTGCGTGACGTAGACGAACGTCGTCCCGAGCTCCGACTGGATCCGCTTGAGCTCGAGCTGCATCTGCTTGCGAAGCTTGACGTCGAGCGCCCCGAGCGGCTCGTCGAGCAGGAGCGCGGCGGGCCGGTTCACGAGCGCGCGGGCGAGCGCGACCCGCTGCTGCTGGCCGCCGGAGAGCTGGGCCGGCTTGCGCTTCTCCAGGCCCTCGAGCCGGACGATGCGGAGCATCTCGGACATCCGCGCGCGCCGCTCCGCCTTGTCCACGCGCTTCAGGCGCATCCCGAAGGCGATGTTGTCCCCGATGGACATGTGCGGGAAGAGCGCGTAGTGCTGGAAGACCATGTTGACGTTGCGCCGGTTCGGCGGCACGACGGTCACGTCGACCCCGCGCAGGAGGATCCGCCCCTCGTCGGGCTGCTCGAAGCCGCCGATCATGCGCAGCGTCGTCGTCTTGCCGCAGCCGCTCGGGCCGAGGAGCGAGAAGAACTCGCCCTCGCGGATCTCGAGCGAGACCGAGCGCACGGCCTCGACGGCGTCGAACCGCTTGCTGACGTCCTCGAGGGTGATGCCGCTGTCGCTCACGCGTCCCGACGAGTCTAACGGAGCGATTTGCAGGCTCAAAGCCGAGGCGGGATCCTCTCGGCATGGGCGGACGGTGGGCACGCGGCGACCTGCTCCTCGCGGGAGGGGCCGTCGTCGGGCTCGCCGCGAGCGCCGAGACGGCCTGGTCGCTGCGCGCCCGCTTCGCCCTCGACCTCGAGGGCCTGTCGGCGGCCGAGCGGGCGGGCATCGCGCTCTGGGACTTCCGCCCGCTCCCGACGGCGGTCTTCGCAGGAGCGGCGGTCGCGCTCCTGCTCGCGCTCGCCGACGAGGGCGGCGGCCGCCTCGTCGCCGTGCGCGGCGCGGCGCGCACCGGCCTCGTCCTCCTCGCCGGCGCCCACGCGGCCCTCGCCGTGCTCGTCCTCGGCCTCGCGGTCTGGATCGCGGCGGCGGGCGAGGTCGGCGAGCGAGGTGGCCTCGGCTTCGCGTACTCGGCGGACGACCGCGCGGTCACGCTCGCGACGCAGGCCGCCGCGTGGGTTCCGCTCGCGCTCCTCCTCGGCGCGGCGGCGGTCCTCGCCGCCCGCGAGCCACGTGACACCGCGGCACCTGCAGACGACGTGCGCCCGGCCGCGGAAGCGGCGCCCCCGGCGCCCTCCACGCTCGCCGAGCTCGAGGCGCTCTGGCGGGAGCGGCTCGCCCTCGGCCCGCGGCGGGAGCGCGGGCGGCTGCTGCTCCAGCGGATCAGGGCGGCGGAGGAGGCGGGAGACGCCGAGGCGGCCGGGCGGCTCGCCGCGGAGCTGCGGGCGCTCGTCGACCGCTCCGGCTAGCGGGGGCGGCCGTCGCGGACCGCGAGCGCCTGGCGCGCGCGCACGGCGAGCCAGAGCTCCATCCGCTGGTCCGGCTCGTCCGGGTGGCGCCCGGTCTGCTCGCGCAGCCGCTCCATGCGGTAGCGGAGCGTGTGCCGGTGCACGCCGAGCTGCTCGGCAGCGTCGCTCCAGCGACAGCCCGAGTCGAGGAGCGCCGTCAGGGAGTCCATGAGCCGCTCGCTCGCCCCGGCGGCGCCGAGCACCCGGTCGACGAAGGCCTCGAGCGCGGCGTCCGGGAGGCTGAGCAGGAGCTCGAGGGAGCCGAGGTCCCGGTAGGAGGCGACGTCGCCGCGGGCCGCGTCGAGCGCCGCCCGCGCCTCGAGCAGGCTGCGCCCGAGGGCGCGCCCGTGGGTGGGGCGACCGACCCCGACGCGGGCCTGCCGGCGGGCGCGCACGATCTCCTCCGCGAGCCCGAGGATCTCGTCCTCGTCGGCGGCCTCGACGAGGAAGGCCGCGCGGTCGCGCCGCGTCGTCGAGAGGTAGCGCACGTGCCGGCGGTCGAGCTCCTCCGCGACCTCGCGGCGGACCTGCTCGCCCGAGCCGCCGTTGCGGGGCGCCGCCAGGAGGGCGGCGTAGGTCCCGGCGGGCTCGAGCCCGAACGCGGCCATGCGACGCCCGGCCTCGCGGTCGTCCAGCCGCTCGTCCTCGAGGTCCTCGAGCAGGTCGCCGGCGAGCCGGAGCTCGGCCGCGCTCACGGCCCGCCGCCGCGACAGCTCGAACGCGAGGGCGGTCTGGCCGTGGTGGAGGACGAGCTTGTCGTACTCGCCCAACGGCGTCCCGTCTCGGGCCGCGCGCAAGGTCGCCGCCTCGCCGGCGGCGACGACGGGCAGCTCGAGAGCCCCCTCGAACGAGGCCCGCCGCCGCCCGTGGCGCTCGCTGACGACGCGTCCGTGCTCGTCCACGAGGGCGAGGCTGCAGTCGAGGTGGTTGCAGACGATCGCGAGGAGCGCGTGGAGGCCGCGGCCCTTGATGACGGCGTCGGCCAGGCGCTCGTGGACGGCGAGGGCGCGGGTCTGGTGCTCGAGCTGCTCGTTCGCGAGGTGGGCGAAGGCCGCCTTCGTGATGGCGACGAAGGGAACCTCGTAGGAGACGGCGAGCACGGGGAACGCCAGCTTGTTCGCCTCCTCCACGAGCGGCTGCGGCACGGCAGCGAAGCCGAACCCGGTGCCGAAGCCGAGCCCGGCGAGACCGTGCCTCGCCAGACGGCGGACGTACGCCCGCTGCGTCGTCGCGAGCTCGCCCACACCCAGTCCGGTCGTGAGCAGGAACTCGCCGCCCTCGAGGAAGGGCGTCGGGTCGGCGAGCTCGGAAACGTGGAGCCAGCTCACCTCGTGGCCGAGCCCGTCGGCGCCCGCGACCAGGGTCAGCTCGACGCCGGGCAGCTCCCCAAGGTCACGAACGGTCAGCATGTCACCGATTTCGACTCCGTGGCCAAGACGGTACGGCGCCGGAAGCCAGCCCGCAAGAGGCGACGCGGCCGGCGGCGCCGCCCGGACTGGACAACGGGTCGAAGAGACGAGCGGCCGTTCGGCCGGGGCGGCCCTCGGCCGGCTAGCGGCTCTCGTAGACCTTCCCCGCCTTGGCGATGCCGCGGGAGACGATGTAGGCGGCGGCGAGGACGACAGTCGCGGTGAGGAAGGCGGGCCAGTCGACCGAGTCGGCGGCCAGCGTGACGACGAGCGCGACCAGCCAGGCGAGGAGGAAGACGACGAGCTCGCCCGTCGGAGCGGGCATGGCGGGCATGGGGTAGTACGGGCGCTCGTAGCTCTGCGCCGGAGGCGGCGGGGGCGGCGGCGTGCTCGACATGCGTCCTCCTTGGCTCGTGCGGTCGGCGGCATGCTATCGCGCTCGTCCGGCCGTTCCGGAAGATGCGGCCGTTACGATGGCCCGGCCCGGTGCGGCTCTTCCACTACCACCTCGTGACGAGCAAGGTCCGGCTGCTCGAGGCCCGCTACCTCGGCAAGCTCGGGTTCGAGCTCGTCGGCCGCTACGGCTGGAAGGGCGAGGCCTCGGAGTGGTTCGAGCCGGGGACGTCCTGGGAGGAGCTCGACGGGATGGGGTTCCGGCTGCGGCTCGTCGAGCTCGTCCGCGGCGCGGTCAACGTCGTCCTCCAGCCGGGCCACTGGGAGCACCCACGGGTCGACCACATCGGCGTCGCCCTCGACGAGGAGGGCTTCACCGAGGCGCTCGAGCGGGCCGCCGACCTCGGGCTCAAGATCCAGGACCACCCGGGCAAGCGGACGTTCGTCGCCACCGAGGCCGGCTACCGGCTCGAGCTCCACCCGCCCCGCGAGTGGATCGAGGACCTGCTCGCGAACGACGAGGACCTGCGCCTCGGGGAGCTCCATCTGCGCGCCCACGACCCGGAGGAGAAGGCGGTCGCGCTCGCCGAGATCCTCGGCGTCGACCGGCTGGACTCCGACGTCGTCGTCGGCGACACGCTCGTCCACTTCCTCCCCGAGGGGCCCGAGGGGCGCCCGGAGCTCGTCGCGGAGGTCCTCCTCTGAGCTCCTACGGCCGGGCCGGCGTGTCGCTCGCGAAGGCCGAGGCGGTCGTCGAGCGGCTCCGGGCGGCGGTCGAGTCCACCCGCACCGACCGGGTCGAGGGCGGCCTGGGCGGCTTCGCCGGGCTCTACGCGCTCGACGACGAGCGCCTGCTCGCGGCGACGACCGACGGCGTCGGGACGAAGATCATCCTCGCGCGCCGGGCCGGGCGCCTCTTCGACGCGGGCGTCGACCTCGCCGCGCACTGCGCCAACGACCTCCTCACGACGGGAGCCGAGCCGCTCTTCTTCCTCGACTACGCGGCCGCCGGGTCGCTCGAGCTGGCCGAGGTGGAGCGGCTCGTCGCCGGGGCGGCCTCGGTCTGCCGGGAGCTCGGGTGCGCCATCCTCGGCGGGGAGACGGCGGAGCTGCCCGGGATCTACCGCGCGGGCGAGCTCGACTTCGCCGGGACGATGGTCGGGCTCGTCCGTCGCGCCGACCTCGTCGACGGCTCGCGCTGCGAGCCCGGGGACGTCGTGCTCGGGCTGCCCTCGTCGGGGCTCCACGCGAACGGGTTCACGCTCGTCCGCAGCCTGCTCGGCGAGGAGACGTTCGACCCCGACCTCCTGCTCCCGCCGACCCGGCTCTACGGGGACGAGGTCGGGCGGCTGCGTGACCGCTGCGACGTCCGTGCGCTCGCGCACGTCACCGGCGGCGGGCTCCCGGGCAACCTCCCCCGGGCGCTCCCGGCCGGCCTCGGCGCGCGCCTCGACCCCGCAAGCTGGCGGCGACCGGCGGTCTACGCCTGGCTCGACGAGCGCGGCGTCCCCGAGGAGGAACAGCGCCGCGTCTTCAACCTCGGGGTCGGCTTCTGCGCCGTCGTGCCGCCCGCCCAGGCGGCGGCGGCCGGGTTCCCCGTCATCGGGCGGCTGGAGGAGGGGCTCGAGGGCGTCGCCTGGACGGACGAGGCGTGATCGGCGTCCTCGTCTCGGGACGCGGCTCGAACCTGCAAGCGCTCGTCGACGCGGGTCTCCCGATCGCCGCGGTCGCCTCGAACGTCGCCGGCGCGGGAGCGCTCGCGCGGGCGGAAGCGGCCGGGATCCCGACGCGCGTCTTCGCCCTCGCCGACTACCGGGGGCGCGAGGAGCGCGACCTCGCCATGGCCGGCTGGCTCGTCGCGCGGGGCGTCGAGCTCGTCGTCTGTGCCGGGTACATGCACCTGCTGACGCCGCCCTTCCTCGCGCGCCTCACGGCCATCAACGTCCACCCCTCGCTCCTGCCCGCGTTCCCGGGGACGACGCCGATCGAGGACGCCATCGCGGCGGGCGTGGCCGGAACGGGCGTGACGGTCCACTTCGTCGACGAGGGCGTCGACACGGGTCCCGTCATCGCCCAGGAGCACGTGGCGGTCGAGCCCGGCGACACCGCGGAGACCCTGAGGGAGCGGATCCACGTGGTCGAGCACCGCCTCCTTCCGGAGGCCGTCCGCCGCTATCTGGCCGGATCTCTACATTCGTAGGCCGATGCAGGTCGGGCGCGCGCTCATCTCCGTGTTCGACAAGACCGGGCTCGACGGCTTCGCGCGCGGCCTCGCCGACCTCGGCGTGGAGATCGTGGCGAGCGGCGGCACCGCCGCCCACGTCGCGGAGCTCGGGATCGACGTCGTCCCGGTGGAGGAGATCACCGACGTGCCCGAGCTCCTCGAGGGGCGGGTGAAGACGCTCCACCCCCGGATCCACGCGGGCATCCTCGCGCGGCGGAACCGGGAGGCCGATCTCGAGGAGCTGCGGGACCAGGGGATCCGCACCTTCGACCTCGTGTGCGTCAACTTGTACCCCTTCCAGCGCGTCGCCGGCCGCAGGAACGTCCGCGAGGAGGAGGCGGTCGAGATGATCGACATCGGCGGGCCCGCGCTCCTTCGCGCCGCGGCGAAGAACTTCCGCGACGTCCTCGCCGTCTGCGATCCGGCCCGCTACGAGGAGATCCTCGTCGCCCTGCGGGACGGCCGCGCCGACCTCGCGCTCCGCCGGCGCCTCGCCGGCGAGGCCTTCGCGCACACGGCCGCCTACGAGGCCTCCATCGCCTCCTGGTTCGCCGACGTCGAGACCTTTCCCGCACGGCTCCTGCTCTCGCTCGAGCGGGAGGTCGAGCTGCCCTACGGCGAGAACCCGCACCAGCGGGCCGCCTACTACGCGGAGGCGGGCGCGCGCCGGCACCTGCTCTCCCGGGTCGAGCAGCTGAACGGGAAGGCGCTCTCCTTCAACAACCTCAACGACCTCGACGCGGGGCGGGCGCTCGCGCGCGAGTTCGCTCTCCCGACGTGCGTGATCGTGAAGCACGCGAACCCCTGCGGCTGCGGCGTCGCCGCCTCGATCGAGGAGGCCTACGAGAAGGCGCTCGCGGCCGACCCACTCTCGGCCTACGGAGGCGTCGTCGCGCTCAACCGCCGGGTCTCGCCGGCGCTCGCGGCACGGCTCGCCGAGCAGTTCGTCGAGGTCCTGATCGCGCCCGATTTCGACCAGGACGCGCTCGCCGCCCTGCGGGCCAGGGAGGCGCTGCGAGTGCTCCGCGACCGCGAGCGGCGCGGCGCGGCGCCCGGCGATCGCGACTACCGCCGCGTCGTCGGCGGCTTCCTCGTCCAGGACGCCGACGCCGAGGTGGACGACCGCGAGGGCATGCGGGTCGTCGTCGGCGCGGCGCCGGACGAGCGCGCCTGGGGGGACCTGCTCTTCGCCTGGCGCGTCGTCAAGCACGTGAGCTCGAACGCGATCGTCCTCGCCAGGGACCTGCAGACGCTCGGGATCGGGGCGGGCCAGATGAGCCGGGTCGACGCCGTGCGGCTCGCGCTCGAGAAGGCGCGGGAGCACGGCCACGAGGTCGGCGGCGCCGTCCTTGCCTCCGACGCCTTCTTCCCCTTCGCGGACGGGCCGCGCCTGGCGCTCGAGGCGGGGGCCGCGGCCGTCGTCCAGCCCGGCGGGTCGAAGCGGGACGAGGAGGTCGTCGCGGCGGTCGAGGAGGCGGGCGCGACGATGGTCTTCACGTCCCGCCGCCACTTCCGGCACTAGCGACGCTCGCGCGCACGGCCTCGATCTCGTCGCGGGCGGCGTCGAACGCATCGAGCACGGCCGGGTCGAAGAGCGTCCCCCGGCCCGACTCGAGCATCGCGCGGGCATCGTCGGCGCGGTGCGCCGCCTGGTAGACGCGCTCGCTCGTGAGGGCGTCGAAGACGTCGGCGACCGCCGCGATCCGGCCCTCGAGCGGGATCTCGTCCCCGCGGAGCCCGCGGGGGTAGCCCGACCCGTTCACGCGCTCGTGGTGCGTGAGCGCGATCGTCGCGGCGAGCTCGAGGAGCGGGGAGCCCGAGCCGGCGAGCAGCCGGTGGCCGAGCTCGGGGTGGCGGCGCACCTGCTCCCACTCCTCCGCGCTGAGCTCGGCCGGCGTCCGCAGGATCGCGTCCGGGATGCCGATCTTGCCCACGTCGTGGAGGAGCGCGGCCAGCCTGATCTCCTCGCAGCGCGCGGCGTCGACGCCGAGCCGCCGGGCGAGGATGGCGCAGTAGGAGCTCATCCGCTCGACGTGCCGGCCCGTCTCGACGTCCCGGTACTCGGCCGCGAGGGCGAGCCGGCGGACGGTCTCCTCGTACGCGGACGTGAGGACGTTCCGCTCGAGCTGGCGGCGGCGGAGCGCGTTCGCGACGCCGATCGCGAGCGCGCTCTCGGGCACCGGCTTCGTCAGGTAGCCGTAGCAGCCGATCTCGAGCGCCTCCTCCCAGACGACGGCGTCGTCGACGCCGCTCACCATGAGCGCCGCGGTCTCCGGGTGCGAGCGGCCCAGCTCCCGGACGACGTCGAGCCCCGACTCCCGGCCGAGGCGGACGTCGCAGAGGAGGAGCTCGGCCGGGCGCTCGTCGAGGAGCTTCCTCGCCGCGTCACCGTCCGCGGCCTCGCGGCAGGCGTGGCCCTGACGCTCGAGCAGCGCGCGGAGGAGCGAGCGCATCCCGCGGTCGTCGTCGACGATGACGATCTCGGCCACCGTGGCCCAGAGGTTACGCCGGAACGAGGAGCGCGACCGGACCGCCCGCTCCGGCACCGAATACGCTACGGGCGCGATGGCCCGCCACTACCCGTCGGTGCTCGACCTCGTCGGCGGCACGCCCCTCGTGCGCCTGCAGCGGCTCGGCGGGCCGGAGAGCCCGACGCTCCTCGCGAAGCTCGACTACCTGAACCCGGGCGGGAGCGTCAAGGACCGGATCGGCCTGCGCATGATCGAGGCGGCCGAGCGCGAGGGGAAGCTCGGGCCGGGCGGGACGATCGTCGAGCCGACGAGCGGGAACACCGGCGTCGGGCTCGCGATCGTGGCCGCGCTCAAGGGCTACCGCTGCGTCTTCGTCATGCCGGACAAGATCGCGGAGGAGAAGCGCGCGCTCCTACGGGCGTACGGCGCCGAGGTGGTGATCTGCCCGACCGCCGTGCCGCCGGAGTCGCCCGAGAGCTACTACTCGGTCTCGAACCGGCTCACGGAGGAGATCCCCGGCGCGTACAAGCCGGACCAGTACTCGAACCCCGCGAACCCGCAGGCGCACTACGAGACGACGGGGCCCGAGCTCTGGGAGCAGACGGGGGGCGAGCTCGACGCGATCGTCCTCTCCGTCGGCACCGGCGGCACGATCACGGGGACGGCCCGGTTCCTCCGCGAGAAGAAGCCGGACATCCTCGTCGTCGGCGCCGACCCGGAGGGCTCGATCTACTCGGGCCCGGACAACGTCCACCCGTACCTCGTCGAGGGCATCGGCGAGGACTTCTGGCCGACGACGTTCGACCCGTCGCTCGTGGACGAGTACGTGACCGTCTCCGATCGCGACTCGTTCCGCACGGCCCGGCGGCTCGCGCGCGAGGAGGGACTGCTCGTCGGCGGCTCCGGCGGCACGGCCGTCTGGGCCATGCTCGAGGTGGCGAAGCGCTTCGGGCCCGAGGCGACGATCGCGACGCTCGTCCCCGACTCCGGGCGCGGCTACCTCTCCAAGGTCTACGACGACAACTGGCTCCTGGAGCACGGGTTCCTCGAGCGCGGCGCGGCGGCGACGATCGAGGAGGTGCTCGCCTTCAAGCGCCAGGAGGAGCCGGGGATGCCGGAGCTCGTCACCGTCCAGAGCCACCAGAAGGTCGGCGAGGCGATCGACCTCATGCGCCGGTACTCGATCTCGCAGCTGCCGGTCGTGCGCCACGACGGCGCCGACTCGCTCGCCGACGTCGTCGGCTCGATCCGCGAGCGCGGCCTCCTCGACCGGGTCTTCCGCAACCCCGACGCGCTCGGCGAGGAGGTCGCCGGGGCGATGGAGCCGCCGCTCCCGGCCGTCGAGATCGCCGAGTCCGTCGACACCGTCTTCGCCGACCTCTCCGCCGGCAACCCGGCGGTCGTCGTCGCCCGCTCCGGTCGCCCCGTGGGCGTGCTCACGCGCGCCGACCTCCTCGAGTACCTCGCCCGCGGCCGCTCGTCGTAGGCCCGACGGCCTCGGCCGTGCGCCCGGGCGCCTTCGGCAAGCGGTGGAAGGGGCAGGGCCGCGCATACACTGGAGGCGTGGACTTCGAGACGCGGGCGATCCACGAGGGCCAGGAGCCGGATCCGGCGACGGGCGCGGTGATCACGCCGATCTACCAGACCTCGACGTACGTCCAGGACGAAGTCGGCGTCAACAAGGGCTACGACTACTCGCGCTCGGGCAACCCGACGCGCACCGCGCTCGAGACCTGCCTGGCCTCGCTCGAGAGCGCGGAGCACGGACTCGCCTACGCCTCCGGCCTGGGCGCGACGACGACGATCATGCACCTCGTCTCCCCGGGGGAGCGAATCGTCTCCGTGAACGACGTCTACGGCGGCGTCTACCGGATGTTCTCGCAGGTCTACGAGCCCAAGGGCTACCGCTTCGCCTACCTCTCCGCGGACGAGATCGCCGCCGGCCTCGAGGAGCACCTGGACGAGACGACCCGCATCCTCTGGCTCGAGACCCCGACGAACCCGCTCCTGAACCTCGTCGACGTCCGCAAGGCGGCCGACGCCGCCCACGCGGTCGGGGCCATGGTCGTCGTCGACAACACCTTCGCGACCCCGTTCCTCCAGCGACCCCTCGAGCTCGGCGCTGACATCGTCGTCCACTCGACGACGAAGTACCTGGGCGGGCACTCGGACGTCGTCGGCGGCTTCGTCGCCACGAACGACCCGACGGTCGCCGACCGGCTCCGCTTCCTCCAGAAGTCCCTCGGCGCGATTCCCGGGCCGTTCGACTCCTGGCTCGTGCTCCGCGGCCTGAAGACGCTCGCCGTCCGCATGGAGCGTCACTGCGAGAACGCGCACGCCGTCGCCGGCTTCCTCGCCGGGCACCCCGCGGTCGACCGCGTCCTCTACCCGGGCCTGCCCGAGCACCCGGGGCACGAGATCGCCGCCCGGCAGATGCGCGACTTCGGAGGCATGGTCTCGTTCCTCGTCGCCGATCCGGACGAGGCCGCCGCGCTCGTCGGCCGGACGAAGGTGTGGACGCTCGCCGAGAGCCTCGGAGGCGTCGAGAGCCTCATCGAGGTGCCCGCGCGCATGACCCATGCCTCGACGGCCGACGCGCCCTTCGCGACGCCGGGGAACCTCGTGCGCCTCTCCGTCGGGATCGAGTCGGCGGGCGACCTCGTCGCCGACCTCGAGCAGGCCCTCGCCGCCTCGCCGGCGGCGACGAGGGGCTAGCCGACCGCGACCGCGCGGTCGAGCGCCGTCGCGTAGGCGGCCTCGTAGTCGCGCACCATCCGCTCGGCCGAGAACCGCTCCTCGACGAAGCGCCGGCACTCGAGGGGATCGAGGCGGTCGGACTCGGAGAGCGCGCCCGCCATCTCCCGGTAGTCGCCGACGATCACGCCCGACCGGCCCGGCTCGATCACCTCGGGCACCGCCCCCCAGCGCGTGGCGATCACAGGCGTCCCGCACGCCATCGACTCGATCATCACGAGGCCGAAGGGCTCCTCCCACTCGATCGGGAAGAGGGTCGCGCGCGCGTTCTGCAGGAGCGCCACCTTCTTGCCGTGGCTCGTCTCGCCGAGGTACTCGATGCCGTCGCCGAGGTGCGGCGCGACCTGCTCCTCGAAGTAGGCGATCTCCGCCGGCTCGCGCATCTTCCCCGCGATCTTCAGCGGGAGCCCGGCTTCCCGCGCGACCTCGACCGCGCGGTGGCACCCCTTCTCGGCGCTCATCCGGCCGAGGAAGAGCAGGTACTCGCCGCGCTCCGAGTGCACGGGGTAGGCGTCGAGGTCGAGCGCGTTGGGGCAGGTCGCCACCCAGGGCAGGTCGGGCAGCGGCTTGCGCTGGTTGAGGGAGAGCGAGATGAGGCCGACGCGCGGGGCGACGCGCGCGAGCGTCGAGTAGAGCGCGCCGTCCTCGCCGAGCAGCGGGCCGTGCACGGTGTGGACGACCGGGGTCTCGACGGCGCCTCCGATCGCCGCGGCGAGCGGGCCCGAGTGGTCGTTGACGATGTCGAACTCGTCCGCGCGCTCGTAGCACGCGAGCGCGTGGCGGAGCTCGGGGCCCGTGCGGCCGATGTCCGTCGAGGGCGCCTCGTCGTAGACGGACGCGAGCGTCGCCTTCGTGGCCGAGTCGCCCGACGCGAAGAGCGTCACGTCGTGGCCCGCGTCCACGAGGCCGTCCGCCACGAGGGAGACGACCCACTCGATCCCGCCGTAGCCGACCGGGGGCACGGGGAACCAGACCGGGCTCAGGAGCGCGACTCTCACACGCGCTCGATCGTAACGCGTCCGCTCGCAAGCGCAACGTCCCAGGCCTGGTCGAACGCGCGCACGCCGGCGAGCCGGAGATCCCCCGCCCAGGCGGGGACGTCGTCCGGGGCGACGGTCCCGAGCGTGTGCCGCCGCCGGTCCGGGACGAGGCCGAGGAGCAGCTGCAGGAGGAGGACCGGCGTCCCGGCGGCCCACGCCTGCGGACGCGCCGCCGTCGGGTACGGGATCGGGAACGGCGTCTCCGTCCGGGAGAAGCCCGCGAAGACCTCCGGCAGCTGGTGGTCGAAGTACGAGGCCGCGTTCAGCATCCGCCGGACGATTCGCTGCGCCTCGGGCCAGCGTCCGTAGCGCGCGAGGCCCCAGGCGATGAGCGAGTTGTCGTGCGGCCACACCGTGCCGTTGTGGTAGGCGAGCGGGTTGAAGCCCGCGTCGGCGGTCGACATCGTGCGGACGCCCCAGCCGGACCAGAGCTCCTCGGCCATGAGCTGGTCGACGACGGCGTCGACGCGCTCAGGGGGGACGATGCCGCTCCAGAGCAGGTGCCCCATGTTCGAGGTGAGCGAGTCGACGCGCCGCTTCTCGCGGTCGAGCGCGAGCGCGTAGTAGCCGCCCTGCTCCTCGCACCAGAACGCCTCGTCGAAGCGCGCGCGGAGGTCGGCCGCCTCGCGCTCGAGCCGCTCGGCCAGCTCGCGCTCGCGCCAGACCTCGCGGGCCATCTCCGCCAGGCGGAGCTTCGCGTCGTAGACGTACCCCTGCACCTCGCAGGGCGCGATCGGCGGCTCGGCCATGCTCCCGTCCCGGAAGAGCTGCGAGTCCCCCGAGTCCTTCCAGGACTGGTTGGCCAGGCCGCGGGGCGAGCGCCGCAGGAACTCGACGAACCCGTCCCCGTCGAGGTCGCCGTAGCGGTCGATCCAGGCGAGCGCGCGCAGCGCCGGCTCGCGCAGGTCGCGGACGAGCGCGGCGTCGTCGGTCCAGCGCCAGACCTCCGAGAGGAGGACGAGGTAGAGCGGCGTCGCGTCGACCGTGCCGTAGTAGCGCGGGAACCACGCTTCCGCGCCCTTGCCCTGCCGGACCTCGTGGACGATCTTCCCCGGCTCGGCGTCGATCTCGGGGTCGTCCTCGCGCGCCTGGAGCTCGGCGAGCACGGCGAGGGCCGTCTGGGCGAGCTCGGGCCCGAAGACGAGGGTCTGGAGGCACGTGAGGATCGTGTCGCGGCCGAACACGGTCATGAACCACGGCATGCCCGCGGCCGGGAGCTGGCCGTGCAGGCGCGGGTGCTCGCTCATGCGGAGCGAGGAGAGGTCGGCGACGGACTGCCTGAACGTGTGCCCGAGCTCGTCCCACGAGGCGCGGAGCTGCGGGACGCGCAGACGCCACGCGGCCAGCGACGCGCGCACGCGGGCGAGCTCGTCGCCGAAGCGGCGCTCCGCGATGGCGACGGCGGTACGGACGCCGTCGAGCGCGGGGATCACGTCGGCGCGCAGCCGCCAGCTCGCCCGCGGCGCGAGCCGGATCCGGTACCGCACGCAGGAGCCCTCTCTGCGGCCCCGCTCGGAGAGGACGACCTGCGTCAGCCCGTGGAAGCCCGGCTCGTCCTGCGCGAGGACGAACTGGTTGTCGTCGGGCTCGAAGGTCGGCGGGACGGTCTCCGGCAACGGGCGGGCGTGCTCGGGGTCGCCGAGCGCGAAGTCGTACTCCTTCACCGCGAAGATGTCCGCGAAGTCGGTCCCGAGCTCGAGCGCGAGCTCGAACTCGAGGGTCCTGCGCGAGTGGTTCTGGACGACGATGTGCTCCTGCATCGCGTCGCCGACGAAGCGCTCGCGGCCGATCGAGAGCTCGTCGTGGCTGAGACCGCCGGCGACGGGGTTCCGCAGGAAGAACGCGGCCGAGTAGTACTCGACCTTCCGGGACGAGAGGACGAGCGGCCGCGCGCTGTTGATCGTCAGCTCCCAGCGCGAGAGGAAGCGCGTGTCGTGCGCGAAGAGCCCCATCGTGGGCTCGGA
>DASTQA010000016.1:0-2536 GCA_035762005.1 Gaiellaceae bacterium
GGAGGCGCTCGCCCGGCTGCACGTCGACCCGCTCGTCGGCTTCCAGCCCTGGCAGGCCCGCTGGCTCTGCTTCACGGCGGGCATCGACGATCCCGCGGAGCAGAAGCAGGTGGCTGCCGTGATCGGGAAGCTCTACGAGGCCTTCGTCGCCTACGACGCGATGCTCTGCGAGATCAACCCGCTCATCGTCACGCCGGCGGGCGAGGTGAAGGCGCTCGACTCGAAGTTCACGGTCGACGACAACGCCCTCTTCCGGCATCCGGACGTCGGCGAGATGCGGGACGTCGAGGCGGCCGACCCGCAGGAGCGGCTGGCCGGCGAGAAGGGGGTCACGTACGTCAAGCTCGACGGCGAGGTCGGGATCCTCGGCAACGGCGCCGGGCTCGTCATGTCCACCCTCGACGTCATCGACCAGGTGGGCGGCCGGCCTGCGAACTTCTGCGACCTCGGCGGGGGCGGGGACGCGCAGGGCGTCGTCGACGCGCTCGAGGTCATCACCTCCGACGGGCGGGTGAAGGCCATCCTCTTCAACATCTTCGGTGGGATCACGCGCTGCGACGAGGTCGCGCGCGGCATCCTCACGGCGCTCGCAGGGATGGCGATCGCGCATCCGATCGTCGTCCGCCTCGACGGCACGAACGCGGCCGAGGGGCGCAGGATGCTGACCGAGGCGGCGCCGGGGAACCTCCACGTCGAGGAGACGATGCTCTCGGCCGCGCGCCGCGTCGTGGAGCTCTCCCGGTGAGCCAGTCGCTCTGGGACGAGCGGGCGCAGGCCTACCGCGAGAGCGAGGCGCACCGCGAGGGCGCGGACCTCGACCTCCTCGTCGAGTGGGCGGCCGGGGCGCGGACGGCGCTCGACGTCGGCTCCGGCGGCGGGCACGTGGCGCGGCGGCTGCAGGAGGCGGGCCTCGAGGTCGTCACGGCCGACCCCGCCCCGGGCATGCAGGCCGACGTCCTCGCCCCGGCCGAGGAGCTTCCCTTCGCGGGCGGGAGCTTCGACGTCGTCGCCTGCCGGGTCGCGGCCCACCACTTCGCCGACGTCGCGGCGGGCGTGGCCGAGATGGCGCGGGTCGCCGGCGACCGCGTGCTCGTCGTCGACAACCTCTTCATGGGGGAGGAGGCCGAGGAGGCAGAGCGCGTCCGCGATCCCTCGCACGTGCGCAACTACACCGAGGCCGAGTGGCGCGCGCTCTTCGCGGGCGCGGGCCTGACCGTCGAGGAGGTCCGGCGCCTCGACAAGCCCGCCGGTCTCGGAGCCTGGCTCGAGCGCTCCGGCTGCTCGGGCGCCGATGCCGAGCGCGTGCGCGCGCTCCTCGCCGACCGCATCGACGGCGACTCGATCACGCTCGACCGCATCGCGCTCCGGGGGAGGAAGAGCCGCTAGTGGCGATCGTCGTCGATCGCGAGACCCGCCTCGTCGTCCAGGGCATCACCGGCCGGGAGGGCTCGTTCCACGCGGCGCGCAACAAGGCGTACGGGACGAACGTCGTCGCGGGGGTCACGCCGGGGAAGGGCGGCGAGGAGGTCGAGGGCATCCCTGTCTTCGACTCGGTTCGCGCCGCCGCCGCCGAGACGAGCCCGAACGCGGCGATGGTCTTCGTCCCCGCCCGCTTCGCGGCCGACGCGATCTACGAGGCGGTGGACGCCGGCATCGAGACGGTCGTCTGCATCACGGAGGGCATCCCGGCCCACGACATGCTGCGCGTCTACAACCACGTGCGCCCGCGAGGCATCACGCTCGTCGGCCCCAACTGCCCGGGCGTCCTCTCGCCCGGGAAGGCCAACGTCGGCATCATCCCCGCCGAGATCTTCAGCGAGGGCGTCGTCGGCCTCGTCTCCCGCTCCGGCACGCTCACGTACCAGATCGGGCACGAGCTGACACAGCTCGGCATCGGCCAGAGCTCTATCGTGGGTATCGGGGGGGACCCCGTCGTCGGGTCGTCGTTCGTCGACGTCCTCGCCCGCTTCGAGGACGACCCGGAGACCGAGCTCGTCGTCATGGTCGGCGAGATCGGGGGCGCCGAGGAGGAGAAGGCGGCGGCCTTCATCGAGGCCGAGATGACGAAGCCGGTCGTCGCCTACATCGCCGGGTTCACGGCCCCGCCGGGCAAGACGATGGGCCACGCCGGCGCGATCATCTCGGGGACAGCCGGCACCGCGCGCGCGAAGAAGGAGGCGCTCGAGGCGCACGGCGTCCGGGTCGGGACGAACCCGACCGAGGTCGCCCGTCTGGCCGCCGAGGTCGCGGGCGCGCGGGCTTGAGCCCTCGCCTCTAGGACGTGCCGGGAGGCCGTCTCGGCCCGCGCAGGGCGGCGAGGCGTCCCGCGCCGAGTGCGAGGCCGACGGCGATGAGGCCGGCTCCGAGCAGGAGGATCGCGATGGGCAGGAGGCCGCTCGCGGCCGAGCCCTCGTCCCCGCCCGCCGGGAGCGCCGCCGTGCCCTCGAGGCCCCCGTCGGGGCCGGTGGCGTCCAGCCCGAGCACGCCGCCGTCCTGCTCAGCGGCAGCGCCTGCGGAGCTCCGGCGCGCCGCCAGC
>DASTQA010000017.1:0-41009 GCA_035762005.1 Gaiellaceae bacterium
CGGGAGCGCTGCCTCGGCCGCCGCTGCCGCCGCGACCGCGGCCAGGCCGGCGGCGGCCGCCGTTGCCGCGCGGCGGAGCGCTCCCCGCGCGCCGAGGGCGACGACGGCGGCGAGCGGCAGGAGGTGGAGGGGTCCGAGGAGCGGGCCCGCGACGAAGAGCAGGCCCGAGCGGGCGTCGCGGGCGAAGAGCGCGAGCCAGACGAGCGCGAGCGGGAGGTACGCGAGGGCGAGCCCGAGCGACGCGTTCCCGAGCGGGAGCACCGGCACGGCGAGCGCCGCCAGGAGGCCGGCCCGTGGGCTCAGGAGCGCGAGGAAGGCGGCGACTGCACCGAGCAGGAGCGGCCAGCCGCCGGGGAAGAAGGGCAGGAGGAGCGTCGTCCCCGCTGCGAAGGCGGCCGCGGCGGCGGCGTGCGGGGCTCGCTCGCGGAGCACCGTGGCCGAGGTGGTCGCCCGCTCGCGCCGGCCGCGGCTCTCCTCGGCGGAGCGGAGCAGGTGGACGGCCTGCTTCGCCGAGGGCCGCTTGCGCGGCTCGAGGGCGAGCATCCGGTCGACGGCGCGGCAGAGCTCGCGGGGGAGGTCGGGCCGCAGCTCGACGAGCGGCTGGGCGCCCGCCTCGACGCGGCGCGCCGTTTCGAGCGGGGAGACCGCCCAGAAGGGGTGCCGGCCGGCGAGCGCCTCCCAGAGGAGGACGCCCACGCCCCAGACGTCGGCGGCGCCCGTCGCCTCCTCGCCCACGAGCCGCTCGGGCGCGATGTAGGCGAGCGTGCCGGGGACGTCGCCGACGGCGGTGAGCGTCTCGGCCTCGTCGATCTGCGCGAGCCCGAAGTCGAGCAGGCGCACGGAGACCTCGTCGCCCGCCTCGAGCATGACGTTCGCCGGCTTGACGTCGCGATGGACGACGCCCTTCCCGTGAGCGTGGGCGAGCGCCTCGAGGACCTGGACCGCCGCCTCGACCGCGCGCCGGTCGTCGAGCCCGGCGCCCCGCAGCTCCTCGCGGAGCGTCCCCCCGGCGACGTAGGGGTAGGCGACGTAGACGTGGCGCTCGTCGCGCGCGAGGGCGAGCGCGCGCAGGCAGCGCGGGTGGCGGAGCCTCGTCGCCGCCTCGACCTCCCGCTCCGCCCGCAGCCCGGCCTTTCCTTCCCGCGGGACGATCTTGAGGGCGACCTCGCGACCCGCGTGCTCGTCCCGGGCGAGCCACACGGAGCCCGTCCCCCCGGTGCCGAGCGGCCGCAGGGGCCGGTACCTGCCGAGCACGAGGGTCTGCTCGCTGAGCGCCGCCGCCGAGTCCATCCGTGCGGGCACTTGGCGCTCGCCCGGGAAAGTCCTGCAAAGTCCGCTTAGGGTGGTAGACTCGGCGACTTCCTCGACCCCCGCCGCGTGTTCGACAGCGAGAAAACAGAGCCTCACCAGGACATCGAGTTCGACTTCTTCGACGAGTCGCCGACGGCCGAGGCGACGACGAGGAAGGAGGGCGGCCGCCGCCGTCGCCGCCTGCCCCCGCGCCCGCCCGCGCCGCCCGGCGGGTCGACGCTCTACCGCCGCGGCGTCCTCATCGCCGGCGCGATCGTCCTGGCCGTCATCCTCATCCTCGTCATCGACAATTGCCGCGGCGACCAGAAGCAGAGCGAGTACGAGGGCTACGTCGAGGACGTCGGGGAGATCGCGGCCGCCTCGCAGACCCTCGGGCGCGAGCTGAACGGGAGCCTGACGACGCCCGGGATCCAGCTCGAGCGGCTGCGAGGGGACATCGAGGGCCTGCGCGGGCAGCAGGAGCAGCTCCTCCGCTCGGCCCAGGAGCTCCGGCCGCCCGGGCCGCTCCTGGAGCAGCAGGAGGCATTCGTCGAGGCGATGCAGTTCCGGGTGAACGGCCTCGACGGCCTCGCGCGCGCGTTCACGCAGGTAGCCCAGACGAGCGACGCCGAGGAGTCGGGCGCCGGGCTCGCGACGCAGGCGCAGCGGCTCGTGGCGAGCGACGTCGTCTACGCGGACGGCTTCAGGGCGGGGACGCAGCAGGTGCTCCAGCAGCAGGGCGTGACGGACGTCTCCGTGCCCGAATCGACCTTCGTCCAGAACGAGGAGCTCGGGAGCCCGACGCTCTGGGCGCAGGTGGTGCAGCGGCTGACCCAGGGCCCCCAGACCGGCGGGCTGCACGGAAACGGGATCCAGGCGGTGCGCTGGCAGCCGGAAGGCCAGGACCTCGCGCCGGGCGAGGACAACACCGTGCGCGCCACCGACGACCTCTCCTTCCAGGTCGTCGTCGAGAACTCGGGCGACTTCCAGGAGACCCAGGTCGAGGTCACCCTCGTCGTCCAGCAGGACCCGGTCATCCGCAAGCGCCAGTTCATCGACCTCATCGACCCGGGCGAGACGGAGACCGTGACCTTCCGCGACTTCCCCGACATCTCGTTCTCCACGCGGTCGACCCTGAGGGTGACCGTCGAGCCCGTCGCGGGCGAGCGGAACACCGGGAACAACACCGCCCAGTACCCGGTGATCTTCACCCTGGGGTGAGCCGCGCCCGGGCCGGGGAGCGGCGCTAGGCTAGGGCGCCATGTCGGACCTCTCCGACGCCGCACCCTGGATCGCCATCGGCGCCGCGGCTGCGGCCGCCCTCGCGCTCCTCCTCTCGCTCGCCTTCTACCTGAAGCTCCGCGCCGTGCGGCGGGCGCAGAAGGTCCTGCTCGGCTCGGGCAAGGACGACCTCGTCAACTTCGCGGTCTCGCTCCAGACGCGGATCGACGACCTGCACCGGGCCGTGGACGAGGTGGCGGCCGGGCTCGCGCGGATCGACAAGCGGGTGGACGGCACGCTCTCGCACATCGCGCTCGTCCGGTACGACGCCTACGAGGACGCGGGCGGGCACCAGTCGGCCTCGCTCGCGTTCCTCGACGCCGCGCGCTCGGGCGTCGTCATGAGCGCGATCCAGGGCCGGGACTACGCGCGGATCTACGTGAAGCAGCTCGACCGCGGCCGGACGCCCGTGGCGCTCTCGCCCGAGGAGCAGGAGGCGGTCGACCGGGCCATGGCCCAGTCCTGAGGAGGTGAGGCGATGACGTACAGGAAGGCGGAGATCCGGCCTGCGCGGCCGACCGACGAGCCGCTCCTCTTCGGGCTGGCCACGCTCGACCGCGGCGCCGACGAGCGCACGCTGGGGGTGCTCGAGCGCGAGACGGTGTTCGTCGCGGAGCTCGAGGGGACGCCGGCGGGCTACGTCGCCGTCGAGCGCTCCGCCGAGGCGCTCCGCGTCGACCAGCTCTTCGTGAGCCCCGAGCACGAGGGCGAGGGCGTCGGCACGCAGCTGCTCGAGTTCGCCGAGGGCTTCGCCATCGCCGGAGGCGCCTCCACCCTCCAGGTGGTCGTGGCCGCGGGAGACCGGCGAGCTCGCGCCTTCTACCGCGGGCGCGGGTTCGTGCCCGCCGGCGAGGACCTGCTGGAGCTCGTGCTTCCCCGCCGGTAGAGCCCTCCGGCTCGTCTACGATTTGCGGCGGTGCAGCAGGTTCTCGTGCTGAACGCGAGCTACGAGCCACTGAACGTGTGCTCGGTCAGGCGCGCGCACGTGCTCGTGTTCAAGGGGAAGGCGGAGGTCCTCGAGGAGCTGCGGCAGCCCCTCCGCTCGGCCTCGACGACGTTTCCCTGGCCCCACGTGATCCGTCTCCTCAGCTTCGTCCGCGTGCCGCGTGCGGTGAAGCGCAAGATCTCGCGCAAGGCGCTCTTCGCCCGCGACGGCTACCGGTGCGCGTACTGCGGGTCGAACGGGCGCCTGACGCTCGACCACGTCGTGCCGCGCTCGCGGGGCGGGGACTCCGTCTGGGAGAACGTCGTCACCTCCTGCGCGCCCTGCAACCTGCGCAAGGGGAACCGCCTCCCCGAGGAGGTGCAGATGCGCATGCTCGTGAAGCCCTCGCCGCCGACGCCGACGCTCTTCGTCACCCTCGCCGCGCCGCGCATCCCCGACGGCTGGCAGCCGTACCTCGCGGCCTTCGCCTAGCGAGGGCCCGGGGGCGGGCCGGGAGCCCGCCCCCGCGCGATCCCTCAGGCGTCGTAGTAGAGGGCGAACTCGGCCGGGTGCGGCCGCAGCGCGACGACGTCGACCTCCGTCTCCCGCTTGTACGCGATCCACGTGGAGACGAGCTCCTCGCTGAAGACGCCCCCGCGGAGGAGGAACTCGCAGTCCCGCTCGAGGGCGTCGAGCGCCTCCGCGAGCGAGCCCGGGACCTGGGCGATGCCCCCGCGGGCCTCCTCGAAGAGGTCGAAGTCGGCGGGCTCGCCGGGGTCGAGGCCCTTCTCGATCCCGTCGAGGCCCGCCATGAGCATGGCCGCGAAGGCGAGGTAGGGGTTCGCCGTGGCGTCCGGGCAGCGAAACTCGACCCGCTTCGCCGCCGCCGCGTCGGAGTACATGGGGATGCGGATCGCCGCGGAGCGGTTCCGCTTGGAGTAGACGAGGTTGACCGGCGCCTCGTAGCCCGGGACGAGCCGCCGGTAGGAGTTCGTCGTCGGCGCGCAGAAGGCGAGGAGGGCGGGCGCGTGCATGAGGAGGCCGCCCACGTAGGCCCGCGCGAGCTGCGAGAGTCCGGCGTAGCCGGACTTGTCCGCGAAGAGGGGCGTCCCCTCCTTCCAGAGCGACTGGTGCGTGTGCATCCCGGAGCCGTTGTCGCCGAAGATCGGCTTCGGCATGAAGGTGGCGCTCTTGCCCGCCGCGCGCGCGACGTTGCGGACGACGTACTTGTAGGTCATGACCTGGTCGCCCATGCGAGTGAGGGTCGCGTAGCGCAGGTCGACCTCGCACTGGCCCGCCGACGCGACCTCGTGGTGGTGGAACTCGCAAGGGATCCCGAGCCGCTCGAGGGTGAGCACGATCTCCGTCCGCAGGTCGTGCAGGGTGTCGTGCGGCGCGGGCGGGAAGTAGCCGCCCTTCTCGCGCACCGTGTAGCCGAGCCCGGGGACGGCCGCGTTCCAGTGGCCCTCGGCCGAGTCGACGGCGTAGGCGGCGCGGTTGGGCGCGAGCTCGTAGGAGACCTCGTCGAAGACGAAGAACTCGCACTCCGGCCCGAAGTTCGCCGCGTCGGCGATCCCCGTCTCGCGCAGGTGCTCCTCCGCCCGCCGGGCGATGCGGCGCGGGTCGCGCCGGTACGGCTCGCCGGTCGTCGGGTCGGCGACCTCGCAGACGAGCGAGAGCGTCGGAACCTCGGTGAACGGGTCGAGCACGGCGCTCGCGGGGTCGGGCACGAGCAGCAGGTCGCTCTCGGCGATGCCCTGCCAGCCGCGGATGGAGGAGCCGTCGAAGCCGAGCCCCTCCGTGAACGCGGAGGGCCCGAAGGCGCTCACGGGAAGCGTCATGTGCTGCCAGCTCCCGAAGAGGTCGCAGAACTTCAGGTCGACCATCTGCGCCTTCTGCTCGAACGCCCAGGCCACTGCCTCGTCGGGCGCCGGCTGCGCCCCGTTCGCGAGGTACGCCCTCGTCTCCAGCTCCTGCATCGCGCCTCCTCTCGGTCCACGAAAAAAGCCCCAGCGGTCCGAGGACCTCTGAGGCTCCGTCGCCTGCTCGCGACCGCCGCCGTCGGCGCCCGCGTGCTCGCACGATAGCGCGGTCCGTGGACGGACTCCAGCCCCGGCGGCCTCCGCCCCGGGCGGCCACCCCGTGGGCGCCGCCCGGCCCGAGGGTCGCGAATCGCCTCGACCTCCGCCTGCTCGAGCGCGTCCACGGCGCGGACTGCCGCGCCGGCCCGACGCTCGTGTACACTGCGACCGTTCACGAGGCGACGAGGCCTCGGGCGGAACGTCCGCCCGGGGCTCTTTGCGTTTAAGGAGGCGGTCATGGCCCACGTCGAGGAGAGAGGCCGGGCAAGGAGCGAGCAGGCCGAGCGGCTGCGGGTGCTCCGCGAGGTGAACGAGCAGGGCGTGAAGTTCATCCACCTCTGGTTCACGGACATCGAGGGGCACCTGAAGAGCTTCTCGATCACCCCGGCGGAGCTCGAGGGCGCCCTCGACGACGGCATGGGCTTCGACGGCTCCTCGATCACGGGGTTCAACGCGATCGAGGAGTCGGACATGGTCGCCATCCCGGACCCGACGACGTTCCAGCTCATGCCGAACGGCGGCATCAAGGTCGCGCGCATGATCTGCGACGTCGTGACGCCGGACGGCGCCCCCTACGAGGGCGACTCGCGCCACGTCCTGCGCCTCGCGCTCGAGCGCATGCGGAGCCTCGGCTTCGACACCTTCAACGTCGGCCCGGAGCTCGAGTACTTCCTCTTCGAGGACGACCGCGGCACCGAGACCCTCGACGAGGGCGGCTACTTCGCCATGACCGCGCTCGACGCCGCCTGGGAGCTTCGCAACGAGACGATCGCCGCGCTCGAGTCCATGGGGATCCCGATCGAGTACGTCCACCACGAGGTCGGCCCCTCGCAGCACGAGATCGACATGCGCTACGCGCCGGCCCTCGAGATGGCCGACCACACGATCACGTACCGGCTCGTCGTCAAGGAGATCGCCAAGAAGGCCGGGCACCACGCGACCTTCATGCCGAAGCCGCTCTTCGGCGAGAACGGCTCGGGCATGCACACGCACCAGTCGCTCTTCGCCGACGGCAAGAACGCGTTCTTCGACGCCGACGACGAGTGGCACCTCTCCGAGGTCGGGAAGGCGTTCATCGCGGGCCAGCTCCGGCACGCGCGCGAGATCGCGGCCGTCTTCGCCCAGTGGGTGAACTCGTACAAGCGGCTCGTGCCCGGCTACGAGGCGCCGGTCTACGTCGCCTGGTCGCGGCGGAACCGCTCGGCGCTCATCCGCATCCCGCTCTACAAGCCCGGCAACGAGCAGGCGACGCGGGCCGAGATCCGCTGCCCCGATCCCGCCTGCAACCCCTACCTCACGTTCGCCACCCTCCTGCACGCCGGCCTCGAGGGGATCGAGAGAGGCTACGAGCTGCCGCCGCCGATGGAGTCGAACCTCTACAAGCTCCGTGCAGAGGAGCGGAAGGAGCGCGGCATCGTCGCGCTGCCGGAGACGCTCGGCGAGGCGATCGACGAGCTCGCCGGCTCCGAGCTCGCCCGCAAGGCGCTCGGCGACCACGTCTTCGACACGTACGTCAGGCTCAAGCGCGCCGAGTGGGACGACTACCGCGTCCAGCTGACGCCCTGGGAGCTCGAGAAGTACCTCTCGGTCTTGTAACGGCGTGTCACGCGGAGTATGATCGTCAGCGTGTCGCCGCTTCTCCTAGAAGCGGGGGACTGACTGACGGCCGACTGCGAGCTGCTTCTCTGAGCAGCTCGTGGTCGTTAATGCGCCGGGACGGCTAGACGGCGAGGCTCTGGCGCGCGAGGGCGCCGGTGAGCGCGTCCTCGAGCTCCGAGAGCGGGAAGGGCTTCACGAGGTACGCCTCCGGCCTGAGCGCGTCCGCGTCCGGGGTCGCCGGGTAGACGCTCGCGCAGACGATCGGGAGGCCCCCGTCGCGAAGGCGGAGCACCTGCGCGGCCGAGAGCGCGCGCGGGTGCGCCGGGTCGACGACGAGCACGTCGATGTCGCCCGGGAGGACGCCGCCGGGCTCCTCGTCGCCCTCGACGGGCTCGTGACCCAGGCGCTTGACGACGTGGCCGAGGAGGGTTCGCACCTCGGGATTCGGCTCCCAGATGAGGATTCTCGCCACGCTTCGACTATCGGCACGGAGAGGGAGGGCGTCGGGGGGATCTGGTATGGAAGCTGTATGAAGCGCGGTCGCGTGCTGGTCGTCGACGACGACGCGGACATCCGCGGCCTCGTCCGCGAGCTGCTCGAGCGCCAGGGGTACGAGGTCCGGGAGGCCGCCGACGGCCGCCAGGCGCTGCGCGCCCTCTACGCCTCGCCGCCGGACGTCGTCCTCCTCGACGTCTCCATGCCGGAGCTCGACGGCTGGCAGACCCTCGAGCGCATCCGCGACCTCTCGGACGTCCCCGTGGCGATGCTCACGGCCCGCGCGGCGGAGCTGGAGAAGGTGCGCGGGCTCAAGGCCGGGGCCGACGACTACATCACGAAGCCGTTCGGGCGCCAGGAGCTCCTGGCGCGCGTCGAGGCGATGCTCCGCCGGGCGGGCCCCGGCGAGGAGGCGCACGAGACGTACGCCGACGGCCTCCTCACGGTCGACTTCGGCGAGCGGCGCGTGACCGTGAAGGGCCGCCCGGTCGAGTTGACGCCCCTCGAGTTCCGGCTCCTGGCCGCCTTCGTGCGCCATCCCGGCCAGCTCCTCGCCCACGACCAGCTCCTCGAGCTCGTCTGGGGGGACGCCTTCGCCTCCTCGCGCGACCAGGTGAAGCTCTACGTCGGCTACCTCCGGCGCAAGCTCGAGGCGGCCGGCGCCGAGAGCTCGGTGATCGAGACGGTGCGCGGCTTCGGCTACCGCTACCGCCCGGGCGCCGCCTGAGCGCCCCTCGGCTCGTCAGAGCGCGACCGAGGTCCGCACGGGAAGCTCGGCTTGCTCCCGGAGGGGGAGCTCGACGCGGAACGTCGTGCCGACGTCCTCCTCGCTCTCGACCGTGATCCTGCCCTCGTGGGCGTCGGCGATCGCCTTCGAGATGGCGAGCCCGAGCCCGGTTCCCTGGATCGCCTGCCGGGTCGCCCTCGAGGTGCGGTAGAAGCGCTGGAAGAGGTGGCTCCGCTCGTCGGCGGGGATGCCGATGCCGCTGTCGCGAACCTCGAGCACGGCGCGGTCTCCGAGCGTGCGGACGCGGACGTCCACGCGGCCGCCCGCCGGCGTGAACTTGACCGCGTTCGAGACGAGGTTGTCCAGGAGCTGCGCGATGCGCGCCCTGTCGCCGGCGATCGGGGGCACGGGGTCGGTGGCGAGGGTGAGGACGATGCCCTTCCCCTCGGCCTGCGGGCGCGCCGCCTCGACGCTCTCGGCGGCGACCGTCCCGACGTCGAGCGCGCCGACGTCGAGCACGAGCTTCCCGGCCTCCACCTGCGCGAGGAAGAGGAGGTCGCCGACGAGGTGGAGGAGCCGGTGCGCGTTCCGCTCGACGACGCCGAGGAACTGGCGCTGGTCGTCGCTCAGCGCGCCGCCCTCGCCGTCGAGCAGGAGCTCGGTGTAGCCGCGGATGGAGGTGAGCGGCGTCCGGAGCTCGTGCGAGACGAGGGCGATGAACTCGTCCTTCAGCCGGTCGAGCTCCCGCAGGCGCTCGTTCTGCGCGGCCAGGTCCCGCTGCGCGGCCTCCGCGGCCGCCCGCGCCTCCTGCTCCGCCGCCAGGAGCCGCTCGCGCTCGGCCTCCGCCTGGATCCGGTGCGTGACGTCCCGGTCGGTCCCCCGCCAGCCGGCGAGCTCGCCGCGCTCGTCGAGGATGGGGGTCGCGTTGCTCTCCATGAACCGGACGCTGCCGTCCTTGTGACGCCAGCGGATGACCAGGCCCGACCAGCCCGACTTCTCCCTCGTCGCGGCCTCGATCCCGGCCGCGACCTCGTCGCGGTCCTCCTCGAGCACGAAGTCGCACCAGTCACGCCCCTCGAGCTCGGCCGGCGTCCACCCGAGGAGGCGCTCGACCGCGGGGTTCGAGTACGTCTGGACGTTGTCCCGCCCGGCGGCCCACACCCACTCCTCCGTCGTCTCGACGAACGAGCGGAACTTCGCCTCGCTCTCGCGGATCGCGGCCTCGGCCCGCTTGCGCTTCGTGATGTCCTGCCCGATCGCGGACACGCCCACGACCTCCCCCGCCGGGTCGAGGATCGGCGAGTACGTGAAGGCGATGTCGACGGGGCGCCCGTCCTCGCGGGCGCGGACCGTCTCCACGTGGACGACCTTCCTCTGGGCGATGACGTCCTGCACGAGCCCGAGCGCCTTCTCCGCGCGGTCGGGGGGCATGAGCAGCGTGATCGGCCGGCCGACCGCCTCCTCGGCGGCGTAGCCGAACATGCGCTCGGCGGCGGCGTTCCAGCTCGTGATCCGGAGGTCGATCGAGGCGCTCATGATCGCGTCGTCCGAGGACTCGACGATCGCGGCCAGCCGCGCCCGCGACTCCTCGGCCGTCTTCCGCTCGGTGATGTCGAGGAGGAAGCCCTGCACCCAGAGCGGCGTCCCCCGCTCGTCGCGGACGAGGGCGGTCTGGTCGAGCAGCCAGACGGTGCGGCCGTCGGCGGCGCGGTAGCGGTACTCCGCGCGAAGCGCCTCGCCGGTGGCGCGCAGGCGCTCGGCGTCGGCGAGGAGGCGGTCGAGGTCGTCGGGATGGACCGCCTCGAGGAGGAGCTGCGGGTCTCGGACCCACTCCTGTGCCGGGTAGCCGAGCAGGTCCTCGACCTGCGGGCTCACGTAGAGGTTGCCGACGGCCGAGTCGAGGGGGCTGATGTAGGTCGCGAGCGGGAGGTTCTCGACCAGCGTCCGGTAGCGGAGCTCGGCCTCCCCGAGCGCCTCCTCGGCGCGTCGGCGCTCCTGCAGCTCCTCCTTCGCGGCCGCGTAGAGGCGTGCGCTCTCGAGCGCGAGCGAGGCGAGGTGCGCGAAGCGCGCGAGGAGCGCGACGTCCTTCTCGTCGAAGGAGCCGCCCTCGTCGAGGCGCGCGACGCCGAGGACTCCGACGACGTCCTTCCGCGAGCGGAGGGGAACGCCCGTCACGCCGTGGAAGGGCAGGCTCTCGAAGTGGGGGTGCCGCCCGGTCCACGACGTGTAGTCGTCGACGGTCAGGGGCTCGCCCGTCTCCCAGACCCGCCCGGCGAGGCCCTCGCCGCGGCGGAGCCTCTGCCCGACGGTGGCCGCGAAGGTCCCCGTCCCGACCGCGACTCTCAGCTCCTCCCCGTCCCGGAGGTACACGTACGTGTCGGCCGTGCCGACGAGCTCCCCGGCCCGCACGGCGACGCGCTCGAGGAGCTTCTCGACGTCGAGCTCCTCCATGAGGAGGAGTGCCGTCTCGTGCAGCGCGGAGACCTCGGTGTGGCTCCGCTCCAGCGCCTCCTGCGCGTGCTTGCGCTCGGTGACGTCGAGCATGAAGCCCTGCGCGTGCAGCGGGCGGCCCGACTCGTCGCGCACGACCATCACCTCGTCGTGGACCCAGACGACGCGCCCGTCGGCGGCGACGAGCCGGTAGTCCGCCGCGAACGACGCGCCCTCGGCGTAGGCGGTCCTGTGCACGGAGAGGACGCGCTCGCGGTCGTCCGGATGGAGGACCTCGACGAAGAACTCCGGGTCGCTCATCCACTGCAGCGGCGAGTAGCCGAGCAGCTGCTCGACCTGCGGGCTGATGTAGATGGAGGAGCTCGTCTCGTCGAGCCGGTCGATGTACGTGACGAGCGGCAGCTGCTCGACGAGGGTGCGGTAGTTCCGCTCCGCCTGGCTCAGCCGCTGCTCGGCCTCGCGGCGCTCCTCGAGCGCGCGGGAGAGGGCGGCGGCGTGCTCCTCGAGCCGCCGGTGGCGGCTCTCGAGGGCGCGCGTCACCTTGCGGAGGATCGGCAGGAGCGCCGCGTAGAGGAGCGCGAGCGTGACGGCGAGGGCGAGGCCGATCGGGGTGACCGTCTCGCGGATCCCGGCCGCGACGGGCCCGTAGTCCTGGAACGTCTCCAAGGCGCCGACCGGCTCGGCCTTCGGCGTCAGCCGGACGGGGACCCACGACTCGAGCGTCTTCAGGTCCCTGCCGCTCCCGCCCTCCTGGTTGAGGCTCGCGACCTCCTGTACCGGCTCGCCGCGCAGCGCACTCCGCAGCTCGTGCGGCTCGGTCGCGCGGTCGCCGATGAGGGAGTCGTCGTCCGAGTAGGTGACGACTCCGTCCCGGCTCCAGAGCTTGACCCGCACGAGCTCGGCGCCGAGCTCGTAGCCGAAGAGCTCGTCCAGCTCCCGCCTGCGCTCCGCGGAGACGGGCCGCGCGAAGTCGCTCTGCCGGAGGAAGGACGTCGTCCGGAGCGCCATGCGCTCCGTGATCGCCTGGGCCTCGCGGATCCCGTGGTTCACCTCGGCCGTGCGGACGACCCAGAAGATGGCGAGCCAGGCGAGCGTCAGCGCGAAGGCGCTGTAGACCGCGAAGCGCAGGACGAGACGCGGCGGCCGTCCGGCTGGTGGGGCCGACAGGGGCACGCAGTCGTTATCGGAGTGACGAAACCGGTGCTTGAATGTCTCCGTGGACCGGTCGGAACGCCACCTGCGCCTCCTCACGGAGACGATCGCCGCGGTCAACTCGACGCTCGACCTCGACGAGGTCTTCGAGCTGATCGCGCGCAAGGTGGCAGAGGCGCTCGAGACGGATGCGTGCTTCGTCTACCTCTACGACGAGGCGGCGGACGAGCTCGTCCTGCGCGCGTCCTTCGGCACCCGTGTCGAGGACATGACACGCGTCCCGAAGATGCGCCCCGGCGAGGGGATCACGGGCACTGCCGCGGCCGAGCGCGCGCCCGTGATGATCCCCCGGGAGGCGCACCTCGACCCCCGCTTCAAGCACTTCCCGAACCTGCGGGAGCAGCGCTACCAGTCGATTCTCGCCGTGCCGATCCTCGCCCGCGAGCGCCTGGAGGGTGCCCTCAACGTCCGCACGGAGGCGCCGCGGGAGTTCACCCGCGACGAGATCGACCTGCTCACGAGCATCGCCGGGCAGGTCGCGCAGGCGATCGAGAACGCGAAGCTCTACGAGCACGCCCAGCGGCGCGTCGCCGAGCTCGAGGCGCTCGCCGCCATCTCGGAGGCCGTGTCGGAGTCGCTCTACCTCGAGGAGTCGCTCGAGCGGATCGTCCTCACGACGATGTCGGCCGTCGGGGCCACCGGGGCGGCCCTCGTGCTCGAGGACGGCACGATCGCCTGGCCGGAGGGGCGGGCGGGGGCGCACGCCGTGCGCTACCCGCTGCGCTGGAAGGGGCGGCAGGTCGGCGAGCTCGTCTGCGACCGCGACACGCTGTTCTCCGAGGAGGAACGACGGCTCCTCGCCTCGATCGCGCGCCAGGCCGCCGTCGCCCTCGAGCACGGCCGGGCGGTCATGCGCGGCGTGCTCGCCCAGGAGATCCACCACCGGGTGAAGAACAACCTCCAGACGGTCGCCTCCCTCCTGCGCCTGCAGGCGGCGAGCGCCGAGGAGATCGACCCGCGCAAGGCCCTCGACGACTCGGTCAACCGCATCCTCGCGATCGCCGCCGTCCACGAGGTGCTGACCGAGCGGCGCGACGACGACGTCGACCTCGGCGAGCTCGTGGAGCGCCTCCGCGCGATGCTCGTGCAGGGTCTCGGCCGCGGCAAGCGGGTGACGTCGCACGTCGAGTCGGTCTCGCTGCACGGCAGCCGGGCGACGGCGCTCGCGCTCGTCTTCAGCGAGCTGCTCGGGAACGCGCTCGAGCACGGGGGCGACGAGGTGCGCGTCGAGCTCGCCGGGCGGAACGGCCGCGTGCTCCTCGCGGTGGCCGACAACGGGCCCGGCCGCGACGAGGCCCGGGAGGGCACGGGCCTCTCGATCGTGCGGGCGCTCGTCCGCGACGAGCTCCGGGGCGAGCTCTCGCTCGTCTCGGACGGCGGCCTCCGCGCCGAGGTCGCCTTCCCGGTCCCGTGACGGCGCGGCGCCTCCAGCCGCCCCGTTGCCTGCTCGCCCGGCGCGCCGCGCGACACTTGCTCCACGCGCGTCGATGTGGGAGACCCACCTCCCCGTCCCTTGGCTCGAGCCTACTTCCCGCCGGCGCACGCGTGGCGCACGGGAGCGTGCCGTCTTCGCCTCGACCGGGCCCGAGCGCGGCGGGGGCGCGATGAGGATCCTCATCGCCGAGGACGAGACGATCATCCGCCTCGACCTGAGGGAGATCCTCGAACGGGCCGGCTTCGAGGTCTGCGCCGAGGCCCGGGACGGGGAGGAGGCCGTCGCCCTGGCCGCGAGCGAGCAGCCCGACCTGGCGATTCTCGACGTCAAGATGCCGCGGCTCGACGGGATCGAGGCGGCGCGGCGCATCCTCGGCGACCGGCCGATCCCGATCGTCGTCCTCACCGCCTACGGCCAGGACGAGCTCGTCTCCCGCGCGGTCGAGGCGGGGGTCTTCGGCTACCTCGTGAAGCCCTTCCGGGAGGCCGACCTGCTGCCGGCCATCCAGGCTGCGCGCGCCCGCCACGAGGAGCTGCGGGCGCTGCGCGCCGAGGCGGAGTCGCTCGCCGAGGCGCTCGCGACGCGCAAGGTGGTCGAGCGCGCCAAGGGCCTCCTCATGGAGCGGGAAGGACTCTCGGAGGAGGAGGCGTTCGCACGGCTCCGCGGGGCGAGCCAGGTGTCCGGCCGCAGCATGCGGGTCGTGGCCGAGGCCCTGATCGCGACCTTCGGCCCCTGACGCGCGACTAGGGCCAGGCCGCGCGCTCGGGATGGAGGTCGAGCGGGCCGCCGTCGTGGCAGCTCGACGTGCGGTAGCCGGGCGGGAGCGCCGGCTGCACGCGCCTCGCGACGTAGTCCGCGATCGCCCGGGCCTCCCCGAGCGTCGCGCCGAGACGGACGGCCGTGTCGGCGTTCGTCTGGAGGGCGAAGCACTGGGCGACGGCCTCGTCGCGCTCCCCGCGCAGGTGCCAGGACTCGTGGCTGAGGACGTTGACGGCGACGGCCAGGCGCTCCACCTCCTCCGGGCACCGGCCGTCGCGAGCGAGGCAGTCGAGGCCGGCGACGTCCCCGGCGAGGAAGCTCGAGAGGCGCGCGCAGGTGCCGCTCGACAGCCGCGCCTCGTCGTCGGGGCGCCCGTCGGGGAAGAAGCGGACGCTGCCGTCGTGCGCGCTCGCCTCCGTGAGGGTGGCGAGCGTCCCGGGGCAGTCGACGGAGACCTCGCGGCCGGCGATGACGCTCGCGATCCCGGCCAGGGCGGCCTCGTCCTCCTTGCCCGCCCTGTACGGGCCGAGGTACGCGGCGAGGGCGGCGAGGGCGAGGACGCCTGCGAGGACGCGGGCCGCAGTCACCTCGACGGGTTCGGCAGGCGCCCGACGGCGCTTGAGGACGCCGTCGCCCGAACGAGCTAGAGGTTCGTGACCTCCTCGAGCATGGCCTCCCAGCGGGCGAGGAGCCGCTCGAGCTCCTCCCGGGCCCGTTTGTGCGCCGCGATCGTGTCGACGTCCGTCCAGTCCGCCGCGAGGCGCTCCTCGAGCGCGGCCACGTCCCGCTCCCGGCGCTCGATCTCGGCCTCGATGCGGGCCAGCCGATCGGTGGGCCGCTTCGGCTCCTTCTCCGGGCGCCCCTTCGGCTCCTTCGCCGGGCGTCGCTTCGGCTCGTTCCGCGGCCGCGCCTCTCTCGCCGCCTCCTCGCGCTCCTCGCGCGCGCGCACGAGGTCGGCCCAGCCGCCGTCGTAGACGCGCAGGGTTCCGTCCTCGATCGCCGCCGTGCGCTCCGCGACGGCGTCGAGCAGCGCCCGGTCGTGCGAGACGAGCAGGATCGTGCCCGGGAAGCTCTCGAGCGCCGCCTCGAGCGCCTCGCGCGAGTCGAGGTCGAGGTGGTTCGTCGGCTCGTCGAGGACGAGGAAGTTCGAGCCCGAGGCGACGAGCACGGCGAGGCCCAGGCGCCGGCGCTCGCCGCCCGAGAGGTCGCGGACCCTCTTCATGTGGGCCTCCCAGCCCGAGAAGAGGAACCTGCCGAGGAGCCGCTGGGCCCTGGGGCGCGGCAGGCCCGTCATCGCCTGGACGCAGTCGAGGACGCTGCCGCGCTCGTCGAGCTCCGTCCCCTGTTGGGAGAAGTAGCCGACGTCGACGCCGTAGCCGAGCTTGAACCGGCCGGCGACCGCCTGCTCGATCAGCGTCGTCTTGCCGCTGCCGTTGGGCCCGACGAGGGCGACGTGCTCGCCGCGCTCGACTGCGAGCGAGACGTCCCGGAGGAGGACGCGCCCACCCACGGAGACCTCCTCGCCCTCGAGCACGAGCACGTCGCGACCGCTCCGCCTCGGCTCGCCGAACTCGAAGCCGAGCCCCCGCGTCCGGCGGGTGAGGAGCGCCGCCTCTCCTGCCGCCTCCGCGCGCTCCTTCTCGAGGCGCCCGATGTGGGTGAGCTTCGCCTGCGCCTGCTTCGCCTTCGACTTCTTGTAGCGGAAGCGCGCGACGAAGCGCTCGAGGCGGGCGATGTCCGCGGCGACGCGGTCGGCGGTCTTCTGCGCGTGCACGGCCCGCTCGGCCTTCTCGCGCCGCCAGACGTGCCAGGGGCCCGGGAAGTACGTCGCGCGGCCGGCCTCGAGCTCGAGGGTCGCGTTCGTCACCGCCTCGAGGAACCAGCGGTCGTGCGCGACGACGACGCAGGCGGCGTCGAGCGAGGCGAGCTCCCGCTCGAGCCACTCGAGGCTCGCGACGTCCAGGTGGTTCGTCGGCTCGTCGAGGAGGAGCAGGTCGGGATCGCCGGCGAGCGAGCGGGCGAGCGAGGCGCGCGTGATCTCGCCCCCCGAGAACGTCGTCAGCGCGCGGTCGAGGTCGCCGTCGCTGAACCCGAGCCCGCGCAGCACGGCGTTCGCGTGCTCGCGCCACGCGTAGCCGCCGGCGTGCTCGAGCCGCGCCTGCGCGCGCGCGTAGGCGGCCAGCGTGTCCGGGTCGGCGGCGCCGGCGGCCATCGCCTCCTCGAGGCGGCGCAGCTCGCGCTCGGTCGCGACGAGGTCGGAGGCGCCCGAGAGGACGTACTCGCGGAGCGAGAGCGCGCGGTCGAGCGGCGGCCGCTGGTCGTGGAGCGCGATCCGCGTGCCCTTCTCGAGCGCGAGCTCGCCGCCGTCCACCGACGTCTCGCCGACGATCATGCGCAGGAGCGTCGTCTTCCCCGCCCCGTTCGGGCCCGCGAGCGCGAGCCGGTCACGGCGCTCGAGGCCGAACGAGACGCCGTCGAAGAGCGGGTCGCCGGCGAGCTCCTTGCGGAGGTTGGAGGCGATGAGCACGGCCATGCCGTCATCGTCGCACGTCGGCGCCGCCCGCCGGTTGGGTCCCGCGCCCCTGGGTAGGATGGCCGCGATGACGGATCACGAGCGCAGGCGCGAGCTGGGCCAGCAGCTCCGGGTGGACTCCGTCCGCGCGAGCGCCGTCACGAAGTCCGGTCATCCGACGTCGTCGATGTCGGCTGCCGACCTCATGGCGGTGCTGCTCGACGGGTACCTCCGCTACGACTTCGAGCACCCGGAGAACCCGGCGAACGACCACCTCGTCTTCTCGAAGGGCCATGCCTCCCCGCTCCTGTACGCGCTCTACAAGGCGGCCGGGGCGATCTCGGACGAGGAGCTGCTCACCTTCCGCAAGCTGGGCAGCCGGCTCGAGGGCCATCCGACGCCGGTCCTGCCCTGGGTCGACGTCGCCACCGGGTCGCTCGGCCAGGGGCTGCCGATCGCCGTCGGCATCGCGCTCGCCGGGAAGCGTCTCGACCGGCTGCCCTACCGGGTCTGGGCGCTCTGCGGCGACAGCGAGATGGCCGAGGGCTCGATGGCCGAGGCCCTCGAGCACGCCGCCTACTCGCAGCTCGACAACCTCGTCGCCGTCGTCGACGTCAACCGGCTCGGCCAGCGCGGCGAGACGATGCACGGCTGGGACCTCGACGCCTACGTCCGCCGCGCGGAGGCGTACGGGTGGCACGCGATCACCGTCGACGGGCACGACGTCGAGGCGATCGACGCCGCCTACGCCGAGGCGGCCGCCGTCGAGGGCAAGCCGGTCGCCGTCGTCGCCAGGACGATCAAGGGCAAGGGGGTCGCGGCGGTCGAGAACCAGGGCGGCGCGCACGGCAAGGCGCTCGACGATCCCGAGGAGGCGATCGCGGAGCTCGGCGGCGTGCGCGACCTCACGATCCGCGTCACCCTGCCCGAGCCCGCCGAGCCGCACCGCTTCGAGAGCGGGCCGCTCGAGCTCCCGCGTTACGAGGTGGGAGACGAGGTGGCCACGCGGAAGGCGTACGGCGACGCGCTCGCGGCGGTCGGGGCGGCGGACGGGGGCGTCGTCGCGCTCGACGGCGAGGTCTCGAACTCGACGTACGCCGAGATCTTCGCGGCGGCTCACCCGGAGCGGTACTTCGAGATGTTCATCGCCGAGCAGCAGATGGTCGCCGCCGCCGTGGGGATGCAGGTGCGCGGCTGGAGGCCGTTCGCCTCCACCTTCGCCGCCTTCTTCACCCGGGCGTACGACTTCGTGCGCATGGCCGTCGTCAGCCGCGCCACGATCGCGCTCTGCGGCTCGCACGCGGGCGTCTCCATCGGCGAGGACGGCCCCTCGCAGATGGCGCTCGAGGACCTCGCGATGATGCGCGCCGTCGGCGGGAGCACGGTCCTCTACCCCTGCGACGGCAACCAGACGGCGCGGCTCGTGGCCGCGATGGCCGGGCGCGAAGGGATCAGCTACCTGCGGACGACCCGCGCGGCGACGCCCGTGCTCTACGACGCCGACGACGACTTCCCCATCGGCGGCAGCCGGCTCGTTCGCTCCTCCGACGACGACGACGTCACGGTGGTGGCCGCCGGGATCACGGTCCGCGAGGCGCTCGCCGCCGCCGACGCGCTCGCCGAGGAGGGCACGGCCGTCCGCGTGGTCGACTGCTACTCGGTCAAGCCGATCGACGTCGAGACCCTCAGGGCTGCGGCCGAGGCGACGGGGCGGATCGTGACGGTCGAGGACCACTGGCCCGAGGGAGGGCTCGGCGAGGCCGTCCTCGCGGCGCTCGCCGAGACGGACGAGCGCCCGCAGGTCGAGCTGCTCGCCGTGGGCGGCATCCCCGGCTCCGGCACGCCGGCGGAGCTCCTCGCCGCCGCCGGGATCGACGCCGCGGCCATCGCCGCCGCCGCCCGTCGCCTCGTGGGCACGGCCGCCCCCTCGAGGGCGTCGTAGGCTCCCTCGCCGCCGCGCGTGGCCGGCCCCACCCGCGCTACGGTAGGAGGTGCGAAACGCCGCCGAAAGGGAAGGACAGCCACATGGCCCAATCGCGACTTCATCAGCTTTCCGACCTGGGGCAGAGCGTCTGGATCGACGTCCTCTCCCGGGACATGCTGCGAGACGGCAGCTTCGACCGCCTCGTCCGCGAAGACGCGGTCGTCGGCGTGACGACGAACCCGACGATCTTCCAGAAGGCGCTCGCCGCGGGCGACGCCTACGACGAGCAGCTTCGCGAGGAGCTGGCCGACGAGCGCGACCCGAAAGAGCTCTTCATCCGCCTCGCCGCGGCGGACGTGCGCGAGGCGACCGACCGCCTGCGGTCGGTCTGGGACTCCGGCCGCGGGCAGGACGGCTACGTCTCGATCGAGGTCGACCCCGCCCTCGCCGACGACACGGAGGCGACGATCGCCGAGGCCCAGCGGCTGCACGAGCTGATCGACCGCCCCAACCTGTTCGTCAAGATCCCGGCGACGAAGGCGGGGCTGCCCGCGATCGAGGAGATGATCTCACGAGGCCGCTCCATCAACGTCACGCTCATCTTCTCGCTCGAGCGCTACGCCGAGGTGGCGGAGGCGTACATCCGCGGCCTCGAGCGCCTCGTCGAGGCCGGCGGCCACCCGGGCACCGTCGCCTCGGTGGCGAGCTTCTTCGTCTCCCGGGTGGACACGGAGGCGGACCGGCGCCTCGACGGGCTGGGGGGCCACGACGAGCTCAAGGGCAAGCTCGCGGTCGCCAACGCCAAGCTCGCCTACCGGCGCTTCCTCGAGATCTTCTCGGGCGACCGCTGGGAGGCCCTCGCCGAGCGCGACGCTTCGGTTCAGCGGCCCCTCTGGGCCTCCACCTCGACGAAGAACCCGGAGTACCGGGACGTCATGTACGTCGAGGAGCTGATCGGCCCTCGCACCGTGAACACGATGCCGATCGAGACGGTGCGGGCCTTCCAGGACCACGGGCGCGTCGAGCTCACGCTCGAGCAGGGGCTCGAGGAGGCCGAGGGCGTGTTCGCCGCGCTCGCCGAGGCGGGCGTCGACTACGACGACGTCACCGAGACGCTCGAGCGCGAGGGCGTCGAGAAGTTCGCCGCGTCGTTCTCGGAGCTCAGGGAGGGCATCCGGGCCAAGTGCGGCGAGCTCGTTCCCGCGTAGTGGCCCGCTGACGTGGCCCGCGTCGGGACGGCCGAGCTCGTCGAGCGCGTCTGGGCGCGCGACGCCTCCCTCTGGACCGGGCAGGACGAGGGGCGCTGGCTCGGCTGGCTCGACGAGCCGATGCGCATGGCCGAGCGCGTCCCCGAGCTCGAGGCGTTCGCCCGGGACGCGGCCGCCTTCGAGGACGTCGTGCTCCTCGGGATGGGAGGCTCGAGCCTCGCGCCCGAGGTCCTGCGCCGGTGGCGCGGCGCCGAGCGGCTCCACGTGCTCGATACGACCCACCCGGCCGCCGTCCGCCGCCTGGCGGAGGGGCTCGACCCCGGGCGGACGCTCGTCCTCGTCGCCTCGAAGTCGGGCACGACGCTCGAGACGCGCTGCCACCTCGACTTCTTCTGGGCCTGGTGCGCCGCCGACGGCGAGAGGTTCGCGGCCGTCACCGACCCCGGCTCGGAGCTCGAGCGGCTCGCGGAGGAGCGCGGCTTCAGGGCCGTCTTCCACGGCGAGCCGACCATCGGCGGCCGCTACTCGGCGCTCTCGGTCTTCGGCCTCGTCCCGGCGGCGCTCATGGGCGCGCCGCTCTCCGAGCTCCTCGAGGACGCCCTCGCCATGGCCGAGCGCTGCCGGACCGCGGAGAACCCCGGCGTCGAGCTCGGGCTGCGGCTTGGGACCGGCTGGCTCGAGGGCCGGGACAAGCTCGTCTTCGACAACCCCCACGGCTTCGGGCTCTGGCTCGAGCAGCTCGTCGCCGAGTCGACGGGCAAGGGGGGGAAGGGCCTCGTCCCGGCCCCGGAGAACGCCGCCGAGGGCGCGGACCGCCAGCGGGCCGAGCTCCGTCTCGACGACGGTCTCGGCGCGGAGTTCTACCGCTGGGAGTTCGCCGTCGCCGTCGCCGCCACGGTCCTCGGCATCAACCCGTTCGACCAGCCCAACGTCCAGGAGGCGAAGGACCGAACGAGCGACGTCCTCGCCGGCCGCGAGTCCGCCCCCGCGAGCGGCGGTCGCGAGCAGACGGTGGAGGAGCTCCTCGGGGGCGCCCGCGCCGGCGACTACGTCGCGATCCAGGCGTTCGTCGACCCGGCCCGGGAGGGGGCGCTCGCGCCGCTCGTCGAGCGGGCGCGGGCGACCGGATGCGTCGTCACCGTCGGGCTCGGCCCGCGCTACCTCCACTCGACGGGGCAGCTCCACAAGGGCGGGCCGCCGAGCGGGCGGTTCGTCCAGGTGGTGGACGACACCGGCCCGGAGCTCGAGATCCCGGGGCGCGAGTTCGGGTTCGGTCGCCTCCTGCGGGCGCAAGCGGACGGCGACCTCGCCGCCCTGCGGGAGCGCGGCCGTCCTATCGTTCGCGTCACACTCGACGACCTGGAGGCGCCATGAAGCTCGGAATGGTGGGGCTCGGCCGCATGGGCGGGAACATGGTCGAGCGGCTGCGGCAGGGCGGCCACGAGGTCGAGACGTACGCGCGCACGGCGCCCGACCGGACCGCGGACTCGCTCGTGGAGCTCGCGACCCGGCTCGAGCAGCCCCGCATCGTCTGGCTCATGATCCCGTCCGGGGACCCGACCGAGAACGCCTTCCGCACGCTCCTGCCGCTCCTCGAGGACGGCGACACGCTCGTCGACGGCGGCAACTCGAACTTCCGCGACTCCATGCGCCGCGCCGAGGAGGCGACGGCGAAGGGCGTCGTCTTCATGGACGCCGGGGTCTCGGGAGGGATCTGGGGACTCGCCGAGGGCTACTGCCTCATGGTCGGCGGGGACGAGGCCGGCTTCGCCGCGCTCGAGCCGGCGCTCGCGACCCTCGCCCCGGAGGGCGGGTACGCCCACGTCGGCCCGGCCGGTGCGGGGCACTTCGTGAAGATGGTGCACAACGGCATCGAGTACGGGCTCATGCAGGCATACGCCGAGGGCTTCGAGCTCCTGCGCGAGATCCCCGACTTCGATCTCGACCTCCGAAAGGTGGCGGATCTCTGGCAGCACGGCTCCGTCGTGCGCGGCTGGCTCCTCGAGCTCCTCGAGCGCGCCTTCGCCGAGGACCCGGCGCTCGAGGGGATCCGCGGCTACGTCCAGGACTCGGGCGAGGGCCGCTGGACCGTGCACGAGGCCGTCGAGGCGGCCGTTCCCGCGCCCGCGATCACGCTTGCGCTCTTCGCACGCTTCGCCTCCCGCCAGGACGAGTCCTTCGCGGCGAAGGTGAACGCGGCGCTGCGCAAGCAGTTCGGCGGCCACGCGGTCGAGGCCGCCCGCGCGAAGGCGGCCGAGTGACCGAGGTCGCCGCCGCGACCGCGCCGAATCCGCTCCTCGAGGGGCTGACCATGCGGCGGCCGCCCGACGCCTGCGCCATGGCCATCTTCGGCGCCTCCGGCGACCTGACGCAGCGGAAGATCATGCCGGCTCTCTACTCGCTCGCGCTTCGCGGGCTCCTGCCCCAGCGCTTCGGCATCGTCGGCGTGTCGCGGACCGAGATGGACGTGGACGAGTTTCGCGAGCGGATGAAGCAGGCGATCTCCGAGCACGCCCGCGACGACTTCCGGGAGGACGTCTGGGAGCGTGTCGCCGAAGGCATGTGCTACGTCGCCGCCAACTTCGGCGAGGAGGGCGGCGAGGAGCCGCTCGTCGCGTGCCTCAACGACCTCGACGAGCGCCGCGGCACGGCGGGGAACCGCGTCTACTACCTCGCCGTCCCGCCGGGCGCCTTCGACGACATCGTCACGGCCATGGGCAAGCGCCGCGCGACCACGGGCTGGACGCGCCTCATCGTCGAGAAGCCGTTCGGCCACGACCTCGAGAGCGCACGGGCGCTGAACGAGCTCGTGCGGACGTACTTCGACGAGGACGAGATCTTCCGGATCGACCACTACCTCGGCAAGGAGACCGTCCAGAACATGCTCGTGCTCCGCTTCGCGAACGGGATCTTCGAGCCGATCTGGAACCGACAGTTCATCGACCACGTCCAGATCACCGTGGCCGAGTCGCTCGGCGTCGAGGGCCGCGCGGACTTCTACGAGCAGGCGGGCGCGATCCGCGACGTCGTCCAGAACCACCTGCTCCAGCTCGTCGCCCTCACGGCGATGGAGCCGCCGATCGACTTCGCCGCGGAGTCGGTGCGGAACGAGAAGGTAAAGGTCCTGCGCGCGCTCCACACGCCGGGGCCGAAGCACGTCGTCCGCGGGCAGTACGGCCCCGGCCACATCGAGGGCGAGGAGGTGCCCGGGTACCGCGAGGAGGAGGGCGTCGCGCCCGACTCGCAGACGGAGACCTACGTCGCCGCGAAGCTCTTCGTCGACAACTGGCGCTGGGCCGACACGCCCTACTACATCCGCACGGGGAAGCGCCTCGCCAGGCGCGAGACCTCGATCGCGATCCAGTTCAAGCGCGCCCCCCACCCGCCCTTCGAGGTCGACCAGGAGACGGGCCTGCGCCCGAACGTCCTCCTCATCCACGTCCAGCCGGACGAGGGCGTGTCCCTCGCCGTCGGCGCCAAGGTGCCCGGCCAGGGACTCTCCATCCGCACCGTCCACATGGACTTTCTCTACGGCGGGTCGTTCCGCATGGGGCTGCCGGAGGCCTACGAGCGGCTCATCCTCGACTGCCTCCTCGGCGACGCGACGCTCTTCACGCGGGCCGACGAGGTCGAGGAGCAGTGGGCGCTCGTCGACGCGATGGTGGCGGCGTGGAAGCGGGACCGCCCGCACTTCCCCAACTACGCCGCCGGGACGTGGGGCCCCGCGGCGGCGGACGACCTGCTCCACCGGGACGGCCGCTCCTGGCGGCGGCACTGACGGAGGCGCGATGACGGTTCGCGAGATCGAGCGGGAGCTCACGCGGCTCCGGGCCGCCTCCTCCGAGGAGGGGGCGCCGCCGCGGCTGCGCACGAGCGTCATGACGCACGTCGCCTGGGTGCCCGAGCGCTGGAGCGAGGCGGCGCGGGGGACGCTCGCCGGGCTCGCCGAGCGGCATCCCTCGCGCACGATCCTCCTCTTTCCCGAGCCGGATGCCGAGGTCGACGCGCTCGAGGGCGAGGTCGATCTCCGCTGCTTCGTGCAGGGCGGCCGGCGGGAGCAGGTCTGCACCGAGGTCATCTCCCTCCGTCTCCGCGGCCGTCGTGTCGAGGCCCCCGCGAGCGTCGTCACGCCCCTCCTCGTCGCCGACCTGCCGGTGTTCCTCCGCTGGCGCGGGCCGCTCGCCTTCGGCTCCTCGCAGCTCGAGCAGCTCACCGGCGTCGCCGACCGGCTCGTCGTCGACTCGCGCGAGTGGCCGGAGGCGCGCGCCGGCCTCGCCCGCCTCCCCGAGCTCTTCGACCGCGTGGTCGTGTCCGACATCGCCTGGGCGCGGACTCTCCCCTGGCGGGCGGCGGTGGCCGGGCTCTGGCCCGACGTCGCGGAGGCCGAGAGGCTCCGCGTGGCCGGGCCGGAGGCCGAGGCCGTCCTCCTCTGCGCCTGGCTCGGCGCGCGGCTCGGCAGGGAGGTGGACCTGGAGCACGAGCCGGCGGGCGAGCTCGAGCTCGTCGAGGCGGGCGGGCGCGAGGCGTTCCCCCAGCAGCTCCTGCCGCAGACGCCGAGCGACCTCCTCTCCGACCAGCTCGAGCTCTTCGACCGGGACCGGATCTACGAGGAGGCCGTACGGAGCTTCTCGTCGCACGCGACCTAGCCGAGCTCGCGGCCGGCTGGATCGCCGAGCGCGCGCGCGGGACGGCGCCGTTCCGGATCGCGCTGACCGGGGGGTCGACGCCCCGCGCCGCCTACGAGCGGCTGGCCGAGGAGGACCTGGACTGGCCTTCCTGGCACGTCTGGTGGAGCGACGAGCGCCTCGTCCCGCCCGGGCACGAGGACTCGAACGAGCGGCTGGCGCGCGAGGCGCTCCTCTCCCGCGTCCCGGTCCCCGAGGCGCAGATCCACCCTCTCCGCTCGACGGCGACCGAGCTGCCCGAGGCGTTCGACCTCGTGCTCCTCGGCCTCGGGCCCGACGGGCACACGGGGTCGCTCTACCCCGGCCACGAGGCGGAGCTGGCCGACCCCGGGCCGGTCGTGCACGTGCCTGTCCCGAGCCTCGAGCCGCCGCACCCGCGGCTCTCCTTCTCCCTCGCCTACCTGAACGCGCAGCCCCTGGTCGCGTTCCTCGTCGGCGGCGCGGACAAGCGCGACCCCCTCGCCCGGGTGCTCGCCGGGGACGAGGCGCTCCCCGCCGCGCGCGTGCGCGCCGCCGAGACCGTCGTCCTCGCCGACGGGGCCGCCGCCCCCAGCGCCAAGTGACACGGTGTCACTTGCAGGACGGGCGTCACGCGGCCGCGAGCGCGGTCTCGAGCGCCTCGCCGACGGCGAGGACGAGCGCGTCGGCGCCCGGGCGGGCCATGAGCTGGACCGAGGCCGGGAGGCCGTCCTCCGCCGGGCCGCAGGGGAGAGCGAGCGCGGGCCAGCCGAGCGCGCTCGCGGGGCGCGTGAGCGAGATCATGCGCTCGCGCAGGGCGAGGTCGCCGATTCCGACCGGCGGGGCCACCATGGGCATCGTCGGCGTCAGGAGCACGTCGGCGCCGTCGAGCGCCGCGAGCGCGCGCTCGCGGTAGGCCTCCCGCTCGACGCGCCCGGCGGCGACCTCCTCCTCGGAGACGGCGAAGGCGCGCTCGAGCTTGCGGCGCACGTCCTCGCCGTAGAGCCCGGCGTGCTCGGCGAAGAGCTCGCGGTGGACCTCGGCCGCCTCCGCCTGGAAGGCCGGGTTGACGTCCCCGTCCCCGGGGAGCGGAAAGTCGACGCGGGCGGCATCGACGAGCGCAGCGGCCCCCTCGACGCGGGCGCGCACGAGCGGGTCCGCCTGCTCCGTCCAGGCGAGCGCGGCGGTCGCCCCGGCTGCGCCGGCCTCCTCGAGCCCCGCGAGCGCCCGCATGGCCTGGGCGCAGGCGGCCACCGAGCCGGCCATGGGCCCGACCGTGTCGAAGCTCGGCGCGAGGGGGAAGACGCCGTCGGCGGGGACGAGCCCCCACGTCGGCTTGAAGCCGACGACGCCGCAGCACGCCGCGGGAAGCCGGATCGAGCCGGCGCTGTCCGTCCCGAGCGCGACCTCGCACATCCCCGCCGCGAGGGCGGCCCCGTTCCCGCCGCTCGACCCGCCGGGGATCCGCGTCGCGTCGAGCGGATTGACGACCGCGCCGAAGTGCGGGTTGTCGGACGTGATCCCGTAGGCGAACTCGTGGAGGTTCGTCTTTCCCACGACCGCGTACCCGGCTGCCTCGAGCCGCACGACGGCGCTCGCCGACCGCTCCGGCACGTGCTCGCGGAAGATCGCCGAGCCGTACGTCGTCGCGAGGCCCTCGGTGTCGACGAGGTCCTTGACCGCCAGGCGGACGCCGGGCGCCACCCGGTCGGGCCGCGCGAGGAACGCGTTCAGCGGGTCAGGACTCGAGCGCGTTGTAGATCACGGCGACGACGACCGACCCGGCGAGGAGGACGAGCGCGATCCCGAGGAGGATCAGCCCCAGGCGCACGTTCTTGCGCGCGAGGTCGGGGTCCACCTACGACACCACCACGGGGTCGACCGCCATCGCGACGAAGAGGAGCGCGAGGTAGGCGAGGGAGTAGCTGAAGAGCCGCCGCGCCCGAGCCGGGGTCGTCTCGCGCCTGAGCGCGAGGGCGAGCCAGATGAAGAGCCCGCCGAGCACGAGCGCCGAGGCCAGGTAGAGCGGGCCGAGCGCCCGCGCGAGCGCGGGCAGGAGGCTGACGCCGACGAGGACGACCGAGTAGAGGACGATCGAGCGCGCGGTCTCGCGCTCGCCCCGGACCACGGGCAGCATCGGGACGCCGGCCTCCGCGTAGTCGCGCCTGATCAGGAGCGCGAGCGCCCAGAAGTGCGGCGGCGTCCAGAAGAAGACGATGAGGAAGAGGGCGAGCGCCGTGAAGCCGAGGTTCCCGGTCGCGGCCGCCCAGCCGACGAGGGGCGGCACCGCGCCCGCGGCGCCGCCGATGACGATGTTCTGCGGCGTCGAGCGCTTGAGCCAGCGCGTGTAAACGAGGACGTAGAAGAGGTTCCCCGCCAGGGCGAGGAGGGCGGCGAGGACGTTGACGAAGCTCGTGAGCACGACGTAGGAGAGCGCGGAGAGCGCCAGGCCGAACTCGAGGGCGCGCTCGGGCGACACGCGGCCGGAGGCGACCGGCCGCCGGGCGGTGCGCCGCATGTGCGTGTCGATGTCGCGGTCGAGCACGTGGTTGAGCGCGCTCGCACCCCCGCAGGCGAGCGCCAGCCCGCCCAGGGCGGCGAGCGCGAGCCCCGCCGACGGGAGCCCCTCGGCCCCGACGACCATGCCGCCGGCGGCCGTGATGAGGAGGAGGACCATGATGCGCGGCTTCGTCAGCGTCACGTAGTCGCGCCACGAGCCCGCGGGAACCCGGCCCGCGCCGCGGAAGGCGAGCGCGGCCGCCACGGCCGCGGCCGCGAGCGCGAGCGCGCCGAGCGCGACGTGGACGCCGGCAGGGGCCTCCGCGAGGGCCGCGAGGCCGGCCGCCGCGAAGAGGACGAGCGCCGAGAGGGCGGCACCGAGGAGGTCGGGCCGTTCGGGGTGCGCGAGCCGCGCCGTCAGCGCCGTCCCGGTGAGGAGCGCGAGCGTCACGTTGGCGGCGACGTCGTGGGCGAGGCCCCACTCGCCGGTGGCGACGACGGCCGCCACGCCGGCGGCGGCCGCGCCGGCGGTGAGCCGGAGCCAGGGTCCCGGGCGGACTCCCGGGCTCATGCTCCGCGCTCCCGGAGCCGCTCGCGCAGGTCGCGGAGCGGCCGCGAGCTCGACACGTACGGCACGCGGTCGAAGTTGTGCGGAGCCGGCGGCGACGTCGCGTACCACTCGAGCGTGTCGGCGCCCCAGGGGTCGTTGCCGACACGCGGGCCGCTTCGCCAGCTCTTGGCCATGTTCCAGAGGAAGACGAGGATCGCCACCGTCATGAGGAGGGCGCCGAGCGACGAGACGAGGTTGTACCACTCGAAGAGCCCCTCGCGCTCGTACGTGTAGATCCGCCGCTGCATGCCCATGAGGCCGAGCATGTGCTGGGGCAGGAAGGCGGCGTTGAAGCCGATGAACATGACCCAGAAGTGGACGAGGGCGAGGCGCGTGTCGTACATGCGCCCCGTCATCTTCGGGAACCAGTAGTACGTCCCGGCGAAGATCCCGAAGACGGTTCCGCCGAAGAGGACGTAGTGGAAGTGCGCGACGACGTAGTAGGTGTCGTGCACCTGGTAGTCCGCCGGGTACGTGGCGAGGATGATCCCGGAGAGCCCGCCCATGGTGAAGAGGGCGAGGAAGCCGAGGCAGAAGAGGAGCGGCGCCTGGAACCACAGGTGCCCGCGCCAGAGCGTCGCGAGCCAGTTGAAGATCTTGATCGCCGTCGGCACCGCGACGGAGAAGGACGTGACCATGAACCAGGCCTGCAGGTAGCTCGGCATGCCGATCGTGAACATGTGGTGCGCCCACACGAGCATGCTCGCGAAGGCGATGCCGATCGTCGAGAACGCGACCGCCTTGTAGCCGAAGATCGGCTTCCGCGAGAAGACCGGGATGACCTCCGAGAGGATGCCCATCGCGGGGAGCACCATGATGTAGACCTCGGGGTGGCCGAAGAACCAGAACATGTGCTGCCAGAGCACCGGGCCGCCGTTCTCGACGGCGAAGAACGAGGTGCCGGCCTGCCGGTCGAGCAGGAGGAGCGTGACCGCGGCCGAGATGGTGGGGAGGACGAGGAGGAGCAGCACGGAGAAGGCCTCGATCGCCCAGACGAAGAGGGGGATCCGCATCCAGGTCATCCCGGGCGTGCGCATGTTGTGGATCGTGACGATGAAGTTGATCGCCCCGGCGAGCGACGAGAGCGACGTGAGGTGGAGGCCGAGGATCCACAGGTCCTGCCCGTTCCCGGGGCTGAACTCCTCGGTCGAGAGCGGCGTGTACGCGGTCCAGCCGGAGCTCGCGGCCCCGCCGTCGGCGAGGAAGCTCGAGAGGATGACGAGGCCGCCGAGGAGGAACAGCCAGTACGTGAGCGCGTTCAGGCGCGGGAACGCCATGTCCCGGGCGCCGATCATGAGCGGCACGACGTAGTTCCCGAACCCCGCGAGGATCGGCACGACGAAGAGGAAGATCATCGCCGTGCCGTGGATCGTGAAGAGCTGGTTGTAGCTGTCCCGCGTGATGATGTCGTTGTCCGCCTGCGCGAGCTGCAGCCGCATCAGCCCCGCCATCGCGCCGGCGGCGACGAAGAAGCCGAAGGCGGTGACGATGTAGAGGATCCCGATGCGCTTGTGGTCGACCGTCGTGAGCCACGACGTCACCCGGCCCTCGCGCCACGTGGGGGCGACCGCCTCGGTGCGAACAGCCACTAGCCGCCTCCTCCTCCGCCGCCCTGCTGCCCGGGCGCCGCGAGGTCCTCGCGGGAGCGGACGTACTCGATGAGCGCCTCGACCTGGAAGTCCGGCCAGCCGCGCCCCACAGGCGGCATGCGGCCCGGGAGGCCCGGCGTGTCCTGGCCGTTCACGAGGATGTCCGTCAGCCGCTGCCGGTCGACGAGGATGGGGCTCCGCGCGATCGGCGGCCCGACGTCGCCCTGGCCCTCGGCGCCGTGGCAGTTGGCGCACGCGTTCTCCCAGGAGCTGCGGCCGAGCGCGAGCTGCGCCTCGCCCGCGGTGTCCTGCCCGGCGAGCTCCTGGAGCCGCTGCTCGAACGCCGCCGCCGAGACGACCTCGACGGTCGTAGGCATGACGGCGTGGAAGATGCCGCAGAACTCCGCGCAGACGCCCTCGTAGCTTCCCTCGCTCTCCGGTCGGAAGCGCAGCGTGTGCTGCTCGCCGGCGATCGCGTCCTGCTTCCCGGTCAGCTCGGGCACCCACCAGCTGTGGTTGACGTCGAACGAGGTGATCTCGAGCGCGACAGGGCGCCCGACCGGGAGGACGAGGGTGTCGAGCGCGATCTGGCCCTCGGGGTAGACGTAGCGCCAGTAGAACTGGTGCCCCTCGACCTGCACGACGAGCTCGTCGGCCGCGCCCGCCTCGCCGCTCGCCTGCACGACCGGCGTGCGCACCATGACGACGACGGCGATCGCCGCGAGGATGACCGCGGGGATGATCGTCCAGATGATCTCGAGGCGCGTGTTGCCGTGGATCTGCGGCCCCTCGGCCTGCGCGGACGTCGTCGGGCGGCGCCGGAACCGGAGGATGAAGAGCACGAGCGCCGTCTCGACGAGGACGAAGACGACCGCGCAGATCCCGAAGACGAACCAGTAGAGCTCGCTGATCGCCTCGCCGCTCGCGGTGCGCGGATCGGGCGGCCCGAGCCCGCCGAGCCCGCCCGGCGAGGCGAGCGCGAGGAGGATCGGGGCGGCGGCGAGCGCGAGCGCCGCGATGGCGGCGACGATGACGGCGGCCGTCCTCCTCCCCATGAGCTGCGCCGATTCTACGTGCCTCCACGCGGGCCGGGCTTCGCCACGAACGTCACCCGTTCGAGGGAGTTGCGGATCCCCCGAAATGTGGTTCAGTGTGAGGCGTCGGGCTCGTCGCTCCAGCGGCGGGGCGGGAGGCCGAAGCGGTACGCCTGAAGCTGGGAGAGGTTCTCGCGCGCCGAGGGTGGGTGCGTGGGGCGGGTCGTTGCATCCCCCTACGCACCCTCCCGACCAGCCGCGCGTCGGACGGACGTCGGCCGCTTGCAGCCCGGGTCTCCGCCGAGGACTAGGCTTTCCGGCGCATGGACGAGGGCTGGATCGTGCCGCTGCCGGCCGACGTGACGGAGCCCTTCGAGGTCTTCGTCAACGGGGTGCGCCAGGAGCCGGGAGGCGACTACCTGGTCGAGGCCGGCGCGCTGCGATTCAGGAAGCCGCTCGCGCGGGAGGGGCGGCTCGGGCCCCTGCGCTGGCTGAGCATGTTCCTCGGCGTCGCGGGGACGTACCGCAAGAACGACTCCGTGGACGTCGTCTACGACGTCGGCGGCCGGCGGACGGTCGCCTCCGGGCTTCCCATCGTCCCGCCCCGACGGCCCGCCCCGTCGTGAGGCGGCCGGGGGCGGCTGCGCAGGCCGGCCGAGCCCAGTCGCTATGCTCAGCCCAGGGAGTGGAACCCGACCGGTTTGACGATCTGAACAGCGGCTTCGTCCAGGAGCTGTTCGCCGAGTACCTGGTTTCGCCCGAGGCGGTCGACCCGGCGTGGCGCGCCTTCTTCGAGTCGGACGCCGGCGGGCTGCTCGAGGGCCATCCGCTCGTGCGCCGGCTGCGCGAGCTACACCCCGAGGGCGGACCCGGGAACGGGGCCCCGGCCGTCGCTGTCGCCCCCGGCGCGCCCGCCGAGGATCTCCTTCTCGGCGCCGTCGCGGCTGCGATGTCGCTCGTGAAGGCGCACCGCACGCACGGACATCTGGCCGCGCGGCTCGACCCGCTCGGGACCGAGCCGATCGGCGACCCCGCGCTCGATCCCGACCGGCTCGACCCTCCGCTGACGCCCGAGCTGCAGGCCCGCGTCCCGGCCAACGTGCTGCGGCTCCACCTCCCCGCCGCGACGCTCGCCGAGGCGCTCCCCCGCCTGCGGGAGATCTACTCCGGGACGCTCGCCTACGAGATCGAGCACATCTCGAGCCACGAGCAGCGTCTCTGGCTGCGCGACGCGATCGAGTCCGGCGCCCACCGCACGCCGCTCTCGCCCGAGGAGAAGAAGGCGCTCCTCGAGCGCCTCTCTCACGTCGAGGGCTTCGAGCGCTACCTCCGCCGGGCCTTCCTCGGCTCCAAGCAGTTCTCCATCGAGGGCCTCGACGTCATGGTGCCGATGCTCGACGAGGCGATCGAGCTCGCGGCCGGGGCGGGGGCGCGGCGGGTCGTCCTCGGGATGGCGCACCGTGGTCGCCTCAACGTCCTCGCCCACACAGTCGGCCGCGACGTGGAGGCGATCCTGCGCGAGTTCGAGGGCGAGCGCGTCCTCGAGGCCGTCACGACCGACCTCGAGAGCGGGAGCGGCGACGTCAAGTACCACCTCGGCGCGGAGGGCCTTCGCGAGACGCGCAGCGGCGAGGTGACCGTCCGGCTCGCCTCGAACCCGAGCCACCTCGAGTTCGTCGACCCCGTCGTCGAGGGCGAGACGCGCGCGGCGCAGACCGACCACGAGGCGCCGGCCGGTCCGCACGACCCGTCCTCGGCGCTCGCCGTCCTCATCCACGGCGACGCCGCCTTCCCCGGCCAGGGGGTGGTCGCCGAGACGCTCAACCTCCAGGGCCTCGAGGGCTACGCGACCGGCGGGACGCTCCACCTGATCGCGAACAACCAGCTCGGCTTCACGACCGACCCGGAGGAGGGGCGCTCGACGCGCTACTCGAGCGACCTCGCCAAGGGCTTCGACACGCCCATCGTCCACGTGAACGCCGACGACCCGGAGGCGGCCGTCTCCGCGATCCGCCTCGCGATGGCGTTCCGGGAGCGGTTCCATCACGACGTCGTCGTCGACCTCGTCGGCTACAGGCGCTTCGGGCACAACGAGGGCGACGAGCCGAGCTACACCCAGCCGCTCATGTACGGGCTCATCGAGCAGCACCCGCCCGTGCGCGAGCAGTACGCGCGCGCGCTCGTCGCCGAGGGGCTCGTCACGGAGGAGGAGGCCGCGGGCCTGCTCGAGCGGACGAGGCAGCGCATGCGCAGCGCCCACGAGGCGCTGAAGGCGTCCTTCGGCGGCTCGGGACGGGGGCGACGGGAGCGGCGGATCGGGCGCGGGGCCGACGCCCAGATCGACACGGCCGTCCAGGCCGACCGCCTCCGGGAGCTGACCGCCCGGCTGCTGGACGTGCCCGACGGCTTCCACGTGCACCCGAAGCTCGTCAAGGCGCTCGAGCGCCGGCGGCAGGCACTCGAGGAGGGCGGCATCGACTGGGCGCAGGCGGAAGGGCTCGCCTTCGCGAGCCTCCTCGTCGACGGGACGCCCGTGCGCCTGACCGGCCAGGACACCGAGCGGGGCACCTTCTCGCACCGGCACCTCGTGCTCCACGACGCGCGGAGCGGCGAGACCTACGCGCCGATCGCGCACCTGCAGGAGGCGGCCGCGCCGTTCCAGGTCTACAACTCGCCGCTCTCCGAGACGGCGGCGCTCGGCTTCGAGTACGGCTACTCGGTCGCCTGCCCCCGCGCGCTCGTCCTCTGGGAGGCCCAGTACGGCGACTTCGTCAACGCGGCGCAGGTGATCATCGACCAGTTCATCGTCGCGGGGCTCTCCAAGTGGGGCCAGAGCTCGCGGCTCACGCTCCTACTCCCGCACGGCTACGAGGGGAACGGCCCCGAGCACTCGAGCGCGCGGCTCGAGCGCTTCATGCAGCTCGCCGCGCAGGAGAACGTCCGCGTCGTCAACCCCTCCACGGCCGCGCAGTACTTCCACCTCCTGCGCCGACAGGCCCTCCATCCCAAGGCGCGGCCGCTCGTCGTCCTCACGCCGAAGGGCCTCCTGCGGCTGAAGGAGGCGACCTCGACCCTCGACGACCTGGCCAGGGGCAGCTTCCGCGCCGTCATCGACGACCCGCGGCTCGCTCCGGACGAGAAGCGCGAGGCCTCGCGCCTCGTCCTCTGCTCCGGCAAGGTCTTCTACGACGTCGCCGGCCACGAGGCGCACGGGGAGGCCGAGGGCGTGGCCGTCGCCCGCCTGGAGCAGCTCTATCCCTTCCCGGTGGCCGCCTACGACGAGCTCCTCTCCCGCTATCCGGGTCTCGCCGAGGTCGTCTGGACGCAGGAGGAGCCGCAGAACATGGGCGCCTGGCGGGCGATCCGCCACCGCCTCGAGGAAGGCCTTCCCGCCGAGGTCGACCTGCGCTACGTCGGCCGACCCTGGCGCGCGAGCCCGAGCGAGGGCTACCCGACCGCGCACATGCTCGAGCAGGACCGCATCGCGCGCGAGGCGCTCGGCGCCTTCTAGCGGTAGCGCACGACGACGCCGATCGTCGCCAGGCCGACCGCCAGCGCGACGGCGTTGGGGACGACGAGCGCCGGGTTCCCGATCGCCGCGCCGTAGGCGAGCCAGAGCCCGAAGCCGAGGACGAGGACGAGGAGGTAGGCGACCGAGAGGTCCCGCGAGGAGCGCCGGCGGAGGATCCGGCGGATCTGCAGGACGGGCGAGAGCGCCATGACGACGCCCCAGGTCGCGGCGGCGGCGGCGAGCGCGGTCGTGCTCATGAGGCTCCTTCCGGACGGAGTGACCGTGACGCGCTCGGTGCTCCGGGCCGCGCTCGCTGCCCGTACGCCCGGGAAGGAGGAGCGCCTGCGCGGCCGCTCCGACCGTAGCAGAAGGGGGACGGCTCGCCGTCCCCCTTCTGCGGTCCCCGGCCAGGTGCCGGCGCTACGTGTCGCCGCCGCCGGAGGCGCTGCCGCCCCCGCCGCCTCCGCCCGAGTAGCTGCCGCCGCCGCCGCCACCGCCGCCGCCGTCGCTCGCAGCGACGAACGTGTTGTCGCCGCCGCCGGTGCCGTCGTTGCCGCGGGTGCGGTCGCCGTCGCCGGTGTTGGTCCCGCCGCTCGTGCCGTCGTTGCCGCGGGTGCGGTCGCCGTCGCCGGTGTTGTTCCCGCCGCTCGTGCCGTCGTTGCCGCGGGTGCGGTCGCCGTCGCCGGTGTTGTTCCCGCCGCCGGTACCGTCGTTGCCGCGGGTGCGGTCACCGTCCCCGCGCTTCTTGTCCTTTCCATCGTCGTCGACGTCGTCGGCGGCCAGGGCGTCGTCGCCGTCGTCCTTCCTCCCGTCGACGTCCGCGAGCGTCACCGCGTCGACGGGGTCGTCGCCGGTCCAGCTCTGGAGCGCCGCGCCGAACCCGCCGAGGCCGATCGCCACGGCCACCGCGACGATCAGGACTCCGATCTTTCCGAGTGGCATGTCTCCCCCTTCGCTCAGTCGTCTTCTGCGTGTGAGGAAAGGTGTATCCGGGGCCGATAAGAGCCCCGTGAGCCGCCGATGAGAGCTCGGTGAGCTCTCCGTGAGGGCGCTCTCATCGAGCCGGCGCCGGCGGTCGAGCGGGCGTGCCGCCGGGGCGGAAGCGGCCCAGGCGCGGCAGCGGCAGGAGCGCCGCGAGCGGCTCGAGCGCCTCGGCGATCTCGGCGGGCAGCGGCCTCTCCCGGGGGTCGTCGGCGAGGCAGTCGCGCACGACGTCCGCGAGGAGCGGGGGCACGTCGGCCGGGAGCGGCCGGGGCTCGGTCACGAGCTGCGGGAAGCGCTCCGCCAGCGCCTCGCTCTCGTGGTCTCCGTCCGGGAACGGGCGCGCGCGCGCGAGCGCCTCGTGGAGCGTCACGCCGAGCCCCCAGACGTCCGTGCGGGGGCCGATCTCGCCGAAGCGACGCGGGTCGCACTGCTCGGGGGCCATGTAGGCGTCCGTGCCGATCTGCGACGACGAGCTGCGCGCGCCGGCGAACGTCTGGGCGACGCTCAGGTCGATGAGCTTCGGCGTCGAGCTCATGATGATGTTGCGCGGCTTGACGTCGAGGTGGACGTAGCCCTGCCCGGCCATGTAGTGGAGGACGGAGCAGAGCTGGAGGGCCAGGGGCAGGAGCTGCTCGATGATGATCCCGAAGCGCCGCTCGAGCGTCGAGAGGCGCGGGCCGTCGAGGAGCTCGAGGACGAGGTGCGGGCGCTCCCCCTCGAGCACCGCGTCGAAGCAGCGGACGAGCGAGGGGTGGGCGAGCCGCCCGAGTATCTCCGCCTCGCCGGCCAGCCCCGCGAGCGTCCCGGGGTCGTCCGTCTGCCCGGGGCGCACGATCTTCGCCACGACGAGCGTGTGGAGCGCGTCGTCCCAGACGAGGTAGGCCTCGTAGCGGCGGCCGCCGCCGAGGAGGCGGACGGCGTGGCGCCCGGGAGCGACGAGCGCTCCCTCCGCGAAGTCCCAGCGGTCGTCCGCCCACGGTCTGTCGTCGCTCATGCTCCTGTGGTATCCGGCGGCGATGAGACGCATGTGAGGCAACCGTGAGAGATCTCTCATCTCCCTCTCACGGCCCTCTCCTCCGCCTCGGCCATGCTCCGGAGCGTGCGCATCCCGATCATCCTCGCCGCGGCGCTCCTCGCCGTCGCTCTCGGCGCCGCCTTCCAGGCCGTCCGCGAGCCCGATCGAGGTCCGGTCCGCCCGATCGAGCTCCGGGACGACCGCGTGCGCGAGCGTCCGGAGGACGCGCGTGAGGGATCGAGGCGCGTGGAGGTACGCTCCGGGGGGAACAACCGCTCGAACGCCGGCTCCTCGGGCGGTGGAGGCTCCCCGGGAGGCGGCGACTCCGGCGCGACGCCGACCCCGGCCCCGGCCCCGGTGCCCGCCGGCAACGATGATGACGACGACGGAGACGACGACAGCGGCGACGGAGCCGGAGACGACGACAGCTGAGCTCCGGCCCGAGGAGGGCGCCGGCGGCGGCGTCTCGAGATTCCGTCCCCGGAGATCCCTCCTCCGGCTCAACGAGAGCTTCCGCGTCCGAGTCGTCGGCGGGTACATCGCGCTCCTGCTCGTGGCGACCGCCATCTCCGTCGTCGTCGCGCGCGAGGCGCTGCACGGCGGGCTGGACCGGCGGATCCACGCCGAGCTCGTCCAGGAGTCGCGCGAGCTCCGCCAGCTCGCCGGGGGAAGGGACCCGGCCACGGGCGAGCCCTTCCGCAATCGCGTCGAGCGGATCTTCGAGGTGTACCTCTCCCGCAACGTCGCCTCGCGCAACGAGGTGCTCCTCACCTTCGTCGACGGCCGGCCCTTCCTGCGCAGCCGCGGCGAGGTGCCCTACCGGCTCGACCAGGATCCCGAGCTCGTTGCCCGCTGGGCGACGCTCCGGGAGTCCGATCGAGGCAGCGTCGACACGCCCGCGGGCCACGTCGAGTACCTGGCCGTGCCCCTCGTGAGCGGCGACAGCGCGCCCGGCGTCTTCGTCGCGGCCATCTTCCGCGACCGCGAGACGGGCGAGGTGAACGACGCCCTCCGCGTGGCGGTGGGGGTCGGGCTGGCCATGCTCCTCGTCGGCTCGGTCCTCGCCTGGCTCCTCGCCGACCGGGTGCTCAAGCCGGTCACGACGGTGACCGAGGCCGCGCGCTCGATCTCGAGCGGTGACCTCTCCCGGCGAATCCCCGTCTCGGGCCACGACGAGATCGCGGTGCTCGCCGGCACCTTCAACGACATGCTCGCTCGTCTCGAGACGGCGTTCGAGGCGCAGCGGCGGTTCGTCGACGACGCCGGTCACGAGCTGCGAACGCCCATCACCATCGTCCGGGGGCACTTGGAGCTGCTCGAGGACGACCCGGACGAGCGCCGGGAGACGCTCGCGCTCGTGCTCGACGAGCTCGACCGGATGGCCCGGATGGTCAACGACATGCTGACCCTCGCCAAGTGGGAGCGGCCGGACTTCCTCAAGCCCGAGCCGGTCGACGTCGGCCTGCTCACCGACGACGTGCTCGCCAAGGCCGGCGCTCTGGGCGACCGCCGCTGGGAGCTCGACGCGCGCGCGGAGGGGACGCTCGTCGCCGACCGCCAGCGGGTCACCCAGGCGCTCATGCAGCTCGCCGAGAACGCCGTGCGGCACACCGCCGATGGCGACCGGATCGGGCTCGGGAGCTTCGTCGGCGACGGGGAGGTGCGGCTCTGGGTCCGCGACACGGGGCCCGGCATCCCCTTCGAGGAGCAGGAGCAGGTCTTCTCGCGCTTCTACCGCCCCGCCGAGTCGCGCGGCTCGGAGGGCGCCGGTCTCGGGCTCTCCATCGTCCAGGCGATCGCCCTGGCGCACGGCGGCCGGGTCGATCTCTCGAGCGTCCCCGGGCTGGGCGCGACCTTCACGGTCGTCCTGCCGCGGCAGCGGCCCGGCGACCGCGACCCGCTGGGCGAAGAGGCATGAGCAGGATCCTCATCGTCGAGGACGAGGAGCGCATCGCGTCGTTCGTCGAGAAGGGCCTGCGGGCGAACGGCTTCACGACCTCCGTGGCCGCGGACGGCGATTCGGGTCTCGCCCTCGCGGGCTCGGGGCGCTTCGACCTCGTCGTCCTCGACATCGGGCTGCCGGGCATGGACGGCTTCCAGGTGCTGCGGGAGCTTCGTCGGGCGGGCTCCAGGGTGCCGGTCGTCATGCTGACGGCGCGCGACGACGTCCAGGACACCGTCGCCGGCCTCGAGGGAGGCGCCGACGACTACATCACGAAGCCCTTCCGCTTCGAGGAGCTGCTCGCGCGCGTCCGCGTCCGTCTCCGGGGCGAGCGGGCGCCGGAGGAGACGGTCCTCGCGGCGGGCGGGGCGAGCCTCGACCTGCGCACGCGGCGGCTGTCGGCGGACGGCGACGACGTCGACCTGTCCGCGCGCGAGTTCGCGCTCGCGGAGATGTTCTTCCGCCACCCGGGCCAGGTGCTCTCCCGCGAGCAGCTCCTGAGCAACGTCTGGGGCTACGACTTCGACCCGCGCTCGAACATCGTCGATGTCTACGTCGGTTACCTCCGCAAGAAGCTGGGCAAGGCTCGAATCAGTAGCGTGCGCGGCATGGGCTACCGGCTCGAGACGCTCTGAGAGCCGGCGGGGCCGCGACCTGGGTCAGCGAACGACGGGAGTGTGCGATGACCGAGACGACGACAGGAGCCGAGCTCGAGCGGGTCGCGGGCGAGCCTCTCGACGACGACGAGCTCCGCGCGCTCGACGCGTACTGGCGCGCAGCCAACTACCTCTCCGTGGGGCAGATCTACCTGCTCGCCAACCCGCTCCTGCGCGAGCCGCTCGCCCCCGAGCACGTCAAGCCGCGACTCCTCGGGCACTGGGGGACGACGCCCGGCCTCAACCTCGTCTACGCGCACGTCAACCGGGCGATCCGGCGCCACGACCTCGACGCCATCTTCGTCACGGGGCCCGGCCACGGCGGCCCGGCGCTCGTCGCGAACACGTACCTCGAGGGCACGTACAGCGAGGTCTACCCGGAGATCGGACAGGACGAGGAGGGGCTGCGGCGGCTCTTCCGCCAGTTCTCGTTCCCTGGCGGCGTCCCCAGCCACGTCGCGCCGGAGACGCCGGGCTCGATCCACGAGGGCGGCGAGCTCGGGTACGCGCTCGTGCACGCCTACGGCGCCGTCTTCGACAACCCCGACCTGCTCGCCGTCTGCGTCGTCGGCGACGGCGAGGCGGAGACCGGCCCGCTCGCCGCGAGCTGGCACTCGAACAAGTTCTTGAACCCGGCGCGGGACGGCGCCGTGCTCCCGATCCTCCACCTGAACGGGTACAAGATCGCCAACCCGACGGTGCTCGCGCGCATCCCCGACGACGAGCTCGCCGCCTTCCTGCGCGGGCAGGGGCACGAGCCGTACCTCGTCGAGGGCGACGAGCCCGAGGCGGTCCACCAGCAGCTCGCCGCGACGCTCGAGGCCGTCGTCGAGGACATCCGCGCCATCCAGCGGGACGCGCGCGAGAACGGCTTCGCGAAGCGGCCGCGCTGGCCCGCCATCGTCCTGCGGACGCCGAAGGGCTGGACGGGGCCGAAGGTGGTGGACGGGCTTCCCGCCGAGGGCTCCTTCCGCTCGCACCAGGTTCCGCTCACCCACCTGCACGAGCAGCCGGAGCACCTGCGCGAGCTCGAGGCCTGGCTGCGCAGCTACCGCCCCGAGGAGCTCTTCGAGGAGACGGGCGCGCTCGTGGAGGAGCTCCGCGCGCTTCGCCCGAGCGGCGAGCGGCGCATGGGCGCGAACCCGCACGCGAACGGGGGCCTCCTCCTCCGGCCGCTCGAGCTGCCCGACTTCCGGGAGTACGCGGTCGACGTCCCCGCCCCCGCGACGGGCAAGAGCGAGGCGACCCGGGTGCTCGGTGCCTTCCTCCGCGACGTCGTCCGCCGCAACCCGGGAACCTTCCGGCTCTTCGGGCCCGACGAGACCGCGTCGAACCGGCTCGCCGCCGTCTTCGAGGCGACCGAGCGCACGTGGGTGGCCGAGGAGGACGTCAACGACGAGCACCTCGGGCCGGACGGCAGGGTCATGGAGGTGCTGAGCGAGCACCTCTGCCAGGGGTGGCTCGAGGGCTACCTCCTCACGGGCCGGCACGGCCTCTTCAACTGCTACGAGGCGTTCATCCACATCGTCGACTCGATGTTCAACCAGCACGCGAAGTGGCTGAAGGTCACGCGCGGGATCCCGTGGCGGCGGCCGCTCGCCTCGCTCAACTACCTGCTCAGCTCCCACGTCTGGCGGCAGGACCACAACGGCTTCTCCCACCAGGACCCGGGGTTCATCGACCACGTCGTGAACAAGAAGGCCGAGATCATCCGCGTCTACCTGCCGCCGGACGCGAACACGCTCCTCTCGGTCGCCGACCACTGCCTCCGCAGCCGCCACTACGTGAACGTGATCGTGGCGGGGAAGCAGCCGGCGCTCGACTACCTGACGCTCGACCAGGCGATCGCCCACTGCACGCGCGGGCTCGGGATCTGGGACTGGGCCTCGAACGACGAGGACGGGGAGCCGGACGTCGTGCTCGGCTGCTGCGGCGACATCCCGACGCTCGAGACGCTCGCGGCCGCGGCGATCCTGCGGGAGCGGCTGCCGGAGGTGAAGGTCCGCGTCGTCAACGTCGTCGACCTGATGCGCCTCCAGGACGAGGGGGAGCACCCGCACGGAATGTCGGACCGCGAGTTCGACACGCTCTTCACGACCGACAAGCCGATCGTCTTCGCCTACCACGGCTATCCGTGGCTGATCCACCGGCTCACCTACCGGCGCCGGAACCACGGCAACCTGCACGTGCGCGGGTACAAGGAGGAGGGGACGACGACGACGCCGTTCGACATGGTGATGCTCAACGACCTCGACCGCTTCCACCTCGTGCTCGACGTGATCGACCGCGTGCCGGGGCTCGCCGACCGGGCGGGGCACCTGCGCCAGGAGATGGTCGACCGGCGGCTGGCGGCGCGCGCCTACACGCGCGAGCACGGCGACGACGACCCGGCGATCCGCGACTGGACCTGGCCCTTCTGAGCAGCGTCCTCGTCGTCAACGCCGGCTCGACGAGCCTCAAGCTCTCGCTCGTCGGAGCGGACGAGGCGCCGCGTGCGGTGCCTGGGTTCCTGCCGGCGGACGCGGTCGGGCACCGGATCGTGCACGGGGGCGGGCGCTTTCGCGCTCCGGTCGTCGTCGACGACGCGGTGGCGGAGTCGCTCGCCGAGCTGGCGCCGCTCGCGCCGC
>DASTQA010000018.1:0-50423 GCA_035762005.1 Gaiellaceae bacterium
ACCTCGTCGGTGTCCTCGACCTCGTGCTCGAACTCTATGGACGACTCCTCGATGACGTCCTCGGCGGCGAAGATCGGAGCCTGGCAGCGGACCGCTAGCGCGATCGCGTCGGACGGGCGGGAGTCGATCTCGATCTCGCTCCCGTCGACGGCGACGGTGATGAGCGCGTAGAACGTGTTCTCGCGGAGCTCCGTCACCGCGATGCGGACGACCCTCGCCTCGAGCTGGCCGAGGATCTCCGTGAAGAGGTCGTGCGTCATCGGCCGGGGCGTGGCGGCGCCCTGGAGCTTCATGAGGATCGCGGCCGCCTCGGGATGGCCGATCCAGATCGGCAGGAACTTGTTCCCGTCGGCCGTCTTCAGGAGCACGATCGGCTGCTTGCCGACCATGTCGAAGCTGACGCCGTAGATGACCATCTCCTGCATGGGCGACCGCGTCTGATGATAGCGGCGGGCTTTCGCGCCGCCCGCCCCCTGTAAGGTGCCGCCGAGGTGGACGCGGGCACGGCGATCGGCAGCGTCTTCGCCGCCTTCGGCCTCTCGGGCGCCGCCGGCCTCAACGCCTGGCTGCCCCTCTTCGCGGGCGCGCTCCTCGACCGGCTCGGCGTCGTCGAGCTCGCGGAGCCGTTCGGCTCGCTCTCCACGAACGTCGGGCTCGCCCTGCTCGCCGCGTTCCTCGTGGCCGACTTCGTCGGCGACAAGGTCCCCGTCGTCGACCACGCCCTGCACCTCGTCGGCACCGTCGTCCACCCGGCGGCGGGGGCCGTCCTCTTCACGGGCCAGACCGGTCTCGAGACGGACATCCCGACGCTCGTCGCCGTGGTCGTCGGAGCGCTCACGGCCGGCTCGGTCCACGCCGGCCGCGCCTCGGTCCGCCCCGCCGCGACCGCGACGACCGCCGGCCTCGGAAACCCCGTCCTCTCGCTCGCCGAGGACGCGGCGTCGGCCCTCCTGACGCTGGCCGCGTTCGCTCTCCCCGCGCTCGCCCTCGTGCTCGTCCTCGCCCTCGTCGCCGGTCTCGCCGTCGGCATCCGGCGTCTGCGCCCGGCGAGGCGCCGCGCCCGCAGGGGTTGAGGAGGTGGGCGATCCTGGATTCGAACCAGGGACCTCCGCCTTATCAGAGCGGCGCTCTAACCGACTGAGCTAATCGCCCGCGGGGTCGGATTGTAGCGAGAGGCGTTCGAGGGCCTCGACGAGCTCGGCGAGCTCCACCTCGTCCTCGAAGAAGAGCTCGACGCGTCCCGCGGCGACCCGGGCGTCGGCGCCCGTGAGGCGGCGAACGACGTCACGGGCGCGGGCCGCGAGCGCGGGGTCGACCGGCTGCCGGCGGCGCGGCTTCGTCCGCGCCCCGGCCCAGCGCGCCGCGCGCTCGGCAGCCCGGACGGACATGCCGTGGCGGACGATCCGTCGCGCGAGGCGGCGCCGTTCCTCGTTGCCGGGCACCGCGAGCACGGCGCGGGCGTGCCCCTCGGAGAGCTGTCCCCGCTCGAGGAGGCCGAGCACGTCGTCGGGGAGCTCGAGCAGGCGGAGACGGTTGGAGACGGTCGGCTTCGAGCGGCCGACGTGCTCGCCCACCTCGCCGAGCGAGAGCCCGAACTCGTCCATGAGGGCGGCGTAGGCCCGGGCCTCCTCGACGGGCGTCAGGTCCTCCCGGGCGACGTTCTCGACGAGCGCGAGGAGGAGCGAGTCGCGGTCGTCCGTCTCGCGCACGAGCGCCGGGATCGTGGCGAGGCCGGCGACCCGGGCGGCGCGCCAGCGCCGCTCGCCGGCGACGAGCTCGTAGCCGCCGTCCGCGGCCGGGCGGACGACGACGGGCTGCACGAGCCCCTGGGCGCGGATCGACCCCGCGAGCTCGTCGATCCGCTCGTGGTCGAGCCGGCGGCGCGGCTGGCGCGCGTTCGCGCGGATCGAGCCGACCGGAAGCTGGGCAAGCTCCGCCGGGGAGGGCGCGCCGCCGAGGAGCACCTCGAGCCCGCGCCCGAGGCCGCGGCGCGGGCCCGGGCTAGCCGCGGTCGACAAGCTCGCTCGCCACCCGGTAGTAGGCGTCGGCGCCGGCCGACGTGCGGTCGAGGACCGTGACGGGAACCCCGTGGCTCGGCGCCTCCGCGAGGCGGACGCTCCGCGGGACGACGGCCTCGAAGACGAGGTCGCCGAAGTGCCGGCGCACCTCCGCCGCCACGTCCGCGGCGAGACGCGTGCGCCCGTCGACCATCGTGAGGATCATCCCCGCCAGCGCGAGGCGAGGATTCAGCCGCGTCCGCACGAGCTCGACCGAGTGGAGCAGCTGCGCGAGGCCCTCGAGCGCGTAGTACTCGCACTGAACGGGGACGAGGACCCGGTCCGTCGCGGCGAGCGCGTTCACGGTCAGCGGCCCGAGGGAGGGCGGGCAGTCGACGAAGACGAAGTCGTACGTCGCCCGGGCGGGAGCGAGCGCGTCGGGGAGGAACGTCTCGCCGTCGTCGCGACGGGCCAGCTCGACGGCCGCGCCGGCGAGCTCCGGCCGCGAGGGGACGAGGTCGAGGTTCGGGAAGCGCGTCTCGTGCGCGACCTCGGCGAGCGGCGCCCCGTCCAGGAGGTCGTACGTCGATGTCCCGTTCGCGCGCTCGCCCAGGCCCGAGGTCGCGTTCGCCTGCGGGTCGAGGTCGACCACGAGCGTCCGGGCGCCCGCCTCCGCGAGGCACGCGGCGAGGTTGACGGCCGTCGTGGTCTTGCCGACGCCGCCCTTCTGGTTCGCGAGGGCGAAGACCTTCCCCACCCGGGCGATGGTAGTCAGGCGAGAGGACGTTTCCGGGCCATGCCCGGGCGGCGCGGGAAGCGCGCGGGCGTCGGCGCGATCTTGGGGACAACGAGGAGGCGGCGGTGCTCTCCGCCGGGGAGCGGCACCTCCTCCGGCACCCCTCCGCCGACGACGGCGGCGGCGGCGGCGGCCCGCGCGAGGTCGACCTCGCCCGCGAGCAGGATCACCCGGCCGCCGGTCCGGACGAGCGGCAGGCACCACTCGAGCGCGACAGGCGGCGGCGCGAGCGCCTGGGCGACCGCAGTCCCGTACGCCTCGCGACCGGCGCCCCGCCCGTGCTCCTCCGCCCGGGCGCACACCACGCCGACGTTCGCGAACGCGGTCGCGGCCCGCTCGAGGAACGAGCACTTCCGCCGCTGCCCCTCGAGCAGGTCGACGTGGAGCTCGGGCCGCGCCGCCGCCAGCGGGATGCCGGGCGAGCCGCCGCCCGAGCCGACGTCGACGACCGGCCCCTCCTCGACGAGGCCGGCCGAGGCGAGGGCGTCGTCGACGAGGACGCGGCGTGCCTCGCCGGGGTCGCGGACCGCGGTGAGCCCGGGCTCGGCGAGGACGGCCTCGAGCCACCGCCCGAGGCGCGGGTCCGCGGCGGTCACTCCGCCGAGGCGGGAGCGACGACCACGTGCCGGTTCGGCTCCGTGCCCTCGCTCGAGGTGACGACGTCCTCGCGGTCGGCCAGGTGCAGGTGGACGATCTTCCGCTCGACGGCGGTCATCGGCTCGAGCGGCACCACCCGCCGGCCCTGGAGCGCGTCCGAAGCGGCCCGGTCGGCCAGGCCCTCGAGCGCGCTCCGCCGCCGCTCACGGTACCCCGCCGCGTCCACGACGATCTCCTTGCGCTCGTCCGGACGCGTGCGCCAGACGATCGCGTTCGCGAGGTACTGGATCGCGTCGATCGTGTGCCCCCGCTTGCCGATCACGAGGCCGAGCTCGGCGCCCGCGAGCGAGGCGTAGAGGACCTCGTCGTCCTCGGCGATGTCGATGCGGCAGGGCGCGCCGAGCGCCGCGCAGACGCGCTCCAGGAGCTCGCGGAGCGTCGCTGCGGGCGTACCGGGCTCCTCGCTCGCCGCCGGGGCCGGCGGCGGCGGCTCCGCCATCCGCGCGACGACGCGGGCGGGCACCTGGCCGACGCCGAGCAGCCCGCGCTCGCCCTCGGAGACGACGGTGAAGCGCACGCTCGCCTTGTCGAGACCCGGGAAGCGGCGCTCGAGCTCGCGAAGGGCCGACCACTTCGCCTCGCCGACGGTCTCGCCCTCCGCCTCGACGACGTCCGCGGCGTCGCCGCCCCCCGCCTCGTCCTCGCTCATCGCCGCGCTCTCGGCCCCTTCTTCTTCCGCCGCTTGACGCGCTGCTGGCCGCCGCCCGCCGGCTTCGCCGCCGCGGGGCCCGCTTCGGCCTGCTCGTCGCCGGCGGCGCGCTCGGGTGCCTTCGGCGGCGTCCTCGACGTGCGCTTCGGCGGCGGGGCGGGCTTGGGCATCATCCGCCGGAGGACGACGCCCTGACCGACCGTCCAGAGGTTCGTCGTCGACCAGTAGAGCATGAGCCCCATGGGGAAGTTGATGATGAAGGGGATGACGACGAAGGGCAACGCGAGGAAGAGGTAGCGCTGGCGCGGGTCCATCGTCGTCGACATGAAGAAGGTCGAGGCGAGCTGGCTCCCGACGTAGATGACGAGCAGGAGCCAGCCCGACCAGTGCGTGTTGATGTTCTCCGTGATGCTCGGCACCACCCCGAGCCAGCCGAGGTCGGAGTCGGGGTAGTCGGGAAAGACCTCGTCGTCGAAGTCGCGGAGGACGAAGAAGAGCGCGATGAAGACCGGGATCTGGAGGACGAGCGGGAGGCACGAGGCGGCCGGGTTCACCTTGTTCTCCCGGTAGAACTTCATCACCTCCTCGTTCATCCGCTGGCGGTCGTGCTTGTACTTCTGCTGGAGCGCCTTCAGCTCGGGCGCGTGCACCTGCAAACGCTGCATCGAGCGCATCTGCTTGATCGTGAGCGGGAGGATCACGACCCGGACGAGGAGCGTGAGGACGATGATCGCCCACGCCCACGGCAGCCCGACGGACGCGTGCAGCCACTCGAGCGCGCTCGTGAGGACGTCTTCGATCGGGGTGAGAGGGTTCATCGGCCGCGCCCGAAGAGCGTCTGGTCATGGGCGTAGTCCACGCCGCCGTGGCTCCACGGGTTGCAGCGCAGGAGCCGCCAGCCGGCGAGGACGAGCCCGCGCGCGACCCCGTGCTCGTGGAGGGCGTCGAGGGCGTAGCGCGAGCAGGTGGGGTGGTACTTGCAGCGCGCCCCGAGGAGCGGGCTCAGGAGGAGGCGGTAGCCGTGGATCGGCAGCGCGACCAGGCGTCTCATCGAGCCGTGCCCTCGGAGAGCCGGAAGACCTCCTCGACCCGCTCCTGCAGCCAAGGGAAGCCCTTGCTCTCGACCGCCTCGCGCAGCCCCGGCCGCGCGATCAGGACGTAATCGTGCCCGGCGGGCAGCCGCTCCCGGAGGGAAGCGAAGGACGCGCGCAGCCGTCGCTTGAGACGGTTCCGCTCCACGGCGCCGCCGAGCTTCCGGGAGACCGCGAGGCCGAGGCGAGGCTCTCCCTCCCGCTCCTCGTCGCGCGGGAAGGCGTAGAGCACGAGGAAGCGGGTCGACACGGACCGGCCCTTGCGGTAGACGGCGTCGAAGTCCCGGGAGCGGGAGAGGCGGTGGCGTCGGCTCACGCGAACCCCGCCCGCGCGGTCAGGCGGAGAGGCGCTTGCGGCCCTTCGCACGGCGGCGCTTGAGGATCGCGCGGCCGGCGCGTGTGGCCATCCGCGCTCGGAATCCGTGGCGCCGCTTCCGCCGGCGCACGTTCGGCTGGTACGTTCGCTTCACGAGAGACGAGTGTCGGGGCAGGCCGCGGGAGGCGGCCGGTCGCCCAGTATAGAGGAGGGCCCTTCGGCACCGGCGCAGCCCTCTCGCCCGAAGGTGTAATCCACAGCCGGGAAGCCGCATGACACGCGCGAAGCATGCACCTTTCCACACCTGTGGATAAGCGTGTGGAGAGCTGAAAATGCCTGCAAATCACCCGTTCCGGCCCGCAGCGATTTCCCCAGGCCGAGGCGTTGAAGCGCGGGGAGGAGGGTTGCTAAGATCGCCGCTTCCCGAGACCGGCGAAGGAGTGGAGCGAGGCGTGGAGCGGGCGGCGGAGCGGAGCGCGGACGGTCTCTGGAACGAGGTCTCCACGCGGCTCCGCGACGCGCTCAACGACGCGACGTACACGACGTGGTTCGCGCACGCCGGCGCCGGTTCCCTCGACGACGAGGGCTTCGTGCTCCTCGTGCCGAACGACTTCACGCGCCAGTGGGTCGAGGGGCACTTCCGCGGTCTCGTCGAGGCGATGGTGCGCGAGTCGCTCGGCGCGGAGTGCGCCGTCCGGATCGCGGTCGGGGAGACCCAGCCCGTCCAGGTGCCGAGCGCGTCCGCGCCGGCGCCCCGCGTCTTCGAGGGCCTGAACCAGAAGTACACCTTCGACTCGTTCGTGATCGGCTCCTCCAACCGCTTCGCGCACGCGGCCGCGCTCGCGGTTGCGGAGGCGCCGGCGCAGGCCTACAACCCCCTCTTCATCTACGGGGGGACCGGCCTGGGGAAGACGCACCTGCTCCAGGCGGTCGCCGCCTACGTCAGCGAGCACTCCGGCGACCTGAGCGCGCACTACGTCACGAGCGAGACGTTCATGAACGACTTCATCAACTCGCTGCGGGACAAGCGGATCGAGGGCTTCAAGCAGCGCTACCGCCACTACGACGTCCTCCTCGTCGACGACATCCAGTTCTTCGAGAACAAGGAACGGATCCAGGAGGAGTTCTTCCACACCTTTAACAGCCTCTACGAGGCCGGGCGCCAGATCGTGATCTCCTCCGACCGGCCGCCGCGCGCGATCGCGACCCTCGAGTCGCGCCTGCGCTCGCGCTTCGAGTGGGGCCTGATCACGGACATCCAGCCGCCGGATCTCGAGACGCGCATCGCGATCCTGCGCAAGAAGGTGAAGACCGATGCGATCCACGTCCCCGACACACAGGTGCTCACGTTCATCGCGAGCCGCATCTCGACGAACATCCGTGAGCTCGAGGGCGCGCTCACCCGTGTCGTCGCCTTCTCCTCGCTCACCGCGCGACCCATGACCGTCGACCTCGCGCGCGAGGTGCTGCAGGACGTCTTCCCACAGGGCGAGATGCCCGAGATCTCCGTCGAGCAGATCCAGAACACCGTCATCGAGCGCTTCGGCATGACGATCCAGGAGCTCACCGGTGACCGTCGCTCGCAGTCGATCGTCTACCCGCGCCAGGTGGCCATGTACCTCTGCCGGGAGCTGACGGACAGCTCGCTCCCGAAGATCGGGAAGAAGTTCGGCGGGCGCGACCACACGACGGTCATCCACGCCACGTCGAAGATCGCGAAGCTCATTCGCGAGGACCGGAACGTCTACAACCTCGTCCAGGAGCTCACAGCGCGCGTCAAGCAGGCCCGTTGACCGCGCCTGTGGAGAACGGGACGAACATGGGGACGAGACGGCCAGACCGCGTGAGCCTGTGGGGACCGTCCGGTTCTCCCCAGGACCCGTCCACCGCGCAGTCCCGCTATCCACGCGGAAACGCGCCGTCTTCCCCGTCGTTCACACTCCCTATGACTACGACGAGAGGTTTTTCTTAAATGGCATCCATGGATACCGTTGCCGCCACGACGATGAAGGTTGTGTGCGGAAAGGACGAGCTCGCCGAGAAGCTCCAGGTCGTCGGCCGCGGGGTGTCGACGCGAACGACCGTCCAGATCCTCGCGGGCATCATGCTGCGCGCGGCCGGCGGCCGCCTGCACCTGAGCGCGACCGACATGGAGATCTCCCTGCGGGACTCCCTCGAGGCGCAGGTGGAGGAGGAGGGTGCCGTGGTCGTCCCGGGCCGGCTCCTCGTCGATATCGTGCGGCTCCTCCCCGCCGGCGAGGTGACGCTCGAGCATCGCGCGGACGAGGGCGTCGCCCGCCTGGCGTGCGGGTCGGCGTCGTACGGACTGAACACGTACGGGCCGGAGGACTTCCCCCGCCTCCCGGAGATCGACCCAGAGAGCGCGTTCACCGTCGACCGCGAGGCCTTCCTCGACACGATCGCGCGCGTCGGCCGGTCGGCCTCCCGGGACGAGTCGAGGCCCGTGCTCACGGGTGTCCTCGTGCGCTTCGAGGGCGAGAAGCTCGTGATGGCGGCGACCGACTCGTATCGGCTCAGCGTGAAGGAGACGGCGCTGACGAAGGGGCCCGGCCGTGAGCTCGAGGCGATCGTCCCCGCCCGCGCGCTCCAGGAGCTCGCACGGATCGCCGGCCCGGCGGAGAGCGCGACCATCGACGTCGGCGTCCAGGAGAACCAGGTCGTCTTCGGCTCGGCCGGCGTCTGGCTCACCGCGCGGAGGATCGACGGCCAGTTCCCGAACTACCGCCAGCTCATCCCGGAGCAGTTCGAGGCCGAGGTGCAGCTCCCGCGCGACGAGCTCCTCGATGTCGTCCGGCGCACAGGTCTCCTCGCACAGCGCAAGTCGCCCCTCCGGCTCCGCTTCGAGGAGGGGGAGCTCACCGTGTCGGCGCAGACGCAGGACGTCGGGGAGGCGCGCGAGTCGCTGCCGGTGGGCTACGGCGGCGAGACGATGGAGATCGGCTTCAACGCCGAGTTCCTCCGGGACGGGCTCGAGTCCGTCACCGACGAGACGGTCCGCCTGAAGCTCATCAGTCCTCTGCGCCCGGGGCTCATCCACGGCGAGAGCGACGACTTCCTCTACCTGATCATGCCGATCAGGCTGGCCGGCTGATCGTCGAGCGCGTCTCGCTGAGGAGCTTCCGCTCGTACGCCGCCCTGGAGCTCGCGCTCGAGCCCGGGCTCGTCCTCGTCGTCGGGCCGAACGGCGTCGGGAAGACGAACCTGCTCGAGGGCATCCACGTCGGCGCCCAGGGGTTCTCCCCGCGCACGCGGGCGGAGCCGCGGCTCGTCCGCTTCGGGGAGGACGCGGCCCGCGTCCGGCTCGCGGGCGCCGAGGGCGGGGTCCCGGTCGGAACCGAGGTCACGATCGCGCGGGGCCGGGGGAAGTCGATCCTCGTCAACGGCGCGCCCGCCGCCTCCGCCGAGGAGCTGCGAAGCCGCCTGACGGCGCTCGTGTTCGTCCCCGACCGGCTCGCGGTCGTGAAGGGCGGCCCCGCCGTCAGGCGCGCGTACGTCGATCGCATGCTCGGACGCGTGCTCCCGTCCCAGGCGGCTCTCCCCGGCGAGTACGGACGGGTGCTCGCACAGCGGAACGAGGCGCTTCGGCGCGTCCGGGCGGGCGCGTCCACCCGCGAGGCGCTCGAGCCGTGGAGCGAGCAGGTCGCCGCGCTCGGCTCGCGGCTCGACGCGGTCCGCGCGGAGCTCGTCGACCTGCTCGCGGACGGGTTCGCCGCGCACGCCGAGGCGCTCGGCCTCCCCGCCGCCGTGCTGGCGTACGAGGAACGAGGCCTCGCCGCCGCCGATCTCGCCGCCCGCCTGGAGCGCGACGTCGAGCGCGGCACGACGGGGCTCGGACCGCACCTCCGCGACGTCGAGGTGCGCGCCGCCGAGCGGGACGTCCGCAGCTTCGGCTCCCAGGGCGAGCAGCGGACGGCCGTCCTCGCCCTCCTCCTCGCCGAGGCGGACGTCGTGACCGAGCGCCGGGGCGCCCCGCCGCTCCTCCTCCTGGACGACGTCCTCAGCGAGCTCGACGCGGGCCGGCGCCGGGCGCTGCTCGCGGCCCTCCCGCCCCGCGGGCAGACGCTCGTCAGCGCCACGAGCGCCGACGCGCTCCCCGCGCGGGCACCCTCGCCCGCGCTCGTCGTCGCCGTTCGCCGTGGGGACGGCGCGAGCCTCGCGGAGGCGGCGTGACGGGCCTCGAGCCGCTGGCGGGCGAGGTTCGCCGGGAGCTCGGGCGGCTCGGTCCGGCGGGGGCGATCAGCGACGTCGTCGAGGCCTGGCCCGAGGCAGTGGGGCCCGCGGTCGCCGCGAACGCCTGGCCGGCGCGGACCGCCCGCGACGGGACGCTCCACGTGGCCACGAGCTCGAGCGCCTGGGCGTTCGAGCTGACGCAGCTCGCCGCGACCGTGCAGGAGCGCCTGCGGGCAAGCCTCGGGGAGCTCGCCCCGCCCGCCCTGCGCTTCGCCCCGGGCCGCCTGCCCGCCCCGGGCGGCGAGGATGTCGAGGCTTCCGCGCGAGCCGTGCCGACTCCGTCACGGGCGGCCGAGGCGGCCGCCGAGGAGATCGCCGCGGGCATCGCGGGCGAGGCGCTGAGGGAGGCGGTCCGGCGTGCCGCCGCGGCGAGCCTCGCCCTCGCCGAGGGCGCGCCTCCGGCCGTCCCGTCTGATAGACTGTGCAAGTGACGAAAATCCCCGACTAGCAGGGATTTTTTTATGACCAAGATCAATTACGGCGCCAAGGACATCACCGTGCTCGAGGGCCTCGAGCCCGTCCGGCTGCGCCCCGGGATGTACATCGGCTCGACGGGCGCGCGGGGGCTCCACCACCTCGTCTACGAGGCCGTCGACAACTCCGTCGACGAGGCTCTCGCGGGCCGGAACGACCGCATCGAGGTGCGCCTGCACCCCGACAACTCGGTCACGGTCCGGGACTGGGGCTCGGGCATCCCGGTCGACGTGATGGCGGATCAGGGCCTGCCGGCGCTGACCGTCGTCCTGACGAAGCTCCACGCCGGCGGGAAGTTCGGCGGCGAGGGCTACAAGGTCTCCGGCGGCCTCCACGGCGTCGGCATCTCGGTTGTGAACGCGCTCTCGGAGTGGCTCGTCGCCGAGGTCAGGCGCGACGGGAAGGTCTACCGCCAGGAGTTCGCCCGCGGCGTCCCCACGACCGAGATGGAGGTCGTGGGCAGCGCCGGGAAGGGCGAGACGGGCACGACCATCTCCTTCCTCCCCGACGCCGAGGTCTTCGAGGAGCTCGAGTTCTCGAGCCAGACGATCGGGCAGCGCTTCCGGGAGACCGCCTTCCTGACGCGCGGCCTGCGCATCGTCTTCGTGGACGAGCGGGAGGGCGAGGAGACCGAGGAGTACTACGCCGAGGGAGGGATCCGCGACTTCGTCGCGTTCGTGAACGAGGCGAAGGACGCCGTCCACCGCCACGTCGTCTACTTCGAGGGCGAGAACGGCCGGGGGACCGTCGAGGTGGCCATGCAGTGGAACACCTCGTACGTCGAGTCCGTCTTCTCGTTCGCGAACAACATCAACACGCACGAGGGCGGGACGCACCTCTCCGGCTTCAAGGCTGCTCTCACCGGGACGCTGAACAAGTACGCCCGCGACAAGGGCCTCCTGAAGGAGAAGGAGGAGAACCTCGACGGCGAGGACGTGCGCGAGGGCCTCGCCGGGGTCATCTCCGTGAAGCTCCGCGACCCGCAGTTCGAGGGGCAGACGAAGACGAAGCTCGGGAACCCGTGGGTGCGCGGCCTCGTCGAGCAGACCGTGAACGCCCGCCTCGCCGAGTTCCTCGAGGAGAACCCGACGGACGCGCGCCAGATCGTCCAGAAGGCGATCTCGGCCTCGCGCGCCCGGCAGGCGGCCCGCAAGGCGCGTGAGCTGACGCGCCGCAAGAGCGCGCTCGAGAACTCCTCGCTGCCGGGGAAGCTTGCCGACTGCACCGTCCGCGACCCCGACCTCGCCGAGCTCTACATCGTCGAGGGCGACTCCGCGGGCGGCTCGGCGAAGCAGGCGCGGGACCGCACCTACCAGGCGATCCTCCCGCTCCGCGGCAAGATCATCAACTCGGAGAAGAACCGCATCAACAAGGTGCTCTCGAACACCGAGATCCAGGCGATGATCACCGCGATCGGCACCGGGATCGGGGACGAGCTCGACCTCGCGAACCTCCGCTACGGCCGCGTGATCGTCATGACCGACGCCGACGTGGACGGCTCCCACATCCGCACGCTCATCCTCACGTTCCTCTACCGGAACATGCCCGAGCTGATCGACCGCGGCCACGTCTACATCGCGGTGCCGCCCCTCTACCACGTCAAGGTCGGAAACCAGGAGTTCTACTTCGAGAAGGACGCGCAGCTCGAGGAGCTCCTCGTCCGCGAGCGCGTGAAGGACATCGAGATCACGGACCGCGAGGGGGCGCCCGTGCAGCTGACGGAGCATCGCTACGCCCGCTTCGTGCGGGAGCTGACCGCGTTCGAGGGCTACCGCGCGAAGCTCCATGCGGAGTACGGCGAGGCTGCCGACTTCGTCGTCGCGCACCGCGTCGTCGAGCAGGAGGCCGCCACGCTCGCGGAGGTCGAGCGGGCGATCGAGGCGATGCCGCCGAACGGCTACGACCTCAGCGTCCTCGGCCGCATGGACGGCTTCCTCGAGCTGAAGGTGGTCGAGGAGGCCTCGAGCGCCGCCAGCCGCCTGCGCCTGCCCGGCGACCTCGTCGGCTCGCCGACGTACGATCGCCTGCGCGCCGCCTACGCGAAGGCGGCCGCCGCGAGCGGCCTGCCGCCGTTCCGGCTCCGGCTCGGCAAGAAGACGGCGACGGCGGCGACGTTCGCCGAGCTGCGCGCGCGCGCGCTCGACCTCGCGAAGGACGGCCTCCACCTGAGCCGGTTCAAGGGCCTCGGCGAGATGAACCCCGAGCAGCTCTGGGAGACGACGATGGACCCGCAGCGGCGCCTGCTCGTGCGTGTCGACGTCGAGGACGCCTCGGCGGCCGACCAGATGTTCTCCGTCCTCATGGGCGACCAGGTCGAGCCGAGGCGGCAGTTCATCGAGCAGAACGCGAGGGACGTGCGCTTCCTCGATGTCTAGGGGCGCGAGAGAGGGGCGGGCGCGTGTCTGAGCTCGGCGCCCTCGGACCCGGGCGGATCGAGCCGCGCGAGCTCGAGCAGGAGCTCCGCTCGAGCTACCTCGACTACGCGATGTCGGTCATCGTCGGGCGCGCGCTCCCCGACGTCCGCGACGGGCTCAAGCCGGTGCACCGGCGCGTCCTCTACGGGATGCACGAGGCCGGGATGCAGCCCAACCGGCCGTACAAGAAGTGTGCCCGCGTCGTCGGCGACGTGATGGGGAGCTACCACCCGCACGGCGACCAGGCGATCTACGACACGCTCGTGCGCATGGCGCAGCCGTTCTCGCTGCGCTACCCGCTCGTAGACGGCCAGGGGAACTTCGGCTTCGACGTCGAGCCGGCGGCCGCCATGCGCTACACGGAGTGCCGCCTGGCGCGGATCGCCACCGAAATGCTGCGCGACATCGACGCCGACACGGTCGACTTCGTCCCGAACTACGACGAGTCGCGCCGCGAGCCCTCGGTCCTCCCCTCGCGCTTCCCCAACCTGCTCGTCAACGGCTCCTCTGGGATCGCCGTCGGGATGGCGACGAACATGCCCTCCCACCGTCTGGCCGAGGTGGTCGACGCGATCATCGAGCTGATCGACAAGCCCGAGGCGAACGTCGAGGACCTCATGAAGCACGTGAAGGGGCCGGACTTCCCGGGAGGCGGCATCGTCGTCGGGCGCAGCGGCATCCGCGACGCCTACCGCACCGGCCGGGGCCGGATCGTCATGCGCGCGCGCGCCCACATCGAGGAGCTGCGCGGGGGCAAGTCGGCGATCGTCGTGACCGAGCTCCCCTTCGGGGTCCGGGTCGGCGGCGACGGCGGCCTGATCATGCGCATCGCCGACCTCGTGCGCGACAAGGTCGTCCCCGAGGTCGCCAACGTCGACGACTACATCGACAAGACGGGGACGCGCGTCGTCATCGAGCTGAAGCGCGACGCGGTCCCGCAGGTCGTCCTCAACAAGCTGTTCAAGCACACGCCGCTCCAGACGACCTTCGGCTACAACGCCGTCGCGCTCGTCGAGGGCGTCCCGCGCACGCTCTCGCTCCTCGAGCTCGTCCGCCACTACCTCGACTACCAGCGCGAGGTCGTCACCCGCCGCTCGAAGTACGAGCTGCGCAAGGCGGAGGAGCGCGCCCACGTCCTCCAGGGCTACCTGACCGCGCTCGACAACCTCGACGAGGTGATCGCGCTCATTCGCGGCTCGGCGGACACGGAGACGGCCCGCGTCGGGCTCATGGAGCGCTTCGAGCTCTCGGAGATCCAGGCCCAGGCGATCCTCGACCTCCGCCTCGCGCGGCTCACAAGCCTCGCCCGCAAGGAGATCGAGGACGAGTTCGCCGACCTCCAAGAGCGGATCGGTGAGCTGCGGGCGATCCTCGGCGACCCGGCCCGCATCGACGGCGTCATCCGCGAGGAGCTGCTCGAGATCAGGAGCATCTACGGGCGGAACGACGACCGCCGCACGGAGATCGTCGCTGCGGAGGAGGAGCTCGAGCTCGAGGACCTCATCGCCGAGGAGGACATGGTCATCGCGATCACCCGCTCGGGCTACGTGAAGCGCCTGCCGGTCACGACCTACAGGGAGCAGCGGCGCGGCGGGATCGGCGTCATGGGGATGGAGCTGAAGGACGAGGACTACATCGAGCACCTCTTCGTCGCCTCGACGCACGACTACCTGCTCTTCTTCACCTCCGTCGGGAAGGTCTACCGCCTCAAGGTGCACGAGCTGCCCCTCGGCTCCCGGCAGTCGAAAGGGAGGGCGATCGTCAACCTCCTCCCCTTCCATCAGGACGAGACGATCAGGGCGGTCATCGCGACCCGCGACTTCAAGGACGCGGAGTTCCTAGTCGCCGTCACCCGGAAGGGCCTCGTCAAGAAGACCCGCTTCGAGGAGTACAACACGCCCCTGAAGGCGGACGGGATCATCGCCATCAAGCTCCGTGAGGGCGACGAGCTCGTTGGCGTCCTCCACTCCTCGGGCGACGACGACATCCTCATGGTCTCGCGGCGAGGCCAGGCGATCCGCTTCCACGAGCGGCTCGCCCGTCCCATGGGCCGTGCGACGTCGGGCGTGGCCGGCATGCGCCTCCGCAAGGGGGACGAGGTGATCGCGGCCGCCATCGCGCGCAACGACGCCGACCTCCTCGTCGTGACGGAGAACGGCTTCGGGAAGCGCACGCGCATCGACCAGTACCCGGTCAAGGGCCGGGGCGGCCTCGGGGTGAAGACCGTGCAGCTCACCGAGGCCCGCGGGCAGCTCGCCGGGTCGCTCGTCGTGCGCGAGGGCGACCAGGTGATGCTCATGTCGACCGGCGGGACGGTCATCCGCGTCCCCGGCGGCGGAATCAAGCAGAGCGGCCGCTCGACGCAGGGCGTGATCGTCATGCGCCTCCGCGAGGGCGAGCGGGTCTCGACGCTCGCCCGCGTCGTCGAGGACGGCGGACCCGACGGGCTCGTCGAGGCGCTCGAGGCCGAGCCCGCCCAGGCGGAGGGCGCCGTCTCTCCCCCGGACGCCGAAGGCTAGGCCCCCGCCTGTACCGGTGGTACGGTCGTGCGAGCACAGCCGTACCCCCCGAAAGTCGGACGCGTATGCCTTCTCCCCGCCGGGCCGAGGACCTGCTCGAGCCTGTCGACCTCGACGGGCGGCTCCGCCAGCTCGAGCTCTCGCTCGGGCAGGTGTGCCGGGTCGCCGGCATCTCGAAGATGCAGCTCGACTACTGGACGACGAAGGGCCGCATTCCGACGAGGGGCCGCAAGCAGCGCCTCTACGACGTGGACGCGGTCGAGACGGTCATGCTCATCAAGCAGGGGAAGGACAAGGGTCTCTCGCTCGAGGCCGCGATCGAGGCGGCCGAGCGCTTCAAGGCGGGCCGCGCCGGCGGCCGGGCGGCGAGCGGTGAGCGCCGCCGCTAGGACTCGCGCAGGACGCCGGCTGCGGACTCGGGCGCCAGCGTGTTGACGAAGTAGCCCGAGCCGAGCTCGACGCCGGCGAGGACGCCGAAGCGCGGCAACACCTCGATGTGCCAGTGGCCGCCGGCGTGGAGCCAGAGGTTGAGCGGAACCGGCCCCTCGGCGACGCGGAGGCGCCGCACCCCCTCGGCCGCGAGGGCGAGCGCCGCGCCGAGCGCGGGGCTCCGGAACGGGTCCTCCTCGCACGCGAGCGGCGCGGCGAGCATCTCGTAGGGCTGGCGTCCGGCGAAGGGGCAGAGGAGCACGATCCCGTCCCGCTCGTCCACGATCCGCATCCGCTGCTCGCGCTCCTCCGCGAGCGTCCGGCAGAGGACGCAGCCGCCGGCCGCGAGCCGCTCCTCGCGCTCGCCGCGGACGAGCGGCGGCTCCTCCTCGAGCCAGACGAGCTGCGAGTGGCTGTGGGCGAGGCTCGCCCCCGCCCCGGCGCCTTCGTTGACGAGCGCGTGCACGTAGGGGAAGCCGGCCTCGGCCGCTGAGGCCGCCCGCGCCTGCCAGGCCTCGGCGACGAGCTCGACCTCGCGCACCCCGAGGTCGGCGATCGTGCGGACATGGCGGGGCGAGTGGACGACGACCTCCTGCCGGCCGACGGCCGCCCGGCGTGCGAAGAGCCCGCCGTCGCGGTCGCCGTCCCGCCGCCAGGGGCCGAAGGCCGGGAACTTGTTCGGGACGACGCGGACCCGCCATCCCGGCGTGTCCGGCGCCCGTCCGGGCGGGCCGAGCGCGAACGTCTCCGGCGGCGTGGCCGACTCGCGGCCCTCGCAGAAAGGGCACCGTGCCGGGTCGTCGGGCTCGCCGGAGTCGCCCGGGAACGGGGCTCCGGGCCGCCGCGACCGTCCCGGCGCGACGACGACCCACCGTCCCGAGACGGGGTCGCGCCGCAGCTCGGGTGGCGCGTGCTGCTCGCTCAGGTGGAGCCCCCGCGGCCCCGTTCGATGAACGGCCGCAGCAGCTCGAGCGGCAGCGGGAGGATCATGGTCGTGGAGCGCTCGGAGCTGATCTCGAGCATCGTCTGGAGGAAGCGCAGCTGGAGGGCGATCGGGTTCTCGGACATGACGTTGGCCGCGTCCTTCAGGCGCTCGGAGGCCTGGAACTCGCCCTCGGCCGCGATCACCTTCGCGCGGCGCTCGCGCTCGGCCTCGGCCTGCCGCGCCATCGCCCGCTGCATGCCGCTCGGGATCTCGACGTCCTTCACCTCGACGATGGAGACCTTGATGCCCCAGGGCGAGGTCGCCTCGTCGATGATGCCCTGGAGGATCGTGTTGATCTTGTCGCGCTCGGAGAGCAGCTCGTCGAGGACGTGCTGGCCGAGGACGCTCCGCAGCGTCGTCTGCGCGATCTGCGACGTCGCGACCATGTAGTTCTCGACCTGGACGATCGCGCGCTCGGGATCGATGATCCGGAAGTAGGCCACCGCGTTCACCCGGACGGGCACGTTGTCCTTCGTGATGACCTCCTGGGGCGGGATGTTGAGCGTCACCGTCCGCAGGTCGACCCGCACCATCTTGTCGATGATCGGGATGAGGAGGAAGAGCCCGGGTCCCTTCGGCGGGGAGTGCAGCCGGCCGAGGCGGAAGATGACGCCGCGCTCGTACTCCCGTGCGATGCGGACGGCCGCCGAGAGGAGGAGGACGAGCAGGACGACGACGGCGGCGATGGCGATGAGGGCGGCGTTCATCGAGCTCCTTTCGGGCTGGGCGAGGGCATCCTACGCGACCGGGTGCGTGCCCTCTAGGCCGTGACGGCGGCAGCCGGCTCCTCGGTGCGCGACACCTCGAGGACGAGACCTTCTCCGATCCCCTCGACGCGCACCGTCTCCCCGGCCTCGAGCGGCTCGCCGCCCGTGTGCGCCCGCCAGATCTCTCCGTGCAGGAAGACGAGCCCGTCCGGCGCGACGCGGCTGCGGACGACGCCGAGCTCGTGGAGGAGCTCCTCCTGCCCCGTCTTCGTCGGCGCGCGCCGTGCCTGGACGACCTTCGTCACCGCGATCGCGGTCGCCGCCGCCAGCGTGCCCCCGACCGCGAGCGCCACCCAGAGCGAGACCTGGTACTCGGGCCCGGCCGGGTCGAAGAGGAGGAGCGCCCCGACGACGAAGCTGACCGCGCCGGCGAGCGCGAGGGCGCCGTGGCTCGCGACGAACGCCTCGGCTCCGAAGAAGGCGGCGGCGAGCACCATGAGCAGGAGCCCGGCCCAGCTCACGGGCAGCACCTGGAGCCCGAAGAGGCCGACGATGAGCGAGATGGCGCCGACCGTGCCGGGGAAGACGAGCCCGGGATTGAGGATCTCGATCGTGATCCCGAGCAGGCCGAGCGACATGAGGAGCACGATGATGTTCGGGTCGATGAGCGTGTCGAGGATTCGCTTCCAGAGGGACATCTCGACCGTCTCGACGTCGGCGCCGGCCGTGTCGAGGACGAGGCCCTTCGGCTCCGTGCGTGTGCCGTCGATCTCCTCCAGGAGCGTCGGCAGGTCGTCCGCGACGATGTCGACGACGTTCTCCTCGAGCGCCTCCTGCGCCCCGAGGTTGGAGGCCTCGCGCACGGCGTCCTCGGCCCAGTCGCCGTTGCGCCCGTGCGCCTCGGCGAGCTCCCGAGCGTAGGCGGCCGCGTCGTTCACGACCTTCTTCCGCAGGTCGTCGGGGATCTCGCCGCCGCCGACGGCAACGGGAGTCGACGAGCCGATGTTCGTCTGCGGCGCCATCGCCGCCACGTCCGCGGCCAGCGTGATGAACGCGCCCGCCGAGGCGGCGCGCGACCCGGGCGGCGCGACGTAGACGACGACGGGCACGGTCGACTCGAGCTCCGCCTTGATGATGTCGCGCATCGCCGAGTCGAGCCCGCCGGGCGTGTCGAGGAGGATGACGACCGCGTCGTAGCCCTCCTCCTGCGCGCGGTCGATCTCGCCGACGACGAAGTCCTTCGTGACCGGGTTGATGTCGTTCGCGAGCTCGACGGCGATGACGCGCGGCGTGCCGGCATCCTGGGCGCCCGCGCCCCCGGCGAGCGCGAGGACAGCCCCGAGCAGGAGAAGGAGGAGGGAAAATGCCCGCAAGCGAGCCACTTCAGCTGTAAAGATTCTATCAGTGTCCTGCCGATGTCCTTGAACGCGAAGGACTCCACTGCTCCGATGAGAAGGAGCCGAACCCTCCCGATGACCCCCCGCCGCACGCTCCTGCTCGCGCTCGCCCTGGCCGCCGCCGCGCCCGGCGGCGCGCTCGCGGGCGAGGTGCGCGTCGTCGCGCGCGAGGAGCCTCCTGCGGCCGGCGCCGGGTCGGCCCGCCGCGCGCCCGTCGTCTTCACGATGGTCGGGATCCACTGGCGGGGAGCGGGCGACGTCCGCTTCCGCACCGCGCGCGTCCGCGGCGCCTGGAGCGCCTGGCGGGCCGCCCGCCCCGAGGACGAGGACGTGCCCGATCCCGCCACCGCGGAGGGCCGCGCCGCCGGTGCGTGGAAGGTCGGGAACCCGTGGTGGACGGGCGAGGCCCGGTGGATCCAGTACCGGACGAGCGGACGCGTGACGCGGCTGAAGACCTTCTTCCTCGCGAGCGCCCCGACGGCGGCCGATGCCCGGCGGGTGGAGCGGGCGAGCGCGTCCGACCGGCTCTCGGCGGCGGCCCCCGCGGTGGAGCCCGTGAGACCCGGGATCGTCCGCCGCTCCGGCTGGGGCGCCGACGAGTCGATCGTGCGCGCGCCTCCCTTCTTCGCCGAGCGTGTGCGCTTCGCGGTCGTCCACCACACGGCCGGCTCGAACAGCTACTCGGCGGGACAGTCGGCCGCGATCGTCCGGGGCATCCAGCGCTACCACGTGCTCTCGAACGGCTGGAACGACATCGGCTACAACTTCCTCGTCGACAAGTACGGCCGCATCTTCGAGGGGCGCGGCGGCGGGCTCGGCCGGAACGTCGTCGGCGCGCACGCGGAGGGGTTCAACACCGGCAGCGTCGGCGTCGCGGTCCTGGGGACCTACGGGTCGAGCGGGATCTCGAAGGCCGCCCGCCGTGCGCTGCGCCGCCTGCTCGCGTGGCGCCTGGACGTCGCGCACGCCGACCCGCTCGCGCTCCTCGACGTCACCTCGCTCGGGAACCCCCGCTTCCCCGCCGGCCGCACGATCCGCCTCCGCACCGTCTCGGGCCACCGCGACACGGGCTACACGAGCTGTCCCGGCACGGCGCTCTACGGCCGGCTGGGGCGGATCGCGCGGAACGCCCAGCGCACCGGGCTGCCGAAGCTCTACGACCCCGCCGTCACGGGCGCCGTCGGGGAGAACGTCCGCTTCACCGCGCGCCTCTCGTCCGCCCGCGCGTGGACGGTCGAGGTGCGGGACGCGGCGGGAGCGATCGTGGCGCAGGGGGCCGGCGACGGGGCCGCGGTCGACTGGACCTGGGACGCGACCGCGGCGCCGGTCGGCTCCTACACGTACGCCATCCGCGCCGGCGACGCCGTGCGAGCCGCGAGCGGGAGCGTGCCCTCGCCGCCTCCGCTCGCCGTCACCTCGTTCGACGCTGTCCCCCGCGCGCTGACCCCGAACGGGGACGAGAGCGGCGAGCGCACGCGCGTGTCCTTCCGCCTCTCGCGCCGCGCGACGGTCACGATCCGGGTGGAGAACCGCAGTACCGGCGCCGTCGTGCGCACCCTGCTCGCGAGCGGGACGCGGTCCGCCGGGCGCGTCTCGCGCAGCTGGGACGGGCGCAACGGGAGCGATGCCCTCGTGGCGGACGGGCGCTACCGCATCCGCGTGACCGCCCAGTCCGGGAGCGAGGAGGTCTCGCGATCCCTCACCGTCGTCGTCGATCGCACCCTCGCAAACGCGAGCGCGCTCCCGGCGAGCGTCTCGCCGAACGGCGACGGCCGGAGCGACGTGCTCCGCATCGGCTTCGAGCTCACGCGCCCGGCGACGGTCGAGGTCGACGTGCGGCGGAGCGGGAAAGTCCTGCGAACCGTGCTCTCCGGCTCGCTCGGGGCCGGCGTCTACACGACCGTCTGGGACGGGCGCAGGGCCAACGGCAAGCCGGCCGCCGACGGGGTGGTCGACGCGCGCGTCCGGGCGACGACGTCGCTCGGCACGAGGAGCCTGCGCCGCGCGGCGGTCGTCGACACGACTCGCCCTGTCGTGCAGGTCCTCGAGCTCGTGAACCGGGACGGCGTCGCCCGCCTGCGCCTCGCGCTGAGCGAGCCCGCGACGCTGCGCGTCTGGTTCGGACGGAAGCGGTGGGACGACGGCGAGCACGTCGTCGTCTCGCGAGAGGCCGGCACCCGGACGGTGCGACGGCGCCTGCGGGCCCACGTCGTGCGCGTCGTCGCCGTCGACGCCGCCCGGAACCGCGGAGCTCCCGTCGTCTTCCGCGCCCGCTAGCGCTCGAAGAGCACCTCGCCGCTCTCGACCATCCGGCGCTCGCCGCCGATCTCGACCTCGAGCCGGCCGCTGCGGTCGATCGCCACGCCGACGCCGGCCGCGCCGTCGACGAAGACGCGCCGGCCGCGCAGGAAGTCGCGCGCGCCGAGCGCCTCGTAGAGCGCCTCGAGGCCGTCCCTCCGCCAGCTGTCGTAGGCGTTCTCGAGCCGGAGCAGGAGGTCGGCGAGGAGGGGGGCGCGCTCCCGCCGGGTCCCGTCGGTCGTCAGGAGCGAGGCCGGCGTGACCTTCGCCTCCGCGGGCAGCTGCTCGCGCGTCTGGTTGACGTTCACGCCGATGCCGAGGACGACGGCGTCCCCGGCCGTCTCCGCGAGCACGCCCGCAACCTTCTTGCGGTTGACGAGGACGTCGTTCGGCCACTTGATCTGGGCGGCGAGCTGGAGTGCCGCCTCGACCGTCTCGGCGACCGCGACGCCCGCGACGAGCGAGAGCTCGGCGCGTCTGCGCCCGCCGGGCGGGAAGAGCAGGAGCGAGCAGAGGATCGCGGTGCCGGGAGGCGTCGCCCAGCCGCGCCCGAGCCGCCCGCGCCCGGCGGTCTGCTCGTCGCAGAGCGCGACGGTGCCTTCCGGCAGCGAGGGGGCGAGCAGGAGCTGGGTCGACTCGCAGCGGTCCTCGTAGAGGAAGGGGCGGCCGAAGCGACCGGCGAGGAGCGGCTCGACGGCCGCCTGTGTCAGCGCATCTGGCATCGGAAGGCCGAGGGCGCAACTACACTAACCGCGCCGTGCAACCAGCTGCCGCGCCCGCTCGTCAGACGGACCGGGAGGAGCCGCCGTCCCGGCGCGCCCTCGCCTACCGGAAGCTGAGCGACGTGGACCTCGTGAGCAAGGCGCGAAACGGCGACGGGAGGGCGCTCGACGTCCTCGTCGAGCGGCACGCCCCGCGCGTGAACCGGATCGCCGCGCAGGTCGTCGGCGATCTGGAGGAGGCGCGCGACGCCGCCCAGGACTCGCTCGTGAAGCTCTGCACGCGCCTGCGCCAGTTCCGCGGCGAGGCGCAGTTCGCGACCTGGCTCCACCGCCTCGTCGTGAACACGTGCCGCGACCGGCTCGCGCGCCAGCGGATCCGCCAGACCGAGCCGCTGAGCCTCGACGAGGAGCCCGCGGGGGAGGAGAGCGACCCTTCCCGGGCCGCGCTTCTCGCCGACGCGCGCCGCGAGCTCGCCGCCGCCCTCGCCCGCCTGTCGCCGAACCAGCGCCTCGCGATCGTCCTGCGCGACGTCTTCGGGCTCACGTACGAGGAGATCTCCCGTGTGGCCCGCATGCCCGTCGGGACGGCGAAGTGCTACGTGCATCGCGCGCGGGCCCGCCTCCGCGTCCGGCTGGAAGAGACGGCAGCGTGATGAGCCCGCCGCGGTGAGCTTGTCGCCGCCGCTCGGCCGGCGGGAGATCGAGGAGATCCTCCCGCACCGCGACCCCTTCCTCCTCCTCGACGAGGTGGTCGAGCTCGAGCCCGGGGTGCGGGTCGTCGCCCGCAAGCGCGTCCGCGAGGACGAGTGGTACCTGGCGGGCCACTTCCCCGGCCGGCCGATCATGCCCGGCGTCCTCATGGTCGAGGCAATGGCCCAGACGGGGGCCGTGGCCGTCCTCTCGGACGAGGAGAACCGCGGCAAGCTCGCCCTCTTTGCGGGCATCGACGACGTCCGCTTCAAGCGCATCGTCGTCCCCGGCGACGAGCTGGAGCTCACCTGCGAGCTCGAGCGGGTGCGCGGCCCGGTGGGACGCGGCAAGGCGACCGCGACGGTGGCCGGCCGGCTCGCGGTCCGCGGGACGCTGACGTTCGCGGTCACGGAGCCCGAGGCGTGATCGCGAGCGTCGCGGAGAACCCGGTCAGGGTCGGGATCACCGGCCTCGGCTCCTACGCCCCCGAGCGCGTGCTCACGAACGGGGATCTCGAGTCGATGGTGGACACGACCGACGAGTGGATCACGACCCGCACGGGCATCAAGGAGCGGCGGATCGCCGCTCCCGAGCAGGCGGCGAGCGACCTCGCCCTACCCGCCGCCCGGCAGGCGCTCGGGGAGGCCGGCGTCACGGCGGAGGAGCTCGACCTCGTCGTCGTCGCCACCGCGACCCCGGACATGCTCTTCCCGGCGACGGCGGCCCTCCTCGCGGACGAGCTCGGTGCGAGCCGGGCGGCCGCCTACGACCTCCTCGCGGGCTGCACCGGGTTCGTGTACGCCCTCGCGCAGGCGTACGGCGCGCTCGCGACCGGCCTCTCGCACCGGGCGCTCGTCGTGGGGACGGAGACGCTCTCGAAGATCACGAACTGGCACGACCGCGGCACCTGCATCCTCTTCGGCGACGGCGCCGGCGCGGCCGTGCTCCAGCCGGTGGCGAGGGACGGGATCAGCGGCTTCGAGCTCGGCGCCGACGGCTCCGGCGGGCTGGACCTCTGCATTCCCGCGGGCGGCTCGCGGCGCCCGGTCACCGCCGAGGCGCTCGCGGAGGAGGCGCAGTACATCCGTATGAACGGCGCCGAGGTCTTCCGCTTCGCGACGCGGATCATGGTCACGTCGGCCGAGGAGCTCCTGGCGGCGTGCGGGGCGACCGTCGCCGACGTCGACCTCTACGTCCCCCACCAGGCGAACAAGAGGATCATCGACCACGCGGTCAAGCACCTCGGGCTCGACACGGACAAGGTGGTCTTGAACATCGACCGATACGGGAACACCTCGTCTGCCTCGATTCCCATCGGCCTCGCCGAGGCGCAGGCGGCGGGGCGTCTCCGGCCGGGGACGCGCGTGCTCATGAGCGCGGTGGGGGCCGGGCTGACGTGGGGCTCGGTGTACATGACGTGGACGGAGGGCTAGGTGAGATGAAGATCGCATTCTGCTTCCCGGGCCAGGGCTCGCAGGGCCTCGGCATGGGCCGCGCGATCGCGGCGGCGTTCCCGGACGCCCGCGCGGTGTACGACGAGGCGTCCGAGGCCGCCGGCTTCGACGTCGCGAAGCTCTGCTTCGAGGGCTCGATCGAGGAGCTCACGCGCACGGAGCTCCAGCAGCCCGCGCTCGTGGCGACGTCGATCGCGTGCCTGCGGGCGGTGCGGACGCTCGGGATCCGCCCCGACTACGTCGTCGGCCACTCCGTGGGCGAGTACTCGGCCCTCGCCGCCGCCGACTCCATCGGCACCGGCGAGGCGGTCGCGCTCGTGCGCGAGCGGGGCGAGGCGATGGCCGAGGCGGCCCGCGAGCGGCCCGGCGCGATGGCGGCGGTGATCGGCCTCGAGGACGCCGTCGTCGAGGAGATCTGCAGTGCCATCGAGAACGTGTGGCCCGCGAACTACAACTGCCCCGGCCAGGTCGTCGTCTCCGGCGAGAACGCGGCCGTCGACCGCCTGATCGAGGAGGCCGCCGCCCGCGGTGCCCGCAAGACGGTGAAGCTCCGCGTCAGCGGCGCCTTCCACAGCCCGCTTGTCGCGCGCGCCGCCGAGCGCCTGCGCCCCTCGCTCGCGAAGGCTTCCTGGCGGGAGCCGGCGACCCCGTTCATGTCGACGGTGACGGCCAGGGTCGAGGACGCGCAGCGCATCGGCTCGATCCTCGTCGAGCAACTGACCGCCCCGGTGCGCTTCACGCAGGCGGTGCGCGGCCTCGTCAAGGAGGGGGTCGAGACCTTCGTCGAGATCGGCCCCGGGCAGGTCCTGAGCGGCCTCCTCCGACGCTGCGACCGTTCCCTGCGGACGATCTCGGTCGGCGACCCGGAGTCCCTCCGCAAGGTCGAGGACACCCTCTCCGCCGCCTGATGAGCGGGTTCGCGTCACTCGAGGGGAAGGTCGCGCTCGTCACCGGGGGCTCCCGCGGCATCGGCGCCGCCATCTCGCGCGAGCTCGCGCGGGCCGGGGCGCGCGTGGCCGTCAACTACCGCAGCGGCAGCGACGCCGCCGAGGCGGTCGCGGCCGAGATCGACGGCCTCGCCGTGGGCGCGAACGTCGGCGACCCGGCCGAGGCGCAGGCGCTCGTCGCCGGCGTCGAGGCGGAGCTCGGCGACGTGGACGTGCTCGTCAACAACGCCGGCGTCACGCGGGACACGCTCATCGCCCGCATGAGCGACGAGGACTGGGACGAGGTCATCGCGACGAACCTCCGCGGCGCCTTCAACACGTGCCGCGCGGTCTCGCGCAAGATGCTCCGCCGCCGAGCCGGCTCGATCGTCAACCTCTCGAGCGTCGTCGGGATCCACGGCAACCCCGGCCAGGCGAACTACGCCGCCTCCAAGGGCGGCATCATCGGGATGACGAAGGCGCTCGCGCGCGAGCTCGGCACCCGCGGCGTCCGCGTGAACGCGGTCGCCCCCGGCTACATCTCGACGGAGCTGACGAACGTCCTCTCGGAGGAGATCCGCGGAACGATCCTCGCCAACACGCCGCTCGGCCGCCTCGGCGAGCCGGAGGACGTGGCGGCTGCGGTACGCTTTCTGGCCTCGGACGCGGCCGCGTTCGTGACGGGAGAGGTGCTTCTCGTCGACGGCGGCCTGGGGATGTAGCAGTGGCTTCCGACAACGGGCGCAGGCGGGTCGTCATCACGGGCATGGGCGCGGTGACCCCGCTCGGCAACGATGTGGAGTCGTTCTGGGAGAACCTCACCGCCGGCAAGGGCGGGGCGGCGCGGATCGCTGCGTTCGACTCGAGCGAGTACGCGGTCCACTTCGCCTGCGAGCTGAAGGGCTTCGAGCCGACCGCCTGGATCGAGCACCGCAAGGCGCGGCGCATGGACCGCTTCGCGCAGATGATCATCGCGGCCGCCCGCATGGCCGAGCAGGACTCCGGCATCGACATCGAGGCCGAGACCGAGCGCACCGGCGTCTCCGTCGCGACCGGCATCGGCGGCCTCCAGAGCTTCCAGGACTGCTACGACCAGCTGCTCGCGCGAGGGCCCGACCGGGTGAACCCGCTCTCCATCCCGGCGATCATCCCGAACATGGGGGCCGCCTGGGTCTCGATGGAGCTGGGGACGCGGGGCCCGCTCACGTCCGAGTGCACGGCCTGCGCCGCCTCGAACATGGCGATCGGCGAGGCGACGGACGCGATCCGGCTCGGCCGCGCGGACGTCATGCTCGCGGGGGGGACGGAAGCCGGGATCACGAAGGTCGGCATCGGCGGCTTCTCGGCCATGCGCGCGCTCTCGCGTCGGAACGAGGACCCAGCGCGGGCCAGCCGGCCCTTCGACGCCGAGCGCGACGGGTTCGTCATGGGTGAGGCCGGCGGCATCGTCGTCCTCGAGGAGCTCGAGCACGCGCGCAGGCGCGGCGCGAAAATCTACGCCGAGCTCGTCGGCTACGGCCTCTCGTCGGACGCGCAGCACATCACGGAGCCCGATCCCACGGGCCGACATCCGGCGCGCGCCATGGACATGGCCCTCGCCGACGCGGGGGTCTCGCCGGACGAGGTCGACTACGTCAACGCGCACGGGACGTCGACGCCGATCGGAGACGCGAGCGAGACGCGGGTGATCAAGATCGCCCTCGGCGAGGAGAAGGCCCGCCGGACGCCGATCTCCTCGACGAAGGGCGCCACGGGCCACTGCCTGGGCGCGTCGGGCGCGATCGAGGCGATCGCCTGCACGCTCGCGGTGCAGCGGAACGTCGTGCCGCCGACGATCAACTACGAGGTGCCCGATCCCGAGTGCGACCTCGACTACATCCCGAACGAGGCGCGCGAGTGGAAGACCGACGTCGCGCTCTCGAACAACTTCGGCTTCGGCGGGCACAACGCGTGCCTCGTCATCCGCAAGTTCGAAGGCTGACGGCCCCGGCGTGGCCGACCGCTTCGCGACGTTCGACTGCTACGGCACCCTCGTCGACTGGGAGACGGGGATCGGCCGCGAGCTCGCGCGGCTCTGGCCCGGCGAGGACGCGGCCGTCCTGCGCGACCGCTACCACGAGATCGAGCCGCGCGTCCAGCTCGCGTCGGGGCGTCCCTACCGGGAGGTGCTCGCGGAGTCGCTCGTCCTCCTGGCCGAGCACGAGGGCCTGACGCTGCCGGCCGGGGAGGACGATGCCCTCGCCCGCTCCCTGCCCGGCTGGCCGGTCTTCTCCGAGGTGCCGGGCGCGCTCGCGGAGCTTCGAGCCGCCGGCTGGAAGCTCGTCCCGCTCTCGAATACCGACCCGGACCTCCTCGCCGCCTCGATGGAGGCGATCGGGATTCCCTTCGACGGCGCCGTCGTCGCCTCTGAGATCGGCTCGTACAAGCCGGCGCAGGGCCACTGGCGGGTCTTCTTCGAGCGCTTCGGCGTCGACCGGGGGCGCCACGTCCATGTGGCCGCGAGCCTCTTCCACGACATCGCGCCCGCGCAGGAGCTCGGCCTGACCGCGGTGTGGATCAACCGTCTCGGCGAGACGAGCGACCTGCCGCGGGCCGCCGAGCTCAGCGACCTCTCGGCCCTCCCCGAGACGCTCGAGCGCCTGCTCCCGGCGGCGGGCTAGGCTGAGGGCGTGTCCCGCCTGCGCGCACGCTGCCCCGACTGCCGGACGCTCACGGCCGTGGCGCTCGACGGCGGGACGTACGAGTGCCACTCCTGCGGCCGTACGTTCCAGGCGGGCCTCGTGCGCGTGCCGCGCGCGTGGGGCGCCGGGGGCGAGTCGATGGCCGAGGCGGCCTTCCTGCCGCTCCCCTACCCGGAGACCGCCGTCATCGAGGAGGAGAGCCTGGGCGAGCAGAACCTCGCGCTCGCGGCGGCGCTGCCCGAGCGGCCGCTCGTCCTCGGCGGCTGCTGCTGCGCGCACGTCGGCGCCGTCCAGGGCCTCGCCTACCGCCACGACCGCCTCGCCGTCGTCTGGTTCGACGCCCACGGCGACCTGAACACGCCCGAGAGCTCGCCGAGCGGCAACCTCTGGGGCATGCCGCTGCGGATGCTCGTCGACGGCGACGTCGTCGCGGCCGAGGACGTGGCGCTCGTCGGGGCTCGGAACCTCGACCCGCCCGAGGAGGACTTCATCGCCTCCCGCGGCATCCACGCCGGGGAGGACGGGATCGACCGCGCCCTCGCCGGGGCCGACGCCGTCTACGTCGCCTTCGACGTCGACGTGCTCGATCCCGACGACGACGTCATTCCCCACATGCCGGAGCCCGGCGGCCTGACTCTCGTCGAGGCGGAGGCGGCGCTGCGCGCCGTCGCGGCCGCGCGACCGCTCGCGGGCGCGGGCCTCTCCGGCCTCTCGCCGGCGCCGGCCAACAGCGGCCCCCTCGAGCGCCTCGCGGCCGCCCTCGGCCTCTAGCGGGGTAGGGCGCGGGGGCCGGGCGGAGGCGAAGCCGTAAGATAGGCCGGTCATGGAAGGCCGCATCGACGTCACCGTCGAGAACCGGGGGGCGGAGCGGGCGGACGGCGACGGGAAGCGGCACCCGAACACCTGCCCGGGCTGCCACTCGCACTACCGCGACGACGAGCTCGAGCAGACCCTCCGCGTCTGCCCGCAGTGCGGCCACCATTTCCCGGTGCGCGCGCGCGAGCGGGTGGCGCAGCTCGCCGACCGCGGCACGTTCGTCGAGGAGGACGCCGGCCTTCGCTCCGCCGACCCGCTCGGGTTCTTCGACCTGCGTGCGTACACCGACCGCCTCGCCGAGGCGGAGGTCGCGACCGGGCTCGGCGACGCGCTCATCGCCGGGGCGGCCGCGATCGAGCGCCGGCCCTGCGAGCTCGCCGTCATGGACTTCGCCTTCATGGGCGGCTCGATGGGCAGCACCGTCGGGGAGAAATTCGCGCGCGCCTGCGAGCGCGCCGCCGCCCGCCGGGCGCCGCTCGTCTGCGTCACCGCCTCGGGCGGCGCCCGCATGCAGGAAGGGATCCTCTCGCTCATGCAGCTTCCGAAGACCGTCTGTGCCGTGGACGAGCTCCGGGAGGCGCGCTGCGCCTTCATCTCGGTCATGTCGCACCCGACCACCGCGGGCGTCCTCGCGAGCTTCGCGAGCCTCGGCGACGTGATCGTGTCCGAGCCGGGCGCCCTCCTCGCCTTCACGGGCCCGCGGGTCGTCCAGCAGACGACCCGCGAGAAGCTGCCGGACGACTTCGGGCTTGCCGAGTCGAACGCCCGCTTCGGCCACGTCGACGCGATCGTGCCGCGGGCCGAGCTCCGGCCCTTCGTCGGCCGTCTCCTGTCCCTCTTCTCGCGCACCGAGTGACCGAGACGCCGGCCAACCAGGCGGAGCAGCTGCGCCTCAAGGAGCGCCTGGCGAGGCTGCGCGACCTCCCGCTCCTCCGCGGCGTCGGCGTCTCCGGCGAGATGGCGCGGCTGAAGCGTCAGCTCGAGCGGATGGACGCAGAGCCGACCGCCGACGACGTCTGGAAGTCCGTCGAGCTCGCCCGCCACCAGGACCGGCCCTACACGCTCGACTACGTCGAGCGCATCTGCGACGACTTCATCGAGCTCCACGGCGACCGCTCCTTCGCCGACGACCCGGCCGTCGTCGCGGGCCTCGGGCGCCTGGACGGGCGCACCGTCGTCCTCGTCGGCCACCAGAAGGGCCGCGACATTCGCGAGCGCACGCACCGGAACTTCGGCATGACGTACCCCGAGGGCTACCGCAAGGCGATGCGCGCCTTCGAGCTCGCCGATCGCCACGGCTTCCCCGTCGTGACGCTCGTCGACACCCCCGGCGCCTACCCGGGCGTCGCGGCCGAGCAGCACGGCCAGGGCGGCTGGATCGCCCGCTGCCAGCTTGCGATGGCCCGTCTCGGCGTCCCCACCGTCGCCTGCGTCATCGGGGAGGGCGGCTCGGGCGGCGCCGTCGCCATCGCGCTCGCCGACCGCGTGCTCATGCAGGAGAACGCCATCTACTCGGTGATCTCCCCCGAGGGCTGCGCCGCCATCCTCTGGCGCGATGCGGGCGAGGCGAAGAAGGCGGCCGCGGCCTTCAAGCCCGACGCCCTCCACTGCGTCGAGCTCGGCGTCGTGGACGGGATCGTCCCCGAGCCCGAGCCGGGCGCGCACACGGACCACGACGAGGCCGCCCGCCTCGTCGGCGAGTCGCTCCGCGCGGCGCTCGCCGAGGTCGAGCCCCTCGACCCGGACGACCGCCGCCGGCAGCGCCGGCGGAAGTTCCGCTCCATGGGCCTGTATCTCGAGTAGAGATCGAGACTTCCGCAATCCACAGCGTCCACAGGGTTATCCCCGCCCCTGTGACCGCTGCCTCCGGACAGCGACGGGGCCGGCACCAAGGCCGGCCCCGCTTGCCAACCCCCCCGGTCGGCGATCAAGCTCGCGCGCCATGTACCCGCGCGCCCGAGCGGTAAACACGCTCGTCCGGGACCCGGGCGGAGTCGGCATGCTTACCGCCGTGGCGCGCCTGAGGGAGTACGAGCGCAAGCGGGCGAAGGGCAAGACGCCGGAGCCCTTCGGCGGTGGGAAGGGCGGCTCGGCGCAGCCGATCTTCGTCGTCCAGCGCCACGACGCGCGGCGTCTCCACTACGACTTCCGCCTCGAGCGGAACGGCGCCCTCGCGAGCTGGGCCGTCCCCAAGGGCATCCCGCGCGAGCCGGGCCAGCGCCACCTCGCCGTCCACGTCGAGGACCACCCGCTCGAGTACGCGACCTTCGCGGGCGAGATCCCCGCCGGCCAGTACGGCGCCGGGACGGTCGAGATCTGGGACCACGGCACGTACGAGCTCGTGGAGGAGAAGCCGGACGGCGGCCTCACCGTCCGGCTGCGCGGGGAGCGCCTGCAGGGGACGTGGACGCTCGTGCCGGCGAAGCTCGACGGCGACGAGAAGAACTGGCTCCTGCTCCGTAAGCGGGACGACGACGCGGCGCCCGCGGGCGGGCCGAGGACGGAGTACGCGCCCATGCTGGCGACGCTCGCCGCCGAGGTGCCCGTCGGCCCGGCGTGGCTCTACGAGGTGAAGTGGGACGGGTACCGGGCGCTCGCGCGGGTCGCCGGCGGCGAGGCGACGCTCACGAGCCGGCGCGGGAACGACCTCACCGAGCGGTTCCGTCCGGTCGCCCGGGCGATCGAGCGGGCCGTGCGAACCCCCGACTGCATCCTCGACGGCGAGGTCTGCGCCCTCGACGAGCGCGGCCGCTCGAGCTTCTCGGTCATGCAGCAGGGTTCCGGCCCGCTCGTCTTCTACGCCTTCGACGTCCTCGAGGTCGACGGCGAGCCGCTCCTCGACGTCCCCCTCCGCGAGCGGCGGGCCCGCCTCGACGAGCTCCTCGCGCGGGGCGAGGGGACCGTGCGCGTGTCGGAAGCCTTCGACGACGGCGTGGCCCTCTACGAGGCCGCGCAGGAGCAGGGCCTCGAGGGCGTCATCGCGAAGAAGGCCGACTCGCGCTACCAGCCCGGGCGCCGCACGGCCGACTGGCTGAAGGTCAAGACCCACCACGAGCAGGAGTTCGTGATCGCCGGCTACACGAAGGGGCAGGGCCGCCGCTCCGGGGGCCTCGGGTCGCTCGTGCTCGCGCTGCACGACGACGGCGAGCTCCGCTACGTCGGCAACTGCGGCACGGGCTTCACCGACGCGGAGATCGACCGCCTCATGGGGCTCCTCCGCCCGCTCGAGCGGCCGGCGAGCCCCTTCTCCGAGGTGTTGAAGATGCCGAAGGTGCGCAGGGGGGACGTCGTCTGGGTCGAGCCCGAGCTCGTCTGCGAGGTCGAGTTCGCCGAGTGGACGCACGACGGCCGGCTCCGAGCGCCCTCGTACAAGGGCCTGCGGGAGGACAAGCCGGCGGCCGAGGTGCGGCGCGAGGAGCCGGTCGGCGCGGGGGACGAGCCGCTCGAGCAGGAGATCCGTGCCGGCAGTCGCGTCCTGCGGCTCTCGAACCTCGAGAAGGTCTTCTGGCCCGACGAGGGGATCACGAAGGGTGACCTGCTCGCGTACTACCGGCGGGTCGCGCCAATACTCGTCCCGCACCTCCGTGACCGGCCCTTCACGATGAAGCGGTACCCCGACGGCTGGCAGGGCGATCACTTCTTCCAGAAGGACGCCCCCTCTCACATGCCGGAGTGGATCCCGACGCGGTCGTACCGCTCGACCTCGCGCGAGAGCAGGCAGAAGCGGACGATCCGCTACCCGCTCGTGAACGACGAGCTGGCCCTGCTCTGGATGGTGAACATGGGCTGCATCGACATGAACACGTGGTACTCGCGGGTCGACCGGCCGGAGCGTCCGGACTGGGTCCTCTTCGACCTCGACCCCTCGCTCGACGTCGGCTTCCCGGAGACCGTGCGCGTGGCGCTCCTCGTGAAGGAGGTGCTCGACGCGCTCGGGCTCGTCGGCTTCCCGAAGACAAGCGGGTCGGACGGCTTCCACGTGCTCGTGCCGGTCGAGCGCCGGTACACGTACGACCAGACGCGCGAGTTCGCGGAGATCGTCGGCGGGACGCTCGCGCGCCTCCACCGCGGCCTCGTGACGACGGAGTGGTCGAAGGCGAAGCGCCGCGGCGTCCTCGTCGACGCGAATCAGAACGGCGAGGGCAAGACGATCGCCTCGGTCTACTCGGTCCGCCCGCGGGCGGGCGCCCCCGTCTCGACCCCCCTTCGCTGGGAGGAGGTCCGGGAGGACCTCGATCCCCGCTCCTTCACCATGGACGTCGTGCTCGACCGGGTGGCGCGCGAGGGCGACCTCTTCGCGGGCGTCCTCGAGACCCGCCAGTCGCTCGGGCGGGCGCTCAAGAAGCTCCGCTAGGACGGGGACTTGAGGAAGGACCAGGTGCGCCCCAGGGGCTCGAAGCCCAGCCGGGCGTAGAGCTCCTTCGGCCAGCCCTCGTCGTCGGACACGAGGAAGACGAGATCGTGCCCGGCAGTGTGCGCCTCGGCGACCGCGCGCAGGACGACGGCGCTCGCGTGGCCGCGGCCGCGGTGCGCCGCGCTCGTGGCGACGTCCTCGACCTGCGCCGTGCGGCCGTCGGAGTAGAGGTCGGCGGCGCTCACGACCTCGCCGTTCATGCGGACCGCGAAGTGGCGTCCGCGTGCCCGGGAGGCGGCCAGCTCGGCCGCCTCGACGACCATGCGGACGACGTCGTCGTCGGTCCCCCAGGGCTCCGCCCGGGAGATCGCCTCGCGGAGGGGGCGCACCGGCGCGGCGTCGGCGAGCTCCTCGACGCCCGCTGTGTCGACGGCACGCGCACCGGAGCCGCGCCAGGCCATGAGGAGGAAGCGGAGAGCGCGCCAGCCGAGCCGGTCGAAGTCCTCCGCGAGAGCCGCCCCTGCCTGCTCGTCCGTGACGGCGACGCGCCGGTGGCGGTGACCGGCCGCTCCCTGCAGCCGGTCCGCCTCGGCGGCGAGCTCCCCGGCCGTGGCGTCGGCAGGCTCCTCCACGAGCAGGCCGTTCAGGTCCCAGACGGCTCGGTACGAGTCGTTGAAGAACGCGCGCCCGAAGCGAAAGGGGACGATTCGCTCCGCGCAGCGCTCCCCGAGGGCGTGCTCGAACGCGATCGCCCGCTCGAAGTCGGTCTGCGCCGGCATCGGAGCGAGCTTAGACGGCGACGCCGAGCGCCCGGGCGGCCTCGCGCTCGAGCACGCGCTCGAGGGCCGAGACGCACGCGGCGTCGAAGGCCGTCCCCGCCTGCTCCCGGAGCAGGCCGAGGGCGCGGTCGTGCGTCCAGGCCGCGCGGTAGACGCGGTCCGAGATGAGCGCGTCGTAGACGTCGCACACGGCGAGGATCCGCGTCTCCAGGTCGAGCTCCTTCCCGGCGAGCCCGTTCGGGTAGCCGCTCCCGTCGAGACGCTCGTGGTGGTCGAGGACGAGGCGGCGCACGGCGTCGGAGAAGCCGCCGAGCTCGCCGAGCAGCCGGTGGCCCCACTCGGGATGCATCGTGATGACGGCGAACTCCTCCTCGTCGAGCGAGGTCGGCTTCCTGAGGATCTCGTCGGGGACGGAGAGCTTCCCGATGTCGTGGAGCAGGCCCCCGGTGGCGAGGATGCGAAGCCGCGTGGGGGCGAGCCCGAGCTCCTCGCCGACCTGGACCGCGCGCAGCGCCACCCGGCGCGTGTGCACCTCGGTGTACTCGTCCTTCTCGCCGAGGCGGAGGGTGAGGGCACGGACCCGGGCGCCGAGGAACGCCTCCTCGGCCGAGACGAGCTCGCCCGCCCGCGGACCGCCCGTGAGCGTGCGCGACTGCGTGCCGCGGTGGAGGTCCGCCGCCGCCGGGATCCCGACGAGGAGGATCCCGAGGAGCTCGAAAGCGTGGCCGAGCCACCAGCCCAGCTGCGTGTACTCGAGGAGGAGCGCCGCGACGAGCGACGTGCCCAGGAACGCGAGCCCGACGACGACGAGGAGGTCGGCCCGGCGGCGCGTGAGGAGAAAGGTGTTGACGGCGCGCACGCCGAGGAAGCCGAAGAGCGAGAGGCCGACGGCGAGGGTGGCGAGGGCGAGCGTGCCGCCCGGCTCGGGCACGGCCGGGACGAGGCCCGGCCGCAGCATCCCGACCGTCCCCACGAGCGTCACCGAGGCGAGGAGGATCGCCTGCAGGGCGAGCAGCGGCCGGACGCTCTGCGGGCGCTGGACCGAGGGAAGCGCCGTGAGCGCGAGCACGGCGGCGCCGACCGGGAGCGTGGCGCCGCCGGTGAGGGAGACGAGGCCGTTCGCGCCCACGAGCACCCCCGGGGAGGCGAGCCCGTGCAGGGTGAGGAGCGCGGCCATGACGGAGAACGCCGAGCCGACGAGGACCGTGCGGGCGTCGTGGCGACGGGCGCCGACGATCGTGAGGGCGAGAGCGGCCGCCGTCGCGCCGAGCGCGCTGGCGCCGACGCCCCAGAAATGGAGCGCGCTCCCGAGGTGGGCCTCGCTCCGGCCGACCGCCGCCAGGGACGCGACCGGCAGCGCCACGCCGGCTGCGCAGACGGCGGCCGCGGAGCCTCCGCGCGTTCTCAGGGCCGATCTCATGCGGCTCTGTATCGGCGGCCAGGCCGGGCGTGTTTACGGTCTCTCCCGGGTCAAGGGAGCAAGTCAACCGGCCCATTGACAGCGCTTTCCGGGGAGTGAGAGGATCGGCCGGTCCAGCGATGCCCCTACAGGCAGGAGGGGCAGGAGGGGGAACGACATGCCGTCCAGATCCTTGCTGGGGCTGCTTGCCGTGGCCGCGTTGGCACTCGCGCTCGTCCCGAGCGCGCTGCCCGCGGCGGAGGCAGGGGCCGAGGGCTCGGCCGACGCCGGGCCGGTCGACGTGGCGCTCGGCTACGTCGGCGATCATCCGGGGAAGCTCGGCGTCACGAGCGCCGACGTCGCCGATCTCGTCGTGACGAGCAGCTACCGCAGCTCGCACAACGGCGTCACCCACGTCAACGTCAACCAGCGCTACCGCGGCCTCGAGGTCTTCGGAGGCCATGCGACGGTCAACGTCGCCGCCGACGGCGACGTCGTCTTCGCTGCGGGCGCCCTCGTGCCCGGTCTGCGCGCGGCGGGATCCGCCGACGCCGACCTGGCCGCCACCGAGGCGGTCGAGGCGGCCGCCGAGGGGCTCGACCTCGACGACCCGGACGGTCTCCGGGTCCTGAGCCGAAGCGGCGGCGCGGCACAGCAGACGGTGCTCTCACGCGCCGGCATCTCCGGCGCGCCGATCCCGGCACGCCTGGGCTGGCAGCCGACCGCGGACGGCCTTCGCCTCGCCTGGCAGCTCACGATCGACGACGCGGAGGACGTGCACCTCTGGAACGCGACCGTCGACGCGCTCACGGGCAGGCTTCTCGAGGCCGAGGATTGGACCTCGCACGACCCGCTCGACCAGCTGGCGGAGCGGCTGGCCCGGCCGGCCGGCCTCGCGTCGGCGCTCGCGGGGCCCGCGTCGCCGAACCCGGTGCTCGACGGCTCCAGCTACCGCGCCTACCAGCTCCCGACGGAGAGCCCGAACGACCGCGACCGCGCGCTCGTCGAGAACCCGGCGGACGGGCTCGCCTCGCCGTTCGGCTGGCACGACACGGACGGGGCGCCGGGCGCCGAGTTCACGATCACGCGCGGGAACAACAACCACGCGTACCTCGACCAGGACGACGACGAGCAGCAGGACTTCGGCGGGAGCCCGGACGGTGGGGCCGGCCTCGATTTCGACTTCCCCGTGGATCTCACCGAGCACGCGCAGTTCTACCGTGAGGCCGTCGTCACGAACCTGTTCTACACCTGCAACTCGTTCCACGACATCCTCTACCGCTACGGCTTCGACGAGGCCTCGGGGAACTTCCAGGCGAACAACTACGGCCGCGGTGGCCAGGAGGGCGACTACGTCCGCTGCGAGGCCGCCGACGGCAGCGGGACGAACAACGCCAACTTCTCGACGCCGAGCGAGCCGACGTCGAGCGGCGGCGTGGGCACGCCGCGGATGCAGATGTACCTCTGGCCGGGCAGCACGACGACGTTCGGGCTGCCGAACCAGGTCGTCGTCGACGGCGTGGGCGAGTTCGGTGCCGGCTGGTCGCGGTTCGGCCCGCCCGCGATGAACGCCGGCGTGAGCGGCCCGATCGTGCTCGTCGACGACGGCGTCGCGACACCGCCCGTCGGCACGGTGAACGACGGCTGCGAGCCCTACGGTCCGCTGCCGGCCGGAGCGATCGCGGTCGTCGACCGCGCCAACGAGCCGCCCGAGCCTCCGGACGACCCGCCTCCCGTCTGCAGCTTCCTCGACCAGGTCGAGAACGCCGAGGCCGCGGGCGCGGCCGCGGTGGTCGTCGTGAACAACACGTCGAGCAGCAACCCGCCGACCCTGAGCGGGTCCATGGTCGCGGCGCCTCCGACGATCCCGGCCGTCAGCGTCACGCAGGCGGCCGGCAGCGCCGTCAAGGCGGCGCTGCCGGCGAACGGCACCGTGCGGAAGAGCCCGGCGCGTCCGGGCATCCGCGACGGCGACGTCGAGAACGGGATCATCTTCCACGAGTACGGGCACGGCCTCTCGATCCGGCTGACGGGCGGCCCGGCCATGAACTGCCTCTCCGGCAACGAGCAGGCGGGCGAGGGCTGGAGCGACTACGTCGCCATCTCGACGATGCTCGACCCGACGCTCGACGACCCGCAGGGCCCGCGGGGCATGGGGCCCTACGCGCTCTTCCAGCCGACCCGCCAGGGCAACGGGATCCGGCCGCGGCCGTACTCCCGGAACATGGCGATCCAGCCGTTCACGTACGACAGCATCAAGTCGAACCAGTGGCTCAACGGGGCGTCGCTGGCGCTCCCGCACGGGCTCGGCCACGGCTGGGCGGCCGTCCTCTGGGACGTGACCTGGGACCTCGTCGACAAGCACGGGTTCAACCCGAACGTCTACGAGACGTGGTTCACCGGCGGCAACAACCGCGCCATCCAGTACGTCGTCGACGGCCTCAAGCTCCAGGGCTGCGGGCCGGGACTCGTCGTCTCCCGCGCGGCCATCATCGCCGCCTCGGAGGCCCTGGGCGGCGAGGACACGTGCACGCTCTGGGCGTCGTTCTCGCGGCGCGGCCTCGGCTTCAGCGCCGTGCAGGGAACGACGAACCGCAACGACAACGACGAGGCGTTCGATACGCATCCGAACTGCCGCCGCGGCTTCCTGCCGCCGGTGTCGGGGCCGTACGGCAGCCTCCGGGAGGTGGACGCGGGCGACGCCGTACCGCTCAGGTTCACCGCGGACGGCTACATGCAGCTGGACGTCCTCGCGACGAGCGGCTCGCCGTTCTCGCGCAGGGTCGACTGCGACGACCTGAGCGTCCCGAGCCCGGAGGGGCAGACGGTCGTGACGCCGCGGGAGCTGCCGTTGCCGACGGCGACCCCGGGGAAGTCGGGCCTGACCGTGAGCTCGACCGGCGTCTACAACTACCCGTGGCAGACGCTCGAGGCGTGGGCGGGGACGTGCCGGGAGGTCGTGGTCACGCGCGACGACGGCAAGCAGCACCGCGCCTTCTTCCGCTTCCTCTAGGGAGAGCGCGAGAGCGAGGGGCGCCCGGCGACGGGCGCCCCTCGTGTCTCCTACTCGTCGCGGGGCGGCTGGAGCCGTGCCGGGTGGCCGAGCATGGAGAGCTCGGCGATGTCCCGCCGGTAGAGGAGCGCCACGGTCCAGTCGGTGACGACGCGGAGCTTTCGCGTCAGGAGCGGCAGCTGGATGAGGTGGTACGTCCGCGTCACGAACCAGCCCGGGAAGCCGCGCAGCCGGAGGCCGAGGACGTCGGCGATGCCCTTGTAGCGTCCGAGGGTCGCCACCTGGCCGAGCATCCGGTAGCTGTACGTCTCACGCTCTCCGCTCAGGTTTCGCGCGAGCCGTCGCGCCTGCCGGAGCGCGTGCTGGCACGTGGGCGGGTCGGGGCGGTCAGGGGTGGCCCGGTTTGGCACCCGGGCGCAGTCGCCCAGCGCCCAGACACGCTCGCGCCCCTCGACCTGGAGCGTGGGCCCGACGCGCACGCGGCCGCGCTCGTCGAGCGGTAGGCCGAGCGCCGCGAGGAGCGGGTGCGCCGTGACGCCGGCCGTCCAGACGAGCGTGTGCGTCTCGAGCCGCTCGCCGTCCGAGAGGTTCGCGCACTCCTCCTCGAGGGAGGCGAGCGTCGTCGAGACGCGGATGTCGACGCCGCGCGAGGCGAGCTCCTGGGCGGCGTACTCGCCGAGGCGCGTCGGGATCTCCGGCAGGATCTTGGGCGCGGCGTCGACGAGGACCCAGCGCTGAGCGACCTCGCGGAGCTCGGGGTAGTAGCGGAGCGCGTCGCGCACGAGGTCGCTCAGCTCCGCGAGCGCCTCCACGCCGGCGTAGCCCGCGCCCACGAAGACGAAGGTGAGGTGCCGGGGACGCGACTCGTCGTCCGCAACAGCCGCCGCCTCGAGCTCGCGGAGGACGTGGTTGCGAAGGTGGATCGCGTCGGCGAGGTTCCTGAAGCCGAGCGCGTGCTCGGCGAGCCCGGGGATGGGGAGGGTGCGCGGGACGGAGCCGAGCGCGACGACGAGGTTCTCGTAGCCGACGTTCAGCTCTCCTCCTTCCCCGAGACGGACCCGGACGTGCCGCGTGGCCTCGTCGAGCGCCGTCGCCTCGCCGAGCAGGAGCTCCGCGTGCGGGCACATCATCCGCAGGGGCACGACGACGTGGCGAGGCTCGAGCGTGCCCGAGGCGGCCTCGGGCAGCATCGGCGTGTAGAGCATGAAGTTCTCCGGGCTCACGATCGTCGCCCCGCGGCGGCCGAGGAGGCGCGCGACGTACCCCCCGGCGAACCCGCCGCCGACGACGAGCGTGCCGCCCCGCGCTCTCCGTTCGCTCACGGCCATCGCTCCTATCATCACCCAGTGCCGCAGATCGCGGTCATCGGAAGTGGCGGCGAGTGGACGGCGCAGGCGGAGGCAGTCGGCCGGGCGCTGGCCGAGCGCGGGTGCGTCCTCGTCTGCGGCGGCCTCGACGAGGTCATGGAGGCGGCGGCCCGCGGCGCGAAGCGGGCGGGCGGGACGACGCTCGCGGTCCTTCCCGGCGAGACCGCGCACGCGGCGAACAGGTGGATCGATCACGCGGTCGCGACCGGGACCGGACATGCCCGGAACCTCGCCGTGGTCGCGTCCTGCGAGGCGGCGATCGCGGTCGGCGGCGGCTGGGGGACGCTGGCTGAGATCGCCTACGCCCGTCTGCTCGGCCGGCCCGTCGTCGTGCTCGAGCCCGGCTGGGCGCTCGAGGGCGAGGGGGTCGAGCGCGCCCCGACGCCGACGGAGGCGGTCGCGCTCGCGCTTCGGCTCGCCGGTCTAGAGTGACGCGGTGGCCCTCGAGCTCAGAGACGCGTGCGAGCGCTGCGGCGCGCCGCTCGCGGCCGCCGGCGACGCCCGCATCTGCAGCTACGAGTGCACGTTCTGCCCTGCCTGCAGCGAGGCCCTGAGCGACGTGTGCCCCAACTGCGGCGGCGAACTCGTCCCCCGCCCGCGCCGCGCCCCCTGACCGTTCGTGCCGGGCTCGCCCGCCCGCTCAGGCGGCGAGCAGGCGGCGGAGGAGCGTCAGGGCCGCCCCCTTGTCGAGGAACTCGTTGAGGTTGCCGCACTTCGGCGACTGGACGCAGGACGGGCAGCCGTCGGCGCACGGGCAGCCCGCGAGCAGGCGCTCGGTGTCGACGACCCAGCCCTCGAGCTCGTCGTAGCCGCGCCGCGCGATGCCCACGCCTCCCGCGTGGCCGTCGTAGACGAAGACGGTGGGGCGGCCGGTCTGGAAGTGGCGGTTGGTCGAGAGACCGCCGATGTCCCAGCGGTCGCACATGGCCCAGAGTGGAAGGACGGCGATCATGGCGTGCTCGGCGGCGTGGAGCGCGCCGAGCAGCCGGGGCAGCGGCTCGAGGCCCTCGAGCTGGCGCTCGCCGGGGACGTACCAGATCGCCTCCGTCTCGAAGCTCGACGGCGGGAGCTCGAGCGCGACGAGATCGAGCGCCGCCCCGTCGCGGATCGCGCGCTTCTGGTACGCGACGACCTGCTCCGTCACGCTCACGCGGCCGAAGAAGACTTCCATGCCGAGCTTCCGCGCCGCGAGCTCCTCGTCCTCGATCGCGGTCGTCGTCTCCTTCTTCGCCTGCGTGTAGTAGTCGCCCGTGAACGGCTCGACGAGAGCCGTGTGCGTGGGCAGGTCGAGGTCGAGCACGCGGTAGGCGACGCCCATGTGGAGGTAGACGGCGCCCTCGTGGACGGTCGCGGGGGCGCGCTCCCGCTCGACCACGCCGAGGACGGAGCCCGTGGCCGCGTCGACGACGGCGACCGACTCGGGGCTCGCCGAGCGGAGGCCGACCCGCGCGGCCGGGTAGTCCCGGCCGGCCCAGACGATCCCCGCTCTCGTCCGGCGGAGCTCGCCGCCGTCCACGAGCACCTCGGCCCGCTCGAGCGCCGCGTCGCCGAGCGTGTCGCGGTCGCGCTCGTCGAGCGGGCCCTCGAACGCGGCCGCGAGCACGTGCCCGTCGAGGATCCGCGGGTTCGCCGGGTCGAGGATGGCGGCCTCCACGCGCCGTTCCATCAGCGCCTCGGGCTCGCGCATGAAGAACTGGTCGAGCGCGTCCTCGCTCGCGACGAGCACCGCGAGCCCGTGGCTTCGCCGCCCGGCCCGGCCCCACTGCTGGCGCAGGCTCGCGACCGTGCCCGGGAAGCCGACGGAGAGCGCGCAGTCGAGCAGGCCGATGTCGATCCCGAGCTCGAGCGCGTCCGTCGCGGTGACGCCGAGGAGCTCCCCGGCCACGAGCCGCCGCTCGATCTCCCGCCGCTGCGCCGGCGTGTACCCGGCCCGGTAGGGCGAGAGGCGCGCCGCCGTCTCGACCGGCAGCCGGTCGGCGGCGAAGCGGTGCACGAGCTCGGCGGCCTTGCGGCTCTTGGCGAAGCAGATGGTACGGAGGCCGCGCTCGACGAGCTCGGCGAGGAGGCGCGCCGCCTCTCCCAGCGCGCTCGCCCGCAGCTGCAGCGGCTCGTCGATCACCGGGGGGTTCCAGAAGGCGACCGTCCGCGCCGCCCTCGGCGCCGCGTCGTCGGCGACGACGGTCGCGTCGACGCCGAGGAGCGAGCGCGCGAGCTCGCCGGGGTTGGCGATCGTGGCGGAGGCGAGCAGGAACTGCGGCTCGGCGCCGTAGACCGCTGCGGCGCGCCGGAGGCGCCGCAGGACGTTGCCGACGTGCGAGCCGAACACGCCGCGGTAGACGTGGGCCTCGTCGACGACGACGTAGCGGAGGTTGGCGAGCACGTCCCCCCAGCGGTCGTGGTGTGGCAGGACGCCGACGTGGAGCATGTCCGGGTTCGTCAGGAGGAGGTTCGCCCACGTCCTCAGCTGCCGCCGCCGCTCGTGCTCGGTGTCGCCGTCGTAGATCGCCGCACGCAGGCCCGGCGGACCCAGCTCGGCGAGCGCGCGGGCCTGGTCCTGCGCCAGCGCCTTCGTCGGATAGAGGTAGAGGGCGCGGAGCTTCGGCTCGGCGGCGAGCGCGTCGAGCACGGGAAGGTTGAACGCGAGCGTCTTCCCGCTCGCGGTCCCGGTCGCTACGACGACGTGCTCGCCACGGCGGGCGGCGGCGAGCGCCTCGGCCTGGTGGGCGAAGAGCGTGTCGACGCCCCGCTCGCGCAGCGCGCGCTCGAGGCCCGGGTGGAGCTCCGGGAGCGCGACGCTGCGGCCCTCGGCGGCCGGGATCTCGCGCAGGAACGCGAGCTCCTCGCCGGTGAGCAGCCCGTCCCAGGTGATGGTCGCCACGCGCCCGATGCTAGCCTCCGCCGCGGTGATCTCTCGCTGCCTCACGATCGCCACCTCGGACTCCGGCGGCGGCGCCGGGATCCAGGCCGACCTGAAGGCGTTCGCGAGCCTCGGCTGCCACGGCACGAGCGCGGTCGTCGCGCTCACGGCCCAGAACACGACCGCCGTCACCGCCGTCCACGAGGTGCCGCCCGAGTTCGTGCGGGCGCAGCTCGACGCGATCTTCGACGACATCGGCGTCGACGCCGCGAAGACCGGCATGCTCTTCAGCGCCCGCATCGTCGAGGCGGTCGCGGACGCGCTCGCGGAGCGTCCCGTCCCGCTCGTGGTCGACCCCGTGATGGTCGCCGCCTCCGGTGCGAAGCTCCTCCGGGACGACGCCGTCGCCGTCCTCGTCGGCGACCTCTTCCCGCTCGCGACCGTCGTGACGCCCAACCTGCACGAGGCCTGCGTCCTCGCCGGCGTGCCGTACTCGGAGGAGGCCGATCGCGGCGACCTCGCCGTCGCGATCCACGAGCTCGGCGTCCCGGCGGTGGTCGTCACCGGCGGCCACGGGGCCGACCCGGTCGACTGGCTCTTCGACGGCGAGCGTCACGTGCCGATCCCGGTCGAGCGCCACGGGGGCGAGGCCACGCACGGCGCGGGCTGCACCCACTCGGCCAGCCTCGCTGCGCTCCTCGCCCGGGGCGAGAGCCTCGAGGACGCGGCTCGCGGTGCGGCGGCCGCCGCCTCCGAGGCGGTGCGCCACGGCCTCGGCGAGATCGGCGCCGGCCCGGGGCCCGTGGACGTCTTCCACCTTGAGGCTCGAGGAGCTCGGGGAGTTCGGGCTCCTCGCTGAGCTCGAGCGGCTCGGGCTCGCGGGCGGGCAGGACGCCGAGGGCGCCCTGCTCGCGGGCGGCCTCGTCGTCACCCAGGACACGCTCGTCGAGGGCGTCCACTTCAGGCGCGAGTGGACGTCGTGGCGCGACCTCGGCTGGAAGGGCGCCGCCGTGAACCTCAGCGACCTCGCCGCCTGCGGCGCGGAGCCCGAGGCGCTCCTCGTCGCGCTCGCGCTGCCGGAGGGCACAGGGGCGGACGCCGTCGTCGAGCTCTACGGCGGCCTGGCGGAGCCGGGCGTACCGGTGGCGGGAGGGGACACGACCCGTGCGGCGGAGCTCGTCCTCACGGTCACCGCGGTCGGGCGGAGCGAGCGCGTGCCGGGACGTGCCGGCGCGCGGCCGGGCGACCTCCTCGTCGTCACCGGCGAGCTGGGGGCGGCGGCGGCCGGCCTGCACACGCTCCGGGAGGGGCTCGCGGGGCACGACGACCTCGTCGCCCGCCATCGCCGGCCGCCGCTCCGGCTCGCGGAGGGCCGCCGCCTCGCGCGCGTCGCGCACGCGATGATCGACCTCTCGGACGGGATCGCGGGCGACGCGGCCCGCATCGCCGGGCGCTCCGGCTGCCGGCTCGTCCTCGAGCCGGAGCGGATCCCGCGCGCGCCGGGCATCGAGGCCGTCGCCGACCTCCCGTTCTGGACGATGGGCGAGGACTACGAGCTGCTCGCCGTGCTCGCCCCCGACGACGCCGTGGCGAGCGGCCTTCCGATCGTCGGGCGCTGCGAGGAGGGCGCGGGCGTGGAGCCGGCCGGCCTGGGCGGCTGGGACTCGCTCAGGCGGCCGTGAGCCAGCGTCCGAGCGCGCTCTCGTAGTGCGAGCGCGAGCGGGCGCCGAGGATCGTCTCCTTCGGCTCGCCGCCCTCGAAGAGGATGACCGTGGGGATCGAGAGGATGCCGTAGCGGGCCTGCGTCCTCGGGTTGTCGTCGACGTTCAGCTTCAGGAACCCGACCCGCCCGGCGTGCTCCTCGGCCATGTCCGCGAGGATCGGATTGACGACCCGGCACGGGCCGCACCACGGGGCCCAGAAGTCGACGACGACAGGCCCCTCCGCCAGCAGCACCGCCTGCTCGAAGTCGCCGTCCCCCACGTGCGCGAGCTCGGCCACGGGGGGACCATAGCCGCTCAGAGACGGCCCCTGAGGGCCGCGAGGCGGAGGAGCGGCACCCTGATCGCGGCCTCGAGGACGATGCCGGCGCCCATCTTCGAGCCGCCTTCCTCGCGGTCGGCGAAGACGATCGGCACCTCCTCGACGCGGAAGCCGGCCCGGAGCGCGCGGTAGACGGTCTCGACCTGGAACGCGTAGCCGCGCGACCGGATCCGCCCGGGGTCGATCGCCTCGAGCACGTCCCGGCGGTACGCCTTGAAGCCCGCGGTCGGGTCGCGGACCGGGAGGCCGAGGAGCGCGCGGGCGTAGAGCGAGCCGCCGCGGCTGACGGCACGGCGCAGGAGGCCCCAGTTGCGTGTTCCGCCGCCGGCGACGTAGCGGGAGCCGAGCCCGACGCCGGCCCGCTGCGCCGCCGAGACGACGCGCGGCAGGTCGGCCGGGTCGTGGGAGAAGTCGCAGTCGATCGTCGCCACGACCTCCGCCCCGTCGGCGAGCGCGCGCCGGAACGCGGCGACGTAGGCGGGTCCCAGACCCTCCTTCTGCTCGCGGTGGAGCACGGCCACGAAGTCCGTCTCTGCGGCGAGGCGGTCGGCCACCTCGCCCGTGCCGTCCGGCGAGGCGTCGTCGACGACGAGCACGCGGCCGCCGAGACCGCTCTCCGCGAGCACGGCTCCGAGCGCGCGCACCATGGGCTCGAGGTTCGCGCGCTCGTCGTAGGTGGGGAGGCAGACGACGAGCCGCACGGACGTATCATCGCCGCCGTGGCCTCCGAGCTGCCCCGCAACGCCGAGCTCGCCGAGCGCTTCGAGCTCCTCGCCGACATGCTCGAGCTCGACGGCGCCGATGCCTTCCGGCTCGCCGCGTACCGCCGCGCAGCCGCGCGGATCCGCGAGTCGGCCGTGCCGGTGGCGCAGCTCGCCCTCGACGGCGAGGCGACGCGCCTCTCCGGCATCGGCGGGACGATCGAGGCGAAGATCGTCGAGCTCGCGCAGACGGGCGACCTGCAGGCGCTCGCGAAGCTGCGGGACAAGCTCCCTGCGGGCCTCGTCGAGGTGATGCATGTCCCGGGGCTGGGCCCCAAGACGGCGCGCAAGCTCTGGGAGGAGCTCGGCGTCGACTCGCTCGCGGGCCTGCGGGCCGCGGCCGAGGGGGAGCGCCTGCGCGAGCTGCCCGGCCTGGGCGCGAAGACCGAGGAGCGGGTGCTGAAGGCGCTCGCCGCCCCCGCGCGCCCCTCCGCCGGCACCGGGGGCACGCTCCTCGGCCGGGTGCTCGGCCCCGTCCGCCGGGCCGTGGCCGAGATCGAGGCCAGCGGCCTCGCCGACCGGGTCTCGGAGGCGGGCAGCGTCCGGCGGCGGCGCGAGACCGTCCGCGACCTCGACCTCATCGCCACGGCGGCGGACCCGCCGGCGCTGACCGCCTTCTTCGCCGAGCGCCCCTGGGTCGCGGAGGTCGTCGCCCGCGGGCCCACCAAGGCAACGGTCGTCTCGCACGAGGGCTTCCGCTTCGACCTCCGCGTCGTGCCGCCCGAGAGCTACGGCAACCTCCTCCAGCACTTCACGGGCTCGAAGCACCACAACGTCGCGCTGCGCGAGGACGCCGTGCGCCGCGGCCTCTCGGTCTCCGAGTACGGGGTCGCGACGGTCGAGACGGGCGAGACCGTCACGGCCGCGAGCGAAGAGCAGCTCTACGGGCTGCTCGGCTACGCCTGGATTCCGCCCGAGCTGCGCGAGAACGGGGGCGAGCTCGAGGCGGCTCGGGAGGAGAGGCTGCCGCGCCTCGTCGAGCTCGCCGACGTGAAGGGCGACCTGCACATGCACACCGACTGGTCGGACGGGCGCGCGACGCTCGAGGAGATGGTGCTCGCGGCGCTCGAGCGAGGCCGGCGGTACGTGGCCATCTGCGACCATGCGAGGCGTCTCCGGGACGGACGGCTCGAGCAGCAGGCCGAGGAGATCGCCGCGCTCGCCGAGCGGCTGGGAGGGATAACCGTCCTCGCCGGCGTCGAGGTCGACATCCGTGCGGACGGGAGCCTCGACCTCCCCGACGAGTCGCTCGCCGGGCGCGACTGGGTCATGGCCTCCATCCACTCGGGCTTCGACGGGCCGAAGGAGCGCCTCACCGCCCGGCTCCTCGCCGCCATGGAGAACCCGCACGTCGACTGCATCGGCCATCCGACCGGCCGCAAGATCAACCGCCGGCCGCCCTACGAGCTGGACTTCGAGCGCGTCCTCGAGGCGGCGCTCGCGACGGGCACCTTCCTCGAGATCAACGCGCAGCCGGACCGGCTCGACCTCGCGGACACGCACGCCCGGGCCGCCGCCGAGGCCGGCGTGCCGATCGTGATCTCGACGGACGCCCACCGCGTCAACGAGCTCGACAACCTCGAGCTCGGCGTCGCCCAGGCCCGCCGCGGCTGGCTGACGAAGGAGCAGGTCGTGAACACGCGCTCGTGGGCGCAGGTGCGGAAGCTCCGGAAGCGGTGAGCGCCTTCCGCGACGACGCCGCGGCCGCCGTCGAGTGGGCCGTGCGCTACCTCGAGGGCGTCCGCGACCTCCCCGTGCTCGCGCAGGTGGAGCCGGGCGAGGTCCGCTCGCGGCTGCCGGCGTCGCCGCCGGACACCGCCGAGCCGTTCGCGGCCGTCCTCCGCGACCTCGACGAAGTGCTCCTGCCCGGGATCACGCACTGGAACCACCCGCGCTTCTTCGCCTACTTCGCCATCTCGGGGAGCGAGCCGGGGGTCCTCGCGGAGCTCCTCACCGCCGTGCTGAACGTCAACGCGATGCTCTGGCGGACGTCGCCCGCGGCGACGGAGCTCGAGGAGCTCGCCGTCGACTGGGTGCGCCAGCTCCTCGGCCTGCCCGAGGGTCTCCACGGCCACATCGAGGACACCGCGTCGACGTCCACGCTCGCGGCGCTGACGGCCGCGCGTCACCTGCGGCCGCAGGGGACGATCCTCTGCTCGGAGCACGCCCACTCCTCGATCGACAAGTCCGCGCGCCTCCTCGGTGTCCCGCTGCGCAAGATCCCCGGCGACTCCGAGTTCCGGATGCGGCCCGACGCGCTCGCCGCGGCGCTCGAGGAGGTGGAGGCCTCGGCCGTCGTCGCTACCGTGGGGACGACCTCGGCCAGCTCGGTCGACCCCGTGTCCGAGCTAGCCGCGCTCTGCGCCGATGCGGGCGCCTGGCTGCACGTCGACGCCGCCTACGCGGGCTCGGCCATGGTCTGCGAGGAGAACCGCTGGGCCTTCGCGGGGGTGGAGCACGCGGACTCGCTCGTCGTCAACCCGCACAAGTGGCTCCTGACGCCGATCGACTGCTCCCTCCTGTACACGCGCCGCCCGGAGGTGCTGCGCGAGGCGTTCAGCATCGCCCCCGCCTACCTGCGCGCGAGCGAGGAGGGCGTCACGAATCTGACCGACTACGGCCCCGCGCTGGGCCGGCGCTTTCGCTCGCTCAAGCTCTGGGCCGTTGTCCGCTGCTACGGCAGGGAAGGGCTCCAGGGGGTGATCCGGGAGCACCAGCGCCTGGCCCGCCTCTTCGCGTCGTGGGTGGAGGAGGCACCGGGGTGGGAGCTCGTCGCCTCCGTCCCGTTCTCCCTCGTCTGCTTCAGGCGCGAGGGCTCCGACGAGGAGAATCAGGCGCTCCTCGAGCGCCTGAACGCGAGCGGCGAGGCCTACATCTCCTCGACGACGCTGGACGGCCGCTCCGTCCTGCGCCTGGCCGTCGGCCACCACCGGACGACGGAGGACGACGTCCGCCGCGTCTGGGAGCTCCTACAGGAGCCGTAGGAGCGCCGCGAGCTCCTCGGGGCCGGCGACGACGAGGTCGGCCGCCTCCCGCAGCTCGGCCGGCCCTTCCTCCGAGGCGACGGCGACCCGGACGGCGTGCTCGAGCCCGGCCCCGGTGAGGCCCGCGAACGCGTCCAGGTCGGTCGTGTCGTCGCCCGCGTAGAGCCCCCGTCTCGCCTGCGAGCGCTCGAGGAGCGTGCGCACGGCGGTCCCCTTGTCCGCCGCGATCGGCGGGCGCACCTCGAGCACCATCCGGCCCCAGCGCGCGTCGAGGCCCGCGGCCTGCGCGCGCGCCGCGACCTCCTCCAGCCGCGCGCGGGCGTGATCCGGGTCGGCGGCCTCCCGGTAGTGGTAGGAGAGCGAGAGGCGCTTGTCCTCGACGGGCAATCCCTCGGCCTCGCGAAAGGCGGCGATGCGGGCGGCGAGCTCACCGGCCCGCGGGTCGAGCTCGAGCCCGTGGTTCCCGACGTACTCGACCCCGGAGACGCCGACGAGCCGCCGGGCGTCCTCTCCCGCCCGCCCGCTCACGCACGCGACGAGCGCATAGCGGCCCGCGAGGCGCTCGAGCTCCGAGCGGGTGGCGGGCGGAACCTCGGCGAGCTCGGGCCGCGCGACGATCGGGGCGAGCGTCCCGTCGACGTCGAAGACGAGCGCGCTTCCGCGCGGCGCCTCGGCAAGGGGAGCGAGGAGCTCGGCGGCCTCCATCGACCCGCCTAGGATACGGCCGTGCCGCGGAAACGCACGCTCCTGGTGCTCGGCGGCATCGGCGTCGCGGCGGGCTTCCTGAGCGCCCTCTTCGGCGTCGGCGGCGGCATCGTCGTCGTCCCGCTCCTCGTGCTCTTCCTCGACTTCGACTCGCGCGCGGCGACGGCGACCTCGCTCGCCGCGATCCTCGTCACCTCGATCGCGGGCACGACGTCGTTCTCGCTCCTCGAGCACGTCGACTGGGGCGCCGCCGCGCTCGTCGGGCTCCCCGCGCTCGCAGGCTCGCTCCTGGGCGTGCGGGTACAGCAGCACGTCACCTCGCGGACGCTGACGCTCCTCTTCGCCGCCTTCATCGTCGCCGTCGCCGTCGTCCTCGTCCTCGAGTGAGCGGCACGACGGTCGTCCTCGCGCTCGCGCTCGGCTTCGGCGCCGGAGCCCTCTCGGGCATGTTCGGCGTCGGCGGCGGCATCCTCTTCGTGCCCACGCTCGCGCTCGTCGTCGGGCTCGGCCAGCTCGAGGCCCAGGCCACCTCGCTCGCGGCCATGATCCCGGTGGTCGCGTTCGGCGCCTGGCAGCAGCAACGGGTCGGCAACGTGCGCTGGCGCGAGGGCCTGGCCGTCGGCCTCGCGTCGGTCGCCGGCGTCCTCGGCGGCGCGGTCGTGGCGACCTCGCTCGACGAGGACCTCCTGCGCAACCTCTTCGCGGGGTTCCTCGTCGTCGTGGCCGCCCAGCTCGTCTGGTCCGCGCGGCGGCCGTAGACTTCGGAGGGATGGCCGACGAGCTCCACTTCCCCCTCGTGGACGAGCCGATCGGCGAGCTCGTCCAGCGGCTGCAGGCCGAGGAGCCCGCCGCCGCGGCGCTCGCGGAGTCACCGAGACGCCAGCTCGCCTTCCGCACGTTCGCCTATGTCCGCGTGGGGATCCTCCTCGGCCGGCTCCTCGTCGAGCGGGAGGTGGACCCGGGCTCGCAGGCGTCCTGGGTCGACCAGCTCCTCGCCGAGCCGGAGGTGCTCGCGGCCGTTCGCGCCGAGGTCAGCGCCGTCGCGGAGGAGGTCGCCCTCGACCCGAGCCTCGAGAGCGCCGGCCCGGTGGGCCCCGACGAGGCGGCGCGCGAGCGTTTCCGCTCCTTCGCGCGCGGCCTCGGCGGCTAGCGGCGGCCGTCGCCGGCCGGCTGTCGCCTCGCCCTCGTGCCCGATAATCTGCCCGTCGTGGGTCACCGCCTCGTCCACGCGGCGCTGCTCGCCCTGGTCGTGCTCGTGCTCGGTGGGCCCGCCGGCGCGCAGAGCGGCCCGGCTGCGTCCGCGCGCGCCACTGGCGTGAGCGTCGTCGTCCCGGGCGGCAAGGGCGGGTCGGCCGCCACGGTGGAGGCGCCGCCGCGCGCGGTCGCATCGATCGGCTCCTGGTCGTACGGGGACGGCGCGGTCGGCGTCGGGTCGACGTCCACGGCGGCCGGCGCGGGCGCTGGCACGGGCGGCTCGGCGAGCTCGAGCGCCACCGTGCGCTCCGTGTCCCTCTTCGGCGGCGAGATCCGGGTCGACGCGGTCGTCGCGAAGGCGAGCGCTCGCGCGTCGGGAAGCGGCGCCGCGGGCTCGCTCGCCGAGTCCTCGCTCTCCGGCCTCGTCGTCCTCGGCGAGCCCGTGGAGCCGGCCGCCAACGCCCGCCTGAGCCTGTCCGACTGGGGCTACGTGATCGTGCTCGAGCAGGCGGTCGTCCGCCGCGACGACGAGCAGCGCGGCTTCCGCGGCTTCGTCACGGGCCTCCACGTCGTCCTGACGAAGGAGCACGGGGGGCTGCCGGCCGGGACCGAGGTCAGGGTCGGCTACGCGGAGGCCGCCGCGAGCGCTCCCAGGCCGAAGCCCGCTCAGGAGCCCGAGCCGCCCACGTCGGGCGGCG
>DASTQA010000019.1:0-4262 GCA_035762005.1 Gaiellaceae bacterium
GAGCCTCGCTTCGTGACCGCCTACGGCGAGGAGCCGTGGTTCCCTCGCGCTCCCGAAGAGCCTGCCGAGATCCTGGAGGATTTCCGCCGCTTCGTCACGGCAGTCGCCCGAAGCGAGGCCGCGGACGTCCACTGGGCCGTCCAGCACGAGCTCGTCAGACAGCTCCCTCTCGGGCACGTCGGTCGGCTCGAGGCCATGGCCGACACGCTCGCGCTCGTGCGGGCGCACGTGCCGGAGGCGCTCTGGCCGACGGAGACGAGACACGAGAATCGGACGCCGCTTCCGCTGCCCCCGACTGCGTACGACGAGGCGACCGCGGCGGCGCTCAACGATCACTACCGCGCCGACCTCGAGGAGTACGGCTACGACCCGGTTCAGCCGGTGGAAGACCCGGACGCCGAGGCCGGATGGGCGCGGGGCATCGCGCCCCTCCTGCCGCTCGTGCGCGAGACGATCGAGAGACACGCGCGCATCGGTCAGCTGCACCGCATGGCCCGGCGCACGCGAGCGCTCGAGCGGTCGCTCGAGAGGTCCGAGACACGGCGCTCCGGCCACTCGCTCTCGCCGGTGATGACCAACCTCGAGGATCAGCCGGACTTCAACGTCCGCTGGGGGTGGGCGGAGGGAGAGCTCGACCTGGGCTTCACGGCGGTCGTGCGCGCCAAGAACGAGGCGCAGGCACTCCCCTGGGTCCTGCCGCCCCTCCTGCGCGCGGTCAGGAGGGTGATCCTCGTCGACAACGGCTCCACGGACGGCACCGCGGAGATCGCGCGCCAGGTGGCCGCCGGCGCCGGAGCGGCCGACAGGCTCGAGGTCCACGCCTACCCGTTCTCCGTCGCCCGCTGCGGGGAGGAGCACCTGGGCACGCCCGCGGCGTCGGTGCACAACCTCGCGTACTTCTACAACTGGTCCTTCTCGCACGTCCGCACCGGCTACGCGCTCAAGTGGGACGCCGACATGGTGCTGACGGACACAGCCGTGGCGGCGCTCCGCGACCTCGCGTGGCAGCTGGAGGGGGCGCAGGTCGTCGTGAAGATCCCCCGCTACCCGCTCTACGTCGCCGACGAGCGGCGGGCGTTCCTCGACGTCGGCCTCGCCAACACCGAGCCGTGGGCCTGGCCGAACCGGCCGGGCTACTTCTTCGTCAAGGCGATGGAGTGGGAGCAGCCGTCCTGGCCGGCGGACCTCCCGGTGCTGATCCTCCCGGACTGGTCGTGCGTCGAGCTCAAGCACCTCGACGCCGACGAGTTCGACCACTGGTCGAGCACGAGCTTCGACACGACCTCGCGCACGCAGCGCAAGCGGCGCGAGTGGGAGGTGTTCCACGCCCTGGCGGAAGGGGGCGCGCCGCCGCCGAACGTCGTGCCGGTGGAGGCGCCCGAGGGGACGCACGTGATCGACTACGTGCGCTCGACCTGGCTGCCGCAGAGGGCCGCCGGGGCCGGCGACCTCGGCGAGCGCGTCGTCCGCCGGCTCGCGCGCCTGGCCGTCTGAGCCGGCCCTCCGGCTACCCGGTGGCGAGGCGCACGCCGGCGAGCAGGAGGACGAGCGAGAGCGCGAGGCGGATCGCCCGCTCGGGCAGGCGCACGGTCCACTGGCTCCCGATCATGATCCCGGGGATCGAGCCGAGGGCGAGCCACCCGGTGGCGGCGAGGTCGACGTTGTCGGCCGAGAGGTGGGCGAGTCCGGCGGCCCAGAGCAGGATCGCCGCGTGGAAGATGTCCGTCCCGACGATCTTGGGGGCGGTCAGCGGGAAGAGGAGGAGCAGCATGAGGCCGAAGAACGTCCCGCTCCCGACCGACGTGAGGCCGAGGACGAAGCCGCCGCTGAGGCCGATCGAGAACGCGATCGCCCGGTCGCGGTTGTCGATGAGGTACGGCCGGTTGTCCACCGCCCGCCGGTGGACGAAGGTCTTCAGGAGGAAGCCCGTCCCGCCGAGGATGAGCGCCACCCCGAGGATGTGGCTCGCGACGTCGTTGACGTCGTCGCCGTAGCGGCCCTGCATGAGCTCGATCACCCACACGCCGGCGAGCGAGGCGGGCACGGAGCCGAGCGCGAGCCAGAACGAGAGGCGCGCGTGCACGTTGCCGAGGACGCGATGCCGCCAGGCGCCGATCGTCTTGAAGATCGCCCCGTGGAGGATGTCTGTGCCGACGGCGAGGACGACGTTGAAGTCGAAGACGAGGACGAGCACGGGCGTCATCAGCGACCCGCCGCCCATCCCCGTCATCCCGACGAGGAGCCCGATCAGGAGCCCGGTGAGGCTGAGCTCCCAGGTCACGGCCGCCTCAGCTCAGCCCGTCCGGCCGTCCGCTCCATCGTCCACGCGCCGGCGACCGCCGGCTAGCCGCGGTAGGCCTCAATGAGGATCTCGGCCACCTCGGGGCGCGTGAACTCCTTCGGCGGCAGCTCGCCGTCGGCGAGCAGCTCGCGGACCTTCGTGCCCGAGAGGAAGACGTGGTCGTCGCCGCCGTGCGGGCACGTCTTCGCCGTCGCCATCTGGTTGCAGACCTTGCACCAGAAGGAGTGCTCGAAGAACATCGGCTCGATGTCGAGCTCGTGCGGCTCGAAGTCGTCGAAGACGAGCTGCGCGTCGTACGTGCCGTAGTAGCTTCCGACGCCGGCGTGGTCGCGGCCGACGATGAAGTGCGAGCAGCCGTAGTTCTTGCGGCAGATCGCGTGCCAGATCGCCTCGCGCGGCCCCGCGTAGCGCATCGCCGCCGGGAAGGCGGAGACGACGACGCGGTCGGGCGGGTAGTAGCCCTCGACGAGCGTCTCGTAGGCCTTCACCCGCGTGACGGCGGGGACGTCGTCGGACTTCGTCTCCCCGACGAGCGGGTGGATCAGGAGCCCGTCGACGGTCTCGAGCGCGCACTTCGTCAGGTACTCGTGCGCCCGGTGGATCGGGTTGCGCGTCTGGAACCCGACCACCCGCCGCCAGCCGCGCTCGGCGAAGAGCGCACGCGTGTCGGCCGGGTCCCGGTGGAGCTCGGGGAACGCGGGCTCGAGCCGCTCGAAGACCGTGACGGAGCCGGCGAGGTAGTGCTCGTGCTGGGCGTAGAGCCGCGCGACGCCGGGATGCTCGCCGTCCGTCGTCCGGAAGCAGCGCTCGGCCTCGCGCGCCCTGTCGTAGGCGTAGACCTCCTCGACGTCGAGGACGGCAAGCGCCCGCCCGCTCTCGTCGGCGAGCGCGACCCGGTCGCCCTGCGGCGCGGCCGGCACGGCGAGGCAGACGGGCAGCGCCCACGGCAGCCCGTCGGCGAGCCGCATGGAGTCGACGACGCTCTCGTAGTCCTCCTTCCCCATGAAGCCGCGGAGCGGCGAGAGGGCGCCGGAGGCGAGCATGTCGAGGTCGGAGACCTCGCGCGAGGTGAGCGTCACGACCGCGAGGGAGTCGAGGTCGCCGGGCCGCTCGCCGGCGCGGGGAACGAGCTCGCCGCCGTGCGGCCGAATCAGGTGGTCGGTCGTGACGGCGCTCACGCGCGCACCTCCGTCCCGACGAGACCCAGCTCCTGCAGCCGCTCGACGACGACGCGCGCGCTCTCCTCCGGGGTCTGCTCCTCCGTGTCGACGACGATCTCGGGGTCGGCCGGCGCCTCGTAGGGGTCGTCGACGCCCGTGAAGCCCTTGATCTCGCCGGCGAAGGCCTTCGCGTAGAGCCCGTTGACGTCCCGGCGGGCGCACTCCTCGACCGAGGCCTTGACGTAGACCTCGACGAAGGGCCCGAACGGCTCGACCATGGCGCGCGCCTTCTCCCTCGTCTCGACGTACGGCGAGATCGCCGCGCAGACGACGGCGGCGCCGTGCCTCGTGAGCCGGGAGGCGACCCAGCCGATGCGCTCGATGTTCGTGTCCCGGTCCTCCTTCGAGAAGCCGAGGCCCTTCGAGAGGTGCGTGCGCACCGTGTCGCCGTCGAGGTACTCGACGAGATGGCCGCGCTCGTCGAGCGCAGGGCCGACGAGGTGCGCGATCGTCGACTTGCCGGAGCCCGAGAGCCCCGTGAACCAGAGCGTGAACCCGCCGCCGCGCGCGCGGTCGGACTCCGGGTGCTCGTGGGCGTAGATGTGGTCGTTCATGGTCCTCCTTCTGCCTGGGTGGCTTCCACGTGAATGCCGCACTCGAGCTTGTCGGAGCCGGCCCAGCGGCCCGCGCGCTCCTCTTCGTCGGGGCGCGTCGGGCGGGTGCAGGGGATGCACCCGATCGAGCGGTAGCCCACGTCGTGCAGCGGGTTGTACGGGATGTCGTTCTGCATGATGTACCGC
>DASTQA010000020.1:0-46290 GCA_035762005.1 Gaiellaceae bacterium
CGCCAGCCCCGGCGCCTCGCGTTCGGGCGGGGGCCCCTGCCGGAGGGGTCGGAGCTCGAGCTCCGCTCCGGGCCGCTCGAGGCGGAGCTGCGGACGCTCGCCGCCGAGGGCGTCCAGTCGCTCCTCCTCGAGGGCGGGCCGACGCTCGCCACGGCGTTCGTCCGCGCGGGCCTCGTGGACAAGCTCATGCTCTTCGTCGCGCCCGTCCTCGCCGGCGCCGGCCCCCACGTGCTCGGAGACGTGCCCGAAGTCGCACCCCTCCTGCGCGTCTCCGTGGAGCGAAGCGGTGAGGACGTCATCTTCACCGCGTACCTCCGCGAGCCGTGACACGCCGAGAGCCAAGTGACACGGTGTCACTTGGCTGTGGGGGAGTCGGCGCCGGGGCGCCCGGGGACTATCGTTCGCCTCGTGTTCACCGGGATCGTGCGCGAGGTCGGCGCCGTCGAGGCGGTCGAGGCGGGCGAGGCCCGGACGCGGCTTCGCGTCCGGGCCCCGCTGACGGCGGCGGCCTCCGGGGTCGGCGACTCCGTCTCCGTGAACGGCGTCTGCCTCACCGCCGTCGCCGTCGAGGACGGCGTCCTCGCCTTCGACGCGGTGCCCGAGACGCTGCGGCGCAGCTCGCTCGGGCGGCTCGGCGCGGGCGACGGCGTCAACCTCGAGCCGGCCGTGCGCGCCGGCGAGCCGCTCGGCGGGCACATCGTCCAGGGTCACGTCGACGGCGTCGGCCGCGTCCGCCGCGTCGAGGCCGAGGGGCTCGAGGTCGAGGCCCCCGCAGACCTCCTGCGCTACTGCGTCGAGAAGGGCTCGATCGCCGTCGAGGGCGTGAGCCTGACGATCGCGTCCGTGACGGACGGCGGGTTCACCGTCGCGCTCGTCCCGCACACGCGCGAGGCGACGACGCTCGGGGCGGTCGCCGAGGGCGACGAGGTCAACCTCGAGGCCGACGTCCTCGCCAAGCACGTGGAGCGGCTCCTGCGCGGATGAGGCCCGAGGCGCTCCACCGGACCAGGTTCGCCTACACCGAGCGCCACGGGACCGGCCCCGAGCGGCTCCTCTTCGCCGAGGGGGGCTGCGCCGGCCGTCTCAGCGGGCGCGTCCGCGCGACCAACCGCGCCGGGCTCGTTCCGGAGGGCGCCTGGCTCCCGAGCGTCGAGGGGCGATCGAGACCGAGGACGGCGCCTCCGTCCTCGTGCGCTTCGCCGGCCGCGGCCGATCCGAGCTCGAGCCGACCGGGCGCGTCCTCCTCGTCGCGACCCACGTGACCGAGGACGCGCGCTCCACGTGGCTCGACGACGCGGTCGCCGCAGTGGCGGGCGAGGTCTGCCCGCGCGGGCGCGTCCTCCTCGACGTGGCCGCGCTCGTGTGGGAGCCTCTGCCCGAGTCGGCCGGATACGATCTTTCCGGATGAGCGCGCAGGTCGACACGAAGGCGCCGTTCGCCACCATCGAGGAGGCGATCGAGGACGTCCGCCAGGGGAAGCTCGTCGTCGTCGTCGACGCCGCCGACCGCGAGAACGAGGGCGACCTCACGATCGCGGCGCAGTTCGCGACGCCCGAGGCGATCAACTTCATGGCCACGCACGGGCGCGGGCTCGTCTGCCTGTGCCTGACCGAGGACCGCTGCGACGAGCTCGGCCTGCGCCCGATGACGGACCGCAACGAGACGCCGTTCGGCACCGCGTTCACGATCTCGATCGAGGCGCGGGAGGGTGTCACGACCGGGATCTCGGCGGCCGACCGCGCGCGCACGATCCAGGTCGCGATCGACCCGACGAAGGGCAAGGGCGACCTCGTCCAGCCCGGCCACGTCTTCCCGCTGCGCGCCCGCCCCGGCGGCGTGCTCCAGCGCGCGGGGCAGACGGAGGCCGCGGTCGACCTCGCGCGCCTCGCCGGCCTCAACCCGGCGGGCGTCGTCTGCGAGATCATGAACGAGGACGGGACGATGGCGCGCGTCCCCGACCTGATCCCGTACTGCGAGCGGCACGGGCTCAAGCTCGTCACGGTCGAGGACCTGATCGAGTACCGCCGGCGCCACGAGAAGCTCGTCGAGCGGGTGACGACGGTACGCCTCCCGACGGCCTACGGCCCCTTCACGGCGGTCGCGTTCCGGGAGGTCCTGACCGGCAAGAACCACGTCGCCCTCGTGAAGGGTGAGGTGGACGGCCGGGACGACGTCCTCGTGCGCGTCCACTCCGAGTGCCTGACCGGCGACGTCTTCCACTCGCTCCGCTGCGACTGCGGGGAGCAGCTCGAGCTCGCCCTCCGGCGCATCGCCGGGGAGGAGCGGGGCGTGCTCCTCTACATGTCCCAGGAGGGCCGCGGGATCGGCCTGCTCGCCAAGCTCCGGGCGTACGAGCTCCAGGAGAACGGGCTCGACACGGTGGAGGCGAACCTCGAGCTCGGCTTCCCGCCCGACGCCCGCGAGTACGGGATCGGGTCGCAGATCCTCGCCGACCTCGGCCTCACGACGATCCGGATCCTCACGAACAACCCGCGGAAGATCACCGGCATCGAGGCCTTCGGGCTCAAGGTCGTCGAGCAGGTGCCGATCGAAGTGCCGCCGAACCTCGAGAACCGTCTCTACCTGGAGACGAAGCGCGAGAAGCTCGGCCACCGGCTCCACCACCAGGAGCAGCGCTTCCGCGAGCCGGAGACCGAGTCGTGAGCGACGGCCTCGGCACGTCCGAGCACGCCGTCGGGCGGCTGCAGGTTCCCGAGGGCGTCGGTGTCGTCTCCGGCTCGCCGAACGGCGCAGCCCGCGCCGTGGGCATCGTCGTCGCCCGCTTCAACGGCGACATCACGTCGCGGCTCCTCGAGGGTGCGGTCGCCGCGCTCGAGGAGGCCGGGGTCGAGCGGGAGCGGATCGACGTCGTGCCGGTGCCGGGAGCCTTCGAGCTGCCGCTCGGGGCGATGGCGCTCGCGAAGAGCCGCCTCTACGCCTGCGTGCTCGCGCTCGGCTGCGTCATCCGCGGCGAGACGCCGCACTTCGACTTCGTCGCCGCCGAGGCCGCGAGCGGCCTCCAGCTCGCCGCGCTCGAGACGGGCGTCCCGGTCGCGTTCGGGGTGCTCACGTGCGACACGCGCGAGCAGGCCGAGGCCCGGGCGGGCGGGGCCCGCGGGAACAAGGGAGCCGAGGCGGCCCGCTCGGGCCTCGAGATGGCCGACGTCTTCGGGCGCCTGCGCGCGCGGACGCCGGGGTAGGCCGCGGGCCGGCCGCTATACTCAGCCGCCGGATGTCCAAGGTCTGCGCAGTCTGTGGGAAGGGTCCCTCGTTCGGCCACAGCCGGAGTCACTCGATGGTGGCGACGAAGCGGCGCTTCAACCCGAACCTCCAGCGGGTCCGCATCCTCGTGGAGGGCGTCCCCCGCCGGGCCTACGTCTGCACGCGGTGCCTGAAGTCGGGCCGCGTCGAGAAGGCGCTCTAGCGCCGGCCGGCGCCGCGCTCGCGGCGCTCGAGGCGAGCCGCGCCCGCATCGACGACCTGAACGTCTACCCGGTCCCCGACGGAGACACGGGCACGAACATGACGCTGACCCTGCGGGCGCTCGTCGAGGCGCTCGAGCGCGACCCCGGGGCGAACGTCGCCCGCGCCGTCCTCATGGGCGCGCGCGGCAACTCCGGCGTCATCCTCTCGCAGCAGGTGCGCGGGGCGCTCGAGGAGCTCCCGGTCGACCGCCCGCCCGACGCCGCCGCGGTCGCGCGCGCGCTCCGCGCGGCGAGCGACGCCGGCTACGCGGCCGTGCGCAACCCCCAGGAGGGCACGATCCTGACCGTCGCGCGGGCGCTCGCCGAGCGGGCGGAGGAGCTCGCCGCCTCGGACCCGCCCCTGGGGGAGGTCCTGGGCGAGCTCGTCTCCCACGGAGAGGCGGCCCTCGCGCGGACGACGGAGCAGCTGGACGTCCTCCGCGAGGCGGGGGTCGTGGACGCGGGCGCGGCCGGCCTGCTCGAGATCGTGCGCGGGATCGCCGCGCACGTGCGGGGGGAGGAGCTGCCCGAGCCGGCGCCGACCGCTGGCCCGATCCCGTACGAGGCCGTCCACCTGGAGCCCTCACGCTTCCGCTACTGCACGTCCTTCTTCGTCGAGGGCGACGGCGCCGACCCGCGGCGCCTCGAGGAGGAGCTCGGCCGCCTCGGCGACTCGCTCCTCGTCGTCGGGGACGTCGGCGCCGTGAAGGTGCACGTCCACACCGACGAGCCGGGCGCCGCGCTCGCCCTCGGGACCGCCGTCGGGGTCATCGAGGAGGTGGACGTGAAGAACATGCACCTCCAGACCGCGGAGCGGGAGGAGCGGCTCGCGGCTGTCGCCGAGCCGGGCGTCTGCGGCGTCGTCGCCGTCTGCGCGGGCGCGGGGAACCGCCGCCTCTTCGAGAGCCTCGGGGCCGTCTGCGTGGAAGGCGGGCAGTCGATGAACCCCGCCACGGCCGACATCGCGGCCGCGATCGACGCGCTCGGCGCCGGTGAGGCGGTCGTCCTGCCGAACAACCCGAACGTCGTCCTCGCGGCGGAGCAGGCAATCGAGGCGACGGCCAAGCCGGCCCGCGTCGTCGCCACCCGCTCGCTCCAGGCCGGCCTGGGCGCCATGGTCTGCTTCGACCCGGCGCACGGGGCGGAGGCGAACGCCGCGGACATGCTGGCCGCGGCGGCGGGCGTCCGCGCCGGCGCGGTGACGCGGGCGTCGCGGGACGCGCGCGTCGGCGGGCTCGCGGTGAAGGAGGGCGAGTACCTCGGCCTCCTCGACGGGGAGCCCGTGAGCGCGGGGCCAGTCCTCCAGCCCGTGGCGCGCGAGGTGCTCGACCACCTGCTCGAGCCCGGAGCCGACGTGCTCACCCTCCTGCTCGGGCACGGCGCCGAGGGCGTCGACGACCTCGTCTCCTTCGTCCGCGAGGAGCATCCTGACCTCGAGCTCGAGGTCCACGAGGGCGGCCAGCCCCACTACCCTCTCCTGTTCGCAGCCGAGTAGGCCGATACTCTGCCCGTGAAGGTGGCAGGCGACCGGATCACCGTCGTCCTCGTCGAGGACAACGACGTCTTTCGCGAGCTGCTCGAGCTCCTGCTCGGGACGGTGCCCGAGATCGAGGTCGTGGCGGCCGTCGGAGACGGCCGGAGCGCGCTCGAGGTCTGCGTGGCCCTCCGCCCGGACGCCGTGCTCATGGACTACCGCCTGCCCGGCCTCGACGGCGTCGAGACGACCGCCGCGATGCGGGCGCGCTGCCCGGAGACGGCCGTCGTCGGGCTCACCGCCACCGCCGCGAGCGAGGAGATCGACGCGCTCCGCGAAGCCGGGGCCGTCGCCTGCCTGACGAAGGACCGCGAGCTGGACGAGATCGTCGGCGCCCTCAGGGACGCTGCGGGGCGCGGTGCGGCTCTCCGCTGAGAACACCGCCCTCGTCCTCGACTCGACGGCCGACTGCCCGGAGCCGCAGTCGCGCCACCCGAACTGGCGCATCGTCCCGCTCTCCGTCAGCTTCGGCGACGAGACGTTCCGCGACCACCTCGACATCTCGGCGGAGGACTTCTACCGGCGCCTCGCCGGGGCCTCCGAGCCGCCGAAGAGCTCCCAGCCCACCCCGGCCGACTTCGAAGCCGCCTACCGCGAGCTCGGCGCGTACGAGCGTATCCTCGCGATCACGCTCTCCGCGAAGCTCTCGGGCACGTTCGAGAGCGCCCGGCTCGGCGCCGAGTCAGGCGGCGAGGGGCGCGTCGAGGTCCTCGACTCGGGGGTCACGTCGGGCGGGACGGTCATCCTCGCGGAGGCCGTCCAGCGCCGGCTCGAGCGCGGCACGACCGAGGAGGAGATCCGCGAGCTCGTCGAGCGCTTCCGGCGCACGCGGGGGCTCCTCTTCACGGTCGAGACGCTCGAGTACCTCGTCCGCGGCGGGAGGATCGGCAAGGCCCAGGGCCTCGCCGGCCAGCTCCTCTCCGTGAAGCCGATCCTCCACTTCGACGACGGCGAGGTCGCGCCGCTCAAGCGCGTCCGCGGCCGCGCGAAGGCGCTCGCGGAGCTCGAGCGGATCTTCCTCGACGCGACCGAGGACTCGCCCGACCTGCACGTCGGCGTCGGGCACGCGGCCGCCCCGGCGGACGCGGAGGCCCTCGTCGCCCGGCTGCGCGCCGGCCGCCCGCGCGCGTCGTTCGACGTCTTCGTCACGCTCGGGCCCGTCATCGGCACGCACGGCGGCCCGGGCACCCTCGGCCTCTTCTGGTTCCAGGACGAGCCGGCCTGAGCGGCGGGTCCGCGGGCGCGGCCGGGCCCGCCGCGGGCGTTATCGTTCGCCCTCGTGCAGCACGTGATCCACTGGGACGACGTGGAGCCCGCCCGCCGGGAGGCGGGGCACATCGCAGGCACGTGGCGCGACCTCGGCTCGGCCGCCGGGAGCGTGCGCGCCGGCGTGAAGCTCGTCGACGTCGACCCGGGCCGGTGGTCGACTCCGGCGCACGTCGAGGGCGGGGAGGAGGAGCTCTTCTACGTGCTCGGCGGCTTCGGCCTCTCCTGGCAGGACGACGGCCGCGGCGGCGTCGCGTACGAGGTCGGCGAGGGCGACTGCCTGCTCCACGTCCCCGGGGAGGCCGCGCACACGCTCCGCGCGGGCCCGGACGGCCTCCGCGTCCTCGCCTTCGGCGAGCGCCTCCCGCACGGCAACACGGTGCTCCCGCGCGCGGGCGTCGCGTGGATGTCGCCCGGCTTCGTCGACGTCGCTGTGATCGGGGAGGGGCGGCATCCCTACCTGCGGGAGGCCGAGGCGGGCGAGCCCGAGCTGGGGGAGGCGATGGAGCGCCCCGCCACGATCGCGAACGTCGGGGGGATCGAGCCGTCCGAGCTCGAGCACGGCGGCTGCCGGCTGACGGAGCGCGACCTCGGCCGGGCCGTCGGGTCCGAGCGCACGGGGATCGCCCACGTGACGATCCCGCCGGGCCGGCTCGGCTGGCCGCCTCACTGCCACTCGGCCGAGGAGGAGATCTTCGTCGCCCTCGCAGGCGAGGGGACCGTGCTCCTCGGCGAGGAGGAGGAGCCCGTGCGGCCGGGCACGGTCGTGGCCCGCCCCGCGGGGAGCCGCGTGGCCCACGCCTTCCGCGGCGGGGAGGCGGAGCTCGTCTACCTCGCGTACGGGACGCGGGAGCCGAACGACATCGCCTACTACCCGCGCTCCGGGAAGGTGTCCCTGCGGGGCGTCGGGGTCATCGGGCGGATCGAGCCGCTGGACTACTGGGAGGGGGAGCCCTGACGGGCCCGCGCGGGCCGGCGCGCGAGGCGATCCCCGGAGGCCGCTGGCCCTCTCGGTGACCGCCGGCGCGGCGCCCGAAGGCTTCGCGGGCCTCCTCGCCGGCGCCGCCGGGGGCCGACGAGGCCGCCGCCCGCCCGACCCGGAGGCGTCCGTCGAGACCCTCTCCGGCGTCGGCCCGAAGGTCGCCGAGCGGCTGGCACGCCTCGGCGTCGAGACCGTGGGCGACCTCGTCGAGCACGTCCCGCGCACGTACCTCGACTGGGACGAGGTCGGGAGCTTCGGGGACCTGAGCGCCGGCGAGGAGGGGACCGTGCGCTGCACGCTCCAGCGGATCCGCGTGCGGCCGACGAGGCGGCGCAACCTCAAGCTCGTGGAGGGGGTCGTCGTCGACGCCGCCGGCGTGCGCGAGACTGCCGTCTGGTTCAACCAGGCCTATCTCGCGAAGCTCCCGGCCGGGACCGAGCTCCTGCTCCACGGCACGCGCGAGCTCGGCGGGGGGTTCCGCGTCCTCCGCCACGAGGTCGGCGGCGCCGGCATCCACACCGTCGGTCTCGTCCCCGAGTACCCGGCGAGCGAGGAGATGCCCTCCCACCGGCTGCGCGCGCTCGTCGAGGAGGCGCTTCCGCGGGCCCGCTTCTTCCGCGACCCCCTCCCCGCGGCCCTCCGCGCGGCGGAAGGGCTGCCGCTCCGGGCCGACGCGCTCGCAGCCGTCCACCGGCCCCGTGTCCGTGCCGACGCCGAGCGGGCGAGGGAGCGGCTCGCGCTCGAGGAGCTCCTCGTCCTCCAGCTCGGGTTCCTCGCGCGCCGGCGCTCGCCGAGGACGGCGACCTCGTCGAGCGCTACCGGGCCCTCCTCCCGTTCGAGCTGACGGAGGACCAGGAGGCCGCCGTCCGTGAGATCCGCGCCGACCTCGCGAGGCCGCGTCCCATGCAGCGGCTCCTGCAGGGAGACGTCGGCTCCGGGAAGACGGTCGTCGCGCTCTACGCGCTCTTGCGGGCCGTGGAGGGCGGCCACCAGGGCGCGCTCATGGCGCCGACGGAGACGCTCGCCGAGCAGCACTTCCTCACGATCGAGGGCGTGTGCACCGACCTCGGCGTCCGCTGCGAGCTCCTCACGAGCTCGCTCCCGCCGGCGCAGCGGCGGGCGGCGCGCGAGCGGCTCGCGAGCGGGGAGGCCGACCTCGCCGTCGGCACGCACGCGCTCATCCAGGAGGAGGTCGGCTTCCGCTCGCTCGCCGTCGCCGTCGTCGACGAGCAGCACCGCTTCGGGGTCGAGCAACGGCGCGCGCTCGGGCGCTCGACGCCCCACGTCCTGCACATGACGGCGACGCCGATCCCCCGCACGCTCGCCCAGACCGTCTACGGCGACCTCGACGTCACGGAGATCGCGCGGCCGCCGGCGAACCGCAAGCCGGTCGTGACGCGCTGGGTGACGCACGAGCGCAGCTCGGAGGCCTACACACGCCTGCGCCGGCACCTGGCCGACGGGCGCCAGGCGTACGTCGTCTGCCCGCTCGTCTCCGAGTCGGAGACGGTCGAGGCGCGCGCGGCCGAGCAGGAGGCCGAGCGGCTGCGAGGCGCCGAGCTGCGCGGGTTCCAGGTCGGCTGCCTCCACGGGAGGCTTCGGCCCGCCGAGCGCCGCGAGCTCATGGCCGGGTTCAAGCGCGGGGACGTGGACGTGCTCGTGGCCACGACGGTGATCGAGGTCGGCGTCGACGTCCCGAACGCGACGATCATGATCGTCCAGGAGGCGGACCGCTTCGGGCTCGCCCAGCTCCACCAGCTGCGCGGCCGGGTGGGGCGGGGGGCCGAGCAGTCGTACTGCCTGCTCGTCTCGCGGCCGCGGGAGGAGTTGACGGAGGACGCCGCCCGCCGGCTCGAGGCGCTCGTGGAGACCGCGGACGGCTTCCAGCTCGCCGAGGTGGACCTCGAGCTGCGCGGGGAGGGCCAGCTCCTCGGCACGCGCCAGTCGGGCCTCTCGGACCTGAAGTTCGCGCGGCTCGCGCGCGATCGGGAGCTGATCGCGCGGGCCCGCCGGTGGGCGCAGGCGCTCGCGGACGAGGAGGGCCCCGCGGTCGAGGCTCTTCACCGCCGGGCGGAGGGCCTCGATGAGGATCATCGCGGGTTCGCGTAAGGGCGCGCGCCTCTTCGCCCCGAAGGGAGCGGACACGCGCCCGACGGGCGACCGCGTCCGCGAGGCAGTGTTCAACCTCGTCGGGCCGGTCGACGGCGCCGACGTGCTCGACCTCTACGCGGGCTCCGGCGCCATGGGGCTCGAGGCGCTCTCGCGCGGCGCCGCGCGCGTGACCTTCGTCGAGTCGAGCCGGGCGGCGGCCGAGACCATCCTCCGCAACCTCGACAAGCTCCGGCTGGAGGGCGCCGTCGTCCTCCGCGACGACGCGGCCCGCAAGCTCGCCGCCGACGTGGCCGGGGGCAGGCGGTACGATCTCGTGCTGGTCGACCCGCCCTACCGCATGCTCGCGCGCATCCTGCCCACGCTCGCATCCTCGCTTCCCGCCGTGCTGGCGCCCGGCGGGCTCGTCGTCGTCGAGTCGGACGCCCGCGAGGAGCCCGAGCTGCCGCTGCCGCTCCGGACGAGCCGCCGCTACGGGGCCGCCCGCGTCACGCTCTTCGAGGCGCCGGCGAGGTGAGCGACTCGCAGCCGGTCACCTGCATCTGCCCGGGCAGCTACGACCCGGTCACGAACGGGCACCTGGACATCATCGGCAGGGCCGCGGCCATCTTCGAGCAGGTCGTCGTCGGCGTCGTCCGCGACCCGCAGCACAAGGGGACGATGTTCCCCGTCGACGAGCGCGTCCGCTTCCTCGAGGAGGCGCTCGCCGGTCACGGGAACGTCACCGTCGAGGTGTTCGCGGAGCTCGTCGTCGAGTTCGCCCGCCGCTGGAAGGCGCGCACGATGGTGAAGGGGCTGCGAGCGATCTCGGACTTCGAGTGGGAGTTCCAGATGCACCACCTGAACCGCAATCTGGCGCCCGAGGTCGAGACGATGTACCTCATGTCGAGCCCGCAGTACAGCTTCCTCTCCTCGAGCGGGGTCAAGGAGGTGGCCTCGTTCGGCGGCAACGTCGACGACCTCGTTCCGGCCGCCGTCGCGCGCCGCTTCCGGGAGCTCTTCCCGCACGGTCGGCCCGGCGCGCCCGTCAGTCCGCAAGAGTAGACTGACACGCGGCCCATGGACGTCCTCGTGCTCATCGACAAGCTCGACGACCTCGTGCACAACGCGAAGGCCGTGCCCCTCACCGACCAGGTGCGGATCGACCGCGAGGAGATCTACGACATCCTCGACCAGATGCGCGCCACCATCCCCGAGGAGATCAAGCAGGCGCGCTGGATCGTGAAGGAGCGCCAGGAGATGCTCGCCGAGGCGAAGCGGGAGGCCGACCGGATCCTCGGCGAGGCGCGGGAGCAGGCCGTGCGCGAGGCGTCCCAGACGGAGATCGCCAAGCTCGCCGAGCGCCAGGCGCAGGAGATCGTCGAGGAGGCGCGCCGGCAGGCCCGCGAGACGAGGCTCGAGATGGAGGACTGGGCCGACTCCATCCTCTCGACGCTCGAGGTCAACCTGGACAAGTTCCTCGGCGCGGTCCGCCGCGGCCGGGAGCGGCTGCACGAGCGGTCGCAGGAGTCCGTCGTCGCGGGGATCACGACGGACGAGCAGCAGCCCGTCTAGGCGCTGCCCGCCCGGCGGCGGGGGTCGCTCGCTGCGCTACGGTGGAGCGCGTGACGATCTTCAACGTCCGCACCGCGAAGCTCCGCCCCGGCGAGCAGTTCCAGGACGTCCGCGAGGTCGAGCTCGAGCCGCTCGAGCTCGGCGGTCAGCGCTACCTGCCGCTCCCGGAGAGCCCGGAGGCGCTCCTGACGCTCACGCAGACGAGCTCCGGCCTCGTCCTCGAGCTCGAGCTCGAGGTGCGCCTGGTCGGCCCCTGCGTGCGCTGCCTCGCGGACGCCGGCGTCACCGTGCACGTGGCGAGCCGCGAGTACCAGGCGACGAATCCGGGCGAGGCGGACGAGCTGCGGACGCCCTACCTGGCCGACGACCGCCTCGACCTCTCGGCCTGGGCCCGCGACGCGGTCGCGCTCGCCCTCCCCGACAAGATCCTCTGCCGCGAGGACTGCGCCGGCCTCTGCCCGGCCTGCGGTCGCGACCTGAACCGCGAGCCGCACGAGCACGAGGGCGAGCCGTCCGACCCGCGCTGGGCCGCGCTCGCGGAGCTCCGCGACCGGCTCTGAGCGGCTTCGCCGGCGTGCCGCGGCCCCGCTGGGGTGGCGGGGGCGCAGGGGCCCAGTCGCTATACTCGACCGCCGCGATGGCCGTTCCGAAGCGAAAGACCTCGAAGTCGCGCCGCGACAAGCGGCGCGCGAACCACACGGCCTCCCTGCCGGCGCTCCACGAGTGCCCGCAGTGCCACCGCCCCAAGCGGCCCCATCACGTCTGCCCGACCTGCGGCACCTACAGGGGCCGCGAGGTCGAGCCGCTCGAGACTCCGGCGCCGTAGCGCGTGACCGTCCGGGTCGCCGTCGACGCCATGGGCGGCGATCGGGCGCCGGAGGAGATCGTCGCCGGCGCGCTCGCCGCCGCCTCCGACGAGGTGATTCCCGTTCTCCACGGCCCGCGCGACGTCCTCGAGCCGCTCGCGGGCGGGCTCGAGATCGTCCACGCGGAGGCCGTCGTGGCGATGGACGAGAAGCCGGCCGACGCCGTCCGCGAGAAGCGCGAGAGCTCGCTCTTCCGCTCCTGCCGCGCCGTGGGCGAGGGAGCGGCGGACGCCGTCGTCTCGGCGGGGAACACGGGCGCGACGCTCGCCGCGGGCCTCCTCGAGATCCGCCGCCTGCCCGACGTCCGCCGGCCGGCGATCGCCGTGCCGCTCCCCTCCCTCGGCGGGCCTTCCATCCTCGTCGACGCCGGCGCGAACGCCGACGCCCGGCCGGAGCACCTCGTCCAGTTCGCGCACATGGGGGCGGTCTTCGCCGAGGAGATCGCGGGGCTCCCCGGCCCGACGGTCGCGCTCCTCTCGATCGGCGAGGAGCCCGAGAAGGGCAACCGCCTCGTGCGCGAGGCCCACGAGCAGCTCGCGGCCGCGTCGGGGCTCAACTTCGTCGGCAACGTCGAGGGCCGCGACCTCCTGCGCAAGGCGGCCGACGTCGTCGTTTGCGACGGCTTCACGGGAAACATGGCGCTGAAGCTCCTCGAAGGGACGATCCGGACGACGCTCGAGACGTTCCGCGAGGAGGTGACGCGCTCGCTCCGCGGGAAGCTCGGCGGGCTCCTCGTCCGCCCGGCCGCCCGCGCCCTGCGGACGCGGCTCGACCCCGACACGTACGGCGGCGCGTACCTCCTCGGCCTCAGGGGCCTCGTCGTCATCGCGCATGGGAGCTCCTCCCGGCGGGCGATCGCGAACGCGATCCGCTACGCGGCCCAGGGCGTCGACGGCTCGGTCGTCTCCCGGGTGGCCGCCCGGCTCGGCGAGCGCGCCGGCGACGTTGCCGCCCCCTGAAACGTCCGCCCGTGCCGTGGTAGCATCCGGCGCCGTCCCGCTGGGCAACCCGACCGACGAGAAAGGACAGGGAGACGACCGCATGGCAGCTTCGCGCGAGGAGATCTACGAGCGAGTGAAGGACGTGCTGGTTGAGCAGCTCGGGATCGACGAGAGCCAGATCACGGAGGAAGCCTCGTTCCAGGAAGATCTCGACGCCGACTCGCTCGACCTCGTCGAGCTCATCATGGAGCTCGAGGATCAGTTCGGGATCAAGATCTCTGACGAGGATGCCCAGCAGATCCAGACCGTCGGACAGGCAGTCGACTACATCTCCTCGCACCAGTAGCGACGACGCGGGGGCCGCTCTCCTCGCCCTGATCGAGGCGCTGCCGCGCGAGCGCCTCAGCCACGCCTTCACCCACGCCTCCTGGGCGCCGAGCCGCGCCGACTCGTACGAGCGGCTCGAGTTCCTCGGCGACAGCGTGCTCGGGCTCGCGATCGCCGAGGAGCTCTACGAGCGCTTCCCCGCCTACGCCGAAGGGCGCCTGGCGAAGATCCGCGCGCACGTCGTCTCGCGCCAGAGCTGCGCCGTCGTCGGCAGGCGCCTGGGGCTCGGGGAGCTCTTCGCCGGGCACGCGGGCGACGTCGACCCGGAAGAGCTCGAGCGGCTCGCGGCGAACCGCAACGTCCTCGCCGCCCTCGTCGAGGCCTGTCTCGGCGCGCTCTACCTCGAGCACGGCTTCGAGCGGATCCGGACGCCGATCGTCGCCGCGTTCCGCAACAGCATCGACTACGCGGTCGAGGGCCACGTCGACTACAAGACCGAGCTCCAGGAGGAGCTCGCCCGGCGGGGTCTCGCGGTCGCCTACTCCGTCGTCGAGGTCGAGGGGCCGCCGCACGACCGGCAGTTCACCTGCGCGGCGAACATCGACGGCGTGGCCGTCGGCACGGGGACGGGCGCCTCGAAGAAGGCCGCCGAGCAGGCGGCGGCGCACGAGGCGCTCGAGAAGCTCGGCGTCGAGCCCGTGAGCCCGTGAGCGCGGCGCACCTCGAGCGCGAGAAGCTCCTCGCCGCCGAGGCCGCCGCCGAGCTCGTCGAGGACGGGATGCTCCTCGGCCTCGGCACCGGCTCGACGGCGGCGTACTTCCTCCCGGCGGTCGCACGGCGGAGGCTCCGCCTGCGCTGCGTGGCGACGTCGCCGCGGACGGAGGCGGCCGCCCGGGACCTCGGGCTCCCGCTCGAGCCCTTCGCCGGGATCCGGCGCCTCGACCTCGCCGTCGACGGGGCCGACCAGATCGACCCGAGCGGCTGGCTCGTGAAGGGGGGCGGCGCGGCCCACACGCGCGAGAAGGTCGTCGCCGCGGCCGCCGACCGCTTCGTCGTCATGGCCTCGTCCGACAAGGCGGTGGACGCGCTCGCGCCTCCCATCCCGCTCGAGCTCCTCGCCTACGGCGTCGAGGCGACGCTCAGCCGCCTCGGGCGCGCAGCCCTCCGCGACGTCCCGCCGAGCCCCGACGGCGGCCTCATCGCCGACTACCTCGGACCCGTGGACGACGCGGGCGAGCTCGCGGCGTGCCTCTCGGCCACGCCGGGTGTCGTCGAGCACGGCCTCTTCGGCCCGGAGCTCGTGAGCGAGATCATCCTGGCGCGCGGCGAGGACGTCGAGCGCTACAGCCCCTAGGCCCGCGAACCTGCGAGACTCCGGGCGTGGACTTCGTCACCCGCGGCTTCCGCGGCCGGCGGCGCGAGACGGACGAAGGCGGACGCGTCCCGCCCGGCCAGTACGTGACAGACGACTTCCCCGTGCTCTCCGCCGGCCCGACGCCGCACACCCCGCCGGCGGACTGGAGCTTCTCGGTCGTCGCCGAGAGCGGAGAGGCGCTGGCGCGCTGGAGCTGGGACGAGTTCCGGGCGCTGCCGAGCGAGACGCTCACCGTCGACATCCACTGCGTGACGAAGTGGTCGAAGCTCGACACGACGTGGGAGGGCGTCCCGGTCGACACGCTGCTCGCGGACCTCGACGCCGAGGCGGGATACGTGACCGCGTTCTGCGACGGCGGCTACACGACGAACCTCCCGCTCGAGGACGTCACCGGCGGGCGGGCCTGGGTCGCCTTCGCCTACGACGGCGAGCCGCTCGAGCCCGAGCACGGCGGCCCAGCGCGCCTGCTCGTGCCGCACCTGTACTTCTGGAAGAGCGCCAAGTGGGTACGCGGCCTGCGCCTCATGGACGAGGACGCCCCGGGCTTCTGGGAGGAGCTCGGCTACCACCTCTACGGCGATCCGTGGCGGGAGCAGCGGTACTGGGGCGACTAGCCTGGCGGCTCGGCGAGGTCGTCGAGCTCGTCCCGGAGACGCCCCGCGTCGCCACGATCGTCCTCGCCGTGCCCGACTGGCCCGGCCACCGCGCGGGCCAGCACGTCGACGTCCGCCTGACGGCGGCGGACGGCTACCAGGCGCAGCGGAGCTACTCGATCGCCTCCGCGCCGGAGGACGACCGGGTGGCGCTTACGGTCGAGCGCCTCGAGGACGGCGAGGTCTCGCCCTTCCTCACGGACGAGCTGCGGCCGGGCGACCGCTTCGAGCTCCGCGGGCCCATCGGCGGCTACTTCGTCTGGGAGCCGGGCGACGGCCCGCTCGCCCTCGTCGCGGGCGGCTCGGGGATCGTGCCGCTCATGGCGATGCTCCGGCACCGCGAGACGGCGGGGTCCCTCGAGGCGGCCACCCTCCTCTACTCGGCGCGCTCCCTCGAGGAGGTGGTCTACCGGGAGGAGCTCGAGCGCCTCGTCGGGAGCGACGGCGGCCCCGAGGTCGTCTACACGCTCACGAGGAGCCGCCCGCCCGGCTGGACGGGGTACGGCCGCCGGATCGACCGCGGCCTCCTCGCCGAGGTCCTCGCGGACGCCGACCCGGCGGGCACGGCGTTCGTCTGCGGGCCGACGCGCTTCGTCGAGGTGGCAGCGGAGGCCCTCGTCTCGCTCGGCCGCGAGCCCGCCCGCGTGAAGACCGAACGCTTCGGCCCGACGGGAGGATGACGATGGACGAGACCGACCTCCGGCTCGACGGCAACGCGCTCGCGGGGCCGCTCGGCGAGATCTTCGCCTGGGAGATGACGACCGCCGTCGGCACGTGTGCCGGCTGCGGGGCCGTCGGCGAGCTGGCGCGGCTCGTCGTCTACGAGCGCGGCCCCGGGGCCGTCGCCCGCTGCCCGGCCTGCGGCGCGGTCGTGCTGCGCGTCGTCCGTACGGAGGGACGGGTGTGGCTCGACGCCCGGGGCGCCCGCTCCCTCGAGCTGCGCACCGACCGCTAGCGCCCCCGTCCGTCGCGATCGTCAGACTTCCCCGGCGTGTACCTGCGCTCCGTCTCCATCCGGGGCTTCAAGTCGTTCCCGGATCCGGTCGAGGTGCGCCTCGAGCCGGGCGTCGCCGTCGTCGTCGGGCCGAACGGGTCGGGGAAGTCGAACGTCGCCGACGCCATCGTCTGGGCCGCCGGGAGCCTCAGCCCGACCGAGCTCCGCGCCGAGCGCCCCGAGGACGTCCTCTACGCGGGCGGGAAGGGGCGCGAGGCGGCCGACTGGTGCGAGGTCGAGCTCCTCTTCGACAACGAGGCGGGCGACGGGCCGCTCGAGTACTCGGAGCTCGCCGTCACCCGCCGGCTGCACCGCGGCGGCGAGGGCGAGTACCTCGTGAACCGTGCGCGGGTGCGGCGCACGGACGTCGTCGAGCTCCTGGCGGAGATCGGCCTCGCGGGCGAGATGCACTCCATCATCGGCCAGGGACGCGTCGAGGAGATCCTCGGCTCGAAGCCGCACGAGCGCCGCGCCCTCGTCGAGGAGGCGGCGGGCCTCGGGAAGTTCAAGCGCCGGCGACACCGCGCCGAGCTGAAGCTCGGCCGGGTCGGGATCCAGGTCGAGCGCGCGCGAGACCTCGAGGACGAGGTGCGCAAGCGCCTGCGTCCCCTGGCCCTGCAGGCGAGCGCCGCCGAGCGCGCGGCGAAGCTCGGGGACGAGATCGAGCTCCTGCGGGCCCGCCTCGCCGCGGCCGAGCTCGAGCGGATCGAGCGGCGCCTGGCCGAGGTCGAGGAGCGACGGGCCGCCGCGGCGCAGGAGCGGCGCCTCGCCGACGAGCGCCTCGAAGGCGTCCTCGCCGAGCGGCGACGGGCCGAGGACGGGCTCGCCGAGGCGGCCGGGCGGCACGAGCGGGCGACGGCCGCGCTCTACAGGCTCCGGAGCGCCGTCGAGCGGCTCGACCTCCGGCGCGAGCGCGCCGAGGAGACGGCCGCAGGGCTGCGGCGGGACGCCGAGCGGCCACGGGGGCGCCCGCGGGCGAAGCCCAGCGGGTACGAGCGGGCTCTCGCCGCGGCCGGCGAGTGGGCGCCGGAGGCGCTCGAGCTCGGCGAGGCGGTCGCCCGGCTCGAGCGGGCGCACGCCGGACGGCGCGACGCGCTCGTCGCGCTCTCGGGCGGCGAGGTGTGGTTCGCGGCCTCGGCGGCGGCGGCCGCCCCGGAGCCGGAGCCGGAGCCGTCGCGGCGCGACGAGCTCCTCCGGGCGCTCGCCGCCCTCGCGGAGCGGGCGGCGGGGTCGTTCGCCGCGGCGGCCGACCGGGCGAGGCGCCTGGAGCCGGCCTTGCGGGCGCGCGTCGACGCGGGCGGGAGCCGCGCCGGAGAGCTCGGCGAGGAGCTCCGCCGCCTGGGAGGCTGGGAGTCCGAGCTGCGCCGGGCCGCAGCGGAGGCGGCCGAGCGCCTCTCGGCGGTCGGGATCGAGCGCGCACGGCTCGAGGCCGAGCGCGACGAGGTGCTCAGGCGCCTGCCCGACGACACGGCTGCGGAGGCCCTCGCCGAGGAGGAGGCGGAGGAGCTCCGCTCCCAGGTCGCGCGCCTCGAGCGCCGGCGGGAGGCGCTCGGCCAGGTGAACCCGCTCGCCGCGGAGGAGCACGCCCGTGAGAAGGCCCGCCTGGAGGAGCTGACGGCTCAGCGGGAGGACCTCGAGCGCTCGCTCACGGAGCTCGAGTCCCTCCGCGACGAGCTCGCGGAGACGGTGGAGCGGCGCTTCGAGGAGACGCTCCGGGAGGTCGAGCGCCACTTCGAGGAGGTCGCGGGGACGCTCTTCCCCGGCGGCAGCGGCAGGCTCCTGCGCGTCGAGGACGAGGACGGAGGCGAGCCCGGGATCGAGATCGAGCTCCAGCCGGCCGGCAAGCGGATCACGCGGCTCTCGCTCCTCTCGGGCGGCGAGAAGGCCCTCGGCGCGATCTCGTTCCTCTTCGCGCTCTTCCTCGCCCGTCCCTGCCCCTTCTACCTCCTGGACGAGGTCGAGGCCGCGCTCGACGACGCGAACATCGGCCGCTTCACCGACCTCCTGCGGCGCTTCTCGGAGCGCGCGCAGTTCATCGTCGTCACCCACCAGAAACGGACGATCGAGGCCGCCGATATCCTCTACGGCGTCACGATGGGCGCCGACGGCATCTCGCAGATCGTCTCCAAGCGGCTGGCAGCCGAGACCGAGGCGCGGGCCCTCAGCGCGTGACGCGGACCTGGGCGGAGTTCCTCGGCGACGCCGAGGACGCCCCGGCCGGCGACGACGAGAAGCGGCGCGGGTGGTTCGGCCGCCTCCGCGAGTCGCTCTCCTCGAGTCGCCAGGCGCTCACGCGCGAGCTCCTCGTCGACCCGGGCGACGACGAGGCCTGGGAGCGCATCGAGGAGGCGCTCCTCGCCGCCGACTGCGGCGTCCCCGCCACCGTCGAGATCGTCGAGCGGCTGGAGGCCCGGGAGCCGAAGAGCCGGGCGGAGCTGATCGAGGGCCTCGAGGAGGTCGTCGCCGACATGGTCGCCGTCGACGGCCAGGAGCGGCTCCGGCTGGGCGGCCCGCCCGCCGTCGTCCTCGTGGTCGGGGTCAACGGGACGGGCAAGACGACGACGATCGGCAAGCTCGCCCACCGCCTCGGCGAGTCGGGGCGCTCGGTCGTCCTCGCGGCGGCCGACACGTTCCGGGCCGCGGCCGAGGAGCAGCTCGAGATCTGGGCGGACCGCGCCGGCGCGGACTTCGTCGGCTCGCAGCGGGGCGCCGACCCGGCCGCGGTCGCCTTCGACGCGATCTCGGCCGCGGAGGCGCGTGGGCGCGACGTCGTCGTCGTCGACACGGCGGGGCGGCTCCACACGCAGACGAACCTCATGGAGGAGCTCGCCAAGGTGCGGCGTGTGATCGAGGGGCGCCTCCCGGGCGCCCCGCACGAGACGCTGCTCGTCCTCGACGCCACGACCGGCCAGAACGGGCTGCGGCAAGCGAAGCTCTTCGACGACGCGGTCGGCCTCACCGGCGTCGCGCTCACGAAGCTCGACGGGACGGCGAAGGGCGGCGTCGCGGTCGCCGTGACGAAGGAGCTCGGCCTCCCGGTGAAGCTCGTGGGCGTTGGGGAGAGCCTCGACGACCTGCAGCCGTTTGACCCGCGCGACTTCGCGCGCGCCCTCATCGCGCAGGACGCCTGACCTCCTCTCCTGTCTCGCGCGCCTTTCGGCACACTCCGCGCGCCACAGGCGCGCCGAGCGGCGGTACGCTCGGAAGCGGGTGGTGGGCCGGGGTGCCCCACAGGAGACCGCCGGCCCGGCCAGGCCCCGCCCCGGCTCAACGCTCGACGGCGAACGCGATGTTGACGGTCGTGCGGTACATCGTGATGCGGTCGCCCTCGACCTCGCAGCTCATCGAGACCACGTCGGCGCCGGAGATGCCGCGCACCGTCTGCGCCGCCTGCTCGACGGCGACCTGCGCCGCCTTCGCGAAGCTCTCCGGGTGGTTGCCGATCACGGTGATCACCTTGGCGATGTCGGCCATCTGGTCTCCTCCTTGGCTCGGGTCGGGAAAAGGGCCACGGCTACACTTCCCGACTGCTCATGTTTGACACGCTCGGCGACAGGCTGCAAGCGGCGCTCGGCGATCTCCGCGGCCGCGGCGTCCTCACGGAGGAGGACCTCTCGCGCGCCATGCGCGAGGTCCGCCTCGCGCTCCTCGAGGCCGACGTCAACTTCAAGGTCGTCAAGGACTTCGTGGCGCGCGTGCGCGAGCGGGCGGTCGGCTCCGCCGTCACGCGCAGCCTGACGCCGGGCCAGGAGGTCGTGCGCATCGTCCACGAGGAGCTCACCGCCCTCATGGGCTCGGGCAGCTCGAAGCTCGCGTTCGCCGGCCGCCCGCCCACGGTCGTGCTCCTCGCCGGCCTCCAGGGCTCGGGGAAGACGACGGCCGCCGCCAAGCTGGCGCTCCTCCTGCGCAAGCACGAGGGCAAGGCGCCCTCGCTCGTCGCCGCCGACCTCCAGCGCCCGGCGGCGATCGACCAGCTCGAGCAGCTCGGCAAGCAGATCCAGATCCCCGTCTACGCCGACCGCTCGACGACCGACGCGGTCGCCGTGGCGCGGCGCGGCATCGCGCAGGCCCAGTCCCAGGGGCGCGACGTCGTCATCGTCGACACGGCGGGCCGGCTCCAGATCGACGAGCCGCTCATGCAGGAGCTCGCCGCCATCCGCAAGGAGGTCAAGCCGCACAACGTCCTCCTCGTCCTCGACTCGATGACGGGGCAGGAGGCCGTCGGCGTCGCCGAGTCGTTCGCCGAGCGGGTGGACTTCGACGGGGTCGTCCTCACGAAGCTCGACGGCGACGCGCGCGGCGGCGCGGCGCTCTCGGTCAAGGCCGTCACGGGCAAGCCGATCAAGCTCGCGTCCCTGGGCGAGAAGCTCGACCAGCTCGAGTACTTCCACCCGGATCGCATGGCGTCGCGGATCCTCGGCATGGGCGACGTGCTCACGCTCATCGAGCGCGCCGAGCAGGCCGCCGAGGTGGACGAGCAGGAGGAGATGGAGCGCCGCCTGCGCGCCGGGCAGTTCACGTTCGACGACTTCCTCCAGAGCTACCGCATGATGCGGCGCATGGGGCCGCTCAAGTCGGTCGTCGGGCTGATCCCGGGGCTCGGCAAGCAGCTCCAGGGCGTGAACGTCGACGACCGCGAGCTCGGGCGCGTCGAGGCGATCGTGCTCTCGATGACCGCGGACGAGCGCCGGCGACCCGAGATCATCAACGGCTCCCGGCGGGCGCGCATCGCCCAGGGGAGCGGCACGACCGTGCAGCAGGTGAACAAGCTCCTGACGGCGCGCAAGCAGATGGCGAAGATGGTCAAGCAGATGGGAAAGGGCAAGATGCCCAACCTGCAATCGCTGGCCGCCGCGCAGAAGCGGCGGTAGAAAGGACGGAATGGCAACTCGCATCAGACTCGCCCGCGTGGGGTCGAAGAAGAACCCGATCTACCGCGTGGTCGTGGCCGACGCCCGCTCGCCGAGGGACGGTCGCTTCATCGAGATCGTCGGGCGCTACAACCCGCAGACGCAGCCCTCGACGATCCAGCTCGACGAGGAGAAGATCCGCGACTGGATCGCGAAGGGCGCGCAGCCGAGCGACACCGTCAGGCGCCTGCTGAAGGCGAAGGGCCTCGGCTAGTCGGTGGAGGAGCTCCTCGAGTACCTCGCTCGCAACCTCGTCGACCGGCCTGACGAGGTGCGCGTCGAGCGGGACGAGCGCGAGGGGGCGGTCGTCCTGCGGCTTCACGTCGCCGAGGAGGACATCGGCAAGGTGATCGGGCGCCAGGGGCGCGTGGCCAGGGCCCTGCGGACGCTCGTCCGCGCGAGCGGCGGCCACCAGCACGAGCGGGCGCTGCTCGAGATCGTTGACGGCCGCTGAGGGCTGGGTCTCCGTCGGGCGCGTCGGCCGGTCCCACGGGCTCGCCGGCGCCTTCGTCGTCGAGGACGCGAGCGACGATCCCGAGCGCTTCGCCGTCGGAGCGCGCGTGTACGTCGAGCGGCGGCCCGCGGTCGTCGCCGAGGCGAAGCGGGCCGGGGGCCGCCTGGTCGTCCGTCTCGACCTCGACGCGCCCCGCGGCGCGGCGATCGAGCTGCCCGCCGCCGAGCTGCCGCCGGCCGGCCCCGACGAGTACTACGTTCGCGACCTCGTCGGCCTCGCCGTCGTGGAGGAGGGGGGCCGCGCGCTGGGCCGCGTGCAGGACGTCATCCCCGGCGTGGCGAACGACGTGCTCGAGCTCGAGGACGGGACCGTCCTGCCGCTCGTCGAGGAGTGCGTCCGCTCCGTCGACCTCGCGGAGGGCGTGATCCTCGTCGCGTCCGGGTTCACGCTCGACGGCTAGATTCGACTCCCGTGGCTCGCCCCGAAACCCCATCCGACCCCCCGCAGCCGTACGGCCCCGGCCGGCCGGCGTGACAGGCTGAGCCGCCGTGCAGATCGACGTCTTCACCCTGCTCCCGCACGCCTTCTCCTGGCTCACCGAGCAGCGCCCGCTCGCGGCCGTGCTCGGCTCCGAGCTCGAGCTCAGGTTCCTCAACTACCGCGACTACACGCCCCTGACGGGCGGCCAGGTCGACGACGAGCCCTACGGCGGCGGCGCGGGCATGGTCCTGCGCGTCGACGTCGTCTGCTCCGCGCTCGAGGAGGTCTACGGCGACCCAGGCGGGCGTCGCGTCGTCGCGTTCACGCCGCAGGGCCGCCCGCTCGACCAGGCGCTCGTCGAGGAGCTCGCGCGCGAGGACGCGCTGACGCTCCTCTCGGCCCGCTTCGAGGGCTTCGACGAGCGGATCCTCGAGCACGTCGCCACCGAGGCGATCTCGATCGGGCCCTACGTCCTCTCGGGCGGCGAGCTGCCCGCGATGGTGCTGCTCGACGCCGTCGCCCGTCGTCTGCCCGGCGCGATCCGCGAGGAGAGCGGCGCCGTCGAGAGCTTCTCCGAGGCGCTCGCGGGCGGGCTCGAGTTCCCCCACTACACGCGTCCGGCCGAGTTCCGGGGCTGGCGCGTCCCCGAGGTCCTGCTCTCCGGCAACCACGCGCTCATCGAGCGGTGGCGGCAGGAGCGAAGCCGGGAGCGCTCGAGCTCGTGAACGGCCCGCTCGACAGGCTCACGGCGTCCCTCCCCTCGCCGTGGGACACGCTCGTGGACTGGGTCGTCACCATCGCGATCGCGGTCGCGGCCGTCCTCGCGATCAAGGCGTGGGTCGTGAACCCGTACCGGATCCCCTCGTCGTCGATGGAGCCGACGCTCCACTGCGCCGAGCCCGCGGCGGGCTGCCGCGCGGGCTCGTCCGACCGCGTGCTCGCCAACCGCTTCATCTACCGGTTCCGCGATCCCGAGCGCGGCGACATCGTCGTCTTCGAGACACCCCGCGAGGCGGTCGCCCGCTGCGGCGCCGGCGGGACGTTCGTCAAGCGGATCGTCGGGCTGCCCGGCGAGACGATCGGCCAGCGCGGCGGGAGCCTCCGGCTGAACGGCCGCCCGCTCGCCGAGCCCTACCTGAACGGCGGTCGGCCGGGCCCCGACTTCCCCCAGCGCGCCCTCGGGCCGGACGAGTACTTCATGATGGGCGACAACCGTGCGCAGTCGTGCGACAGCCGTGAATGGGGGCCCGTGACCAGAGGCGACCTGATCGGGCCGGTCTTCGCCGTCTACTGGCCGCCGACCCGCCTGGGCCTGCGGTAGTGCCGCTCGCGCGGAGACACCCCGTCCCGGTGGCGGTCCGCTGGCCGCGCCGTCCCGGACCCGGGCGCTAGGAGGCCGTCTTCCTCCGCAGCCGGCTCGAGACGCTTCCCGACCCCTGGCCCACCGTGGTCGACTGGGTCGTGACGGTCGTCGTCGCCGTCGCCTCCGTCCTCGCCATCAAGGCGTGGGTCGTGAACCCGTACCGGATCCCCTCGTCGTCGATGGAGCCGACGCTGCACTGTGCCGCTCCCGAGCCCGGCTGCCAGGCCGGCACGTCCGACCGCGTGCTCGCGAACCGGTTCGTCTACCACCTCACCGACCCGGAGCGCGGCGACGTCGTCGTCTTCGAGACGCCCCCCGAGGCCGAGGAGGTCTGTCCCGGGCCCGGCGGCGTGTTCGTCAAGCGCCTGATCGGCGTCCCGGGCGACACGGTCGAGATCCGCGGCGACGCCCTCCTCGTGAACGGCGCGCTCCTCTCGGAGCCCTACCTCTACGACGGCGAGGTGGGCGACCCGTTCGGCCCTGTCACGGTGCCCGAGGGGCAGTACTTCATGATGGGCGACAACCGCCTGCAGTCCTGCGACAGCCGCGACTGGGGGCCGGTCGCCCGCGAGAACCTCATCGGCCCGGTCTTCGCCCTCTACTGGCCGCCGCAGCGCCTCGGCTTCCGCTGACGCCCCGGAGCGGGTCCGCTCGTCCGGCCCGGAGGGACGCACGTGACGGTCGGCACGGTTCCGGCACGACTCGGAGCGCCACGCGGGCGCCTTTCCCGGAGAGGCTCGCAGCGGAGGAAGGCCCGCGGCCCGCCCCGCGCACCCCGGCCTCCGGGGGCGGCAGGCATCCGCTAGCATTTCGGCCCGGCCCGCCGGCCGCCCTTTTCATGACGACGCCGATCGACATCCTCGAGCGCAAGCAGCTGCGCGACGACATCCCGCCGTTCAAGGCGGGCGACACGGTGCGCGTGCACTTCCAGGTCATCGAGGGGCAGCGCCGGCGCGTCCAGGTGTTCGAGGGGATCGTCATCAAGCGGCAGGGCGCCGGCGTGCGCGAGACCTTCACCGTCCGCAAGAACTCGTTCGGAGTCGGCGTCGAGCGGACGTTCCCGCTCCACTCGCCCAAGATCGAGAAGATCGACGTCGGCGCCATCGGCGACGTCAACCGCGCCAAGCTCTACTACTTGCGCTCGAAAGTGGGCAAGAAGGCGCGCGTCCGCGAGAAGCAGCGGACCTGACCGCTATCCTCGCGGCCGTGGCGACCAGCCGCCGTCCGGGCCGCAAGCTCCTCGCGTTCGACCGCCGTCTCGGCGTCCGCTTCGTCGCCGGCGCGGACGAGGCCGGCCGCGGCAGCCTGGCCGGCCCGCTCGTGACGGCCGGCGTGCTCCTCGACTACGAGCGCCTCCGCGACCACGCCGTCCGACCCCTGGCGCTCCTGAACGACTCGAAGCAGGTCGATCCGGCCCGCCGGGAGGAGCTCTTCCGCGCGGTCGCACGCTGCGCGACGCGCATCTCGGTCCGGGTGATCCCGCCCGCCGCGATCGACCGGGACGGGCTCCACCGGTCGAACCTCCGCGGGCTCCGCGAGGCCCTCGCCGCGCTCTCGCCCCCGGCCGAGGCCTGCCTCGTCGACGGCTTCCGCCTCGGGCCGCACGCGCCCCCTCACCAGGCGGTCGTCGACGGCGACACGAAGAGCGCCGCCATCGCCGCGGCCTCGATCGTGGCGAAGGTCGTGCGCGATCGCGCCATGCGCCGCCTGGACGCCCTCTTCCCCCAGTACGAGTTCGCCTCGCACGTGGGCTACATCACGCCCGGGCACTCGGCGATCGTGCGCCGGCTCGGGCCGAGCGCCATCCACCGCCGCTCGTTCGAGGCGCGCTGCTATGCGGAGCTCGAGGACGGCACCCCGGCCACGGCGGTCGCGGCGGCTGGGGCCTGAGGCCGAGCGGCGGGTCCGCCGGCACTTCCGCCTCCGCGGGTATCGCATCCTCGCCGCGAACGCGTGGACGGGCCGCTACGAGCTCGACCTCGTCGTCCGCCGCGGGCGTCGCCTCGTCTTCTGCGAGGTGAAGGCGCGCAGCGGGGCGGCGTACGGCGATCCCCTCGAGGCAGTGAGCCCCGAGAAGGCCCGCCGGGTCGCCGAGGCCGCGACCGCCTGGCTCGCGCGCCGGCCTGAGCTGGCGGGGCTCGACGTGTGCTTCGAGGCCGTCGGGGTGCGCGGGCGCCGGGTCGAGCGCGTCCCCTTCGCCTGACCGCGCGAGCGTGCCGCTTCCGGCACGGTCGCGGGCGCCTTTCGTCACCGTGCGCGACGCACAGGTGCAGCTCCCGTCACTAGCGTCGAGCTCGTGCTCGCACGTGCCGTCACGCATGCGCTGGTCGGTCTCGAGGCCAGGCCCGTCGAGGTCGAGGCTCACCTGCAGCGCGGCGTGCCAGCGTTCGCGATCGTGGGCCTTCCGGACAAGGCCTGCCAGGAGGCGAAGGAGCGCGTCCGCAGCGGGATCGCGAGCGCCGAGCTCGAGTGGCCGCTCCGACGGATCACCGTCAACCTCGCGCCGGCCGGGCTGCGCAAGGAAGGGTCCGGCTACGACCTCCCGATCGCTCTGGCCGTCCTCGCCGCCTCACGGCAGGTGCCGCCGGAGCGCCTCGCCGCGCACGCGGCGGTCGGAGAGCTGGCGCTCGACGGCCGCCTGCGCCCCGTGCCCGGCGTGATCGTCGCCGCGGAAGCGGCCCGGCGGGCCGGCCTTCCCAGGCTCCTGTGCCCGCTCGAGTCGGCCGCAGAGGCGGCGCTCGCCGGGATCGAGCCCGTGCCCCTGCGCCACCTCGCCGAGGCCGGCGCCTACCTGCGCGGGCGCTTCGAGCCGGAGCCGGTCGAGCCGGTCGCCCCGATCCGGAACGGCTCCTGGCCCGACCTGGCGGACGTGCGCGGGCAGGAGCGGGCGAGACGCGCCCTCGAGATCGCTGCGGCGGGACGGCACAACGTGCTCCTCGCCGGCCCGCCGGGGACCGGGAAGACGATGCTCGCCCGCCGGCTGCCCGGGATCCTCCCGCCGCTCACGCTGGACGAGGCTCTCGAGGTGACCCGCATCCATTCCGTCGCCGGCGTCCTGCCCGTGGGGCACCCGCTCGTCGAGCAGCCGCCGTTCCGCGCGCCCCACCACACGGCCTCGACGGCCGCCGTCGTGGGCGGCGGCCCGGGCCCGCGCCCGGGCGAGGTGAGCATCGCGCACCGGGGCGTCCTCCTTCTCGACGAGCTCCCCGAGTTCCACCGCCCGGTGCTCGAGGCGCTCCGCCAGCCACTCGAGGACGGGGTCGTCGCGATCGCGCGGGTCGCCGGCCAGGCGCTGTTCCCGGCCTCCTTCCTCCTGGTCGGCACGATGAACCTCTGCCCCTGCGGGGCGCGCGGGGACCCGGCGCTCGAGTGCACGTGCAGCCCGCAGAAGCTCGCCGCGTACGCCGCGAAGCTCTCGCGTGCGCTTCTCGACCGCTTCGACCTCGTCGTCTCCATGCCCAGGCCGCGTGCGCGCGAGCTCGACGCGCCCGCGGCCGAGCCCTCCGCGCCGGTGCGGGAGCGGGTCGAGCCTGCGGCCGCGACCCTCCGCCGGGCGCGACCGCCCCTCGGGAAGGAGGCGCAGGGCCTCCTGGCCCGGGCCGTCGACACGCTGCCGCTCTCCGCGCGCGGTCGAGCCCGGGTCGCGCGCACGGCGGCGACGGTCGCGGCGCTCGCGGGGGCGACGACGATCGAGCCGGCTCACGTCGCCGAGGCGCTCTCGTACCGGCCGCCGCCGGAGCTCGCGACATGAGCTATCCGGTCGTCAGGCGAGGAGGGCCCGGCTACCCGCCTCTCCTCGCGGAGCTCTATGACCCGCCGGCGCGCCTGTACCTCCGCGGCGGTCCGGCGGACGTGCTGGCTCTCCCCGCCGTCGCGGTCGTGGGAGCGAGGAGCTGCTCGCCCTACGGGGCGCAGGTCGCGCGCGAGGTCGCCCGTGAGCTCGCGTCCGCCGGCGTCGTGGTCGTCAGCGGCCTCGCCCGCGGCGTCGACGGCGAGGCGCATCGCGGTGCGCTCGCGGGGGGCGGGCGGACTGTCGCTGTGCTCGGCTGCGGCATCGACCGCGACTACCCGCGTGCGCACGCCCAGCTGACGGGCAGGATCGTCGAGAGCGGCGCGGTCGTCTCCGAGTACCCGCCGGGGGTGGAGCCGTCGCCCTGGCGCTTCCCGGCGCGGAACCGCATCGTGGCCGGCCTCGCGCAGGCGACGGTCGTCGTCGAGGCGCGCGAGCGCTCGGGCGCGCTCATCACGGCGGACTTCGCGCTCGAGCTCGGCCGCGAGGTCTTCGCCGTTCCGGGGGAGGTGACCTCGGCCCTCTCGCGCGGGACGAACGACCTGATCCGGCAGGGAGCGACGCCGCTGCTCGCGGCCGGGGACGTCCTCGACGCGCTCGGCTTCGAGCGGCGCGCGCCCTCCGTCGGGGCGCTCTCGCCGCGGGCGGCCGCAGTCCTCGGCCTCCTCGCCGACGGCGCCTTGACCCTCGACGAGCTCGCGCGCGTCGCACGCCTCCCGAGCGGCGAGGTCGCCGCCGTCCTCACCGAGCTCGAACTCGGTGGGCTCGTCGGCCAGGCGGACGGCGTCTACCGCCACCTGAGCTTCGAGGGGCAGCGGTGACCCTACGGCGCGAAGAAGGCCTTGTCGACGCCGTAGGCGAGGACGACGAGCGCGAAGGCGAGGAGCGTGAAGCTGACGGACGCCCGCAAGCCCGCGTGGAGGAGGCGGACACGACGCTGGACGACGTCGCAGACCTCGGCGAGGATCGCCTCCCGCTCGTCGGAGTGCTGGCCGGTGAGGCCGTAGCCGACGAGCGCGCCGGGCCGCAGGCGCTCCGGCGTCACGAGCCAGCCGGCACCGAAGAGCGCGAGGGCGAGGAACCCCCAAGCAACCCAGGCGAGCGTGTGCGGAAGCGCCTCCTCGAACGTGAAGAACTGCGACCAGAGGGCGATCAGGGCGGCGACCTGTGCGGGGATGAGGATGGCCGCGCGCGTCTCGAGGCTCGCGAGGTGTGCGCCGAGGAAGTGGACGAACTCCCAGCCCTCGCGCTCGGCGTACGTGACCGCCGCGGCGGCAGGACGTGCGTCGCCGGCAGGCGACGGTCCGGGCGCGGCCTCACGGTCGCGCTCGCGCACTCGGGTCGGCGGCTTCGGGCGCACCTCGCTCGTCTGAGTCTGCTCCTTCGTGACGTCTGGAGCAAGCCCGGCCGGGCGGCCGTCAGTCGCCGAACGAGGCCGGCTCCCTGCGCGCTCTCCCGAGCACCTCGTCGTCGATGTTCCGGCCCGTCACGACCAGGACGACCGGGCCCTCGACGTCGTCCAGCTGCGGGAGGGCCGCGAGCGCCGCCCCCGCCGCCCCTTCCGCCCGGATGCCGGCGTCCGCGTACGCGGCCACCGCCTCGGCGATCGCGCGCTCCGAGACCGTCAGCATGCGGCTCGCGACCTCGCCGAGGACCTCGACCGCGAGCGGGATGGCGACACGCACTGCGAGACCGTCGGCGAAGGTCGCGCACCGTGTACTCGTTACGACCCGGCCGGCCTCCCAGGATTCCGCCATCACCGGAGCCTCGCGGGCGGCGACGCCGATCCGGAGCGTCTCGGGCGAGCGTGCGCACACGCGGACGCCGATCCCGCCGAGCAGCGCCCCGTTCCCGACGGGGACGACCACGGCTGCCGGCGGAGCCTCGAGCTCGTCGAGGATCTCGTCGGCGATCGCCCCGTAGCCGTCGTACTGGCCCGTCTCCGCTCCGTCCTCGAAGAAGGGGAGCGCGCCGGCGGCCGCGAAGCGCCGCCCCTCGTCCTTCGCCTCGTCGAGGTCAGCGCCGACGAGCCGGAGGTCGGCGCCCAGCTCCTCTAGGAGCGCCAGCTTTGCCCCGCTGGCGCCTTCGGGCGCGTAGACGATCGCGCGGAGCCCGAGGCGGTCGGCCGCCCAGGCGGTGGCGGCGCCGTGGTTCCCGGTCGAGGCGGTCACGACCGTCGAAGCCCCGTCGGCCCGGTAGCCGGAGACAACGGGGAGGGCGCCCCGCCACTTGAAGGCGCCCAGCTCGTGGACGTCCTCCCGCTTGAGGAAGAGCGGGCGCCGGCCGGCGAGCCGGGCGGGCGCGGGCTCGAGGGGGGTGGGAGGGCCGCTCACGAGGCGGCCGGGGGAGCGGATGCGCCCCCGGCGTCGGCGTGGTCGGGGCGGGCTCTCGAGCTCACCGGAAGAGGCGTGCCGGGTTCCGGGAGGACACGGTGGCGACCACAGCTTCGCCGAGGCCCGCCATCGCCTGCAAGCTCGTCCGCGAGTCGACGACGGGGACGTCGCTGCCGTAGACGAGCCGCTCGGGGCCGAACGCCTCGAGCGCGAGCGCGAGCGCGCGCCGCCCGTAGCACGCCGTGTCGAAGTAGACGCCGTCGGGAGGCGCGGGATCCCGGGCCGGCCCCCGCGCGCGCAGGCGCTCGAGCTGGAAGGCCGCTCCGCCGGCGAGGATGGCGAAGACGATGCGAAGGTCAGGGTGGCGCTCGGCGTCTCGCGCCGTCCAGCCGAAGTAGGCGGCCTGCATCTGCGACGTGTAGTCGACGACCGGCGCCCACCACGGAGGCGCCCCTGCGGGCGGCGGCGACGGCGGGCCCGGATGGACGAAGAGCACCTGGCCGGCGGCGGCGAGCTCGCGCGGGAGCTCACCCAGACCCGCGACGAGCGCACCGGCCGAGACGCACGCGCCCGCGAAGCCGGGCAGGCACCTTCCCGCCGCGAGCGCGCGCAGGCGCCCCCCGGCGGCAGAGACGGTCTCGAGGACGCTCTCGTCGTAGGCCCGGCCCAGCTCGGGGTGCTCCTCCGTCTCGAGCGTGGGTGGGAGCGAGACGACGGCGACGTCGATCCCGTCCCGGTCGAGGAGGGCGACGCGCGCGCCGAGGTCGTGGGCGCGCGCGTCGAACGCGAACGCGCCCTCGCGCAGCTCGAGCGTGCCCGCACGCAGGCGGGGCGGCTCGTTGCGCGCCCGGAGTGCCGCCTGCACGGCCGGCGGCACGAGGTGCTGGTGGACGTCGAACCGCCGCACAGTCAGTTGACCGCGTAGCGGGCGACGGCGTCGTCGTCGAGCTCGAAGCCGAGGCCCGGGCGGGCGGGGACGGCGAGCGTGCCGTCGGCGTCGGGCCGCAGGGGCTCCGCGAGCATGAAGTCGCGGCGCTCCGCCGTCCACCCGGGCGGGTCGAACGGCAGCTCGAGGAACGGGCCGCCCCCGACGCCCGCGGCCAGGTGGAGGTTGGCGAGGAGCCCGATCCCGTTCGTCCACGTGTGCGGCGTGAACCAATGCCCGCGCGCGAGGACGCGCTCGGCCAGCTCCCGCCCCTGCGCCAGGCCGACGGCGAGCACGGCGTCGGGCTGGAAGACGTCGAGGGCGCCGGCGTCGAGGTAGGCGTCGAGCTCCGGCGGCGTCCGGGCCATCTCGCCCCCGGCCAGCCGGAGGCCGCCCTCGCGCCGCAGCCGGGCGAGGCCGGCGACGTCGTGCCCGGCGAGCGGCTCCTCGAGCCAGGTCACGTCGAGCTCCCGGAGGCGCGTCGCCAGCTCGAGGACGCCGTCGTAGCCGAGCAGGGGGGCGACGTCGCCGGGCATCCGCCAGCCCTGGTTCAGGTCGACCATGATCTCCATCGTGCCGCCGACCGCCTCGCGCACGGCGGCGACGGCGGCCAGCCCCTCGTCCAGGCGCTCCCTCTCGATCCGGAGCTTGACGGCCCGGAACCCCTCCTCGCGGCGGGCGAGCGCCGCCTCGGCGCGCGCGGCGGGCGCCCGGAGCTCGCCGGTGGAGGCGTAGACCGGCAGGCGGTCGGCCGCACCGCCGAGCAGCTGCGCCGCGGGGACGCCGCGCGCCTTGCCGGCGAGGTCCCAGAGCGCAGCCTCGAGCGGCCAGTAGCGTCCCGCGTGGAAGGCGATCGTCTGCAGCACGCGGGCGTGTCGGTCGAGATCGAGCGCCTCGCAGCCGACGAAGAGCCCGGCGTAGCGTTCGAAGCCGTCCATCGAGTCGCCGGAGCCGATCCCGGTCAGGCCCTCGTCCGTCTCCACCTCGACGAGCGTCGCCTCGAGCAGGCGCCGCGGCTCCGGGTCCCAGGCGGCCGCGAACGCCGGCTCGAGCGGGAGCTGGAGCCGCCGCAGGCGGATGCCGGAGATCCTCACCCGCGGCGGAAGAACGGATTCTCGGGCTCGGAGCGGAGGGCGAGCAGCTCCTCGACCGCCGGCCGGCCCTCGGCCGAGGCCGCGAGCGCCGCGCGCGTCGCCTCGACGTTCCCGGCGTAGACGGCCTCCTCGTCGTGCGCGGCCCAGTCCACCCACGCCGCCGCCACGAGCAGGAGGTCGTCCACCTCGGCGGCGGGGACGACCCCCGCGGCGACCGCCTCGAGCACGCCCCTGGCGACGCCCGCCTGCGCCGCGCCCCAGGTGAGCGCGGCATGGTGGTCGCCGCGGATGTCCGCCTTGTTCACGAACAGCGTGAGGGGCTTCACGGGCAGGTTGGGACGGAGCACGACGACGAACGGGACGTGCCCCTGCCTCGGCGTGGCGAGCGCCGTCGCCCATGCCGTCTCGACGGGCCCGCCCTTGCGCCCGAGGACCGTGTTCACGTGCGCCGCGTTCGGGCCGCGCCCCGAGAAGCCCTCGCCGACGAGCGTCGTCGCGGCGAAGCTCAGAAGCGGATCACCGCCCGGGCTACCTCGCCGCCGTTCATGGCTGCGAAGGCCTCGTTGATCTCCTCGAGCGCGTAGGTCCGCGAGACGAGCCTGTCGAGGTCGAGCCGGCCCTCGAGGTACAGGTCGACGACGAGGGGCATGTCGACGTGCGGCCTGCAGGAGCCGTAGAAGCTGCCGGTGACGACCTTCTCCTCGCGGGGGAGCGCGGGGGCGGGGATGTCCGCCGTCGCTCCCTCGGGCGGGATGCCGACGGCGACGACCGTGCCCCCACGGCGCACCGCCGCGTACGCCTGGGCGACGACCCCGGGCGCGCCGGCGGTGTCGAAGGCGTAGTCGGCGCCCCGCCCGTCGGTCAGCTCCTTGAGGAGCGCGCCGACGTCCTCGGCCGTGGGGTCGGCCGCGTGCGTCGCGCCGAGCGCGAGGGCCGTCTCCCGCTTGAAGGCGACCGGGTCTGCGGCGACGATCGTCCGCGCCCCGGCGAGGCGGCAGCCGAGGACGGCGGAGAGGCCGACGCCGCCCGCCCCGTAGACGACCGCTGCGCTCCCGGGCGCGACCCGGGCGCGGAGGACGGCGGCGCCGAAGCCGGTCATGACGGCGCAGCCGACGAGGGCCGCGACCTCGAGCGGCGCGTCCCGGCGGATCGGCACGCAGCAGCTCTCCGGGACGACGCAGCGCTCGGCGAAGGCGGACAGGTAGGAGTAGTGGTAGACCGGCTCGCCGTCCTGCGAGAGCGCGAGGCTCCCGCCGGGCAGCGTCCCCGCGAACATGTCGGCCATCGCGACCTCGCAGAGGACGCCGCGGCCCTGGACGCAGTAGAAGCACCGCCCGCAGGCGGGGAGCCAGGAGAGGATGACGTGATCTCCGGCAGCGACCGACGTCACCTCGGGGCCGACGGCCTCGACGACCCCGGCGCCCTCGTGGCCGAGGACCGCCGGAAGCGGGTTGGGGGTCGCACCGGTGACGACGTTCCAGTCACTGTGGCAGACGCCGCTCGCCGCGAGCCGCACCGTCACCTCGCCGGCGCCGGGCTCCGCGAGCTCGACGTCCTCGACCGTGAGAGGACCTCCGATCTCGCGGAGGACGGCGGCGCGCATGGCGCGATTCTACGGCGGCGCTCGCCTCGCGCAGCCGGAGCCACCGGCACGGCGGGAGCCTTCGCGGCGCCGGCGGAAGCCTCCCGGGTGCCGCGGCGCCCGCGCGCGGTCCGGCCGGAAGCGCCCCCGCGGTCGGTGGCCTCGTGTTCCACGCGCACGAGGCGCTCCGGGTCGGCGCCTTCGCCGCTCCGGGTGGAAAGGGCCGAGAGCGCAGGGGCCACGGGGTCCCCCTACGGCTCGTGCCCGTGAAACACCGCTCGGGGAGACGCGGCGCCTTGCGGGCAGCAGCGGGGACCGCGCGACCCCCAACGGGCGGAGAGCGGTAGGCTCGCCGCCATGCGGATGCAGGCGGCCGTCCTCTGGGAGCCCCGGGGCCCCGTGGACGTTCGCGAGGTCGAGCTCGAGGCGCCGCGCGCCGGCGAGGCGCTCGTGCGGATCGCGGCCTGCGGCGTGTGCGCGAGCGACCTCCACGTCGTCGACGGCGACCTGCCCGAGCCGATGCCGATCGTCCTCGGGCACGAGGCCTCCGGCGTCGTCGTGGAGGTCGGGCCCGGGGTCGAGCGCCTCGCCCCCGGCGACCACGTCGTCCTCGCGCTCGTGCCCATGTGCGGCGAGTGCCGGAGCTGCCGGCGGGGCCGCCGGAACTTCTGCGAGCTCGGCAGCCGCATGGCGAGCACGGGCACGCTCGCGGACGGCACCTCCCGCCTCTCGGCCGACGGCACGACGCTCCACCACTTCAACTCCGTCTCGTCGTTCGCCGAGCACGCGGTCGTCCCCGAGTCCGTCGCGATCCCCATCCGCAGGGACGTCTCGCTCGAGACGGCGGCGCTCGTGGGCTGTGCGGTCCTCACGGGCTACGGCGGCGTCGTGCGCACCGCCGGCGTCGAGGTCGGGGCGAGCGTCGCCGTCTGGGGCTGCGGCGGCGTCGGGCTGAATGCCGTCCAGGCGGCGCGGCTCGCGGGCGCCGACCCGATCGTCGCGGTCGACACTACCGCGGAGAAGCTCGCGCTCGCCGAGCGGCTCGGCGCGACGCACGGCGTGCGGGCGGAGCCGGGGGCCGACACGGCCGCAGCGGTGCGGGAGCTCACGCAGGGGGGCGTCGACTACGCCTTCGAGGCGATCGGCCGCGAGGACGCCATCCGCGCGGCCTGGGACGCGCTCGGCCCGGGCGGCACCGCCGTCGTCCTCGGCCTCCCCCCGAAGGGCGCGACGCTCACGGTCGACACGTGGGGGTTCATCAGCGAGAAGACGCTCAAGGGCTCGCTCCTGGGCTCCTCCGTGGTCGAGGTCGACGTCCCGCGCATCGTCGACCTCTACGCCGCGGGCGAGCTCAACCTCGACGACCTCGTCAGCCGCCGGCTCCCGCTCGCCGAGCTGCCCGAGGCCTTCGACCGGCTCCGCCGCGGCGAGGCGGTGCGTCAGCTCGTCGTCTTCGCCTGAGGCGGCGCCTCCTGCAGCCGGCGCAGCTCCTCGAGGGGGATGTGGCAGCGGAGGAAGTGGCCGCTCTCCACCTCGGCGAGCGGCGGCTCCTGCTCCTCGCAGACCGCGCCGAGCTTGCGGGGGCAGCGTGTGTGGAAGACGCAGCCGGAGGGGGGGTCGGTCGCGCTCGGGATCTCGCCTTCGAGCCTGATTCGCGGACGCTCCTCGCCCTCGAGCGTCGGGACGGCGGAGAGGAGCGCCTCGGTGTAGGGGTGGTGGGGGGCGTTGAAGACCGTCTCCGCCTCGCCCAGCTCCATCAGGCGCCCCAGGTAGAGCACGGCGATGCGGTCGGCGAGGTAGCGGACGACCCCGAGGTCGTGCGAGATGAAGAGGTAGGTGACGCCCTCCTCGGCCTGCAGGTCGACGAGGAGGTTGAGGATCGCCGCCTGCACCGAGACGTCGAGCGCGGACGTGGGCTCGTCGCAGACGACGAGGCGCGGGTCGCCGGCGAACGCGCGCGCGATCGCGACCCGCTGCTTCAGACCCCCGGAGAGCTGTCCCGGGCGCGCGCCGAGGAGGCGGCCGTCGAGCCGGACCGACTCAGCGAGCTCGCGCAAGCGCGCCTCCCGGGCCTCGCCTCGGGCGCCGACGAGCTTCGTCAGCGCGCGGCCGATGATCCGGCGGACGGTGAAACGCCGGTTGAGGGCGGCATCCGGATTCTGGAAGACGATCTGAAGCGCGCGCACGTGCTCGGCGTCCCGCTTGGCGATCCGGTCGGCCAGCGGCTCGCCGTCGAGCTCGACGACCGAGCCGGGGTCCGGCGGCGTGAGCCCGAGGAGCAGCCGGGCGAAGGTCGTCTTCCCGCTCCCGGACTCGCCCACCAGGCCGAGCGTCTCGCCCGGGGCGATCGCGACCGAGACGTCGTCGAGGGCGCGCACGTCGTGCCCCTCCTGCCGGAAGGTCTTGCGCATGTGCTCGGCCCGGACGACGGGCGCGCCGCCCGCGGCGCCGCCGGCCGGCCGCCCGGCCAAACCCTCCGTGCGCGGGAGGGACTGCGCCTCGTCGTGGAAGTGGCAGCGGCTCACGTGTCGCGGGCCCGTGGGGTAGAGACCCGGCTCGTGCTCCCGGCAGACCTCGCGGACGAGCCCGCAGCGGTCGGCGAAGACACAGCCGCCGGGGATGGTGCCGATCTGGGGGAGGAAGCCCGGAATCGTGTCCAGCCGATGCTCGTCCTTGCGCAGGCCGCCTCGCGGCAGGCAGCGCAGGAGGCCGACCGTGTAGGGGTGCCGCGGGTCGAGGAAGACGGTCTCCGCAGACCCTTCTTCGACGAGGCGTCCGGCGTAGAGGACGCCCACCCGGTCGCACATCCGGCGGATCACGGCGAGGTTGTGGCTGATGAAGAGGACGCTCGTCCCGAGCTCGATGCGGAGCCGGGCGACGAGGTCGAGGACCTCGGCCTCCACGGTCGCGTCGAGGCCCGTGGTGGGCTCGTCGAGGATGAGGAGCGTCGGGTCGGAGGCCAGCGCCATGGCGATGACGACCCGCTGCTGCATGCCGCCCGAGAGCTGGTGCGGGTAGCGACGCAGGACCCGGGCGGGGTCGGAGACCTGCACGCGAGCCAGGAGCTCGCCGCTGCGCTCGCGCGCCTCCGTGCGCGACGCTCCCGCGAGCGCGAACACCTCGGCGATCTGGTCGCCGACGCGGAGCGAGGGGTTCAGGGCCGCCCCGGGATCCTGGTAGACCATCGAGACCCGGGTCGCGCGGAGCCTGCGCACGCCCTCCGTGCTCAGGCCCATGAGCTCCTCGCCGGCGATCCGGATCGAGCCGGACGTGATCTTCCCGTTCCGCGGCAGGTAGCGCATGAGCGCGTAGGCGGCCGTCGACTTCCCGCAGCCCGACTCCCCGACGAGGCCGTAGGACTCGCCCTCGGCGACCGAGAAGGAGACGCCGCGCAGCACCTCGCGGTCGACGCCGCGGATCGTGTAGGCGACGCGGAGGTCGTCGAGCTCGAGCGCGGCAGCGGGCGCGGCCGTCATCGCTCGAGCACCCGCGCCAGGCCGTCGGCGATCATGTTGACGCCGACGACGAGGCTCGCGATCGCCAGGGCCGGGAAGAGGGTGCCCCACCAGAAGCCCGCGTTGATGGTGATGTAGTTCTCCTGGATCTGGAGGCCCCAGTCGGGCGCGGGCGGCTGGACGCCGAACCCGAGGAAGCTCAGCGTAGCCGCCGTGAAGACGGCATAGCCGAGCCTGACCGTGAACTCGACGAGGATCGGCGCGGAGACGTTCGGGAGGATCTCCGCGAACATGATGTACGGCGAGCGCTCGTTGCGAAGGCGCGCCGCCTCGACGTACTCGAGCTCGCGCTCGGCGAGGACGGCGGCTCGGACCGTGCGTCCGATGATCGGCGCGAAGAGGATCCCGATCACGACGACGAGCGCCCACTTCGAGGGGCCGAGCGCGGTGAGCACGACGAGGCCCATGATCACGGGCGGGATCGCGAGGAACGCGTCGACGGGGCGCATGATCACCTCGTCGACGGCGCCGCGGAAGTAGCCGGCCAGCAGCCCGATGATCGTGCCCAGGACGGTGCCGAGGAGCGCGGCCAGAGGGGCGACCGTGAGAATGTCGCGGGCGCCCGCGATCACGCGGGAGAGCACGTCGCGCCCGAGCTGGTCGGTGCCGAACGGGTGCGAGAGCGACGGCGCCTGCAGCCGGTTCCCGATCTCCTCCGCGAGGTTGCCCCCGAGCGGGTCGTAGGGCGCGACGAGCGGGGCGAAGATCGCGCAGACCGCCCAGGCGCCGACGACGAGGACGCCCGCGAGGAACGTCTTCGAGCGGAGCAGGAGCCGGAAGCGTTCCCTGCGCGCGACCCGGACGGCCTCCCGATCGCCTTCGGGCGGGCCGAGCCCGGGGCGCTCGACGAGGACGGCCCGCTCCTCGGGCGTGCTCATTCGTCCCGTGCCAGCCTGATCCGGGGGTTGAGGAGCGAGTAGAGGAGGTCGGCGACGAGCGTCGCGGCGAGGTAGACGACGCCGATCAGCAGCACCGTGCTCTGGATGAGGGGGAAGTCCTGCTGCTGGACGGCCCGGAAGAGGAGCTCGCCGATCCCGTGGTAGTTGAAGATCAGCTCGATCACGACGAGCCCGCCGAAGAGGTAGCCGACCTGCGTGGCGACGACGGCGATCGTCGGGAGGAGCGAGTTCCGCAGCACGTGGCGCCTGATGACCGTCCGGCGAGACAGGCCCTTCAGGTACGCGGTTCGCGTGTAGTCGGCGTCGAGCGTCTCGATCGTCCCCGCCCGCGCCATGCGGGCGATGTAGCCGAAGAGGACGAAGACGAGCGCGAGCGCGGGGAGGAGGAGATACTTCGCCTCCGTCAGCAGTCCGGCGCCCGCCGGCGCCTGCGCCGAGACCGGAAGGACGTCGAGCCAGAGCGCGAAGACGATGATGAGGAGGACGGCCCAGACGAACTCGGGGATCGCGGTGGCCGAGAGGCCGCCGATGGAGATGAGCCGGTCGGGGAGCCTGCCCTGAGCGAGCGCCGCGGCGACGCCGCCGACGACCGCGAGCGGCACGACGACGATGAACGCGAGGAGGGCGAGCTTCGCCGAGTTCTCGAGCGCCGGCCAGAGGAGGTCACCGACGGGCCGGCGGAACGCGTACGAGTCGCCCAGGTCGCCCCGCAGGACGCCGCCGACCCAGTCAGCGTACTGGACGAAGACCGATCGGTTCGTGCCCAGCTCCTCGTTGAGCTGCTCCACCGCACGGTCGTCGGCGAACGGGCCGAGGATCGCACGCCCGACGTCCCCGGGGAGGACCTGCGCGGCCGTGAAGATGATCACGCTCAGGAGGACGAGCGTGACGACTGCGAGCCCGAGCCGCTTGAGCAGGAACCGTGCCAGGGAGCTCCTCCGGGCGCGTTCGGGGCTAGGCGGTGAAGCCCGCCCGGCTCAGGTCGATGTGGCCCATTCCGGTGGGCTCGGCGCCGGTGACCTCCTTCGTCGTGGCGGAGAGGTGGAAGTAGAAGTACGGGAAGATGATCGGCGTCTCGTCGAGCAGGAGCTCCTGGATCTGCTTCGCAACGGCGCGCTGTGAGTCGAGGTCGAGAGCGGCGACGTAGTCGGCGACGAGCCGGTCGTACTCGGCGTTCGCGAAGTGGGGAGCATTCCAGGTCCCCTCGCTCGTGAGCGGGGCGGTGAGGAACACGTTCGGCACGCCGCGGTGCCCGTAGTCGGTGATCCCGAGCGGGGAGTTGAGCCAGAAGTCCGTGTAGTACGTCCCTGCGTCCGTCACCTTGGGCGTGATCCTGATCCCGATCTCCCGGGCGGCGTTCTGGATCAGCACGGCGAGCTCGGGGATCTCGTAGTTGTCCCAGGTGCTCAGGTCGACCGCGAAGCCGTCGCCCACGCCGGCGTCGGCGAGGAGCTGGCGCGCCTGCTCGACGTCCTGGGCGCGCTGCGGGACGCTCGTGTCCGTCGAGGGGAAGACGGGCGCGAAGGGGCTGTCGTTCCCGACGTCGGCCTTGCCCTGGAAGAGGCCCTCGACGAGCGCCTCGCGGTCGAGCACGAGCGCCAGGGCCTGCCGCACGCGCTTGTCGTTGAAGGGCTCCTGGTCGACGCGCATGTGCACCTGCCGGTGCTGCGAGGCGCGCACCTCGATGACGGAGATGTTCTCGTCCGAGAGCAGCGCCTCGCCGCCGACGACGGCGAACTGGCTGAGGATGTCGACCTCGCCGCCCTGGAGGGCGAGCACGCGCGCCTGGTCCTCGGCGTAGAAGCGGAGCTCGCTCGTGTCGGCGAGCGGCTGGCGCTCGGTGTCCCAGTAGTCCGGGTTCTTCGTGTACGTGACGCCCTGCTGCGGCGTGAACCGGTCGAGCACCCACGGGCCGGTCCCCTGGAAGCTCCGCTCCCAGTTCCCGTCGAAGTTCGCCGGGAGGATGATGACGTTGTAGTTGTCCGAGGAGACGAGGTACGGGAAGTTCCCGTTCGGGGCGTCGAGGGTCACCTCCACAGTCGCCTCGTCGACGGCCTCCGCCCCGCCGGCCGAGAGCACGCCGCCGAAGGCCGAGAGCGCGTTCCCCTTGTTCTTCGGGTCGGCGTGGAGGTTGAGGGTCGCGGCGACGTCCTCCGCGGTCAGCGGTGTGCCGTCGTGGAACGTCACGCCCTGGCGGATCGCGAACGTCCAGACGCTCCCGTCCTCGTTGGGCTCCCAGCTCTCCGCCAGGCGCGGCTCGAGCTCGAGCTGCTCGTTCGACCAGACGAGGTACTCGCCGGACTGCCCGAGGACGGCGAGCCCTCCCTCGTCGGCGACGGTGAGGGGGTCGAGCGCGCCAGCGGGCGCGATGATGCCGGTCCTGAGCGCGCCGCCGGCCTGCGGAGCGCCGCCGGTCGTGTCGGTCGCCCCGGTCGGGGTCGCCCCCTCGCCGCCGTCGTCGTCGTCGCCGCCGCACGCGGCGGCGATGAACGCGAGCGAGGAGAGCGACAGGCCGAGCACGCTTCCGCGGCGGACGAACTCCCGGCGGCTGATCTTCCCCGCCGCGAGCTCGTCGATCAGGTGGTTGTCGAGCTCGCTCCGTGACTTGCGGAGCTCGTCCACGCGTCGCTTGGCCTCGTCCATCTCACTCTCCTTCGGGCTCGGGGCACCGGACATCGCCGGAAAGCAGCGGTTATCGCAGGACCGTCTGCGCGAGTCAAACCAAAACTCTATGACGCCGCCGGGCGCTCCTTGTTCGCGACGACGGCCGCGCCCGGGCCCGGCAGGCCCGAGCGGACGAGTCCGTGCAGAGGCTCGAGGTCGGGCACGAGCGTGTCCCCCTCGCCGAGGAACGGGACGAGCTCGCGAACCGCCTCGTGGGCCGCGCGCGTGCCCTGGCCGAGGCGCTCGGGCGCGCGCAGGTCGACCGCCTGGCAGGCGACGACGAGCTCGATCGCGACGAGCGCCTCGCCGAGCGCGACCATCTCGCCGAGGCGGCGCGCCGCCAGCGGGGCCATGGTCATCCGGTCCTCGATCCCCTCGGCGTGCGTCGTCGTCACGATCTCGAAGGAGACGGGCTGCGCGAGGAGCCGCGCCTCCGCCGTCAGCCCCTGCGCGGCCACGCCGAGCTCGCCGAGCGAGTTCTCGGCCAGGCCCTGGCGCGGGGCGAGGCCGTCCGGGAGGCCGGTGAGCGGGCCCTGGAGGAGCTTCACGAGGCGCTCGCAGGCGCCGGTCAGCGCCGAGGCGAGGACGATGCGGACGAAGTCGAGGGCGGCGGCGAGCGGGAGCACGTCGAAGTTCGCGACCGAGACGATGCGGTCCTCGGCCGGGACGACGAGCGGGTTCTCCTGCGAGGCGTTCAGCTCGACCTCGAGCTGGGCGCGCGCGAACCCGAGCGCGTCGCGGAGCGCGCCGTGCACCTGCGGCAGGCAGCGGAACGAGAGCGGGTCCTGGAGGTTGCGGGCCGCGCCGGGCTCCCAGAGCGAGCTGCCCGCGAGGAGCTCGCGGAGCCGCGCGAGCGAGCGGACGACGCCCGGATACGGGCGCACCTCGCTGACGGACGGGTGGAGCAGCGTGAAGTTGGCGGCGTAGGCCTCGTGGTCGAGCGCGCCCGCGGTGTCGAGCGCGGCCAGGAGGCGCTCGAGGTCGGCGAGGGCGAGGGCCGCGAGCGCCGTCGAGAAGGCGTTCGAGTTGAGGAGGGCGAGCCCCTCCTTCGCCTCGAGGTCCACGTCGGCGAAGAGGGCGTGCGCGAGGTCCGCGAGCGGGGGCAGGTCGGCCTGCCCCACCGAGCCGAGCAGGCGCACGCGCGGCCGCTCGCCGGCGTTCAGCGCCTCGACGAGGCGCTCGGCGAGGGCGGGCCGGACGCCCGCAGTGCCCTTCGCGAAGGCGTTCGCGACCCTGAGCATCGTCGCCCGCACGACGTCCTCGGGCGCGTCGGGGCCGGTGCCGACGCGGTGGTTCGCGACGAGGGCGCGGTTGAAGGCGGAGATCTCGGCGGGCGCGACCGCGACCTTCTTGCGCGCCCCGACGCCGGTCGAGAGGCCGTAGACGGCGTCGCCGCGCTCGACGGCGCGCTCGACGACCGCTCGGGTCTCGCGCATCCGCTCGCGCGCGACCGGGGCGAGCACGACGGGCGCCCCCTCGCGCGCGACGCGAACGACCGCCTCAAGCGTGAGGCCGGCGCCGTCGAGGACGACGCTCACGCCGGGCCCCAGACCTCGGCGGCCGTGGCGGCTATCGTCGCGAGTTTCGCCCTCTCGTCCTCGACCGTGAGGGCGTTCCCGAGCACCGACGTCGCGAACCCGCACTGCGGCGAGAGGGCGAGCCGCTCGAGCGGAACGACGCGGGCGGCCTCGCGGATGCGCGTGGTGAGCTCGGGAACGGTCTCCCGCCGCGCGCTCTTCGTCGTCACGAGCCCGAGGACGACGACCTTGTCGTCGGGGACGGCCGCGAGCGGCTCGAATCCGCCCGAGCGGGCGTCGTCGTACTCGAGGAGGAGCCGCTGCGCCTCGACCCGACGGAAGACCCGCTCCGCGAGCCAGTCGTAGCCGCCCTCGACGAGCCAGCGGCTCGCCTGGTTGCCCCGGCAGAGGTGGAAGCCGAACGTCACGCCCGGATGGTCGCCGATGACGAGGTTGTCGAGCTCGAGACCGAGGTCGAGCCAGCGCTCGGCCGGCCAGCCCCTGCTCGCGTAGAAGTCCCGGTAGCGCGGATCGAGGAGGAGGGGGTAGTGCGGAGCGTCGAGCTGGACGTACCTCGCCCCGAGGCCCACGAGCTCCTCGACCTCCTCGCGGAGGACGCGCGCGACGTCGGCGAGGAACTCCTCGAGCGTCGGATAGGCCTCGCGCGAGCGCTCGGGGTCGTAGAAGTTCGCGAAGAGGCTGGGGCTCGGGAGGGTGACCTTGAGGACGCGCTCCGTCCGCGCGGCGGCGTAGGCGAACTCCCCGCCCGAGAGGGAGCGGGTCCGTCGCAGCCTGCCGACGACCCCGATCGGCGGCCGCTCGATCTCGAGGTCGCCGAGCTCGTCCGATCGCCACTCGCCCCAGAGGAAGGCGTCGAGGTCCCACTCGCCGAACCCCTCGACGGCGGCCGGGAGCTGGCTCTGGAAGGAGAGGCGGCGCATCTCTCCGTCGGTGACGACGTCGAGGCCCGACTCCTCCTGGAGGCGAAGCGCCTCGTCGACAGCCCGGTCCTCCGCGCGGGTCAGCTCCTCGTCCGTGAGCTCCCCGGCGGCGTGGCGCGCCTGCGCCTCGAGCAGCGCGGGCGGCCGCAGGAGGCTCCCGACGACGTCCGTCCGCGCGAGGATCACGCGCGTAGCGTACGCAGACGGCTAGCATTCGCGGCGAGCGCCGCCGCGCGGCCCCTCCGATGAAAGACATCCTCGTGCTCTGTCCCCAGGAGCGGGACCTGAAGGCGATTCGGGCGGCCGGGCTCGAGGGGCGCTACCGCGTTCGCTGCCACGGGTCCGACCTCGACCAGCTCGAGAGCTTCGACCCCGAGGCGTTCCTCGAGGAGTGCGAGGGCGCGCCCGCGGACGGGGTCGTGGGGACGAAGGACGCCTCGGCGCTCCTCGCGGCGATCCTCGCCGACCGCCGCGGCCTCCCGGGGCCCCGGCCCGCCGCCCTCGTCGCCTGCCAGCACAAGCCGACCTCACGGGCGTTGCAGCGCGCGGTCGCCCCCGAGGCGACGCCGCGCGCCGTCGTCCTCGACCCGGCGTCGCCTCCCTTCGAGGCGCCCTTCTTCGTGAAGCCCGTCGTCGGGCGCCTGTCGCAGAACGCCTACCGGATCGACGATCCGAGCGACCTCGTCGAGCTCCACGAGCTCGACCGCTACACGGCGCGCTACGCCGAGATCGCCGCGCTGGCGGGAGCCGACCCGGCCGACGCCCACGGCTTCCTCGCCGAGGAGCTCCTCTCCGGCGCGGAGGTGACGCTCGAGGGGTACGTGCACGAGGGACGCGTGACGACGATCGGCGTCACCGACTCGGTCAAGTACCCGGGGACGCTGAGCTTCGAGCGCTTCGAGTATCCGAGCGCCCTCCCCGAGGCGCGGCTGGACGAGCTCGACGGCGTCGCCGCGCGGGTGCTCCCCGCCCTGGGCTTCGACGGGGGCTTCTTCAACGTCGAGTTCTTCGTGCCCGCCGCCGGCCCCGCGCAGATCATCGAGGTCAACGGCCGGCTTGCCTCGCAGTTCGCGCCGCTCGTCCAGGGGCTCCACGGGCGGTCGACGTACGACGCGCTCTTCGCCCTCGCCCTCGGCGAGGACCCCGAGTGGGAGGCGGGCGCGCCGGTGGGCGTGGGGGTGAGCTACTGCCTTCGCGTGTTCGAGGACGCGTTCGTCGAGTCCGTCCCCGATCCGGAGCCCGACGTCGAGCTGCTCGTCCGCCCCGGACTCTACCTCTCGGAGCAGGGCGTGAACGACGCGCAGAGCTACCGCCTCGCCATCTTCCACGAGTTCGGGGCGACGCGCGAGGAGGCGGTCGAACGCTGCCGCGGGCGGGCGCGCGGCCTCGGCTTCAGGCTGGCGCCGCTTCCCGTCCGCTGACGGGCTCCTCCTCGCCGCGCGCCTCGCGGTCGGAGATGCCGACGGCGGCGACGGCGGCCGCACCGAGGGCGAGCGCCGCCGCGACGAGCATCCCCGTCCGGAAGCCCGCCACCGACGCGTCGCGCAGCTCGGGCGCGGCCTGCCCCTTCGCGAGCGGCACGGCGCCCTCCACGTCCGTGCGGGCGTCGAAGACGAGCGAGATGACGAGGCCGATGACGGCGACGGCGATGAGGCTTCCGAGGCGGGAGACGGTCGAGTTCACGCCCGAGGCGATGCCGGCGTAGCGCTCGGGGGCCGACTTCAGGGCCGTGGCGGTGATCGGCGCGACCATCATGGCGAGTCCGAAGGAGAAGAGCAGGAGCCCGGCGATGCCGGCCGTCCAGAAGTCGGACTTCTCGTCGACGAAGAGGAAGACGAGCGTGCCGGCGCCGATGAGCGCCGGCCCGGCGGTGAGGTAGAGCCGCGGCCCGTGGCGGTCGGCGAGGGCGCCGAAGCGCGCCGCGAGGGCGATCATGACGAGGCTCGAGGGGATGTTCAGGAGCCCGGCCTGGAAGGGCGTGAAGCCGAGGAACTGCAGGTAGATGGTGAAGTAGACGAAGAAGCCGTAGAGCGCCGCGTAGGCGAGGAACGTCTCGGCGTTCGCGACCGCGAAGTTGCGCCGCCGGAAGAGCGCGAACGGCAGCATCGGCTCCCGGACGCGGCGCTCGACGACGACGAAGGCGGCGAGCGCGGCCGCGCCGACTCCGAACGACCACCAGACCTCCCCGAACCCCCGCTCGGCGCCCTCGACGAGGCCGTACGTGAGGAAGCCGAACCCCGTCGCCGCGAGCACGGCCCCGGGCAGGTCGAGGCGACCCAGCCGCTCGGGCGGGCGCTCGTCGCAGCGGCCGACGAGCGCGAGCGCCACGGCCGCCGCCGCGAAGGGCAGGTTGACGAGGAAGATCCAACGCCACGAGACCCATTCGACGAGCGCGCCGCCGGCGGGCGGGCCGGCGATCGTCGCCACGCTCGTGAACGAGGTCCAGAGGCCGATCGCCCGCCCGGACTCGTCGCCGTAGACGCTCCGCAGGAGCGCGAGCGAGTTCGTCGTCAGGAACGCGCCCGCGACGCCCTGGAGCGCGCGGGCACCGATGAGCACCTCCGCGTTCGGGGCGAGCCCCGCGAGCACGGAGGCGAGCGCGAACCCCGCCGCGCCCGCGACGAAGATCGTCCTGCGCCCGTAGCGGTCGCCGACGGCGCCGCCGACGAGGTAGAGCGCCGCGAGCGCGAGCGAGTACGAGAGGAAGACCCACTGCTGGCCGGTGAGGCCGAGGTCGAGGTCCTGCTCGATCGTGGGCAGCGCGACGATGACGACCGTCGCGTCCACGAACGCGAGCGAGGAGCCGAGGATCGTCGCGGCGAGCGTCAGGCGGCGCCGCGCGTCGAGGCTGCGGTTGGCCACCGCACGAGGATACGCTCCGGGCATGCTGAAGGGAGCGCTCGCGGGAGTGGCCGCGGCGGGTGCCTGGGCGGCGGCCGAGCCCGCTCTCGCGCGCCTGCTCGGCCCTCCCCCCGGCTACTCGGACATTCGTCTCCTCGGCGCCGTCCTCACGCGCGACGGGCGCGGCTGGCGGGCCGCCGGGCTCGCCGCCCACCTCGTGAACGGCGCTGCGTTCGGCGCCGTCTTCCACCGCCTCGGAGGCCGCGGCGCCCGTCAGGGGCTCGTCGCCGCGCAGGCGGAGAACCTCGTCCTCTGGCCGGCGATGGCGCTCGTCGACCGGCTCCATCCCGACCGGCGCACGGGGGCCTGGCCGCCGCTGCTCGGCAACGCCCGGGTCTTCGCCTACGAGGCAGCCGCCCACGCCGTCTTCGGCGCCGTGCTCGGGACGCTCGCGGCCCGGGCTCAGCCCCGGTCGTCGCCGTCGGCGTGAACGGCGGCGTTCACCCGGCGCTCGAGCTCGGCGTCCCGCCACCAGGCGACGTGAAGCTTCGGCTGGTGCTCCTCGCCCTGGTGCCGGCGCTCGCTCGTCCCGCGCCCCTCGCGCCCCTCGCGCTCGTCGGCGTGCCGGTGCGGGCTGCGGGTGTCCATGGGCTTGGAGTTCCCGCTTCGTTGGACCGAAAACCTGCTGGGAGCCGGCCACGCGGACGTAGACTGGCGGCGTGGAGACGCGTCTGGCGATCGCCTCGCGCCGGGAGGTGCGGCGGTACGACGGCCGCCCGCTTCCGGACGACGTCGTCCGGCGCATCCTCGACGCCGGCCGGCTCGCCGGGAGCGCCAAGAACCGCCAGCCGTGGCGCTTCCTGCTCGTCGTGGAGCCCGGGCGGCGGGCGACGCTCGCCGAGACGGTGTTCGAGCCG
>DASTQA010000021.1:0-32868 GCA_035762005.1 Gaiellaceae bacterium
GCGCTGCGCCGAAGCCGGCGTCGCCCGGCTCCTCTGCACGGCGATCGACCGCGACGGCACGATGACCGGCCCCGACCTCGTGCTGCTCGAGCGCGTCCGCGAGCGCTCCGGGCTTCCCGTGCTCGCTGCCGGCGGGATCCGCTCGGAGGACGACCTCGTCGAGCTCGAGGCGCTCGGGCTCGAGGGCGCCGTCGTCGGGCGGGCCGTCCTCGAGGGCGCGATCCGCCTGCCTCGCTGACGCCGGCGGGGCGGCCCGGCGCGGGGCCGGGCCGCCCGCCGCTCGCGCTACGGGTCGATGCGGACGACGCCGCCCGCGCCGGGGCCGAAGACCGTCCCGGTCGTGACGACGAGCGAGCCGTTCGGCCCGGCGTCGACCCCGCCGGGGGCGAGCAGCTCTCCCTCGGCGAGCTCGGTCTTCGTCCCGCCCTCGACGGCCCAGAGGGCGCCGATCGGCGGGGCGCCGAAGAACTCGACGCCGAGCAGGCTCTCCTTCGCGATCTCGAGCACGTACATCGTGCCGTCCGGCCCGAACCCGAGGTCGATCACGGACGTGAACCCGGTGGCGACCGTGCGGCACGGGCCCGTGTCCGGGCTCTCCGGGTCGCAGACCGCGTTCGTGCTCCCGGGCTCGACCCGCCAGATCCGGGACGTGCCCTTCACGAACGGGAAGCCCTTCAGCTCGGAGACGTACCAGGCGCCGTCGGGGCCGATCGCGACCGCGGTCGGCACCGGCTCGGCCGGCTCGGGGGTGCCGGGCGGCGGGCCGAACGGCAGCCCGGCGGGCCAGGGCACGAGCTCCGGCTTGAAGCGGGCGACGGTCGAGAGCGACTTGCCCTTGTCGAGTAGGAGCAGGTCGTTCCCGGCCGCGTCGGCGACGAGGACGCCGCCGCCGCGCAGGAGCGCGAGCCCGTTCGGGTTCGACTCCTCGGGCAGGCCCTCGAGGTCGTCGGGGTCCGGGTCGCCCTCCTGGTAGGCGGGGATGTCGACCGTGAGGTTCACGCGCCCCTTGCGGTCGAGGCGGACGAGGTTTCCGGCCGCGAGGACCCATGTCTTGCGCAGCCCCTTGGACGCCACGTCGACGGGGCCGCCGCCCTCCGGGTCGACGGGGAACGACGCGAAGGTGGAGACGCGCGCCCCGCCCTTCCGCTTCTGCTGGACGAGCGTGATCGAGCCGCTGCCCGACTCGGCCACGAGCATGGCGCGGTTCGTGATCGCGTCGATGCCGCGCGGGTCGGACAGCCCCTCGACGACGACGCCTTCGGGCGCCGGTCTCGCGGCCGCCGACGCCGCAAAGGCCGCGAAGGCGACGACGATCGTCGCGAGGGCGGCCAAGGTGAACCCTCTCTGTGCCACAGATTCCTCCCTCGGGTGGTGGATCGCCATGCTCGCAACCCGCCGGTCCAGGGCGGAACCCCCGAAGGTCTAGACCGCCTCCAGGACGAGGTCCTGCGCGCCCTCCCAGAGGACGGCCCGGCCGAGCTCGGGCAACTGCTCGCGGCCGTCCTCGATGGTGGCGAAGTGGTTCCCGGCGAGCTGGCCCATCTTGCTCGCGAAGCACGTGGCGCCGTAGGGAAAGAGGATCTCGACCTCGGAGAGGCCGCCGGGGTAGAGGAGGAGCTCGCCTGCGGCCGGGTAGCTCGAGGCGTTCTCGGGCCCGAGGTCGAGCTCGAGCTCGAACCCCATCGGCACCCAGGCCGACTCACCGCTCCAGCGCGCCTGCACGAGCCGGCTGTGGAGCGGCAGGAGGCCGCGGAGCACCGCGACCGTGCGCGCGGCGCTCTCCTCCTCGAGGCGCGCCGTGAAGCGGAACCGCCCGGCGGTGATCGCGAGCACGGCGGCACCTTACCGGTGTCGTTTGCCGAAATCCGTGAGAGGGCACACCTGGCGGCGGACGGCGTCAAGCGGCGCCGGGAAAGGGAGGGCATGGACACCTGGCTCATCGTCGTCATCGCGATCGCCGCGGTTCTCGTGGTCGCACTCGCCCTCTGGGCGCTCAGCCGCACGAAGAACCGCCAGCTCCGGGAGCGCCGTGCCGAGGCGGCCGAGCACCGGGAGCAGGCGGAGCTGCAGCAGCTTCGCGCCCGCGAGCGCGAGGCGGCCGCGCGGGACGAGCTCGAGCGTGCCGAGACCGAGCGCGAGGTCGCGCAGGCGCACGCCCGCCGCGCGGACGAGCTCGACCCGGACGTCGGCGACCCGCAGCGCTAGACGCCGAGCTCGACGGCCGACCGCCCGAGGCCCTCTCCCGTCGGACGGCCGCAAGCTGCGCCGGCGCGTCGGTGACGCTTCCGCGTCCGATGAGTTCTCCTGCTCCGGCGAGTCCCTAGTGGAGACGCGCAATCCACGACGTGGCGGTGCGAGGGGCGGGCTTCCCGTCGCACGCGAAAGGAGCGAACCGTGCAGAAGACGATCACCACCTTCCTGACGTTCGACGACCAGGCCGAGGAGGCGATGACCTTCTACACCTCGATCTTCCCGGGCTCGCGGATCCTCAGCGTCACGCGCTACGGCGATGCGGGGCCGGGCCCGAAGGGGCAGCTGATGTCCGCGACGTTCGAGCTGGCCGGCCAGGAGTTCGCCGTCCTGAACGGCGGCCCGTCCTTCACCTTCGGGCAAGGCACCTCGCTCTTCGTCGACTGCGAGACGCAGGAGGAGGTCGACGAGTACTGGGAGAAGCTCTCGGAGGGCGGCGAGCCGGGGCCGTGCGGCTGGCTGACGGACCGGTTCGGGGTCTCGTGGCAGGTCATTCCCCGCGCCCTCGGCGAGATGCTCGGCGACGAGGATCCCGAACGGGCGGAGAGAGTCATGAACGCGATGCTCCAGATGGGGAAGATCGAGATCGACGGCTTGCGCGAGGCGTACGAGGGGCGAGCGGCGGAGGGCTCGACGTCCCGGGCTCCGATGCGCTAGCGTCGGACGGCGGTGAGGCTCTCCACGGACTCGCTCGCGCGCGCGTGCGCGCTCCATCCGTGGAGGACGGTGGCCGTGTGGATCGGCCTGGTCGTCCTCTCGCTCGGCGTCGTCGCCACGATGCTCGGCGACACGCTCACGAGCGAGGGCGACGTGACGAGCGAGACCGACTCGCGGCGCGGGTACGACCTCCTCGCGGAGCGGTTCCCCGCCACCCGCGAGGAGGTCGAGCAGGAGGCGAGCGAGGTCGTCGTCGTCGACTTCGGACGGGGGCGCGCCGACGACCCCGCCGCAGAGGAGCGCCTGCAGGCGCTCGCGGCCGAGCTCGAGCAGGCGGGCGCGACGAGCGTCGTCCCCTACCGGGACGAGAACGGCGAGCGCGTCGTCTCCGAGGACGGAAGCGCGACCGCGCTCCTCGTCGCGCTGGGCTTCGACGGCGAGGACAAGGTCGAGCCGGCCGTCGAGGCGGTGGAGCGTCTGGACGAGGAGCCCGGGGTCGAGGCCGCGATGACGGGCGAGCTCGTCCTCGACGAGGACTTCGGCCGCCTCTCCGAGGAGGACCTCCAGGAGGGAGAGCTCTTCTTCGGTGCGCCCGCCGCGCTCGTCGTGCTCCTGCTCGTCTTCGGCAGCGTCGTCGCGGGCGTCGTCCCGCTCGTGCTGGCCGTGCTCGCGATCGTCGTCGCGCTCGCGCTCACGGCGCTCGTCGGGCAGGTGTTCGAGCTCTCCGTCTTCGTCACGAACATGATCTTCGGGATGGGGCTCGCGCTCGGGATCGACTACTCGCTCTTCATCCTCAGCCGCTTCCGCGAGGAGCGCTCCCAGGGGCGGGAGAAGGTCGACGCGATCGTGACCGCGGGCGCGACCGCGAGCCGCGCCGTCCTCTTCAGCGGGGCGGCGTTCGTCCTCGCCATGACCGGGCTCGAGCTCGTCCCCAACACGATCATGCGCAGCCTCGCCACCGGCGCGATCCTCGTCGGGATCGCCTCGGTCGCCGCGGCGCTGACGCTCCTGCCGGCCGTCCTCAGCCTCCTCGGCGACCGCGTGAACTCGCTGAGGATCCCGTTCTTCGGCCGGGCGAGCGCCGCCGCCGAGAGCCGCTTCTGGGGCCGGATCGTCGCCGCCGTCATGCGGCGGCCGGTGGCGAGCCTCGCCGCTGCCGTGGCGCTCCTCCTCGCCGCGGCGACGCCGGTCCTCGCGCTCGAGACCGGCACCGCGGGCATCAGCACGTTGCCCGACCGCTTCGAGTCGAAGCAGGGCTTCGACCTCCTGAACCGCGAGTTCCCCGGGCAGACGGTCGACCCCGTCGAGATCGTCGTCGACGGGGACGCGGACTCGCCCGATGTTCGCGCCGCCCTCGATCGGCTCGAGGAGCAGCTCCCGCGCAAGCCGATCCTCGGCGAGCCGACGGAGGAGACGAGCCCCGGCGGCGACCTCGTCGCAGTGACCGTGCCGATCGCGGGCGACTCGGTCTCGCCGGAGGCGGTGGCGGCGGTCCGGGAGCTGCGGGAGGAGACGATCCCGGCGACGTTCGCCGGCGTGGACGCCGAGGTGTTCGTCACCGGGGACACGGCCGAGGACGTCGACTACTACGACGTCATGGACGCCTGGCTCCCGATCGTCTTCGCCTTCGTCCTCGGGCTCAGCTTCGTCCTCCTCACGATCGCGTTCCGCTCCGTCGTCGTGCCGGCGACCGCGATCGCGATGAACCTGCTCTCCGTCGGCGCGGCCTACGGGCTGCTCGTGCTCGTGTTCGTCAAGGGCGTCGGCAACGAGCTCTTCGGCTTCCAGCAGGTGGACTTCGTCGAGGCCTGGGTGCCGCTCTTCCTCTTCGCAGTCCTCTTCGGGCTCTCGATGGACTACCAGGTCTTCCTGCTCAGCCGCATCCGCGAGCGCTTCACGCAGACCGGGTCGAACGACGACGCCGTCGCCTTCGGCGTGGGCTCGACCGCCCGCCTGATCACCGGCGCCGCGCTCATCATCATCGCCGTCTTCGCGGGCTTCGCGCGCGGCGACCTCGTCATGTTCCAGCAGATGGGCTTCGGGGTCGCGGTCGCGCTCCTGATCGACGCGACCGTCATCCGCTCCGTCGTCGTTCCCGCGTCGATGTCCCTCCTCGGCCTCCGGAACTGGTACCTCCCCTCCTGGCTGCGCTGGCTTCCCGACGTCCACGTCGAGGGCCACGAGGAGGAGATGCCGGCGGGCCGACCGACCGCGGCCCGGTAGGCCGACGCCGAGCCGCGCCTAGAGCCGCTGCTCGTCCGGGTGGTGGCGCCCGTGGTAGGAGACGAGCGTGCAGAGGAGCCCGGTGAGGGCCACGCCCGGGCCGACCTCGAGGAGGAGCCGCGCGTCGTCCGAGCGCTCGACGCCCGTGACGAGCCCGCCGACGCAGATCCACACGGCGGCGAGGATCGCGGGCACGAGCAGGAGGATCACCGTCCAGTCGTGCCACGGCCGCCCGCGCGCCCTCCAGAGGCGGTAGTCGGCGATGGCGAGGACGACGACGAGCGCGCCCGGGAGCGCGCCGGTGACCACCTCGCCGGAGGCGATCGCCGCCCAGAGGGCGAGGGCGACGGCCGCCGCCGTGAGGGAGCGGGGCACTAGCGCGTGCGCGCGAAGCGGTGGACGGCCTCGAGGAGCTCCCGGCTCTTCTCCTCCGCGACGCCGGGGTCGCCGGCCGCGAGCGCGCCCGCGACGCAGTGGCCGACGTGGTCGTCGAGGATCTCGAAGGCGAGGCTCTCGAGGGCCGTCGTCACCGCGCCGATCTGGGTGAGGACGTCGATGCAGTAGCGCTCGTCCTCGATCATGCGCTCGAGGCCGCGCACCTGCCCCTCGATCCGGTGCAGGCGCTTGACGAGCGCGTCCTTGTCCTTGACGTAGCCGTGGGTCATGCGGGCTCCTCCCGGGGGCTCCGGAAGCGGCGCAGCCGGAGCGAGTTCGAGACGACGAAGAGGCTCGAGCCGGCCATCGCCGCGGCGGCGACCATCGGGTTCAGGAGGCCCGCGACGGCGAGGGGGATGGCGGCGACGTTGTAGGCGAAGGCCCAGAAGAGGTTGCCCTTGATCGTCCCGAGGACGCGGCGGGAGAGGCGGATGGCGTCGGCGGCGGCACGGAGGTCGCCGGAGACGAGCGTGAGGTCGCTCGCCTCGATGGCGACGTCGGTCCCGGTGCCGATCGCGATCCCGAGGTCGGCCTGGGCGAGCGCGGGGGCGTCGTTGACTCCGTCCCCCACCATCGCGACGACCTCGCCGGCCTCCTGCAGCCGGCGCACCTCGTCGGCCTTGTCGGCGGGAAGGACCTCGGCGCGCACGCGCTCGATCCCGACCTCCGCCGCGACCGCCCGGGCGGTCGTCTCGCCGTCGCCCGTGAGGAGGACCGGCGTGAGCCCGAGGCTCCTGAGCTCTGCCACCGCCTCGGCGCTCGTCGGCTTGACCGTGTCGGCGACGACGAGCGTCGCGCGCGGGACCCCGTCCCAGGCGACCTGGATGCCGCCCGCGCCGCGCCCGACCTCGACCGTCCGGCCCTCGACGAGCCCGACGACGCCGACGCCCGGGCGGTTCCGGAATTCGTCGACGCGGGGGAGGGGGCCGACCTCCGCGCGCGCGGCGTCGGCGACGGCGCGCGCGATCGGGTGCTCGCTCGCGTCCTCCACCGCACCGGCGAGACGCAAGATCTCCTCGCGCGCGGCGCCGTTCGCCGGGACGACGTCCACGAGCTCGAGGCGGCCCTCCGTGACGGTGCCCGTCTTGTCGAGGACGACGGTCGTCACGCGCCGGGTCTGCTCGAGGATCTCCGGGCCCCGGATGAGGACACCGAGCTGCGCGCCTCGGCCCGTGCCGACCATGAGCGCGGTCGGCGTCGCGAGCCCCAGGGCGCACGGGCACGCGATGATGAGGACGGCGACCGCGGCGGTGAAGGCCGAGGCGACGTCCCCGTCGAGGAGGAGCCAGCCGGCGAGCGTGGCGAGCGAGAGCGCGATCACGACCGGGACGAAGACGGCCGAGACGCGGTCCGCGAGCCGCTGGATCGGCGCCTTCCCCGCCTGGGCCTCGGCGACGAGCCGTCCGATCTGAGCGAGCGCCGTGTCGGCACCGACGCGGGTCGCGCGCACGAGGACGCGTCCCGACGTGTTCACCGTCGCGCCGGCCACCTCGTCCCCCGGCTCGACGTCCACGGGCACCGGCTCGCCGGTCAGCATCGACTGGTCGAGGGCCGACCGGCCCTCGACGACGACGCCGTCGGTGGCGACCTTCTCGCCCGGGCGGACGACGAAGACGTCGCCGACGGCGAGCGCCTCGACGGGAACCGCGACCTCGACCCCGTCGCGGAGCACGCGCGCCTCCTTGGCGCCGAGCTCGAGCAGCGCGCGCAGCGCCGCGCCGGAGCGCCGGCGCGCACGGGCCTCGAGCCAGCGGCCGAGGAGGATGAGCGTCGTCACGACGCTCGCGACCTCGAAGTAGAGCTCGGCGTCCGCGAGCGCGAGGAGCGCGACGAGCGACCAGACGTACGCGGCGGTCGTGCCGAGGGAGATGAGCGTGTCCATGGTCGCGGCGCGGTGGCGCGCGCTGCGGAGCGCCGCGCGGTGGAACGGCCAGCCGGCCCAGGCCCAGACCGGCGTCGCGAGCGCCAGCGAGACCCACTCCCAGCCCGCGAAGCGGGCCGGCGGGACCATCCCCAGGAGCACGACGGGCACCGACAGGGCGGCCGCGAGCGCGAGCCTCGGGCCGAGCCGGTCGCGGTCGCCCTCGCCCTCGGCTCTCGTGAGCGACGCGTGGTAGCCGGCTCCCTCCACCGCCCCGACGAGGTCTGCGAGCGCGACGCGGCGATCGTCGTAGGAGACCGCGGCCCGCTCGGTCGCGAAGTTGACGCTCGCGTCGACCCCCTCGAGCTTGTTCAGGCTGCGCTCGATGCGGGCCGCGCAGGCCGCGCAGGTCATCCCTTCGAGCTCGAGGTGGACGCTCGCGCTCATTCGGCCTCGTAGCCGGCCTCGCCGATCGCCGCCCGGAGGGCGGCTTCCTCGAGGCTCGAGCCGGTGACCGTGACGACCTTCGTCGCCAGGTCGGCGGAGGCGCTCGTCACGCCGGCGACCCCGGCCAGGCCGGCCTCGACCGCCTCGACACAGTGGGCGCACGACATGCCCGGCACGCGGAAGACCTGAGTCTCGCTCATGCGGCCATTATACCCTCTAGGGGTATAGGCGGAAGCTGTCGTAGCGACTCCCGTCGGGCGCGATCGCGCGCACGCGCATCGCGGCCGGCCCCGCACGGAGGTAGACCCAGCCGTGCCGGGACCGTGCCCGGACGCGTCTCGGATAGCCCTCCGGACAGGCGGAGAGCGGGTTGAGCCCTGCGCCGCCGCCCCCGCCGTGGACGACGAACGTCACTCCCCGGCGAGCCTCGAAGCGCTGGTAGTTGTGATCGTGTCCGGAGAGGACGAGGTCGACGTCGTTGCGGGCGAGCACCGGCATGAGGAGTCGTCGGAGAGCCCTGTCCCCGCGGTACGTGCCGCAGGTGAACGGCGGGTGATGGAGGACGACGACCTTCCAGGGGGCGGTCGAGGCCGCGAGCCGGCGCTCGAGCCAGCCGGCCTGGCGAACCCCCAGCTTCGTCGAGTCGAGGAGGAAGAACTCCACGTCGCCGACCCGCCGGTGGTAGTAGCGGCGCGGCATCCCGAGCGCCTCGAACTCGTAGCGGCCGCCGTCGACGCGGTGATCGTGGTTCCCGAGCGCGCCGGCGACCTGGAGGCCGGTCTCCGCTGCCCAGCCGAACGACCTCCTCCAGTTGCGGCGGAAGGCCTGCGGGCTCTCCGTGTAGTCGTTGTCGCCGAGCGTGACGAGGGCGTCGGCGAGGCGCGGGCGAACGAAGCGCTCGACCGCGTCGCCCATGGACGCCTGCCGCTCGCCCCCGACGCCGAAGTCCCCGATCGCGACGACGCCCGTCTGCGCCGCGGCCGGGCTCGCCGCGATCGTCAGCGACGCCAGCGCGCCTGCGAAGAGGCTTCCCGCGGGTACCACGACAGGGAACCTGTAGCATGCCGCGCGCCTTGAAGCTCTCCCTCGTCCCCCGCACGACGGAGTTCTACGAGCTCTTCACGAGGGCGGGCGAGAACGCGTTCGCAGCGGCCAAGCTCGTCGAGCAGCGCTTCCGCGAGCACCCGAACTCCTCGGTCCGCCAGGCTGCCGTGAAGGAGATGGAGCACGCGGGCGACGCGATCACGCGCGACCTCATCCAGCTTCTCAACACCCAGTACATCACGCCGTTCGACCGCGAGGACATCTACGAGCTCGCGACGAGCCTCGACGACGTCGTCGACCACCTCGACGAGGCCTCCGACCTGCTCGAGCTCTACGGCGTCGAGTCGCCGGCGCGGCAGGCAATCGAGCAGTGCCGCATCCTCGTCGGGGCGGTCGAGCACCTCTCGCGCGCCCTGCGCGAGCTGAAGGGGATGCGGGGAGTCGAGCGGGAGCTCGTCGCGCTCAAGGACCTCGAGGACGCGGGGGACAGGGTCGTCCGGGACGCGATCGCCGACCTCTTCCGCGACCCGCGGATCGACCCGCTGATCGTCATCCGCTGGAAGGACATCTTCGAGGCGCTCGAGGACGCGCTCGACGCCTGCGAGACGGCAGCCAACATGATCGGCAACATCGTCGTCAAGAACGCGTAGCCCGTGGACTTCACGCTCGTCGCGGTCGTCATCGTCGCGCTCTTCTTCGACTTCACGAACGGCTTCCACGACGCCGCCAACGCGATCGCGACCTCCGTCTCGACGCGGGCCCTCTCACCGCGGGTCGCGGTCGTCTTCGCCGCCGTCCTGAACTTCGCCGGGGCATTCGTCTTCCTCGAGGTCGCGGCCACGGTGGCGACGGGGATCGTCGACGCGACCGTCATCACCCCGGAGGTCGTCCTCGGCGGTGTCGTCGGCGCGATCACCTGGAATCTCACGACCTGGTACCTGGGCCTGCCGACGAGCTCGAGCCATGCTCTCATCGGCGGTGTGTCCGGTGCGGCCATCGCAGCGAACGGCTTCGACGTCATGCAGTGGCAGGGGCTCGTGGACAAGGTCCTCATCCCCTCGCTGGCAGCTCCCGTCCTCGGGTTCATCGGGGGAGCCGTGCTGATGCTGGCGCTGTTTTGGATCATCCGGCGCAGGAGCCCGGGCCTCGTGAACCGCGTCTTCCGCCGCCTCCAGGTGGTGTCCGCCGGCTTCGTCGCCTTCACGCACGGGACGAACGACGCGCAGAAGACGATGGGAATCATCACGCTGGCCCTCGTGGCGTCGGGGCACGTCTCGCTCGACGACTTCCACGTGCCGCTCTGGGTGATCATCTCGGCGGCGCTGGCGATGGCCGCCGGGACCTACGCGGGCGGGTGGAGGATCATCCGGACGCTCGGCCAGAGGATCGCGAAGCTCGAGCCGCCTCAGGGCTTCGCGGCCGAGACGACCACGGCGACGATCCTCTTCACGACCGCCCACTTCGGCCTCCCGGTCTCGACGACCCACACGATCAGCGGCTCGGTCCTCGGCGCGGGCGCGAGCCGCCGGCTCTCCGCGGTGCGCTGGGGCATCGCCGGCAACATCTTCGTCGCCTGGCTCCTGACGATTCCCGCGGCCGGCCTCGTCGGCGCCGGCATGGAGGCCCTGACGAAGCTCCCGGCCGGAAGCGCCCTCGTGTTCGTCCTCGCCGGGGTCGCGGCGGCCGTCGCGTTCGGCCTGCGGAGCTGGCAGGCGCGGAAGCTCGAGCCCGCGCGCGCCTCCTAGGCGGGGTCGAGGGCGGCGAGCAGCGCGCGGACGCGCCTGTCGATCTCGTCCCTGATCGGCCTGATCTCGTCCACGGGCTTCCCGGAGGGGTCGGGAAGCTCCCAGTCCTCGTACCGCTTGCCGGGGTAGACGGGGCAGGCGTCGCCGCAGCCCATCGTCACGACGACGTCCGCCTCGCGCACGGCCGCGTCCTCGAGGCGCTTGGGCTCTGCGTCGCGGAGGTCGACGCCGACCTCGGCCATCGCCTCGACGACGGCAGGATTGATCGCGTTCGCCGGCTCGCTCCCCGCCGAGCGCACCCGCACGCGCCCGGCCGCGTGGCGGTCGAGCAGCGCGGCCGCCATCTGGCTGCGCCCCGCGTTGTGGACGCAGACGAAGAGCACGGTCGGCCGGCCGCTCACCGGCTCACCTCCCACGGAGGACGAACGGCCGTGCAACAGAACCGTCGACCTCGGCGGCGATCGCCTCTCCCGCTCCCAAGTGACACCGTGTCACTTGGGAGGGACGGCCGCCCGGTGCCTCACGCTGGCTCGGGCCCGGGGTCACAGGTCGCGGGGCGTCGTTCCCGGGCGGTGGGAGGCGTCGGTGAACTCGCGGAACTCGCCGCTCGCCAGGTAGGCGGTCTGCTCGCCGATGTCGACTGCGTGGTCGCCGATCCGCTCGAGGCAGCGGGAGACGATGATCATCCGCAGGCCCCACTCGCGCAGGTCGGGATCGCCTCCGAGCGAGAGGACGTGCCCGACGACGCGGCGGTTCGCGCGGTCGATCAGCTCGTCGAGGTCGACGAGCGCCTCGGCGCGGCTCACGTTGCGGTCGCGGAAGGAGTCGAGCGCGACGCGGATCATCTCCTCGGCGCGGTTCGCCATCTCGCGGAACCCCTCGACGAGCGCCTCGTCCTGCGGCGCCTCGTGCACGAGCTTCGTCAGCTTCGCGATCGTGACGCAGTAGTCGGCCATCCGCTCGAGGTGGAGGTTGTCGTGGAGGATCGCGAGCACGAGCCGGAGGTCGACGGCGACGGGCGTCTGCCGCGCGAGCAGCGACTGGATCCCCTCCTCGATGCCGAGGTACGTCGCGTCGATCTCGTCGTCGAAGGCGATCACCTCGTCGGCGAGCTCGAGGTCGGACTGCTCGAGGGCGTTCATGCACGCCTGGAGCGCCCGGAGCACGAGCGACCCTTCCTCCTGGAGCGCCGCCTCCAGCTGGTCGAGCTCCTCCTGCAGCGTCACCCTCATCCGAACCGCCCCGTGACGTAGTCCTCCGTCCGCTTGTCGCCCGGGTTCGTGAAGATCGTCGGCGTCTCGTCGTACTCGACGAGAATCCCGGTTCGCCGGTCGCTCTCCTCGTCGACCTCGACGCTGAAGAAGGCGGTCATGTCGGCGACGCGCGCGGCCTGCTGCATGTTGTGCGTCACGATCACGATCGTGTAGTCGCGCTTGAGCTCGTGCATGAGGTCCTCGATCGCGGTCGTCGAGATCGGGTCGAGCGCCGAGGCCGGCTCGTCCATGAGGAGGACGTCGGGCTCGACCGCGAGGCAGCGCGCGATGCAAAGGCGCTGCTGCTGGCCGCCGGAGAGGCTGTACGCGCTCGCCTTGAGCCGGTTCTTGACCTCGTCCCAGAGCGCCGCCCGGCGCAGGGCCCGCTCGACGCGGTCGTCGAGCCCGTCCTTCCAGCCGAGCACACGGGGGCCGAACGCGATGTTGTCGTAGATCGACTTCGGGAACGGGTTCGGCTTCTGGAAGACCATGCCGATGCGCTTCCGCACCTCGACCGAGTCCACCTCGGGGCCGTAGAGGTCGACCCCGTGGTAGAGGATCGTCCCCGCGACCGCGGCGCTCGGGATGAGGTCGTTCATGCGGTTGAAGCAGCGGATGAACGTGCTCTTGCCGCAGCCCGACGGCCCGATGAAGGCGGTCACCTGGTTCCGGTAGATCTCGAGCGAGACGTCCCGGAGCGCGGGCACCTCCGCGTACGAGACGGTCAGGTCCGAGACGTCGAAGAGGACGTCCCGCCGGGGTGCGGCCTCCTGCTCGCGCGCGGCGAGGACGCTCTCGTCCACGCCCACGATTCTCGCAGGTGCCGCGGGGGCGCTTTCCATGTCGGGCATCACCATCTCTTCTGGTAGCGGTTGCGGAGCCAGATCGCGAAGGCGTTCATCGTCAGGAGGATTGCCAGGAGCACGATGATCGCGGCCGCGGCGAGGAGCCTGAACTCGTCCTGGGGGCGCGAGATCCACTGGTAGATCTGGACTGGGAGGGCGGTGAAGGAGCCGAGCAGCGTCGGGTTGACCGCCACGTACGTGAGGGCGCCCACGAGGAGGAGCGGCGCCGTCTCCCCGATGGCCCGGGCGAGCGCGAGGATGGAGCCGGTGGCGATCCCGGGGATGGCGGCGGGGAGCACCTGACGCGCGACCACCTGCCACTGCGTCGCCCCGAGCGCGTAGGCACCCTGGCGGATCGAGTCCGGCACGGCCCTGATCGCCTCGCGGCTCGCGACGATCACCGTCGGGAGCACGAGCAGCGTGAGGATGAGCGCGCCGGCGAGGAGGACCCGCCCGAGCCCGAGCCCGCGAACGAGGAAGGCGAGCCCCAGGATCCCGTAGACGATCGAGGGGACGGCGGCGAGGTTCTGGATGTTGAGCTCGAGCAGCCGGTTGTACCAGCGCTCCCGGTTCGCGTACTCCTCGAGGTAGATTGCCGTCCCGACGCCGAGCGGCACGACGGCGACGAGGAGGATGAGCATCATGTAGATCGTGCCGAGGATGGCCGGCCCGGCGCCGGCCTTGTCCGGGTCGGTCGAGGTCGGCTCCGTCAGGAGGAGCGGATCGAGGTAGCCGATCCCCTTGCGGAGGACGTCGACGATCAGCGTCCCGAGGAGGACGAACCCGATCGAGACGGACACGAGCAAGAGCCCGTAGAAGAGCGCTCCCCGCACCTTGTCGCGGCGGGGGCGCCTCCCGATCACCGCCGGGGCCCGGGCGACGCTCACTCGTAGATCTCCCGGTACTTCCGCACGAGGCGGATCGAGAGGATGTTCATGGCGAACGTGACCACGAAGAGCGCGAGGCCGACGGCGAAGATCGTCTTGTACTCGATCGAGCCCGTGGGAACGTCGCCGAGACCGGTCGCCCCGATGAAGGCGGTCATCGTCTGCGCGGGCTCGCGCGGGTCGACCGTGATCTGCGCGAGCCCGCCGGCGGCGATGAGGACGATCATCGTCTCTCCGACGGCACGCGAGACGGCGAGGACGTAGCTCGCGACGATCCCCGAGACGGCCGCCGGGATGACGATCCGGGTCGAGACCTGGAGCCGCGACGCGCCGAGCGCGTGGGCGCCGTCGCGAAGCTCCTGGGGGACCGCGGTCATCGCGTCCTCGGAGATCGACGCGACGGTCGGGATCAGCATCACGCCCATGACGAGTCCCGCGGAGAGGACGTTGAAGATGCCCACCTCGACGCCCAGGTCGTCGAGGAGCGGCGTGAAGAAGGTCAGCGCGAAGAAGCCGAAGACGACGGTCGGGATCCCGGCGAGCACCTCCAGTGCCGGCTTCAGCGCCCTGCGGACGCCCGGCCGTGCGTACTCGCTCAGGTAGACCGCGGCGCCGAGGCCGAACGGGAGGGCGACGAGGCAGGCCCAGACGGTCACCATGAACGTGCCGACGAGGAGCGGTTGCACGCCGAAGGACGGAGGGTTGAAGAGCGGGGCCCAGCGATCGCCGGAGAAGAAGTCGACGATCGAGACGTCGCTGAAGAACTCGACCGACGGCTCGAGCAGCGCCACGACGATTCCGGCCGTCGTGGCCACCGACACGAGAGCGCACGCGGCGAGGAGGCCCTTCACGGCGACCTCGCCCCAGCGCCGGCCTTCGGCGCGCAGCCGGACGGGGCCCGGCCGCGCGCCTACGGTGGTGTCGCGCGCCGCCACCCTTACGAGCCGATCGCCGCCTCGAGCGTCGCCAGGCTCTCGTCCTTGACCTCGGCCGGAGGCGGGATGTAGAGGGCGTCCACGGCGATGTCGTCGACGTTCTCGAGGTAGAAGCGCATGAACTCCTGCACCTCGGGCCGCTGGAGCCCCTCGTTCTTCACGTAGACGAAGAGCGGGCGGGCGAGCGGGTTGTACTCGCCGGCCTGGGCGGTCTCGGCGCTCGGCGCGACACAGTCGCCGGCCTCGTTCTCGATCTCGACCGCCTTGAGCGTGTCCTCGTTCTCGAGGTAGTAGGAGAGACCGAAGTAGCCGCTGGCGCCGGCGTCGCCCTGGACCGCCTGGACGATGACGTTGTCGTCCTCGCTGGGCGTGTAGTCCGACCGGCTCGCGCCTTCCTCGCCGTTGACCGCGTCGGTGAAGTAGTCGAACGTCCCCGAGTCGGTGCCCGGGCCCGCGAGGGAGAGGGCCTGATCGGGGAAGCTCGGGTCGACCTGCTTCCAGCTCGTGACCTCGCCCTCCGAGTCGGGGCCCCACATCGTCGCGAGCTGGTCGACCGTCAGGCAGTTGGCCCAGTCGTTCTCCGGGCTGACCACGACCGTGAGCGCGTCGACGGCGACCTGGAGCTCGGTGTACTCGACGCCGTTCTCCTCGCAGAGCGGCACCTCTTCCTCCTCGTCGATCGGCCGCGAGGCGTTCGAGAGGTCGGTCTCGCCCGCGCAGAAGCGCTCGAAGCCGCCGCCGGTGCCGGAGATGCCGACCTCGATGTTGACGCCGGGCTCGACCTCGGCGAAGCGCTCGGCCGCCGCGGTCGTCAACGGGCCGACGGTGCTCGAGCCGTCGGAGACGATCCGGCCGGAGAGCCCCTCGCCGGTCGTGTTCCCCGCATTGGCGACGTCCGCGGCGTCGTCCTCGTCGTCCCCCCGGCCGCAGGCCGTCGCGCCGAGCACGAGGACCACGAGCGCCAGGGCGAAGAGGACGAGCCTCGGAATGGGACGGATTCCCACTGGTCTCCTTTCGCTTCGTTTCATCCGGGCGAGTGTCGCCGCGCCCGCGAAAGGCGTGGGCTGAAAGGCTGTGAAGGAGTGGTTACGCGGTGGTGAAGGACGCAGAGCGCGGCCGTGGCGCGCCGTGCGCCTCAGCCGGGCCGGACGGACGAGCGGCCCACGGGGAACTCGCAGCGGATCGTGAGGCCCTCGCCGCGGGCGCCGGAGGCCTCCACCGTCCCCCCGGCCGACGTGACGACGTGCTTGACGATCGCGAGGCCGAGCCCCGTGCCGCGGGAGGCGCGGGCCCGGTCGCCGCGGTAGAAGCGCTCGAAGAGGCGGGGGAGGTCTGCCTCCGCGACGCCGACGCCGTCGTCCGCCGCGAGGAGGGAGACGCCCTCCTCGTCCCCCTTCAGCGTGAGCCGCAGGCGCGCCCCGGGCCCGGCGTAGCGGATGGCGTTCTGCGCGAGGTTCTGGACGACGACGCGGATCATGCGCGGGCGCAGGGGCAGCTCGGCGTCCTCGTCGGCCTCGACCTCGACGACGACGCCGGCGCGCGCCGCCTGCTCGCCGAGCCCCTCGACGACCTCGCTGAGGATCGGGAAGGCGGGCGTCGTCCCGAGGCCGACGACCTCGTGCCCGGACTCGAGCTCCGAGAGGAAGAGGATGTCGTCGATGAGCTCCCGGATCTGATCGACCTCCTGCTGGGCCTGCTCGACCAGCTCGCGGACGTCCGCGCCCGGGAGGAGAGCGCTGTCGAGGAGGGCGAGCAGCCGCGCGAGCGGCGTTCGCAGCTCGTGCGAGACGGCCGCGGTGAAGCCCGCGCGAAGCTCCTCGTAGGCGGCCAGGTCGCCCGCGGCCCGGCCGTAGACGATCGTCTCGCGACGGCCCTCCACCTCGTAGGGGATCGTGAGCGGGGCGGTCGCGAGGAATGCGTCGGGAACGGTCGCGCCCTCCTCGAGCCCGGGCATGAGCTCGCGCGCGCGCCGGCTGGCGACGACGACGCGCTCGTCGCTGTCGAGCACGACGACGATCTCGCGGCTCTCCTCGACGAGGGCCCGTCCCCGCCGGGCCTCGAGGCGGAGCTCCGTCGCGGGCGCCCGCTCGGTCCCCGCGCCGTCCGATCCGCGTCCGAGGAAGCGCCGCACGTCGGATCCGATCGTAGCCCGGCGCCGCGGGGCCGGGCGCGGGCTAGGGCACGACGAGGACCTCGGTCGTCGCGTGGTGGGTGACGCTGTCGGCGACCGACCCCTCGAGGAGTCGCTCGAGGAAATTCTTGTGGCTCGTTCCCACGACGATCAGGTCCGCGCCCGTCTCCTTCGCCTGCTCGACGATGACGCGCGCCGGGTCGCCGTAGCCCTCGACGACCTCGCAGGCGACGCCGAGGGCTGAGAGCGTCTCCTGCGCCTCCGCCAGGTGCTGCGTGTGCTGGTCCTTCTCCACCGGGTCGTACCCCGGCGCGCCCTTCCCGACCAGGGGGTGCACCGCGCTGACGACGGTGACCGTCCCTCCGTCGGCCAGGGCGGCGGCGCGGTCGAGCGCCCGCTTCGCCGGCTCCGAGCCGTCGTACCCGACGACGATCGTGGCCATCTCGCTCTCCTCTCGACGCTGGAGCGCCGATGCTGACCGCAAAGCCGTCCCCTCGTCAAGCGGCGGCCCCCGCTGCGGCCGCCTCGGATCACCACTTCTTCACCACTTCGACACCAGGCCGCGATGCGCGCCCACGCGTGCCGCGGGCAGAATTCGTGGGACCGTGCCGAAGGTTCTCATCATCGAGGACGACGACGTCATCGCACAGGGGATGGCACGGCACCTCGCGTCGGCCGGCTTCGACCCGCTCTGGGTGAACAAGGGCGAGCCGGGGCTCGCGCGCCTGCGCTACGAGCGGCCCGACGTCTGCGTTCTCGACCTGATGCTGCCCGGGGTGGACGGGTGGAAGCTCATCGAGACGGCCCGCGCGGAGGGGATCGGCACGCCGATCGTCGTCGTCAGCGCCCGCGGCACGGAGCACGACCGCGTGCACGCCCTCGAGATCGGCGCCGACGACTACCTCGTGAAGCCGTTCTCGATGAAGGAGCTTGTCGCGCGCGTGCGCGCGGCGGCTCGTCGCGGCGTCCGCGTGCAGGACGAGCGCCGCGGCGAGCCAATCGAGATCGAGGAGCTCACGGTCGATCCGCTCAACGTCCAGGCGTACGTCGCCGGCCAAAGCGCGGAGCTGACCCCGACGGAGTTCCGCCTCCTCTACGCGCTCGCGCTCGAGCGCGGACGGGTCGTGACGCGGGACGAGCTCCTCCAGAAGGTCTGGGGCCGGCGGCTGACGCACCGCGACCGCACCGTGGACGTCTTCGTGCGCAAGATCAGGGACAAGCTCGAGGCGCACGGGTCCGCGCACACGTTCATCCAGACGCGGTACGGCGTCGGCTACAAGCTCGAGCCGGTCGCCAGGTGAGCCCGGGCGGGTCGACGCGCCCGCCGTACGCCCTTTAGGATCGCCGCCGTGCCCGTGATCGCGAGCCACATGTCGCGCGACCTGCTCACGAGCGCGCCCGGGGAGAGCGTCGCGGAGGCTGCGCGGCGGATGGTCTCTCGCGGGGTCGGCGCCGTCCTCGTCATGGACGGCGAGAGGCTGCAGGGCATCCTCACCGAGCGGGACGTCCTCACGGCGGTCGCCGAGGGGACGGTCGACGCGCGTGTGGGCGACCGCATGACGCGGCACCCGGAGACGATCGACGCCGACGACGCGACCGAGCACGCGGCCGCGCTCATGATCCACGGCGGCTTCCGCCATCTGCCGGTCCTCGACGGTGGAGCCGTCGTCGGGATCGTCTCGATCCGCGACCTCATGCGCGTCGTCCTCGCGGACTCGGCGCCCCGCGGCGCCTGACCCTCCCCCGGGGACGCTGCTCGAGAGCGGGCCGGGGGCGCGGCAGTCTGAGCGGGGCCGCCGCCGACCCGATCCGCCTCTTCCCAGGACCTTCACCACGCCGTTTCCCACCCGCGTGCCCTGCCCGTCGACACTGCGACTACCTCGCAGGAAACCCGCACGACTACCTGCGCGGCCGCCCGGATCCGGCGCTCGAGCTCCTATGACCCAAGAGTTTCGTCGTCGCCAGAGCGTGTGGAGCCGTTGGCGCAGGTTCCGTCCGCATGGGGAGGGGTACCGCCTTTCGAAGTACCCGAGGAGAGGAGACCGACCAATGTCCGGGATGTACTGGCGCTTCGCGGCCAGCCTCGCCGCGAGCTTCGTCGTCATGTACCTGCTCGCGTTCTCGCAGATCGACGAGCTCGGCCACTTCCAGCTAAGCCTCAGCGTCCTCTGGATCACGCTCTCGATGGTCTCGGCGATGGGACTGATCATGCTCACCGCCATGGGCAGCATGTTCGGGAACGCGCGCGTCAAGGCCGCTCTCTACGCAGGCTTCGCGCTCGTTCTCGCGGGAGCGTTCGCCGGCAGCCGGTTCGAGGCGTTCGTGGGCGACGACGCGTTCCTGCGCTCGATGATCCCGCACCACTCCCGGGCGATCCACATGTGTCAGGAGGCCGGGCTGAGCGACCAGGCGATCAAGGATCTATGCGCCCGCATCATCGAGTCGCAACGTCTTGAGATCACCGAGATGGAGAACATCATGGCGTGGCGGGACTAGGAAGGCAGGCGGGTCTGAATCTCTCGCGCGGCTGCCCGGAACGTCGAGGGCCCCGGGGGTGCCATAGTCATCGCGGTGCGACCTGCCGTCTACTGCGCAACCTGCGAGTCGCGCGTTCGCGGAGCGGAAGGCGGGCTTGCGGCTCGATCACCGGTCGAGCGCGCTTCGTCGAGGCGGCCGAGCGGCTCGGGGAGCCGCGTCGCGGGTTGGCTGCCGCTGCGCTGGGGGAACTCATCAACGGTCGAGGACTTGAACGAGCAGGCAGGCGATTCAACCGCTGGGCGGCGATCTAGTCGTCAGCCGTTGGTTTTCGCCTTGGTCGTTTGCGCTAGGCCTCGGCACCGCTTCCGCGCCGAGGTTGCCAAGGCCAGCGCCCTTCAAGCTCGAGCTGTAGCGTGAAGCTCAGGAACGTTCTGATGAGAATGATGATCGCGAGCACGCCTACCGATGTGAACGTGGGAGAGACGGCGACGGTGCGGATGATGTCAGCGGCAACAAGCAGTTCGAGTCCCAGCAGGATCGACCGTCCGATCCCTTGCCGGTAGCCACGGTAGGCGCCCTGCGACTGTTGTCCTCGGCGGAGGGCGGACAGGAAGAAGACGGTCGCCAGGATCGTTCCGAGGACGATCGCGGCCACGCCGGCAAGATCCATGCCCTTGCCGACGTTCTCAACCAGCTCGTCGAAGCTCATATCTGGAAGACGAGTGCTCCTTCCGTCGCTTCGTCAAACGCGCCTGGCGGCGCGCGCCAGTCAGTCCCCCGTTAGGGCGGTTTTGGGCGGTGTCACGCGGAAGAGAGAAAGCGGCCCCGAGACGCCGAAACCCGCCTCGTGAAGCGGGTTCCGGCTTGCCTGCTGCGTTCGCAACATTCGCCTGCTGCCAGGCGTGTGATGGTGGGGTTAGCCGTATTCCCGGGTTCACGGGCCTCTGCCACCATCCGGACAGATGGCCTACCGAATCCTCATCGTCGACGACCACCCGAGCTTCCGCGCGACGGCGAGGGCGGTCCTGTCGGCGGACGGATTCGACGTCGTCGGCGAGGCCGAGGACGGCGGCTCGGGGATCGAGGCGGCGGCGCGGCTGCGACCCGATCTCGTGCTCCTCGACGTGCAGCTCCCCGACATGGACGGCTTCGCGGTCGCCGCCGCCCTCTGCAAGGGCAACGGGGACTGCCCGGCCATCGTGCTGACCTCCAGCCACGACGCATCGGACTTCGGCCCGATCGTCGGCCGGTGCGGCGCGGCGGCCTTCGTGCCGAAGGCGGAGCTGACCGGCGCCGCGCTCCGGGCTGTGCTTCGATAGGCGCATGCCACGGCTCGTCCCCGCGGCCGTCGTCGGCCTCGGCCTCCTTCTGAGCGCGGGAGCGCTCCTGCTCGTCTCCGCGAGCGAGCACGAGGAGAACGCCGCCTTCGTCGCCACCGCGTCCCTCGTCGTCGCCTGGTCGTTCATCCTCGGCGGCCTCGTCGCGTGGGCCCGCCGGCCCGACAACGGCTTCGGCGCCCTCCTCTGCGCGGTCGGCCTGGCGTCGTTCCTCGGCACGCTCGCGCAGGCGAACGAGCCGATCCCCTTCACCGTCGGCTTCGTCTACGGCGGGCTCTTCCTGGCCGTCTTCGTCCACGCCCTCCTCGCCTTCCCGCGCGGCTACCTGGAGACGAGGCTCGTGTACGCGATCGTGGGCGTCGCGTACGGGGCGGCGACGATCGGCACGACGCTCACGAGTCTCTTCACGCCGCAGCCCGAAGGCTGTCCCGACTGCCCGGAGATCGCCATCGCCGTCACCGACTCGCCCGTCGCCGCGGACGTCGTCTGGGGCATCGTCGTCGCGCTCCTGCTGCCGGCGCTCGGCGCGCTTCTCTACCTCTTCTACGTCCGCTGGCGGGCGGCCTCCGTCCCGCTTCGCCGGGTCCTGTTCCCGGTGTACGTCACAGCCGGCGCGTCCCTCCTCCTCCTCGCGGTGACGCTGGTCGTCGAGTCGTTCGCTGCGGACGCGGCCCAGGCGCTCTGGTGGGTGCTCACGTTCACGTTCGCCTCGGTCCCGGCCGCCTTCATCGTCGGGCTGCTGAGCGGACGCCTGGCTCGCGCCGGCGTGGGCAAGCTGCTCCTCGAGGTCGGCCGGGCGGCACACGCGCCCGGAGAGCTGCGAGACGCCCTCGCGCGCGCGCTCGGCGACCCGACGCTCCGCCTCGCGTACTGGCTTCCCGACGCCGAGACCTTCGTCGACATCGAGGGGCGCCCGCTCGAGCTGCCGGAACCGAACGGCGAGGAGCTCGTCACGATCGTCGAGCGCGAGGGCCGGCCCGTCGCGGCCCTCATCCACCACCGCTCGCTCGAGGAGGACCCCCTCCTCGTCGAGGCCGCCGCGACGGCGGCCGCGTTCACGCTCGAGAACGAGCGGCGCCACGCCGCGCTCGCCAAGGCCCAGGCGCGCAACAGGGCCCTGCTCGACGCGGTGCCCGACCTCATGTTCCGCATGGACCGGGACGGCACCTACCTCGAGGTCAAGGGCGAGCCCGAGGACCTCGCCGGGCCGCCCGAGGAGCTCGTCGGCTCGCGGGCCCACGAGGTCCTCCCGCCAGAGGTCGCCGGCCCGCTCGTCGAGGGCATCAGGCGTGCGATCGACACGGGGGAGGGCGTCACCGGCGAGTACACCCTCGAGCTGAACGGCGTTCCACGGGACTTCGAGGCGCGGATCGTCAAGGCGGGCGACGAGGCTGTGCTCATCGTGCGCGAGTTCACCGAGCGCAACCGCGCGCAGACCGAGATGAAGCGCCTGCACCAGGAGCTCCAGCAGCGCCACCGCGACCTCGAGAACGAGCGCGACTTCATCCGCGCCGTCGTCGACTCGACGCCCAGCCTCCTCTGCCTCGTGACGCCCGGCGGCTACGTCGTGCGCTTCAACAACACGCTCGAGCGGCTCTCGGGACGGCGCGACGACGACCGCAACGCGGGGAGCGCGTTCTGGGACCTCTTCATCGCGCCCGAGGAACGGGAGGCCGTGCGGGAGGAGCTCCTGGAGATCGTCGGCGAGGGCGGCCGCGGCGAGTACGAGAACACGTGGATCACGGCCTCCGGCGAGCGGCGGCTCGTCGCCTGGTCGACGACGCCTCTGCGCGACCACGAGGGCCAGCCGCGCCTCCTCGTCTCCGGCATCGACATCACCGAGCGGAAGCAGCAGGAGGAGGAGCTGCGCCGCTCCCGCGCCAGGCTCGTCGAGACGAGCGACATCGAGCGGCGCCGGCTCGAGCGGAACCTCCACGACGGCGCGCAGCAGCGGCTCGTCTCCCTCTCGCTCGTCCTGCGACTCGCGCAGGCGAAGGTGGCGACCGACCCCGAGGGAGCCGATCGCCTGCTCGCGCAGGCTGCGGAGGAGCTGGCCGCGGCGCTCGAGGAGCTGCGCGAGCTGGCGCGCGGCATCCATCCCGCCGTCCTCGCCGACCGGGGCCTCTACGCCGCGCTCGAGGTGCTCGCGGCGCGCGCGCCGCTGCCCGTCGACCTCGAGCTCGTGGACGAGCGCCTGCCGGAGCCGGTGGAGGCCGCCGCCTACTACGTCGTCTCCGAGGCGCTCGCGAACGTCGTCAAGTACGCCGATGCGTCCTCGGTCGCCGTTAGCATCGCGCGCATGAACGGACGCGCCGTCGTCGAGATCGCCGACGACGGGGTCGGCGGGGCCGATCCCAGCCTCGGCTCCGGCCTGCGCGGTCTCGTCGACCGCGTGGAGGCGCTCGACGGCCGCCTCCAGGTCGAGAGCCCGCCTGGGGCCGGAACGCGCATCCGCGCGGAGATCCCGTGCGAGTGATCCTCGCCGAGGACTCGGTCCTCCTGCGGGAAGGGATGGCCCGCCTCCTCGAGGACCAGGGCTTCGACGTCGTCGCCCAGACGGGCTCGGCGGAGGACCTCATGCTCAAGGTGCGGAGCTACACGCCGGACGTCGTCATCGTCGACATCCGCATGCCGCCCACGCACACGGACGAGGGCCTCAAGGCGGCGCAGGAGATCCGCGAGGCGTACCCCGACGTGGGCGTGCTCGTCCTCTCGGCTCACGTGGAGCCGACCTACGCGATGGAGCTGCTCGCCGAGAGCGCCGAAGGAGTCGGCTACCTGCTCAAGGACCGCATCTCGGACATCGGCGAGTTCGCGGCCGCCGTGCGGCGCGTGGCGGAGGGAGGCTCCGCGCTCGACCCGGCGATCGTCTCCCAGCTCGTCGGCCGCCGGCGCCGGGACGACCCCATCGACTCGCTCACCCCGCGCGAGCGCGAGGTGCTCGAGCACATGGCCCAGGGCCGCTCGAACCAGGGCATCGCCGAGGCGCTCGTCGTCACGGAGCGGGCCGTCGAGAAGCACGTGACGAGCATCTTCGGGAAGCTCCGGCTCCCGCACGCCGCCGAGGACCACCGGCGCGTGCTCGCGGTGCTCACCTTTCTGCGCTCGTAGCGGCGTCTTCGAGGTGCGGTTAGCCGCACCGACGGAAGCTGGCTGGCCCCATTTCCGTCCAGTAGGCGAGGAGGGAGGGTGTCGGCATGAAGCGGAACCTGTTCATCGGCACGGTCGTCTTCGCGGTTCTCCTGCTCGCGGTGGGCGGCTGGACCGTGCGCGGCGTGCGCTGGGCGGTCACGGGGTAGCACCGTGTCGCCCACGCCCCGCACGGGAATCTTCCTCGGGGCGCTGGCGCTGCCGACGTTCGCGCTCGCCCTCGGGATCAGCGTCCTCACGACGTACGCGCCGCTCCTGCTCGGGGAAGCGACCTCCTCGGCAGGCGCGATCGGGGCCGCGGTCGGCGCCGAGGGCGCGTTCGCGCTCTTCCTGCCCCTCCTCGTCGGCTCGCTCTCCGACCGGACGCGGACGCGGCTGGGCCGGCGGATCCCGTACGCCCTCGCGGCGCTGCCGCTGCTCGTGGCGCCCCTCGTGATCCTGCCCTTCGCGCACGGCTACGCCGAGACGGTCGCGCTCGTCTCGCTCTTCTTCGTCGGCTACTTCGTCTACTACCCGCCGTACCAGGCGCTCTTCGCGGAGCTCGTGCCCGCGAGCCACCGGGGCCGGGCGGTGGGCTGGCAGGGCGTCATGCGCGGGCTGGGGCTCGGCGCCGCCCTCGTCGGCGGCGGGCTGCTCCTGACCGTCTGGACGCCGCTGCCCTTCGTCCTCGCCGCCGCCGCGGTCGTCCTCGCGACGGCCGTGCTCGTGCGCGAGGTGGGCGGCACGCGGAGCCGCGTCGCCGTCGCCCCGGTTCCGGCGGCGCCGGGGCCGGGCGTCTTCCGCCTGATCCGCGAGCGCCGCGACGTGCGCGCCTTCGTGGCCGCGAACGCCCTCTGGGAGCTCTCCTTCATGGGCCTGAAGACGTTCATCGTCCTCTTCGTCGTCAAGGGCCTGGGCGAGTCGGTGGGGACCGCGTCCGCGGTCATCGGCGTCGTCGCCGGCGCGTACGTCATCGCCTCGTTCGGCGCCGGGCGCCTGGCGGACACCGTGGGCGTCCACCGGCTCATGCGCGCCTCGCTCTGGGTCTACGGCGTCGGGCTCCTCGCGGGCGCCGGGCTGACGTCGTTCGGGTCGCTCCTCGCCGGCCTTCCCGTCGTCGCGCTCGCCGGCGCCGTCGTCATGACGCTCCCGTACGGGATCCTCGTCGGGATGACGCCGTCCGGGGCGGAGGGCGCTCTCTCCGGGCTGTTCAGCTTCTCGCGCGCCCTCGGCGCCGTCCTCGGGCCGGTCGTCGTCGGGCTGGCGATCGACCTCTCCGCGGGCTTCTTCCCCGCGACGAACGGCTACGGCGCCATGTGGGTGGCGATCGGCGTTCCGATCCTGCTCTCGCTCCCGCTCCTCGGCGCGCTCCGAAGCGACGAGCGAACGACCGAGCTCGAGCGGCCGCAGCCGGCGGCGCGGGACGAGCTCGCGCTGGCCGCCTGAGCCGGCTTCGGGTTACCCCACCACGAGACACAGGGTGGCCGCCTTCCGGCTTCGCCCCCGGCGCGGGAGGCTGGGCGCACGACACCGACGCCGCCCCAGGGCGCTCGAAAGGACGTGATGCCATGACCCCCCTCGCCACATCCAGGAACCTCGCGGCCCGCATGGGTCGCTGGAGTGCCGCCCACCGGAAGACCGCGATCTTCGGGTGGCTCGCGTTCGTCGCCGTCGCCGTCGCGCTCGGCGGCGTGATCGGCACCAAGTCCCTCGACCCCGCCGACGCCGAGGCCGGCGAGTCCGGCCGCGCGCTGGAGATCGTCGACCGCGGCGGCTTCGGCGACACGGTGGACGAGTCCGTGTTCGTCGAGAGCGAGACGCTGCAGGCCTCGAGCCCCGAGTTCCGGGCCGTCGTCGCCGACGTCGTCGCCCGGCTCTCGGCCGCGGACGGCGTCTCCGGCATCCGCTCGCCGCTCGACGACCCCGCGCTCGTCTCCCCCGACGGGAGCGCGGTGCTCGTCCAGTACGAGCTCTCCGACCGGGGGACGGCCGCCGTCGACCGGATCGAGCCGATCCTCGGGTCCGTCGCCGCCGTGCAGGCCGCGAACCCCGGCTTCACGGTCGAGGGCTTCGGCTCCGCGAGCGGCGAGAAGTCGGTGGACGAGACGATCGCCTCCGACTTCCAGCGGGCCGAGTTCACCGCCGTGCCCCTGACGCTCGGCATCCTCCTGATCGTCTTCGGCGCGGCCGTCGCCGCGGGCATCCCGCTGCTCCTCGGCCTCTCGGCCGTCGCCGCGGCCCTCGGCCTCCTGGCGGTCCCGAGCCAGCTCGTTCCGATGGACGAGGCCTCCGCGTCGATCATCCTCCTGATCGGCCTCGCCGTCGGCGTCGACTACTCGCTCTTCTACCTCAAGCGCGAGCGTGAGGAGCGGGCGGCCGGCAAGGGCCCCGCGGCCGCGCTCGAGGCCGCCGCGGCCACGTCTGGCCGGGCCGTGCTCATCTCGGGGCTGACCGTGATCATCGCGCTCGCCGGTCTCTTCTTCGGCGGGACGCAGATCTGGACCTCGATCGCGATCGGGACGATCATGGTCGTCGCCATCGCCGTCGCGGGCTCGCTGACCGTGCTCCCCGCGCTCCTCTCCTGGCTCGGCGACCGCGTCGAGAAGGGCAGGATCCCGTTCGTCCACCGGTTGAGCCGGAAGAACGGCGACTCCCGGGTCTGGGGCGCGATCCTCGACCGCGTGCTCCGGCGCCCGCTCGTCTCGGCCGTCGCCTCCGCGGGCGTCCTCGTCCTGCTCGCGCTGCCGGCGCTCGGGATCCACACGGCCTTCCCGGGCATCTCCAGCCTCCCGCGGGAGATCGCCATCATGCAGACCTACGACCGCATCCAGGCGGCCTTCCCGGGCGGCCCGCTCCCCGCGGTGGTCGCCGTCGAGGCGGCGGACGTCACCTCCCCCGAGTTCGAGGCGGCGCTCGCCGACTTCCGGCGGCGGGCCCTGGCCTCGGGGCAGATGGAGGACCCGATCCAGGTGCAGGTGAACGACGCCGCCGGCGTCGCGATCGTCTCCGTCCCGCTCGCCGGGACGGGCACGGACGACGCCTCCACCGAGGCGCTCCTGACGCTCCGCGAGAACGTCATCCCCGCGACCATCGGCGCCGTCGACGGACTCGACGTCGCGGTCACGGGCGAGGCCGCCTCCTCGTACGACTTCAGCGAGCTCACGAAGGATCGGGCGCCGTACGTCTTCGCGTTCGTCCTGCTCCTCGCCTTCGGGCTCCTGCTCGTCGCCTTCCGCTCGATCGTCATCGCGGCCAAGGCGGTCGTCCTCAACCTCCTGTCGGTGGCCGCCGCCTACGGGCTGCTGGTGATCGTCTTCCAGTGGGGCTGGGGCGAGTCGCTCCTCGGCTTCGAGTCGACCGGGGCGATCACGGCGTGGCTCCCGCTCTTCATGTTCGTGATCCTCTTCGGGCTCTCGATGGACTACCACGTGTTCATCCTCAGCCGGATCCGGGAGGCGTACGACCGCGGGCTCGACACCGACGCGGCCGTGACGCACGGGATCAAGACGACCGCCGGCGTCGTCTCGGCCGCCGCGATCGTGATGGTCGCGGTGTTCTCGATCTTCGCCACCCTCTCGACGATCGACATGAAGCAGGCGGGCGTCGGCCTCGCCGCGGCGATCCTCATCGACGCCACGATCGTGCGGGCCGTGCTCCTCCCGTCCGTCATGAAGCTCCTCGGCGAGGCGAACTGGTACCTGCCGAGCTGGCTCGAGTGGCTGCCGCAGGTCGCGCACGAGACCGAGTCGGAGCCTCGCCGGGTCCCGGCGCCCGCACCGGCCGGCCGCTAGGCCCCTTCCGCCCTCTCCACGGGCCCGCGCCCCCTTCCCCCGGGGGCGCGGGCCCGGCTCTTGCGCCGACTCGCACGATGTGCGAAGGTCGCGTCGACATGAGGCAGATGACACGAGTGCGGCTGGCCGCCCTGCTCCTCGTCGCCGCCATGGTCCTCGCCGCCTGGCCGGCCGCCGCCGCGGGCAAGGGGCGGCAGGTGACCGTCATGACCCGCAACCTCTTCATCGGCACGGATCTCGGTCCGGTCCTCGCGGCGCCGACGCTCCCGGAGCTCGTCGCCGCGACGACGACGGCGTTCCTCGAGGTGCAGGCGACCCGGTTCCCGGAGCGGGCCCAGGCGATCGCCGGGGAGATCGCCGCCGGCCGGCCCGACGTCGTCGGTCTCCAGGAGGCGGTCGTGATCCGGACCGACACGCCCGCGGACGGGGCCGCCACGCCCGCCGAGACGGTCGCGTACGACTACCTCGAGATCCTCCTCGCCGCGCTCGCGGCGCGGGGGCTGGACTACGAGCCCGTGGCGGTCGTCGTCAACGCGGACGGGCCGGAGGTCCCGACGGCGCTCGGCTTCGACGTCCGTCCGACCGACCGCGACGTCATCCTCGTGAACCGGGACCGGCGGCCTCGCCTCAAGGTCGCCGACGCGCAGGCGGCGAACTTCGCCGCCCGCGTCACGCTCCCGACCCTCGTCGGGCCCGTGTCGTTCCCGCGCGGCTGGACGTCCGTCGACCTGAAGCTCCGCGGCAAGCGCTTCCGCGTCGTGAACACGCATCTGGAGGCCTTCAGCGCGGCCGCGCAGGTGGCCCAGGCGGGGGAGCTCCTCGCCGGGCCGGCCGCGACGCCCCTGCCGACCGTCCTGCTCGGCGACTTCAACTCCCGCGCCGACGGGACCGGCACGCCGACGTACGGGCTGCTCCGCGGCGCCGGGTTCGAGGACGCCTGGAGCGACGTGCACCCGGACGACCCGGGGCTGACCTGCTGCTGGGAGACGCACCTGCTGAGCCCGCTGCCGCCCTTCGACGAGCGCATCGACCTCGTGCTCGTCCGCGGCGCGCTCGCGCCCCTGCGGGCGGAGATCGTCGGCGAGGACCCCGTCGCGGACCGGACGCCCTCCGGCCTCTTCCATTCGGATCACGCCGGCGTCGTCGCGACGCTTCGGCGTGAACGTTGAGTCGCCCGGGAGGGGCACGTTAGACTAGGCGCGCGCTCGAGGCGGAGCCCGTTGCGGCGGGGCTCCGCCTCGGCGTCTGTAGGCTACGGGCCGGGGGAGAGATCCAGGAGCCTGCGGCCAGCTCCAGGGCCTCCGGCCCGCAGGACCGGGAGAGTACGCCCCGGCGGCGTCTTTGCCCGCAAAGTGCTGGAAATTTTGCAGAATTCTCACAATTGGGGGAGGCTGCCTCCGGGCCGGCGGAGGGGGTAGGCTGGCCTCGTGCCCGACCCGCGTGACCTCGCCGAACGCCTCCGGCAGCTCGCGCTCTCGCTCCCCGAGACCTACGAGGACGAGCCCTGGGGTCACCCGGTGTTCAAGGTGGCCGAGAACCGCATGTTCGCGTCGATGTCGGTCGCAGAGCGGTGCGTTCGGCTCACGGTCAAGCTCACGCCGGAGGAGCGCGAGATGGCGCACCTGCTGCCGTTCGTGACGACGGCGCGGTACGTGGGCCGCTACGGCTGGGTGACGGCCGAGGTCGCCGACGAGGAGTCCCTCGAGTCGGCGCTCGACTGGCTGCGCGAGAGCTACTGGCTGAAGGCGCCGCCGCACCTGAGAGGCGCGGTCGAGGGGGAGTGAGCGGGCTCGTCCGGCTGGGGCGCGGGCTCCACCGCTGGAGCGCGCGGCATCCCGACGCCGACCCCGCCCCGAGCCCGGGCAGCCCGGCCGACTGGGGCCCCGACGTGGCCTCCGTCGCGTACGAGGCGCCGGACGCCCTCCTGCTCGTCGACCCGCTCGTGCCGGGAGAGCGGGAAGACCTGCGCGCCGAGCTCGACGAGCTCGTGCGCCGGCACGGCCGCCGCGTCGCCATCGTCACGACGCTCCAGTTCCACAGGAGGAGCAGGGCCGAGCTCGCGGAGCGCTACGGCGCCTCCACCTCGCGCGCGAAGCGGGCGCTGCCCGAGGGAGTCGACACGATCCCGATCCGCGGCGCGGGCGAGACGATGGTCTGGCTGGAGGAGCACCGCGCGCTCGTCCCCGGCGACCGCCTCATCGGCGCCGACGGCGGCGGGCTCCGCCTCTGCCCCGAGTCGTGGCTCCGCTACCTGCCGAGCGGGATGCGCCAGGCCGAGCTGCGGCAGGCCCTGCGCCCCCTCCTCGACCTTCCGGTCGAGATGGTGCTCGTCTCCCACGGGGAGCCGGTCCTGCGGGGAGGGCACGCCGCGCTCGTCCGGGCGCTCGCCGGCTCCTAGCTGCGTGCCGCATCCGGGGAGGGGCCGAGGACGACAGCCAGGACCGCCCCTCCGGCGTCGGTCCGCGGAGGCGGAGGCTCGGGGTCTCGTCGAGCGTCGTGGACCTCGCGAGGCTAGTCGGCCGTCGGCACGTCGTCGGCGTCGCCGCCCTCGCCCTCCTCGGGGTCGGGGACGGGCGAGCCTTCCTCGGTCTCGTCGATCTCTTGGCCCGAAAGGGGCTGACTATGCTCTTCGTCCATGCGCGTCATCCTTCCCGACGAGACCGAGCTCGAACTTCCCGAGGGGGCGACGGGGCTCGACGCGGCGCGCGCGATCGGGCCGAAGCTCGCGGAGCAGGCTGTCCTCGTGCGCGCGAACGGCGACGTGCGCGACGTGCGCCTGCCCCTCGCAGACGGCGAGCGGGTCCGGATCCTGACGACGCGCGACCGCGAGGACCCCGACGCCCTCCGTGTCCTCCGCCACTCGGCGGCGCACCTCCTCGCGGAGGCCGCACGCCGCCTCTATCCGGGGACGAAGGTCGCCATCGGCCCGCCGATCGAGAACGGCTTCTACTACGACTTCGAGTTTCCGGAGCCCGTCTCCGAGGAGGCGCTCGAGCGGCTCGAGGAGGAGATCCGGCGCGAGATCGCCGAGGGCCGCGAGTGGGAGCGCTCGGAGATGGACCGCGAGGAGGCTCGGCGCTACTTCGAGCGGGAAGGCGAGCCGTACAAGGTCGAGCTCGTCGACATGGCCGCAGGGGACATCTCCTTCTACCGCCAGGGGGACTTCGTCGACCTCTGCCGCGGCCCGCACCTCCAGAACGCCGAGCCGATCAAGGCGGTCAAGCTCCTCTCCCTCGCCGGTGCCTACTGGCGCGGCGACGAGACGGGGCCGCAGCTCACGCGTGTGTACGGGACGGCGTTCTTCGAGCCCGAGGACCTCGAGAGACATCTCCACCGGCTGGAGGAGGCCAGGCGCCGCGACCACCGTCGGCTGGGGAAGGAGCTCGGCCTCTTCGACTTCTCCCGGCAGGCGCCCGGGATGCCGTTCTGGTACCCGCGCGGGATGGTCGTCTGGAACGTCCTCGAGGACCTGCGCCGCCGCGAGAACGCGCGCCGCGGCTACGAGGAGGTGCGCACGCCGCTCCTCTACGACTCGGAGCTCTGGCGCACCTCGGGGCATTGGGAGAAGTTCCGGGAGCACATGTTCCAGCTCGAGATCGAGGGGCGCGACTACGGCCTCAAGCCGATGAACTGCCCCGGCCACTGCCTCCTCTACTCCCTCTCGCCGCACAGCTACCGCGAGCTGCCGCTGCGGATCGCCGAGGCGGGGAACCTCCACCGCAACGAGCTCTCCGGCGTCCTCCACGGCCTCCTGCGCGTGCGCCACTTCGTCCAGGACGACGCGCACGTCTTCTGCACGCTCGCCCAGGTCCAGGACGAGCTGCTCGCCTGCCTCGACTACGCCTACGACATCTACGACCTCTTCGGCCTCGACATGCGGGTCGAGCTCTCGCTCCGGCCCGAGAACCGGCTCGGGAGCGACGAGGACTGGGACCTCGCGGAGGGCGAGCTCGTGCGGGCGCTCGCGGCGAAGGGGCTCGACTACACCCCGAGTGAGGGCGAGGGCTCGTTCTACGGGCCGAAGATCGACCTGCACATGGACGACTCGCTCGGCCGGAGCTGGCAGCTCGGCACCGTGCAGCTCGACCTCCAGATGCCGAAGCGCTTCGGGCTCGTCTACCAGGGCGTGGACAACGCCGAGCACACGCCCGCGATGATCCACCGGGCGCTCCTCGGTTCTCTCGAGCGCTTCGTCGGCGTCTACCTCGAGCACACCGGCGGGGACCTGCCGCTCTTCCTCGCGCCCGAGCAGGTGCGGATCCTCCCCGTGGCCGAGGCGCACCGGGCGGACGCCGAGTCGCTCGCCGGGCGGCTGCGAGGGGAGGGCTTCCGGGCGGCCGTCGACGACCGCGAGGAGACCCTCGGGCGGCGGATCCGCGACGCGGAGCTCGAGAAGGTGCCGTACGTCGTCGTCTGGGGCGACCGCGAGTCGGCGGACGCCGTCTCCGTCCGGCGGCGGCACGGCGAGCAGGCCGTGCTCCCCGCGGACGCGCTCGCCGACGAGCTGCGCGACGCTGCTAGACTCTGACCCCTGCAAGCAGGAGCTTCGTTTCCTCACCTCCGGAGCCGCCGAGCTCGTCGGAGGTTCAACCGAATCGGGGAAGAGACGAGCTGCCTGTGCGCAGCTTTCGTCGTTCTAGGAGGAGGATGCAGCACAGCTTGGTGACGTTCAATTGAGGCCGCGGCGCAGGTTCGAGCAGGCGAGGCCGCAGCAGGACACGACCCGGATCAACGAGGCGATCCGCGTCCCGCGCGTCCGGCTCGTCGACTCGGACGGCAGCCAGGTCGGCATCAAGGCGACGGCCGAGGCGCTCGAGTACGCCTACTCGAAGGACCTCGACCTCGTCGAGGTGGCGGCGAGCGCCGACCCGCCGGTCTGTCGGATCATGGACTACGGCAAGTACAAGTACGAGCAGGATCAACGGCAGAAGGAAGCGCGCAAGAAGCAGTCGCTCATCATCGTCAAAGAGATGAAGATGCGGCCGAAGATCGACAAGCACGACTACGAGACCAAGAAAGGGCACGTCGTGCGGTTCTTGCGCCAGGGCGCCAAAGTGAAGGTCACGATCATGTTCCGAGGGCGCGAGATGGCTCACCAGGAACTGGGTCGGAAGCTGTTGGACCAGCTGTCGGCAGACGTTGCCGAGATCGCCAAGGTGGACACCCCACCGAAGGTGGACGGTCGCAACATGACCATGGTCCTGGGTCCCTACAAGGAAGCGATCACCCCCAAGCCAGCGCAAGCGCCGAAACAGCGGAGTGGCAAGCCGCCTGAGGAGCCCGAGAAGCAAGAGGCTCCCAAGCCGGTGAAGAAGCTTCCTCCGAAGGTGACGAGAGCAGAAGGAGGCTGATCGGGTGCCGAAGATGAAGTCGCACCGAGGTGCGGCGAAGCGATTCAAGGTGACCTCGACCGGAAAGAT
>DASTQA010000022.1:0-84029 GCA_035762005.1 Gaiellaceae bacterium
GCGCTGCACATGGGCCACGCCCTGAACGGCGCGCTCCAGGACGTGCTCGTCCGCTGGCACCGGATGCGGGGCTTCGACACGCTGTGGCAGCCGGGCTACGACCACGCGGGGATCTCGACGCAGAACGTCGTCGAGAAGCAACTCGTCCGCGAGGGCACCTCCCGGAAGGAGATCGGCAGGGAGGCCTTCGTCGAGCGCGTCTGGCGGCACCTGGAGGAGACGGGCCGCACGATCATGGGCCAGTACCGCCGCCTCGGCGCCTCGCTCGCCTACGACCGGGAGCGCTTCACGATGGACGACGCCTACATCGAGGCGGTCATGCGCTTCTTCGTCCACCTCTGGGAGCGGGGCTGGATCTACCGCGCGAACAGGATCGTCAACTGGTGCCCGTTCCACGAGACTGCGATCTCGGACCTCGAGGTCGTCCACGAGCCCATGGACGACACGCTCGTCTTCGCCCGCTACCCGTTCGCGGACGGCTCCGGCGCGATTACCGTCGCGACCGTGCGGCCGGCGACGATCCTCGCCGACGTCGCGGTCGCCGTCCACCCGGAGGACGATCGCTTCCGGGACGCCGTCGGCAGGGAGGTCGTCGTCCCCTTCGTCGAGCGCCGCGTGCCCGTGGTCGCCGACGAGCTCGTCGACCCCGACTTCGGCACGGGCGCGCTCAAGGTGACGCCCGGGCACGACCCGACGGACTTCGAGATCGGTCGCCGTCACGGCCTGCGGACGATCACCGTCGTCGGCCCCGACGGCCGCATGAGCGAGGAGGCCGGCGAGCTCGCCGCCCGCTCGCAGGAGGAGGCCGACGAGGCGGTCGTCGCCTGGCTGCGCGAGCGCGACCGGCTCGAGCGGCAGGAGCCCTACCGCCACAACGTCGGCACCTGCGAGCGCTGCCACACGCGGATCGAGCCGCTCGTCTCGCTCCAGTGGTGGTGCGCCATGGAGGAGCCTCGCAAGCCCGCGCTGGCCGCGCTCAGGGCGCGGCGCGTGCGCTACCACCCGGAGTCGCAGCACGCTTTCGCCCTGCGCTCGCTCGAGGAGATCCCGGACTGGAACGTCTCCCGGCAGCTCTGGTGGGGCCACCAGCTCCCGATCTGGTACTGCCCGGACGGGCATCCGACGTGCGCCTGGCCGCCGCCCGAGGCGTGCGCGGAGTGCGGCTCGACGGCGCTCGAGCGCGACCCCGACGTCCTCGACACGTGGTTCTCGTCGGCGCTCTGGCCGTTCGCGACGCTCGGCTGGCCGGAGGAGACCGAGGACCTCCTCCGCTACTACCCCGGCGACGTCGACTCGACCGCGCGCGAGATCATCCGCCTCTGGGTGAACCGGATGATCTGGGCGGGCCTCGAGCTCGTCGGCGACGTCCCGTTCACGGACGTGATCATCCACTCGACGGTGCTCGCGCCGGACGGGCGGCGCATGTCGAAGAGCCTCGGCACCGGCATCGACCCGCTCGACGTCATCGACGCCCACGGCGCCGACGCGACGCGGTACGGCCTCTTGAAGATGTCCTCCACCCAGGACGTGCGCTTCGCCGAGGGGATGGTCGAGGAGGGGCGCTGGCTCGCGAACAAGCTCTGGAACGTCGCCCGCCTTCTGCTCGCGAACGCGGAAGGGGCCGAGCCGGCCGTGCGGCCGGCGTCGCTCGAGGAGCGCTGGATCCTCGCGCGCCTCGAAGCCGCGCGGGCCGACGTGGAGCGGGCCTGGTCCGAGTTCGACTTCGCCACGGCCGCGAAGGTCCTCTACCGCGTCACCCGCGACGACTTCTGCGACTGGTACGCCGAGGCGATCAAGCCGCGCCTCTACGAGCGCGACCCCGATGCCTGCGCGACCGCGCTCGCCGCGCTCGAGCGACTCCTGAAGCTCCTCCACCCGGTGATGCCGCACGTGACTGAGGAGATCTGGCGCCAGCTCCCGACGCGCGAGAGCCGGCTGATCGTGGCGGCCTGGCCCGAGGCGGACGAGCGCTTCGCCGCGGAGGCGGACGCGCTCGAGCACGTCCGCGACGCCGCGGCGATCGCCCGCCGGAGCGGCGTCGTCGTCGAGCTCGCGGGCGAGGCGAAGCGGATCTTCGAGACCGTCGTGCGGCCGGAGCGCCTGCCCGTGAACGGGAACCGCGAGGAGGAGGTCGCGCGGCTGCGCAAGGAGATCGCGCGGGCCGAGGGCATGCTCGGGAACGACCGCTTCGTCCGGAATGCGCCGCCCGACGTCGTCGAGGGCGAGCGCGAGAAGCTCGACCGGTACCGGCGCGAGCTCGATGCGCTCGACGGCTAACCTCGCCTGGCTCGAGTCGCTGAGCCCCTGGCCCGAGGAGTTCGGGCTGGCACGGATGCGCGAGCTGCTCGCCCGGCTCGGGGACCCGCAGCAGGCCTTCCCCTCGGCGCACGTCGTCGGGACGAACGGGAAGACGACGACCGTGCGCGGGATCGAGGCGCTCCTCGCCGCGGAGGGGCTCCGCGTCGGCGCCTACACGTCTCCCCACGTCCTCGGCTGGCCCGAACGCGTCCGGGTGGGCGGCGAGGAGGCCGACCTCGAGGCCGCGCTCGGCCGGGTGCGTGCGGCGGCCGAGGAGGTCGGCGCGACCCAGTTCGAGGCGATCACGGCCGCGGCCTTCGCCGAGTTCGCGGAGGCCGGCGTCCAGGGGGCGGCGGTCGAGGCCGGGCTCGGCGGCCGCCACGACGCGACGAACGTGCTGCGCGCGCCCGTGGTCGTCCTCACGAACGTCGCGCTCGAGCACACGGAGGTCCTCGGCGAGACGCGCGAGGCGATCGCGGCGGAGAAGCTCGCCGTCGTCGGCGCGGGCGCGCTCGTCGTCCTCGGCGAGGCCGAGTGGGAGGAGGCCGCGCGCGCGGCCGGCGCCTCCGCCGTCACGGTCGTGTCGGGCTCGAGCACGGGCCTGGCGCACGCCGCGGCCGAGTGCTTCCTCGGCCGCGCGATCGACGCCTCGCCGCTCGACCAGCTGCACGTCCCCGGCCGGCTCGAGCGCGTGCGCGAGTCGCCGCTCGAGATCTGGGACGGCGCCCACAACCTCTCGGGGCTCGGCTACCTGCTCCCGCGGCTGCCGCGGGCGGAGTACGTCGTCGTCGCCTCGATCCTCGCGGACAAGGAGCCGGCCGGCATGCTCGCGGCGCTCTCGGCGCTCGGCTCGCGGCTCGTCGCCACCGCCTCCTCGAGCCCGCGCGCGCTCCCGGCCGAGGACCTCGCCGCCCTCGGCCGGCCGTACTTCCCGGCGGTGGAGACCGTCGCCGACCCCGCCCTCGCCCTGGCTCGCGCCCGCGAGCTCGCGGGCGCCGAGGGGGCGGTGCTCGTCACCGGCTCGCTCTACCTGCTCGCCGATCTCGCCTCCGTCCGCCCCTCCCGTCTACCATGGCAAGCGTCGGCGAGCGGCTGAGCGTCTTCGTCCTCGCGGCGATCGTGCTCTTCGCGATCGTGGCGATCTCGTTTGGCGCCGGGTGGTTCGTAGGAAAGATCCTGCTGTGAGTCTCTGGCACATACTCCTCGCACAGACCACGACGACGGCGGAGGACGACGGCGACCCGCTGGAGTTCTTCCAGGACTTCTTCGACTCGGAGGTCTGGCTCGTCATCCGCAACGTCACGCTCTTCTTCCTCGTCGTCTTCTGGCTCGCGTCGGCCTACTGGGTCTACAAGGACGCGCGCCGGCGCATCGAGGACCCGTGGCTCCTGGCCATGGCCGTCGCGCTCGGCATCTTCCCGCCGTTCGTGGGCCCGCTCCTCTACATGTTCTTCCGGCCGCCCGAGTACCTCGAGGACGTGCGGGAGCGCGAGCTCGAGATCAAGGCGATGGAGGAGAGCCTCGACGCCGCGGAGCGCTGCCCGGTCTGCCGCGCGGCCGTCGAGCCGACGTACCTCGCCTGCCCGGTGTGCACGACGAAGCTCAAGGAGGCGTGCCGGCGCTGCAAGTCGCCGCTCGAGCCGCTCTGGCAGATCTGCCCGTTCTGCGAGACGCCGGTCGAGTCTCCGCGCGCCGTCGAGAACCTTTCGGGCTAACCTGCCCGGGTGGAGCTGCTCGCGCAGATGCACGCGCCGGACGAGGGGTCGCTCGTCGTGTCGATCATCGCCCTCGTGGCGATGATCATCCCCTGGTTCGTCCTCGGCTTCGTCAGCTGGATCTTCTGGAAGGCGAAGAAGCGCGAGGAGGCCGAGGAGGAGCGTCGGCGCGAATGGCGGAACGCACCCTCGTCCTGATCAAGCCGGACGCGATGCAGCGTCGCCTAGCGGGCGAGATCCTCGCGCGCTTCGAGCAGCGCGGCCTCGACGTGCGGGCCGCGAAGCTCGTCCGGGTCGACCAGGAGCTCGCGGCACGCCACTACGAGGAGCACACGGACAAGCCGTTCTTCGGTGAGCTCGTCGACTTCATCACCTCGTCGCCGACGCTCGCGCTCGTGCTCGAGGGCGAGTCGGCGATCGGCGTCGTGCGGACGACCATGGGGGCGACGAACCCGGTGGCCGCGGCGCCCGGGACGATCCGGGGCGACCTGGCGCTCGCCATGCCGGACAACCTCGTGCACGGTTCCGACTCGCCGGAGTCGGCGGCGCGCGAGATCGCGCTCTGGTTCTCCGACGGAGAGATTGTCTGACGGGCTGAGCGAGCACGCTGCCCGCAACCGCGCCTTCTGGGACCGGGCTGCGGACGCCTACCAGGCCGAGCACGGGGAGCACATCGGCCGTCCCGAGCCGCGCTGGGGCATGTGGCAGCTTCCCGAGGCCGAGCTCCAGGTCCTCGGCGTCGTGGACGGCAGGGACGTGCTCGAGCTCGGCTGCGGGGCGGCGCAGTGGTCGATCCTGCTCGCCGGGCGCGGGGCGCGCGTCGTCGGGCTCGACAACTCTGCGCGCCAGCTCGAGCACGCGCGCGCGGCGATGGCGGCGGCCGGCGTCGACTTCCCGCTCGTGCACGCGAGCGCCGAGTCCGTGCCCCTCGTCGACTCGAGCTTCGACGTCGTCTTCGCCGACCACGGCGCGAACCGGTTCTCCGACCCCTACCTCTGGGTGCCCGAGGCCGCGCGGCTCCTCCGGCCCGGCGGCCTGCTCGCCTTCAGCGGCGGCACCCCGATCGAGACAGTCTGCTGGTCGCCGGCGGAGGACCGGCTGACGTCGACGCTCCAGCGCGACTACTTCGGCCTCCACCGGATTGAGGAGGACGACGGCACCGTTCTCTTCGAGCTGCCCTACGGCGAGTGGATCCGCCTCTTCCGCGCGAACGGGCTCGTCGTCGAGGACCTGCTCGAGGTGAGGCCGCCCGAGGGCGCTTCCTCGACGTACCGCAGCGAGGAGGAGACGGCGTGGGCGCGGCGCTGGCCGATGGAGCAGATCTGGCGGGCACGGAAGACGTGACCCTCCCGGAGCACGCGCGCCGCAACCGGGAGGAGTGGACGGCGTGGGCGCCGGAGTACGCGGGCCGGGCGCCCCGCGCCTGGGCGAGGGAGGAGCTAACCTGGGGCGTCTGGGGCGTCCCCGAGCGCGAGCTCCGCGTCCTCCCCGAGCGCCTTGAGGGCCTCGACGTCGTCGAGCTCGGGTGCGGGACCGCCTACGTCTCGGCCTGGCTCGCCCGCCGCGGCGCCCGGCCGGTCGGGGTCGACGTCACGCCTGCACAGCTCGAGACCGCGCGGCGGATGCAGGCGGAGTTCGGGCTCCGCTTCCCGCTCGTCGAGGCGAGCGCCGAGGCCGTGCCGCTGCCGAACGCGAGCTTCGACCTGGCGGTGTCCGAGTACGGCGCCTCCATCTGGGCCGACCCCGACGCATGGGTGTCCGAGGCGGCGCGGCTCCTTCGGCCCGGCGGCGAGCTCGCGTTCCTCGTCAACGGGACGCTCGCAATCCTCTGCGCGCCCGACGAGGAGGCGCCCCCGGGGACGGAGCTCCTGCGACCCTACTTCGGGCTCCACCGCCTCGAGTGGCCGGGAGACCGGTCGGTCGAGTTCCACCTCGGCTACGGCGACTGGATCCGGCTGCTCCGCCGGTGCGGCCTCGAGGTCGTCGACCTCGTCGAGGTGCGGGCGCCGGCGTCCGGCGAGCCGCATCCCTACCCGGCGCTGCCGGAGCGCTGGTGGGCGCGCCGGTGGCCGTCGGAGCAGATCTGGAAGGCCCGGAAGCCCGGCCCGTGAGCGTCCCGCCGGCGCCCCCGCTCCTGCTCGCGTCCACCTCGCCCCAGCGCCGGGCGATCCTCGAGCAGCTGGGCCTGCCCTTCGACGTGGCGTCGCCGCGCTACGAGGAGCGCGACGAGCCGGGGGCCGGCGCCGTCGCGCTCGTCCGGGCACACGCCCGCGGGAAGGCGCGCTCGCTCGCCGGGGAGGCGGGCGACCGCCCGGTCCTCGGCGTCGACACCGCCGTCGTGCTCGACGGCGAGGTCTTCGGCAAGCCCGAAGGCGAGGAGGAGGCGGCCGCCATGCTCGAGCGGCTGGGGGGCCGCACGCACGTCGTCGTCTCCGGCCTCTGCCTCGTCACGCCGGGCTGGGAGGCGGTCGAGCACGAGGAGACGCGGGTGACCTTCCGTCCGCTGACGCCCCGCGACGTGGCCGCGTACGTGGCGTCGGGCGAGTGGCGCGGGCGCGCGGGCGCCTACGCCGTCCAGGGCCTCGGCGCGCGGCTCGTCGAGCGCATCGAGGGCGATTACCTCAACGTCGTCGGCCTCCCGGCCGCCGTCCTCGTCCGCCTCCTCGCGAACCGCTTCGCCGGCACCTACGGCGTCGGCTGAGCCCCGTCCCCCACGGCCACGCCCTGGTGCCAGGCACGAAGGCGTGGCTAGAACGGACGGCGGCCGGGCGGCGCCTCCGCGACGAACGTCCGAAACGCGAGCCGAGCCCTCGCGGTCTCTTGCCCGAAGTAGGACAGAAGGCGGTCGGCCGCGAGGAAGGCCGGCGCCGGATCGAGGCCTGCTGTCGGGCGGTAGCTGCTCCATCTCCACTCCCACGGATGCCGCGTGACCCCGGCTCTGACGGGATTCAGCAGCACGTAGCGGCACGATTCGAGCAGGTGGTGATCGCTCTCCACGACCACCGCGTGATAGCGCCGCTGAAAGAGGTGGCCCTCGTAGCCGTGGAGCCAGTTGAACCACCTGGCGTAGACGCCGTTGATCGAGTGCATGCCCTCGGCGAGGTTCGGCTTCGGGAGCTCGAGGATCAGATGGAAGTGATTCGTCATCAAGCAGTACGCGACGCACCTCCACTCGTGCGCCGAGACCGTCTTGGCGAGAAGCTGGAGGAACCGGTGCCTGTCGCGGTCCGCGAGGAAGATCTCCTCGCCCCGATTGCCGCGGGCTGTCACGTGGTAGATCGCGTTGGCGAGGCGGGGACGTGGGGCTCGTGGCACGCCGCGACCTTACGGTGCCGACGTCTCCGAAACAGCGTGCCCGCCTCTTCTCTCTCACCTCCGCGGGTCTTTCGCGACACGTCCCGGTGCCAGGCACCGGGGCGGGCGCGGTGGACGCGGAGGGGGCAGTCGTTACACTCACCCGAGTCTTCATGAGCTTCTGGGGTTACTTGGGCGGGTTCGGCGGGCGGGAGATGGCCGTCGACCTGGGCACCGCGAACACGCTGGTCTACGTGCGTGGGCGCGGCATCGTGCTCTCGGAGCCCTCCGTCGTCGCGATCGACCAGCGGACGGGCGACGTGCACGCGGTCGGCATCGAGGCGAAGCGGATGCTCGGGCGGACGCCCGGGACGATCTCTGCGATCCGCCCGCTCAAGGATGGCGTCATCGCCGACTTCGACGTGACCGAGCAGATGCTCCGGCACTTCATCCAGAAGGTCCACCACAACCGCTTCGCGCACCCGCGGGTCGTCGTCTGCGTCCCGAGCGGCGTCACCGGCGTCGAGAAGCGCGCCGTCGAGGAGGCGACCCTGAGCGCCGGGGCCCGCCAGGCCTACCTCATCGAGGAGCCGATGGCGGCCGCGATCGGCGCCGGCCTGCCGGTCTCGGAGCCGACCGGGAACATGATCGTCGACATCGGCGGGGGCACGACCGAGGTGGCCGTGATCTCGCTCGGCGGCATCGTCGTCTCGCAGTCCATCCGCGTGGGCGGCGACGAGATGGACGAGGCGATCATGGGCCACATCAAGAAGGAGTACAAGCTCCTCATCGGCCAGCAGACCGCGGAGGAGCTGAAGCTCGAGATCGGCTCCGCGTGGGAGCTCCCGCAGGAGGTCTCCGCCGAGGTGCGCGGCCGCGACATGCTCACGGGCCTCCCGAAGACGGTCGTCATCACGTCCGAGGAGGTGCGCCGCGCGCTCGACGAGCCGGTGAACCAGATCATCGACGCGATCAAGTCGACGCTCGACAAGACGCCGCCGGAGCTCGCCGCGGACATCATGGACCGTGGGATCGTGCTCGCCGGCGGCGGGGCGCTTCTCACGGGCCTCGCCGAGCGGCTCCGGGAGGAGACGCAGATGCCGGTCCAGCTCGCCGAGTCGCCGCTCACGTGCGTCGCCGTCGGCTCCGGCCGCAGCCTGGAGGAGTTCGAGGTCATCCACCGCTCCGCGAAGGCGCGGCAGCGGAACGGCCGCCGCCGCTAGGCGCCGTCGGGTCGCGCGAGCCGCGGCCGGCCCGCGGTTTCCGGGCGATTCACTACACTGGTCGACTCCGTGCCCCGGCAACGCACAGCACGGCTCCCGGTGCTGGACGCTCCCGTCCGGCGCGGTGAGGGCCCATCCTCGCGAGCGGGACGCGCCTTCAGGGCGCGGCTCGTCGCGGCCGTCCTCGTGCTCGTCTCGCTCGGGCTCATCACGGTCTACTTCCGCGAGTCGGACGAGGGGCCGCTGCACGCGGCGCAGCGCATCGGCGTCTCGGTGCTGATGCCGTTCGAGGTGGCGGGGGAACGGGTCTCCCGCCCGTTCCGGGACGGCTGGGCCTACGTCTCCGAGCTCTTCGCTGCGAAGGCGGAGGCCGACGAGCTGCGACGCGAGCTGGAGGACACGCGCAACGCGCTCGTCGCCGCCCAGACGGAGGCGCGCGAGAACGAGCGCCTCGGCGGCATCGACGCCTACCTCGGGAGCCCGACCTTCCCGGAGGACTACGAGCCGATCGTCGCGCGGGTCGTCGCCCGGCCGCCGACGCCGTACGAGCAGGAGGTGGTCGTCGCCGCCGGCTCGGACGCCGGCGTCCGCGAGAACGCGCCCGTCGTCACGCCGGACGGGCTCGTCGGCCGCGTCACGGAGGTGACGTCGAACAGCGCCAACGTCATGCTCATCACGGACCAGCGCAGCGCCGTCTCCGCGGTCGTCCTCGAGAGCGACGCGGCCGGGATCGTCCGGCACGGGATGAGCGCCTCGTCCCTCGTCCTCGACCGGGTCGGGAAGGACGAGCTCGTCGAGGAGCGGAACCTCGTCGTCACGTCCGGCTGGCGGAGCGGGCCGCTCGAGTCGCTCTACCCGCGCGGGATCCCGATCGGGACGGTGAAGTCCGTCGGCCAGCAGGACGTCGACCTCTACAAGCGGATCCAGATCGCGCCGCTCGTCGACTTCGACTCGCTCGCGGAGGTGATCGTCCTCCGCGAGAAGCCGCGCGTCGCGAAGCCCGCGAAGGCGAGAGGGGCGAGGGCAGGGCAGTCGACGCGGCCGTGACCGGGACGACGGACGCACTCAAGGCTGCGGGCTTCCTGCTCGTCGCCGCCCTCGTGCAGCTCTCGATCGCCGAGTGGATCGAGGTCGGCGAGGGTCACCCGGACGTCGTGCTCGTCGCGCTCGTCTCCCTCGCCCTGCTCCGGGGCCCGGTCTACGGCGCCGCCGCCGGCTTCTGGGTGGGCCTGATCGTCGACACCGCCTCGTTCGGCACGTTCGGGCTCACGTCGCTCCTCCTGACCGTCACCGGCTACGCGACGGGACGCTTCGGTGAGCTGACGACGCGTGCCTCGGCCCACCCGCTCCTCATCGCGGCCGCGCTCGCGACGGTCGGGGTGACGCTCGGTTCGGCCGTCCTCCACTTCATGCTCGGGCTGACCGTCCCGGCGTCGCACCTCTTCCTCGGCGTCCTCGTTCCGACGCTCGCGCTGAACATGCTGCTCGCCTACCCGCTCTACGGGCTGGCCGCCCGACTCTTCCCGCCACGGCTCCGCATCCGCCGCGAGGGGGCGGCGGCCGGTGTCTAGCACCGTCCGGGATCCGGGGACCCGGGCGCCGCGCTTCCTGCCGCCCGACCCGCGGGTCGAGGAGCCGTACCGCTTCACGCCGCAGCTCGCGCTCCGGATCGCCGTGCTCGGCGTGCTCGCGATCGTCGTCTTCGCCGCGCTCTTCTTCCGCCTCTGGGCGCTCCAGGTCATCTCCGGCGAGCGCTACCTCGAGGACGCCCGCAACAACCAGATCCGCAGCTTCCGCCTGGGCGCGCCGCGCGGCTCGATCATCGACCGGGACGGGGACGTCCTCGTCTCGAACATGCCCGGGACGCTCGTGCAGATCTGGCCCGCCGCCCTCGAGGAGACGCCGGTCGCCGAGCGCGACCGGGTGCTCCGTCGGCTCTCGCGGCTCCTCGGCGTCCGCTTCGGCAAGGTGAAGGCGACCGTGAGCGAGCGGATCCGCAGCGACCCGCTCACGCCGGTGACCGTCGGCACGGACGTCGGCGAGCTGAAGGCCGCCTACCTCATGGAGCACCAGAGCGAGTTCCCCGGCATCCAGATCACCGAGACGTACCTGCGCCGCTACGAGGAGGGCTCGATCGCCGCCCAGATCCTCGGTTACGTGAGCGAGATCTCCGCCGAGCAGCTCGAGACGAAGGAGAAGGACGGCTACGCGGCCGGCGACCGTATCGGCCAGACGGGGATCGAGGCCGCGTACGACACGTACCTCCGCGGTCTCCCCGGCCTCGGGCAGGTGTTCGTGGACGCGCTCGGGCGCGTCACGAGCGAGCGCGAGTTCAGCCAGCTGCCGGAGTCGGGCGACAACGTGCGCCTCACGATCGACGACGAGCTCCAGCAGACGGCCGAGGAGGCGCTCGCCTTCGGCGTCCGGCTCGCGCACGACAACGGCGAGTGGGCTGCGGACGGCGGCGCGCTCGTCGCGATGGACGTGCGGAGCGGCGAGATCCTCGCGCTCGCGTCGAACCCGACCTTCGACCCGAGCGTCTACGTCGGCACGGTCGAGGAGCGCGAGCTCGAGCGCCTGGCCGACCCGGTGCAGAACTACCCCACCCTCAACCGGGCCATCGCCGGGATCTATCCGCCCGGCTCGACGTTCAAGCCGATCACGGCGCTCGCGGCGCTCGAGGAGGGCCTGCTGCGGACGGACGAGATCGTGCAGTGCACCGGCAAAGCGGTCATCGACGGCCAGACGTTCATGAACTGGGACCCGTTCAGGAACGAGCCGATGACGCTCACGACGGCCCTCGCGAACTCGTGCGACACGTACTTCTACGACGTCGCCCTCCGCTTCTACGAGCGGCCCGACTCCCCGCTCCAGCGCTGGTCGAGGAGGATGGGCTTCGGCGGGCCGACCGGGATCGACCTCGGCCCGGAGGAGAAGGGGCTCGTGCCGACGCCGGCCTGGCGCGAGAAGACGTTCGAGTCGGAGATCGACAAGATCTGGACGAGCGGCGACTCCGTCCAGCTCGCGATCGGCCAGGGCGACCTCCTCGTCACGCCCCTGCAGATGACGCGGGCGTACGCGATGATCGCGAACGGCGGGAAGCTCGTCGAGCCGCACCTCGTCAAGGCCGTCGAGGAGCCCCGGAACGAGGGGGAGGCGCCCGTCGTGATCAGGCCCTACACGCCCAAGCCCGCGCGCGAGGTGGGCATCGACGAGTACGCCCTCCAGACCGTCCAGGAAGGCCTCTACGACGCGACCCACGCGACCTACGGAACGTCGCAGAGCGTCTTCGGCGCCTTCCCCGTCGAGATCGCGGGCAAGACCGGGACGGCGGAGAAGTTCGTCCGCCTGCCCGGCTTCGCCGGCCTGCGCGACCAGTCGTGGTGGTGCGGCTACGGGCCGTACGCGAGGCCGGAGGTCGCCGTCTGCGCCGTGATCGAGAACGGCGGCCACGGCGGCGAGGCGGCCGCGCCGGTCGCCCTGGAGGTCTTCGAGGACTACTTCGACGTGGAGCCGGGCAGCTACTCGGCCTCGATCCAGGAGTCGGACTGATGGCGACGCCGGTCCACCGCGTGCCCCAGCCGACGCGCGCGCAGGCGGCGGCGTGGGAGCTGGGCGCGTTCCTCCGGCACCTCGACTACCTCCTGCTCCTGGCCACGGCCGGGCTCGTGGCGTACGGCCTCTGGATCCTCGAGGCCGTGACGCGCAACGACGTCCCCGGCGACCCCGACTTCTACGTCTTCCGCCAACTCGTCTACGTCGCCGTCGGCGGCCTCCTCTTCGCGCTCGCGGCGGCGGTCGACCCGAACGTCTACCGCCGTGTCCGCGTCCCGCTCTACGGCCTCGCGCTCGTGCTCCTCGTCGCCGTCTTCGCGCTCGCGGAGGAGGTGCGGGGCTCCAAGCGCTGGATCGAGATCGGCTTCTTCAACTTCCAGCCGTCCGAGCTCGGGAAGCTCGTCCTCGTCGTCGTGCTCGCGGGCTTCGTCGCCGAGCGACGCCATCGCATGGGGGAGTGGCGGACGACGCTCGGGGTCCTCGGGCTCGCCACGCCGCTCACGGTCCTCGTCTTCAAGGAGCCCGACTTCGGCACGTCGCTCGTGTACGGGGCCTGCGTCGTCGGCGCCCTCTTCTTCGGCGGCGCGCCGTGGCGGCACCTCGCGGTGCTCGCCGCCGTCGCCGGCCTCGTCGCGACGGCCCTCCTCTGGTTCCTGCCCTCGGCGGGGGTCGAGGTCCTCGAGCCGTACCAGCGCGAGCGGCTCACGGGGTTCGTCGACCCGGACGTCGATCCCAGCGGCTCGACCTACAACGTCAACCAGTCGATCACCGCGGTCGGCTCGGGCGGGATCGACGGGCGGGGCGTCGCGAACGCGACGCAGACGCGGTTCAACTACCTGCCGGAGCACTCGACGGACTTCATCTTCTCGTCGCTCGCGGAGCAGCGCGGGTTCCTCGGCGCGTCCATCCTGCTCCTCCTCTACGCGATCGTGATCTGGCGCGGCGTCAAGATCGTCGCGGTCGCCCGCGACCTGTTCTCGGCCGTCGTCGCCGGGATGATCGTGTTCGCGCTCCTGATCCAGTTCTTCATCAACGTCGGCATGACGATCGGGATCGCGCCCGTCACGGGGATTCCCCTGCCGCTCGTGTCGTACGGCGGCAGCTCGCTCCTGACGACGCTGATCATGATCGGGATGCTCGAGGCGGTCCACGTGCGCGGCCGGCTCGCGGGTCTCCGCTAGCCGTGGCCGGCCTGCCGCTCAAGCCGACGGCCGTCTGGAGCGTCGTCAAGGAGCTCCGGGTGGCCGCGGAGGACTTCCGCCCGCTCCTCCTCACCGGCACGCCGGAGCTTGCCCGCGCCGTCCACGACGCGTTCGTCGAGGGCGGCGACCCGGACGGAGTCCGCGACCTGTCCGGGCGGGCGCCGTCGCCCTACGACCTCGAGGGCGCGCGCGTCCTCGTGCACCTCGTCGCGGGAGCGGAGGCGAGCGAGGACGACGAGCGGATCCTCCGCCTCGCCGGCCGCAAGGACGTCGAGGTCGTCTGCGTGCTGGCCGGCGTGCCCCCCGGGGACGTGCCTGACGTTCCCTTCGTCCTCGCGACGGACGTCGTCGCCGTGCCACCGGGCGCCCCGCTGCCCCTCGACACGATCGCCGAGCGCGTCGCCGAGCGGGCCGGGGACGCCAGCCACCAGCTCGCCGCCCACCTGCCTGCGCTGCGGCCGGCGGTCGTCGCGGGCATCGTGAAGTCGTTCTCCGTCCAGAACGGCGTGCTCGGCGCGGCCATCTTCATCCCGGGCGCCGACTTTCCGGTCCTGACGCTCAACCAGATCCGGATGGTGCTCCGCATCGGCGCCGCCCACGGGGAGGAGCTCGACCGCGAGCGGGCCGTCGAGATCCTCACGGTCGTCGGCGCCGGGCTCGGCTTCCGCACCGTCGCGCGCCAGCTCGGGGGAGTCGTCCCCGGCCTCGGCTGGGCGCTGAAGGGCGCGATCGCCTTCGCCGCCACGCGGGCGCTCGGAGAGGCCGCGACGGCGTACTTCGCCGCGGGCGGTGCAAGGAGGCTCGCGGACTCCGTCCGGTCCCGGTCCTAGCCTACGCGCGCATGGAACGCGAGGACATGCGCGAGGCGCTCCTCATCGAGGAGGCCGACGCCTGGTTCGAGTACCTCGAGGCGACGCAGGCCGAGAGCTGCACCGGCCGCTACGACGAGGTCGAGCCCTGGGCGTGGGCGCGTCTGCACCAGCGCCTGCGGGCCGTCGAGCGGAAGCGCGAGGGCCTGCGCCCGGCGGCGGCGTAGGATCCGCTGCTACGCTGAGGGGGATGCGCAGGGAGCACCGAGCCCCGTTGGGGCGAGTGAGGCCCGGCGCCGAGATCACATGAGATTTGTGGCTGACACGCTGCGGCTCGACGAGCGCCTGCCCGGCGCGGAGCGCGGCGTGCGCCCGAAAGGAGACAACAACGTTGCCCTGGTTTCGCTGGAGGAAGCGCGAGGAGCAGGCGCCGTCAGAGGCCGCGGCTCCCGAAGCTCCCGAGCAGGAGGAGAAGGCCCCGCAGGGGCCCGCGGACGACACTGAGCGGAAGCCGGCCCGGCGCCGCCGCGGAAGCCGCGGCGGCCGCGGGCGGAAGAAGAAGGTCGAGACGCCGGCCGCCGAGGCGACGCCGGCGGCCGCCGCGAAGAAGGGCCCCGAGCGCAAGCGGCAGGCCGAGCAGCCACGCCAGCGGCGCAAGCGGGCGCCTGCGAAGCGCGCGACCGCGACGCCGCGGGCCGCGCGGCCCGACGTCAAGAAGGAGATCCTCATCTCGGTCGACGTGAGCGAGCAGACCGTCGCCGTGCTCGAGGACGGGAAGCCCGCCGAGGTGTACCTCGGCCGCCCGGAGCGCTGGACGGTCGCCGGGAACATCTACAAGGGCGTCGTCGACAACGTCCTCCCGGGCATGGAGGCTTCGTTCGTCGACATCGGCCTCGAGAAGAACGGCTTCCTCTACGTCGACGAGATCGTCGTGCCCGAGCTCGAGGGGAAGCGGCACGGCAAGAAGATCCAGGAGCTCATCTCGCGCGGCGAGGAGCTGCTCGTCCAGGCGGTCAAGGACCCGATGGGGACGAAGGGAGCCCGCCTCACGACGGAGATCTCCCTGCCCGGCCGCTTCGTCGTCTACACCCCCTACGGCGACGGCATCGGCGTCTCGCGGCGCCTCGACGACGCCGAGCGCGAGCGCCTGAAGAAGATCTGCAAGGGGCTGGAGCTGCCCGAGGGCGGGCTCATCGTCCGCACGGCCGCCGAGGGCGCCTCCGAGGAGGAGCTCACGGGCGACCTGAAGCTCCTCCTCAAGCTCTGGGGGACGATCCGCAGCCGCGCCTCGCGGACGAGGGCCCCGGCGCTCGTCTACCAGGAGGCGGACCTGCCGCTGCGCATCGTCCGCGACCTGTTCATCCGCGACTTCGAGCGCGTCCTCGTCGACCACGAGCGGACGTACCGGAAGATCGTCGGGTACCTCAAGCGCACGTCGCCGGAGCTCGCCGCCCGAGTCGAGCGCTACACGGGGAAGGAGCCGCTGCTCGAGAAGTCGGGCGTCGAGGAGGCCGTGCGCTCGACCCTCGGCCGCCGCGTCGACCTCCCCTCTGGCGGCTACCTCATCTTCGACTACGCCGAGGCGTTCACCGTCATCGACGTCAACACCGGGCGCTTCGTCGGCGGGCGGGGGAAGTCGTCGCAGGGCCGCCTCGAGGACACGATCACGAAGAACAACCTCGAGGCCGTGACCGAGGTCGTCCGCCAGCTGCGCCTCCGGGACATCGGCGGGATCATCGTCATCGACTTCATCGACATGGCGAACCCGAAGAACCGCCAGCTCGTCGAGCAGGCGCTGAACGAGGAGCTCGAGCGCGACCGGACGAAGACCTACGTCGTCGAGATCTCGCCGCTCGGACTCGTCGAGATGACGCGCCAGAACGTCACCGACGGCCCGCGCGAGATCCTCACCGTCTCGTGCCCGACCTGCGCCGGCGACGGCGTCATCGTCTCGGCGGAGACGCACGCAGTCGACGCCGAGCGCAAGCTCCGCCGCCGCATCGCGGGCTCGAAGGCGGAGGCGTTCCTCGTCGAGATGCACTCCGACGTCGCCCGCCTGCTCTCGGGGCCCGACGGCTCCCGGCTGCTCGAGCTCGAGCGGGAGACGGGCAGGCGCTTCGCCTTCAAGACGAAGAAGTCCTTCCGGCTCGACCGCTTCGAGATCCTCGCCGAGGGCAAGGTCGGGGACATCGAGGGCCTCGAGCCGAAGGAGGCGGCGCCGACGCGCCGGCCGGCCCGCGCCCGGAAGGGCCAGGCGCTCGTCGCGCTCGAGGACGAGGTCCTGGACGAGGCGCTGGAGGAGGCCCCCGAGCCCGGCGAGCCGAGCGCGGAGGCCGACGCTCCCGCCGAGGAGAAGCCGAAGAAGAAGACCCGCCGCGGGACGCGCGGCGGCCGCGGCCGCAAGCGCAAGACGACCGCGGCGGCCGCGTCCGACGGCGCCGGCGACGGCGCGGGAGCGACGCCCCCCGTCCCGGCCGAGAAGGCCGAGGCCGCGGTCGAGGCCGCCGGGGAGGGCGAGGCCGAGGGAGAGGGCGGGCAGAGCGCGAACGGCGACGTCCCCGCCGAGGAGAAGCCGAAGCGCAAGACGCGCCGGGGCACGCGCGGGGGACGGCGGCGGCGTAAGAAGCCCGCCGTCGAGGGCGAGGCGGCCGCGGAGACGCCGGCCGAGCCGATTGCGGGCGCCGAGGAGCCCGGCTAGACTGACGGCGAAGCGGGCTCGGCCCGCTCGTTTCCTGTTACGGAGCCTCCATGACCTACGCCGTCATCTCGATCGGGAACAAGCAGTACCGCGTTCGCGAGGGCGAGTACCTGCTCGTGGACCGCGTCCCCTACGACGAGGGCAAGACGTTCACGCCCGAGCTCGTCATGGTCGGAGGCGACGGCGATGCGTTCCTCGGGGACGACCTCGACGGCCGGCGGGTGACCGCGAAGGTCGCCGCCCACGTCCTCGGGAAGAAGATCGTCGTCGGCAAGCACCGCCGGCGCACGGGCTACAAGCGCCGCAACGGCTTCCGGGCGCGGCTCAGCCGGATCGAGATCGAGGCGATCGGGACAACGCGCTCGTCGCGCTCGTCGACCGCCGCGAAGAAGAAGGAGCCGGCGGCGAAGAAGCCGGCCGCGAAGAGGGCGACCGCGGGGAAGGCGACCTCGACCACCGCAAGGAAGGCGCCGACGCGCAAGAGCACGCCGAGGACGAAGAAGAGCGAGGAGTGAGCTAGGGATGGCCCACAAGAAGGGACTGGGCTCGTCGAAGAACGGGCGCGACTCCGAGTCCAAGCGGCTCGGCGTCAAGGTCTTCGCCGGCCAGGAGATCAAGGCGGGCATGATCGTCGTCCGCCAGCGCGGCACGCGCTTCCGGCCCGGCCCGGGCACCGGGCTCGGCCGCGACCACACGATCTTCGCCACCCGCGACGGGAAGGTCACCTTCCGCACGGGCGGCGACGGTCGGGTCGTGTCCGTCGCCTGAGTCGGCGGCGATGTTCGACGACCGGGCGCGCATCCGCGTGGAGGGCGGCCGGGGCGGCGACGGCTCGCTGAGCTTCCGGCGCGAGAAGTACGTGCCCAGGGGCGGCCCCGACGGCGGCGACGGCGGCGACGTCGTGCTCGTGGCCGACCCCGACCTGCGCGACCTCTCCTTCTTCCGCCGGCGCGGGCGCTTCCGGGCTCCCCGGGGACGCCACGGCGAGGGCTCGAACCGGAAGGGCGCCGCCGGCGCCGACGTCGAGCTGCGCGTACCGGCGGGGACGCAGGTGTTCGATCCCGACGGTCGCCTGCTCGCCGACCTCGCCCACGCGGGGGCGCGCGTCGTCGTCGCCCACGGCGGCCGCGGCGGCGCCGGGAATCGCCGCTTCGCGACGCCGACCCACCAGGCGCCCCGGCTCGCCGAGGTCGGCGGTGCGGGTGAGGAGGCCGAGCTCGAGCTCCGGCTCAAGCTGCTCGCCGACGCGGCGCTGCTCGGCTTCCCGAACGCCGGCAAGTCCTCGCTCCTGCGCCGGATCTCGAACGCGAAGCCGAAGGTGGCCGAGTACCCGTTCACGACGGTCGCGCCCGTGCTCGGCACCGTAGAGGCTCCCGACGGCAGGCAGCTGACCGTGGCCGACGTCCCAGGGCTCCTCGAGGGCGCGAGCGAGGGCGTCGGGCTCGGGGACGAGTTCCTCGCGCACCTCGAGCGCGCGCGGCTCTTCCTCCACGTGATCGAGGCGACCGGGGACGCGGCGGAGCGCTTCCGCGCCATCGACCGCGAGCTGGAGGCGTACGGCGCCGGCCTGGCGGAGCGGCCGCAGATCGTCGTGCTGAGCAAGGTCGACCTCGTCGACGAGGTGCCGGCCTTCGAGCTCGAAGACGAGCGCGTCCTCGCCGTCGTGCCCACCTCCGCCGCCACGGGCCGCGGGATCGAGCAGCTGACGCGGCAGCTCTTCGCGCTCGTCCCGGAGCCGGCCCCGGCGGCGCCGGCCGACGAGGAGCTCGCCGACTTCCTCGTCTACCGGCCGAGGCCGCCCCGCCGCCGGTCGGCCCGCATCTTCCGGACCGACCGCGGCTACCGCGTCCGTGGCGAGGCGAGCGAGGACGACCTGCGGGCCGTCGGCATCCGGCCCGGCGACGTCGTCGAGTTCGAGGGCGAGTGACGGCCGGGCTCCTCGGCGGCGCGTTCGACCCGCCGCACGTCGGCCACGTCGCGCTCGCGCGCGCCGCGCTCTCGGTCTTCGAGCTCGAGCGGCTGCGCGTCCTCGTCGTCGCCGAGCCGGCGCACAAGGCAGTCCCCACCGGCGTGGAGGAGCGCCTGGAGCTCGCGCGCCTCGCCTTCGCCGGGCTGCCCCGCACGGAGGTCGTCCTCGACCCGCACGCCTACACCGTCGAGACGGTGACCGACCCGCGCTTCGTCTCCGGCGACACCGTCTTCTTCGTGGGCGCCGACGAGTTCGCGAGCTTCCTCTCCTGGCGCGAGCCGGACCGGATCCTCGAGCACGTCCGCCTGGGGGTGGCGACCCGCCCGGGGCACTCACGCGAGACGCTCGAGGCCGTGCTCGCGGCGCTGGCGCACCCGGAGCGCGTCGACCTCTTCGAGATTCCCCCCGTCGACGTCTCCTCGACGGACGTCCGCGCCCGCGCCGCGCGCGGGGAGCCGCTCGACGGCCTCGTGCCCGGCGCGGTGGCGCGCCGCATCGCCGAGCTCGGCCTCTACGATCGGGTTGTTGACCCGTCGGGGAGGGCAAAGCTACGCTGACACCGTTGACCCAGGAGATGCCAGGCCGCTGACGCCCATCGCGCTCGCCCGCCGGATCGCCGAGCTCGCCCAGGAGAAGCTCGCCGCCGACGTCGTCATCCTCGACATGCGGCCGGTCTGCTCCTACACGGACTTCTTCGTCGTGTGCAGCGGGCAGACCTCGCGCCAGACGAAGGCCGTCTACGACGAGGTCCGTGAGACGCTGAAGCGCGAGGAGCGTCTCGTCCCGCGCAGCGTGGCGGGGGAGCGGCAGGCGACCTGGATCCTGGCCGACTACCTCGACGTCGTGCTCCACGTCTTCACGCCCGAGGCCCGGGAGTACTACCGGCTCGAGGAGCTCTGGGGCGACGTCCCGTCGGTCGAGCTGGCGGCCGCCGGCTAGCCGCGCGCTAGCGGTCGAGCCCGCCCTCGCCGAAGCCGCCGAGCAGGTAGATCACGAGCACGATCACGCCCGCCAGCAGGAGGGCGTAGAGCCAGAAGGCGTGCGCCCCGAGGAGGAAGGTCTTCGCGAAGCGGCCTTCGCGGCGCCGCTCCGGCTCGGGCGCCTGCTCGACGACGGGGCTGTAGTCGGACTTCTCGGTCACGCCTGTCGCCTGCCCGCTCGCCCGCCCCCGGAAACCGGGCGACGGAATCGCCGTGCGCTAGAGTTGCCGGGCGCGGGGCCATAGCTCAGCTGGGAGAGCGCTTGGCTGGCAGCCAAGAGGTCGCGGGTTCGAATCCCGCTGGCTCCATAGCGTCCGAACGCCGCTCGGCCGCGCCCGGCCGCGGCGGGGGAGGCGAGATGCAGGCCCGACGCGCGCTCTCTCCCGCTCGCGTCGGCCGAGCGCGGAGTACCCTCGGCGCCGCACGGGGCGGAATCCGGCCCCGGGAGAGGAGGAGTCGGTGCACGTCGAGGTGAACGGGAGACGCCTGTGGTTCGACGTCGAGGGCGCCGCGCTCGTGCGGCACGGCGCGACGATGCGCGAGCGGCCCACGGTCGTGCTCCTGCACGGCGGGCCCGGGAGCTTCGACCACTCGTGCTTCAAGCCCGACTTCGCACGCCTCTCGGACGTGGCGCAGGTCGTCTATCTCGACCTGCCCGGACACGGCCGCTCGGACTGGGGCGACGCGGCGGGCCTGGGGCTTCGAGACGTGCGCCGACCTCGTTCGCGACTTCTGCGGCGTCCTCGGCATCGCCAGGCCGGTCGTCTACGGACACTCCCTCGGCGGCTTCGTCGCCATGGTCTACGGGGCCCGCCATCCGGCCACGCCGCGGCGCTCGTCCTCCAGTCGACGACCGCCCGGTTCGACGTCGGCCGGCTCGTCGAGGAGTTCCGCCGGGCCGGGGGCGACGAGGGTCGCCGCGATCGCGGAGCGCGTCTACGGCGGCGAGAGCCGGTCGGTGTCCCCGGAGGAGTGGGCCCGCTGCTGGCGGCTCTTCGGTCCCCGCGTCCCCGGCGAGCGGGAGAAGGCCCGAACGGTCGTCAACGTCGAGTTGCACGCGCCCGGCCTCGAGCTCATGCGCGGGTTCGACGCCCTCGAGCTGCTCGCCCTCGTCGACTGTCCGACGCTCGTCTGCGCGGGCGAGCTCGACCCCGCCACCCCGGTTGCCGCCGCCCGCGAGATCGCCGCTGCCCTCCCCGCAGGACGCGCGCGGCTCGAGATCGTCGAGGGGGCGGGCCACTTCCCGTGGCTGGACGTGCCGGATCGCTACTGGCCGCTGCTCTCCGAGTTCGTGACAACGACGGGCGCGGGAGCCGGGGAGCGCGGCTCTGGCCCGGGTGTTACCCCGGGCTCCTGAACCGCGTCGCTGCGGTTCCGGGCGCGCGGGGCGGCGGGCGAGTCTTCAGCCGGCCGTCCTGATGCTCGCCCTCGCCTCGCGGAAGCGGACGGTTTCGTACGTGATGAGGGCGGCGCAGACGGCCGTCACGAGCGCGAGCGCGGCGAGCGCGTCCACCCGCGTCGCGACCGGGACGAGCGCGAGGATGACGAGGGCGGCGAGGATCCGGCGGCTGTTCACCGTGCCGACGTTGCGGAGGCGAATCGCGTCGTGGGCGAGGAGGAAGACGGCGACCCCGCCGCAGAGCGCGAACGCGGGAACCGTCTCGAGCGGCTCGTCGAGGTGCCCGAGCACCTTCTTCGCCCCGAGGGCGACGAGCACGATCCCGGCGAACATCGGCAGGTGCAGGTAGCTGAAGGCGTCGCGGGCGAGGCGGGCGCGATCGTGGCCTCGGGCCTCCACGAGCTTCCGTCGTGCCACGCGCGCGACGACGTCGAAGTACGCCCACCAAAGCGACGAGGCGAGGGCGACCCCGAGGAGCGCCGAGAGGACGACCGAGGCCGACAGCTCGATGCCGGCGGCGCCGATCCCGATCGCGACGATCGACTCCCCGAGCGCGATGATGACGACGAGGCCGTAGCGCTCGGCGAAGTGGTCCGCGGACACCGAGAACCCGCGGACGCCGAACACGTATGGGCCGGAGTAGTCGATCGCGAGCGCGACGACCCAGACGGCGATCTGGGCTCCGCCGTCGAGGAAGCCCGCGACGACGAGGAGCACCGGCGCCGGGACGGCCGTGCGCGCGAGTCGCACCGCCGCCTCGTGGACGTCCATGTTCGGGGTCGCCTCGGAGAAGAGGACGATGTGCAGCAGACGGACGACGAGGTACGCGACCCCGAAGAGGACGCCGTCGTCGCCGAACGCGTGCGGGACGGCCAGGGCTGCGACGAACATCGCGCCCATCGCCCCGAGCACGGCCAGCCGAGACGAGCCCTCCTCGGGGTCGATCTCGTTCGTGAGCCAGGCGTAGGCGCCCCAGGTCCACCAGAGGGCCGCGAGCACGAGGAGGCCGCGGCCGAGGCCCGCCCAGGTCGGATCCTCCGACATGAGCCCCGTCACCTGCGTGAGCGCGAACACGAAGACGAGGTCGAAGAAGAGCTCGAGCGGTGTGACCGCACGCTCCACGCCCTCCCCCTCCGTGCGGGCGTTCGGGTCAGCCGCCATGCCTGCAATCATCGCAGCCGACTTCCAGCGTGCGGGAAAACCGCAGAGGCGCTGAGGGCGGGCCGCAGGGAGGTTCGGTACGCGCCCGGATGGAGGAGCCGCCTCACTCGGCCAACCTCCGACAAGGCACCGAGCACAAGGAGAGAGGAATGTCGACCAAGAGAAGGCTGCTGGAGTGGGGAGGGGTGCTCTCGGGCGTCCTCCTGATCGCGTTCGGGATCGGAGCGCTCGTCATGAGCATGGACGCGAGGAACACCGCGCGCGACGAGCTCGCGCGGGAGAACATCGTCGGCTCGGAGGACATGAACCCCGCCGACACGGAGGCGGCGCTGGCGGAGGCCCAGCTCACGAACGTCCCGATTCCCGACTGCGACGTCGCCGAGGAGGAGATCAACACGGGCGACGAGGCGCGCTGCTTCGCGCAGTACATGCGCGTCCACGCGCTCGAGGGCTCCGGTGGCCTCACCTACGCGGAGATGGGGCGCTTCCTCGCCGCCGACGACCCGGAGAACCCGGCGGGGACGAGCGACGAGGAGGCCGCGCTCACCGACGAGGAAGGGAACCCCGTTGCCAACGCCAACCGGAACACGTGGGTGACGGCGACGGCGCTCTCGACCGCCCTGAACGTCTCCTACATGGCCGAGCGGCTCGCGCTCTTCGGCATCGTCGTCGGCGTCGCGCTGCTGCTCACCGGCATCGGCTTCATCATCCTCGCGCTCGGTGGCGCCCTGAGGGCGCGCGCCGGGACGGAGACGGCCGTCTCGCGTCCGGTGGCCTGACCGAACAGGCGCCCAGGGACGCCTGCCTGCCAGCGAGAGGCCCGGCGACGGCCGGGCCTCTCGCGTCTCACCGGTCCGAGCGCAGGCGCAGCTGCTCGAGAACGACCGGGTCGACGCGCTCGGCGCCGCGCACGCGCTCCTCGAAGTTCTCCGTCCCCGCCCAGGCCTCGAGCGCCGCGCGGAGGTCGTCGTGCGCGTAGCCCAGCGCCGCGAGACGCTCGCGAAGCTCGCCCGCGAGCGCCGCGTCCACCGGGAGCCACTCCTCCTCCGGCGTCTGCCCGAAGAGGAGGTCGTGGAGGCCGTAGAGCCGCTCGAGCTCGGCGACCGGCCGGGGGTGGTCGTCGACGCGCAGGTCGACCGCGACGTCGCTCGTCCCGCCGTAGCCGCCTTCCCTGCGCACGACGACGAGGGCCGCGGACTGCTGACCGCGCCGGTCGCCGCCCGCGGCCTGGGCCGCCGCCAGGCAGGCGAGGAGCCTCGGGGCGAGCGGCTCGCCGCCGCCCGCCGTGAAGGTCTCGGCGAGCGCGTCGACCGTCGCGCCCGAGACGAGGATGTTCCCCTGGGCGGCGAAGCCGGGCCCCGTGCGCCCGCCCGCCCACTCGAGGCAGGCCCGGCCGGTGTAGGACGCCGCGCCGCCGCTGCGGTCGACGACGCCGACCTGGCGCTGGTCGCGCCCGTCGTCTGCCTCGACGAGGCGGCCGACGACGGCCTCGGCCGGGAGCCCGTCCCGCAGGAGCGCGAGGCCGTCCGCCCGGTAGGCGAGGTTCGCCCACGCCTGCGTCGCGACCGCGCCGACCTCCGCCTCGGCTGCGGGGACCGCCGCGCCGACGGCGAGGAACTTCGACTGGACGGCGACCCCCCACTCGCGCCGCTCGAGGTCGCAGGCGGCGATCGAGTAGGTGGCGACCACCCGGCGATTCTGCCAGGCGACGCGCCGCTACACGCGATCCTGGAGCCCGGTCACGCCGGCGGTCTCGGCGCAGTGCGCGCAGCAGAAGATCTGCCCGTCCGCCTCGACGCCGTGGCCGATCACGCGGCACCCGCAATGGGGACACGTGGGCGCGAGCGCGTGGATCGCGCACTCGAAGCTGTCGAAGGTGCGCGTCTCGCCGCCCATCGTCACGTCGAAGCTCTTGTCGTACTCGTTGCCGCAGACGTCGCAGGTCGCCATCGGATTCCTTTCGTCGCTGTCGCGTTCGCTCTACCCCCGTTGCCCGGGCCGCTACCGCGGCGGACCCGACGCGCGCTAGACTTCGAGGCGGAATGGCAGCCGCCCTTACCTAGCCCCGGGAGAGCCTCAGGCGACCGCGGTCGCCCGACTCTCCCCAGCGCCTCTCGAAAGAGAGGTTTTTTGTGTCCGGAGCGGACGTGAGCGAGCGATACGACCCGAAGACGATCGAGCCGAAGTGGCAGGAGGTCTGGGCGCGCGAGCGCGCCTTCGCCGTGCCGAACCCGGTCGCGCCCGGCGAGGAGGACGTCGGGCACACGTACGTCCTCGAGATGCTCCCGTACCCGTCCGGGGAGCTCCACATGGGGCACGTGAAGAACTACACGCTCGGCGACGTCATCGCCCACGTGCGCCGGCGCAGCGGCTTCCGCGTGCTGCGGCCGATGGGCTACGACGCCTTCGGCCTCCCGGCCGAGAACGCCGCCATCAGGGAGGGTGGGCACCCGCGTCTCGTCACCGAGCGGAACATCGCCGCCATCAGGGAGCAGATGCACCGCATGGGCTGGGCGATCGACTGGGACCGGGAGGTCTCGACCCACGAGCCGGAGTACTACCGCTGGACGCAGTGGCTCTTCCTGAAGCTCTTCGGCGAGGGCCTCGCGTACCGGAAGGAGGCCGGGGTCAACTGGTGCCCCGTCGACCAGACAGTGCTCGCGAACGAGCAGGTGATCGACGGCCACTGCGAGCGCTGCGGCGCCGAGGTCGAGCGGAAGAGCCTCGAGCAGTGGTTCTTCCGCATCACCGCCTACGCCGACCGGCTGCTCGAAGAGATGGACCTGCTCGAGTCGTGGCCCGAGCGCGTCCTCACCATGCAGCGCAACTGGATCGGCCGCTCGGAGGGCGCCGAGGTCGTCTTCCACATCGAGGAGACCGAGGTCGACCTGCCCGTCTTCACGACCCGGCCGGACACCCTCTTCGGCGCGACCTTCTTCGTGCTCGCGCCCGAGCACCCGCTCGTCCCGAGCCTCGTCGCGGGCACGCCGCACGAGGACGAGGTCCTCGAGTACGTCCGCCACGCGGCCCTCCGGCCCGCCGCCGAGCGCGCCGATCCGGAGAAGGAGAAGACGGGCGTCTTCACGGGCCGCTTCGTCACGAACCCCGTCAACGAGGAGCGGCTGCCGATCTGGGTCTCGGACTACGTGCTCATGGAGTACGGCACCGGCGCGATCATGGCCGTGCCCGCCCACGACGAGCGCGACTTCGAGTTTGCCACCCGCTTCGAGCTGCCGGTCCGGGTCGTCGTCGTCCCCGCTGGGGGCGAGCCGGACGAGGGAGCCGCCTTCGTCGGCCACTCGGAGGACGAGCGCCTCGTCGACTCGGCGCAGTTCTCGGGCACGTCGAGCGCCGAGGCGAAGCCGGCGATCGTCGAGTGGCTCGAGGGGCGCGGCCTCGGCCGGCCGGCGGTGAGCTTCCGCCTGCGCGACTGGCTGCTCTCCCGCCAGCGCTACTGGGGCTGCCCGATCCCGATCGTCTACTGCGACCGCTGCGGCGTCGTCCCGGTGCCCGAGGAGGACCTGCCCGTGCTCCTGCCCGAGGTGGAGGAGTACGTGCCCAAGGGGCGCTCGCCGCTCGCCGCGGCGGAGGACTGGGTGCGAGCGGCGTGCCCCCGCTGCGGCGGCGAGGCGCGCCGCGAGACGGACACGATGGACACGTTCGTCGACTCGTCCTGGTACTTCATCCGCTACACGGACCCGCACAACGACCGCGCGCCGTGGGATCCGCGGATCGCGGACTACTGGCTGCCGGTCAACCAGTACATCGGCGGCGTCGAGCATGCGATCCTCCACCTGCTCTACGCCCGCTTCTTCGTGAAGGTCCTGAACGACGTCGGGCTGCTCGGCTTCCGCGAGCCGTTCCTGCGGCTCTTCACGCAGGGGATGATCCACTACCTGGGCGCCAAGATGGCGAAGTCGAAGGGCAACGTCATCTCGCCGGACGAGATCGTCGCCCGGCACGGGGCGGACGCCGTTCGCCTCTACATCCTCTTCATCGGGCCCGCGGACGAGGACATCGAGTGGCAGGACCGCGGCATCGAGGGCATGTCCCGCTTCCTGGGCCGCCTCTGGCGGCTCGGGCTCGAGGTCGCCGGGCGCGGCGCGGTCGCGCACCCGGACGACGCGCCGCTCGTGCGGCGGGCCCACGAGACGATCGCGCGCGTGACCGACGACATCGGCCGCCGCTTCCAGTTCAACACGCCCATCGCGGCCATCAGCGAGCTCGTGAACGACGTCTACCGGGCGAAGGACGATCCGGAGCGGGCGGGGGAGGTGCGGCTCGCGACCGAGACCGCAGTGAGCCTCGTCCAGCCCTACGCGCCGCACGTCGCCGAGGAGCTCTGGGAGCGCCTGGGCCACGAGCGGCTGTGGACGCAGCCCTGGCCGGAGGCCGACCCGGCGCTCCTCGAGCACGAGACCTTCGAGCTCGTCGTGCAGGTGAACGGCAGAGTCCGCGACCGGGTCGAGGTGCCGGTGGGCATGCCGGAGGCCGAGCTCGTCGCCCGCGCGAAGGAGCTGCCGCGCGTCCGCTCGCACCTGGACGGGAAGGAGATCCGCAAGGAGATCGTCGTCCCCGGGAAGCTCGTGAACCTCGTCGTCTGAGCCGGGCCCGGCCGGGACCAGGGGCGGCGTGCCCACGGCGGCGTTCCGTAGGCTCAGGAGGTGAACGCCGCCGACGTCCTCCTCCTCCTCGCCGTGGCGGGCTTCTCGGTGCTCGGCGCGAGCCGGGGGCTCGCGGCGCAGGCGCTCTCGCTCGGAGGGCTCGCGGTCGGCGCCGTCGTCGGCTCGCTCCTCGCCCCGCACCTCTTCCCCGACAACTCGGCGTGGCTCCCGATCGCCGGGCTCGTCGGCGCGCTCGCGGGCGCGTTCTTCCTCGGGACGCTCGCCTCGGCGCTCGGCCGGCCGGCGCGGCTCTTCCTCGCCGCCCGCCCGGCGCTCGCGGTGGTCGACCGCGTCGGAGGCATCCTGCTCGGGGGGCTGATCGCGCTCGCGGTCGGCTGGCTCGTCGCCGTCGTCGCCCTCAACCAGCCCGCGCTCGGCCTGCGCGCCGAGGTCCGCAGCTCCGTCCTCCTGCCGCGCCTCCTCCGCGCCGTGCCGCCGGAGGCGGTCCTCCAGGCGCTCAACCGCTTCGACCCGCTCCCGCTCCTTCCCGGGCTCGAGCAGCCGCTTCCGCCGCCCGACCCGAGCGTCCTCCGCAGCCCCGGCGCGCGGGCCGCCGCCGCCGCCGTCGTCAAGATCGAGGGGACCGCGTGCGGCCTCGGCACGCAGGGCTCCGGCTGGATCGTGCGGCGCGGCCTCGTCGCCACGAACGCGCACGTGGTCGCGGGCCACGGGAGCACGGAGGTCCTCGTCGGCAACGGCCAGACGCTCTCCGCCCGGACCGTCTACGTCGACGCGACGAACGACATCGCGCTCCTCGAGGTCGACCAGCTCGCGGTCGCGCCGCTCCCGACGGCCGCCGCGGCCGACCTGCCGCAGTCGGTCGCGCTCCTCGGCTACCCGCGCGACGGGCCCCTGACGGCGACGGCCGGGACGGCCGGGGACTCGCGGACCGTGCTCTCGCCGGACGCCTACGGGCGGCGCGTGCAAGCGCGGGTCGTCGTGCCCCTGCGGGGCCGCGTCCAGCCCGGCGAGAGCGGCGGCCCGGTCGTCAACCGTCGCGGTCGCGTCGTGGCGATGATCTTCGCGGGCACGAGGGAGGGTCGTGGCGGCTACGCCGTGCCGGTCGACCTCGTCCTCCACGCCGCCGGGGAGCGACTCCGGCCCGTCTCGCCGGGCCCCTGCATCGTCGGCTAGCGCCCGCCCGCCGCGCCGGCGCGCGCGAGCGCCGCCTCGAGGAGGGCCCGGTCACGCTCTGTCCGCGCCTCCGCGACGGCCGGCCGACCGACCTCCTCGGCGAGGGCGGTCGCCGCGGTCGCCCGCCTCCCGGCGCCGGCCTCCTCGGCGGCGGACGCGACGCCGGCGAGCGCGTCGAGGACCGCGAGGACGACGCGGGCGTTCGAGCGTGCGTAGAGGCCGATCTCGGCGAAGGCCTCGCGCAGGAGCGACTCGAAGCCGTGCGCCTCGGCGTGGACGACGAGGTCTCCCTCGAGGCGCCGCAAACGGTCGGGGAACCGGCGCACGGCGAGGAGCTCGAGCGCGTCGCGAAGGTACGCAATGCTAGTGACCGCCGTCGTCGGGTCGTTGATTCCCGGCGAGAGCGCCCTGACGGCGAGGTCGGCGAGCTGGCGGATCCCGAAGCCGGTGTCCTGCGAGACGTCACGCTCGCTCTGCACGCTGACGAGGCCGCGCAGCCGCTCCGCCGCCTCCTCCGCGGCCGCGCGCGGCCAGGCCTCCATGAGCGCAGTCGCGCGGGTGACCGCGTCGCCCGGGCGCACGGCGACGTGCACCCGGGCTCCCGGGGGCAGCCCGACTCCGGTGAGCTCAGCGAGCGCGATCGACCGGACGTAGCCCGGCCGCTCGGGCCGCACGACCCATGGCTCCGCCGTCCGCGCCCAGGAGTCCGGCCCCTCGTCGGCCTCCGGGAGCGCGCGGCCTCCGTGGGGCTCGGGATAGAGCTCGTCGATCGCCTGCGTCGTCTCCCGCGCGATCCGGGCGGCGATGTTCTCCACCTTGACGAGCTGCGTGATGCGGTGGATGAAGACGAGCAGCAGCACGAGGCCCAGGAGCCCGAGGGCGATGGAGACGGTCACGGAGAGCGCCGGCACGAACCCCTCGAAGTCGTCGTCCTCGTCGCGAACCGCACGCAGGACGAGGAGGCAGTACGCGAAGATGCCGACGAAGGCCCCGGCCACGAGCTGGCTGGGCCGGTCGCCGAGGAAGCTCCGCACCGCCCGCGGCGTGAACTGCCCGGCCACGAGCTGCAGCGTCACGACCGTGATCGAGAACGCGAGGCCCGCGACGGTGATGAGCGAGCCCGCGATCGTGCCGAGGATCGTGCGCGCCGCCGATGCGTCGCCGTCGAAGGCGAGGGCTCCAGCGAGGCCGTCCGGGCCCGCGGCGCGGTCGACCTCGAGGAGCGCGAGCGCGAGCCCCACCCCCCCGAGCGCGACGACGCCCGGGAAGAACCAGAAACCGCGGACGACGTTCTGCCACTGACTCCGGACCCACACCATCGCGGCAGTCTTACCGCCGCGCGTCTCCGCACGCTTCCGGCACACTCCGTGCGCCACGTGTGCGCCTTTCCGCGGCAGCATCGTCGGCATGCGCCGCGCCGTCCTCCTTCTGCTCCTCGGTGCTGCGGCGTCGCTGCCGCTCCCTGCCGCGGCCGCGCCGTCCTTCACGGTCTCGCTTCCCGCCGCAGCCGACCTCGGGCTTCCGTTCTGGTGCGACTGGGGCTACGACTGGGAGGAGCGCTGCTACCGCGACGACGGGCCGCGGCTGCCGGTGGGAGGCGCCGACGGCAAGGTGTGGCGCTCGGCGCTGCGCTTCCCGATCTCCCGGCTGCCCGGCGGCGCCGAGGTCCTCGACGCACGCCTCGAGCTCCACCACGACGGGACGTGCATCGCCCCGAGGCTCGGCGAGAGGCCCTGCGGCGAGCTGGGGTACGTCCTCGACGTCCATCGCATTCTCTCCAAGAGCTGGACGAGCGAGCGGGAGGTGGACTTCGACCCACACGTTCTCGACGCGTCCGTCGTCCTCGCCGGCTGGACGCCGCAGCGGCTGAGCTGGAACGTGACCGGGCTCGCCCGGGCCTGGCACGAGAAGCTCGCCCGCAACGACGGCCTCCTCGTGAAGCTCCAGGACGGCGACGAAGACTACGGCTACGGCGGGCCCTACCTGGCCTCCACGAGCCACCCGAGCGCGGAGGCGAGGCCCCGGCTCGTCGTGACGTACACGACGCCGGGATAGCGCGTGCGAATGCCGTCGATCTCACGCGGGCGAGCGCTCGCCTACTCGCTCGCCCTGCTCGCCTTCCTCGTTCTGGCCGGGAGGGTCGCACTCGGCGGCACCGGCGAGCGGGCCGCGCCGCCGGTCGAGGCGGCCACGCTCGAGGTCGAGGAGGAGCCGGCCCGGGAGGTCGTCGTCCACGTCGCCGGCGCCGTCCTTCGCCCCGGCCTCTACCGTCTGCCGGAGGCGAGCCGCGTGGACGACGCCATCGGGCTCGCGGGCGGTCCCGGGCCGAAGGCCGCCCTCGACCTCGTCAACCTCGCCGCTCCCGTCGCCGACGGGCAGCAGATCGTCGTCCCCCGCGCCGGAACCGCGGCTCCGGCCGCCGGCGCGCCGGCCGCAACCGGCCCGGGCGGCTCGCCGGGAGTCAAGGTGAGTCTGAACTCGGCCACGCTCGAGCAGCTCGACGAGCTTCCGGGCGTCGGGCCCGTGACGGCCCAGCAGATCATCGACTACCGCGAGGCGAACGGGGCGTTTCGCTCCGTCGACGAGCTCGACGCCGTGCCGGGGATCGGTCCCGCGCGGCTCGAGCAGCTCCGGCCCCTCGTCGACCCGTGACCTCCGGAGCGACGGCGAGAGGAGCCCTGCGCCGGAGCGTCCTCCGCGTGCCCGCACCTCACCTGCTCGCCGGCTGTCTCTGTGCCGGTCTCGCGCTGTCGCTCGCCGCGCGAGCCCCCTCGCCGCTGCTCGCCCTCGGCGCGGCCGGGCTCGCGGTCGCCTCAATCGTCCACGAGCCGCGGCGAACCGCGCTCCTGGGCCTCGGGCTGGCGCTCGCCGGGCTCTGGTGGGGTGCCCAGCGCCTCGAGATCCTCGACCGGAGCGTCCTCGAGCACGAGGTCGGCCGCGCGGCGCTCGCGCGGGTCGAGGTCACGGGAGCGGCCCGCACGAGCGAGTTCGCCGTCCGCGTGCCGATCCGCGTCCTTCGCTTCGGCCCGGTCGCGCTGCGCGAGCGCTCGCGGCTCGACCTGCCGCCGGGGCGGGCGCCGCCGCAGGGCGCGCTCCTCGACGTCGTCGCCACGGTCGCGGCGCCGCGCCCTGCCGACGAGGAGGGCGCGTTCGACGAGGCGCGGTACTTGCGCCGCCAAGGGGTCCACGTCGTCCTGCGGGCGAGCAGCTTCACGGTCGTAGGGCGGCGCGACGGGCTCGGCGGCATCGCCGACGGGCTGAGGAGCGCGGTCTCGCGGTCCCTCTCGACCGTGCCCCCGGGGGAGCGGCGCGCGATTCTCGCCGGCGTCGTCCTCGGCGAGGACGAGGGCATCGACGCCGAGCTTCGCGAGAGCTTCCGCTCGTCCGGGCTCTACCACCTCCTGGCGGTGTCCGGGCAGAACGTCGCGTACGTCGTCGGGGGCATGATCCTGCTCGCGTGGGCGCTCGGGCTCCCCCGCTGGGCCGGCGAGGTGGGCGCCCTCGGGGCGGTGGGCGCGTACGTGCTCGCGGTCGGCTGGCAGCCGTCGGTCGTGCGCGCCGGCGTCGCCGGCGGCCTCGCCTCGCTCGCCTGGCTCGCCTCCCGCCCGAGGGACCGCTGGTACTTCCTCCTCGTCGGCGCGGCCGTGCTCCTCGCCTGGAACCCGTACAGCCTGCTCGAGCCGGGGTTCCAGCTCTCGTTCGCCGCGGTCGCGGCCATCTTCGTGCTCGTTCCGCCGATCCACCGGCGGCTCGAGGGCTACCCGCTCCCCGGGCGCCTCGCGGACGTGGTCTCCGTCTCGGCCGCCTGCGGCCTCGCGACCGCGCCGATCCTGTGGCTCCACTTCGGCGCCGTCCCCGTCTACTCGGTGCCCGCCAACGCGCTCGCCGCTCCGGTCGTGGCGCCGCTGCTCGGGCTCGCCCTCGCCGCCGCGGCGCTCGCGCCGGTCCTGCCGGAGGCCGCCGCGGCCCTCGCGTGGGCCGACGGCTGGCTGGCGGCCTACCTCGCCCTCTGCGCGCGGCTGGTCGGCGGGCTCCCTCATGCTCAGCTGACGTCGGCCGGCGCGCTCGTGACGCTTGCCGGCGCTGTCCTCTTCGCGGCGATCGTCCTCGCGCTGCGCGGGTCGCGCCCGCGGCGCACGCTCGCCCTCGCCGGGCTCGTCCTCGCGCTCCTCGTCGCGTGGCGGAGCGCACCGGCGGACTCGCCGCCCCCGCCGAGCGGTCTTCGCATCACCGTGCTCGACGTCGGCCAGGGAGACGCGATCCTCCTCGAGGTCCCTGAGGGGGCCGTGCTCGTCGACCAGGGCCCGCCCGAGGGCGACGCCGCCGGCCAGCTCGACGCACTCGGCGTCGACCGTCTCGCTGCGCTCGTCCTCACCCATCCGCAGCGCGACCACGTCGGCGGGGCGGGCGACGTCCTCGAGACGGTCTCAGTGGGGACGGTGGTCGACCCGGGCCTTCCCGCGCCGAGCCCCGACCGGGAGTCCGCCCTCGCCGCGGCCTCCCGCCGGGACGTCCCCGTGCTCGTCGCGCGCGCCGGCCAGCGGCTCCGCGTCGGGCGTCTTCGGCTGCGGGTTCTCTGGCCCGACGGGCCCGGATCACCGGGCGAGGACCCGAACGACCACGCGGTCGTCCTGCTCGCCTCGTACGGCGGCGTCGAGGCGCTCCTGACCGCGGACGCCGAGGCCGACGTGACCGTTCCGCTGCGTCCCCCGCCCGTCGAGATCCTCAAGGTCGCCCACCACGGGTCGGCGGACGACAGCCTCCGGCGCCTCCTCGAGCTCGTCCGCCCGCGGATCGCCGTCATCTCCGTCGGGAGCGGCAACACCTACGGCCACCCGGCTCCGGCGACGGTTGCCGCGCTCGAGGAGGTGCCGGGGCTCGCGCTCTACCGCACGGACCGCGACGGGCGCGTGACGATCGAGACGGACGGTGACCGCATCTCGGTCTCCGAGAGCGGCTGACTATGCTTGCGCGGCGTGTCCGAGGCCGAGCTCCGCCCGATCTACCTCCTCAGCGGCCGGGACCGCCCGAAGATCCGGCGCGCGCTGGAGCGGCTGCGAGCCCGCTTCGGCGCCGAGTCCGTCGAGACGCTCTTCGCCGAGGCGGCGAGCGGAGACGATGCGGTCGCGGCGTGCAACTCCCTCGGGCTCTTCTCCGGCGGAGGAGGGCGGCTCGTCGTCGTCGAGGACGTCGAGCGCTGGAAGAAGGCCGACGAGGAGGCTGTTGCCGCCTACGCCGCCGACCCGGTCGGCGGCGCGGTGCTCGCGCTCGTCGCCGGCGGCGACCTCAAGGGATCCGGGCTCCCCGCGATCTGCGCGAGAGCGGGGGAGGTCCTCGCCTACGACATCCCCCGGCCGCGTGACCTGCCGTCCTGGGTGCGCGCGCAGTTCGAGCGGCTCGGAGTCGCCGCGGACGCCGACGCGGCGCGGGCGCTCGTCGAGATCGTGGGCGAGGACGCGACCGCTCTCGCGGCCGAGGTCGAGAAGGCCGCCGCCTGGGCCGCCGGGGAGCCCGTCGGGCGGCCCGAGGTCGAGCTCCTCGCGGCCCCGGGGCACGAGGCCTCGGCCTGGGCGATCATGGACGCCTGGGGCGCCCGCGACCTGCCGGCGGCCCTCGGCGCCTGCCAGGCCGAGCTCGAGCAGGGCTCGGACCCCTTCTCGGTGGCGATGCGCCTCGCCGGACAGGTCACGCTCGTCCGCCAGGCGCAGGCTCTCGCCGGCGAGGGCCTCGGCGTGCGGGACATCGCGAAGCGCCTCCGCAAGCACGAGTTCAGGGTGAAGAAGGCGCTCGCGCACGCCGAGAACTACTCGCGCGACGAGCTCGACGAGGCCGTCGTCCGCCTGGCCGCGCTCGACGCGGCGCTCAAGGGGGAGAGCCGGCTCGCCGGCGAGCTCGAGCTCGAGCGCACGCTGATCGCGCTCGTCCGGGCCCCCGAGCACGCGGCGGGCCGTTAGGCGCGCGCCCCCGACGGCGGCCCCGGCGCCTTCGTCGCGTCTCGCGGTGCGGGGGCCACCCCGGACCACCACCCGCTTTCGAGCATAGTCGTGAAAAGCGCACGCGGGGCGCGCGGACCGGGACGGGGAGAGCGCGGAATCGTCACGATCTCGACTGGACTCGGCCGGGGCCGCGTGACCGTGTCGCAGGGCGGACCTCCGGCCGCCGTGCCGGCAACGCCCGAGATCCCGGTGACCGCTACGACCCGGCGACGAGCCGGGCCGCCTGGGCCTTCTTCCTGGCGGCGCGGTTCGGGTGGACGGCGCGGGTGGAGGCCGCCCTGTCGAGGCAGCGCACGAGCTCGCGATGTGCGCGCGCGACGGCGTCCGCGTCGCCGTCGGCCACGGCCGCCTCGAGGCGCCTGAAGAGCGTCTTCGCGGCCGAGCGGTAGCGCAGGTTCTCGAGCCGCTCGCGGGCGGACGTCTCGACGCGACGCTTCTGCTGCTTGATGTTCGGCATACGGAGAAACGGCCCCGCCGGGGGCCGCCGGGAATCGTAGCAGCGGTCCGGGCTCCGGTCGCTCGCCTATCCTCGCGCGCGTGACCACCGGCGAGGAGGGCGGACCCGAAGCGCCCAGGCGACGGCGCCTCGCCCTGTCCACGGCGTTCTTCGCCGGCGCCACCGCGCTCTCCCGCATCCTCGGCCTCGTGCGCGAGATCGTCGTGCGGCGCACGTTCGGCGTCGAGGGCGAGATCAACGCGTTCACGGTCGCCTTCCAGGTGCCGAACCTCGTGCGCGCCCTCGCCGCCGACATGGCGCTCGGGGCGGCGTTCGTGCCGGTCTTCAGCGAGCTGCTCGAGAAGGAGCAGCGGGCGCGCGCCTGGCGCCTCGCCTCGACGCTCGTCTGGCTCGTCCTCCTCGTCCTCGGGGCGGCGACGGGCCTCTTCTTCCTGCTGGCGCCCGCGATCATGAGCCTCTTCGGCCTCGGCGACCTCCAGGACCTCGCCACGGGCCTCTCGCGGGTGCTCTTCCCCATCGTCCTCCTCCTGGGCGTCTCGGGGATCGTCGTCGGCATCCTCAACTCCTACGAGGAGTTCACGGTGCCGGCGCTCATGCCGGTGCTCTGGAACCTCGCCATCATCGCCTCGCTCGTATTCGTCGCCCCCCGCTTCGACGACCCCGAGGCGCAGCTCTACGTCTACGCCGGTGGAGTCCTCGCCGGCACCGTCGTCCAGGTGGTGACGCCCGTCTGGTGGCTCCGGGGCCGGGACGGGAGGATCCGGGCCGTCCTCGACCTCCGCGACCCGGCCGTGAAGCGCGTCTTCGCGCTCATGCTCCCGGTGACGCTCGGCATCGGCCTCATCAACTTCAACCTCGTCATCAACACGTTCTTCGCGGCCCGCTTCGTCGATCCGAACCTCGCTCCGAGCGCGATCGACGCCGCCTTCCGCATCTACATGCTCCCGCAGGGGATGTTCTCCGTCGCGGTGGCGACGGTCCTCTTCCCGCGCCTCTCCCGGCTGGCGGCCCGGGAGGACCTCGTCGGCTTTCGCGAGACCGTGTCGCTCGGTCTCCGCCAGATCGGCTTCCTCCTCCTGCCGGCGAGCGCGGTCGGCGCCGTGCTCGCCGAGCCGATCGTGCGCCTCCTCTACGAGCGCGGCGAGTTCACCTCCGAGCAAACCCCGGTCGTCGCCTCCGCGTTCGCGGCCTTCGCCCTCGGGCTGACCTTCAACGGCACGATGCTCATGCTCAACCGGGCCTTCTTCAGCCTCCAGACCGCCTGGGTGCCGACCGCGGTCGCGCTCGGGAACCTCGCGCTGAACGTCGCCCTGAACGCCGCGCTCTACCGGGTCGGCGTCTGGGGGATCCCGCTCGCCACGTCGCTCGTGAACATCGCCGGGACGGGTGCGCTGCTCGTCGTCTTCCGACGGCGGCTCGGCCGCGTGGACGGGACGGCGATCGTCTCCTCCTACCTCCGCATCGCGGCGGCCTCGGCGCTCGCGGCCGGGGCGGCGTTCGGCCTCTGGCTCGCGCTCGACGGCGCGCTCGGCCGCTCGGCGGGCGCCCAGGTCGTCTCCGTCGGCATGGCGCTGCTCGCCGGCATCGGCGTCTTCCTCGGCGCGGCCAGGCTCCTCCACGTCCGCGAGCTCCAGACCCTGCTCTCGCTTCGGCGCCGATCCGCTACAACGGACTGATGGGCCTCGAGCGGATCCGGAACTTCTCGATCGTCGCGCACATCGACCACGGGAAGTCGACGCTCGCCGACCGCATCCTCGAGGTGACGGAGACGCTCTCGGGCCGCGAGATGCGGGAGCAGGTGCTCGACACCATGGACCTCGAGCGCGAGCGCGGGATCACGATCAAGGCGCAGGCGGTCCGCGTCGCCTGGCGGGGCCACCAGCTGAACCTCATCGACACGCCGGGCCACGTCGACTTCACCTACGAGGTCTCCAGGGCGCTCCAGGCCTGCGAGGGCGCCGTCCTCGTCGTCGACGCCGCGCAGGGCATCGAGGCGCAGACGCTCGCGAACGCGTATCTCGCCCTCGAGAACGACCTCGAGATCGTCCCGGTCGTGAACAAGATCGATCTCCCCCAGGCCGACCCCGAGGGGACGGCGCGCGAGGTCGCCGAGCTCGTCGGCGTGGAGCCGGAGGCCGTGCTGCGGATCTCGGCCAAGACCGGTGAAGGGATCGAGGCGGTGCTCGACGCGGTCGTCGAGCGCGTGCCGCCGCCCGCGGGCGCCCCGGCGGCCTCGCCGCGGGCGCTCGTCTTCGACTCCTCGTACGACCAGTACCGCGGGGTCGTCGCGTTCGTCCGCATGGTCGACGGGCGCTTCTCGACCCGGCAGCGCCTGCGGGCGCTCGCCGCGGGGACGCGCTTCGAGGCGGAGGAGCTCGGCTTCTTCGCGCCGGAGCGGAGCCCCACGCGCACGCTCGAGGCCGGCGAGGTCGGCTACGTCGTCACCGGGCTCAAGGACGTGAGCCGCCTGCGCGTCGGCGACACTCTGACCGCCGAGGAGCGTGCCGCCTCCGAGCCGCTTCCCGGCTACAAGGACGTGAAGCCGACCGTCTTCGCCGGACTCTTCCCGACGGACTCCGACGACTACCCCGAGCTCCGCGACGCCCTCGAGAGGCTGAGGCTCAACGACGCGTCGCTCTTCTACGAGCCCGAGACCTCGCAGGCTCTCGGCTTCGGCTTCCGCTGCGGCTTTCTCGGCCTTCTGCACATGGAGATCGTGCGCGAGCGGCTCGAGCGGGAGTTCGACCTCGACCTGCTCGTGACGGCGCCGAACGTCGCCTACCGCGTGCTCACCAAGGCCGGCGAGGAGGTCGAGGTGCACAACCCCTCCGACATGCCGCGCGAGATCGAGCTCGTCGAGGAGCCGTACATCCGCGCGACCACGATCGTCCCGAAGGAGCACGTCGGCTCCGTCATGGACCTGAACAACGGCCGCCGGGGCCGCTTCCAGCACATGGAGTACCTGAGCGAGGAGCGCGTGCTCCTCGTCTACGACCTCCCGCTCGCCGAGATCGTCTACGACTACTACGACCAGCTCAAGAGCCGGACGCGTGGCTACGCGAGCTTCGACTACGACGTCGTCGGCTTCGAGCCCGGCGAGCTCGTCCGGGTGGACGTGCTCCTCGCGGGCGACGCGGTCGACGCGCTCAGCCTCATCGTCCACCGGGACGCCGCGTACGCGCGGGGGCGCGCCCTCGTCGACCGGCTGCGCGAGGAGATCCCCCGGCAGATGTTCGACGTGCCCGTCCAGGCCGCCGTCGGGTCACGCATCATCGCGCGGGAGACGATCAAGGCGCGCCGCAAGGACGTGCTCGCCAAGTGCTACGGCGGCGACATCACACGGAAGCGCAAGCTGCTCGAGCGGCAGAAGAAGGGGAAGAAGCGGATGAAGCAGGTCGGCGGGGTCGAGGTCCCGCAGGAGGCGTTCCTCGCCGTCCTCAACCTGGACGGAGAGAAGCGGTGAGCATCCACCACCTCTACCTCCACCTCCCGTTCTGCGCGCACCGCTGCGGCTACTGCGACTTCGTGACCGCCGTCGGGCGCAGGGATGGCCACGCCGCCTACGTGGAGGCGCTCCTGGCCGAGCTCGAGCTCGAGCGGCCGCTGCTCGCGGACGAGCTGGAGACGGTCTTCCTCGGCGGCGGAACGCCGACGTTCACGGAGCCCGGGCCGCTCGCGGAGCTCCTCGCAGCCCTCCCGCCGGCCGGCGAGGTCACGATCGAGGCGAACCCGGAGACGGTCACGCCCCGGCTCGCGCGACTCCTCCGCCGCGGGCGAGTGACGCGCGTCTCGCTGGGCGCGCAGACGTTCGACCCGCGGTCGCTGCGCGTGCTCGAGCGGCGTGCCGGTCCGGAGGCCGTCCGGCGCGCCTTCTACGATCTCCGTGATGCCGGATTCGACAACATCTCGCTCGACCTCCTCTACGGCATCCCCGGCCAGAGCCCCGCCGACGTCCGCCGCGACCTTGCGGAGGCGATCGCGCTCGGCCCGGAGCACCTGTCCTGCTACGAGCTCGAGGCGAAGCCCGGCACCCGCTTCGCGCACGCGCACGGCGACGAGCTCGTGCGGCAGGCGGAGGCGCTCGAGGGCTTCTTCGAGCTCGTCGTCGAGACGCTCGTCGCCGCCGGCTACCGCTGGTACGAGACGGCCAACTTCTGCGGCCCGGGGCGGCAGGCGCGCCACAACCTCGCGTACTGGCTCGGGCGCGACTACCTCGGCGTGGGCGTGGGCGCCGTGTCGACCGTCGCGGGCGTGCGACGCCGGAACCGGCCGGGGCTCGCCGGCTACGTCGGCGCGCTCCGCGCGGGCCGCCGCCCGCCCCGCGAGGTCGAGGCGCTTCCCGCCGACGTCCGGGCCCGGGAGCGCCTCATGCTCGGGCTGCGGCTGGACGAGCCGGTGCCGCTCGCAGGGGTGCGGACGGCGATCGACGGCGACGGGCTCGCCCGCATGGAGTCGCTCGGCCTCGCGGAGCGGCGTGGGGACGGTCTCGTGCTCACGCGCCGCGGGCGCTTCCTCGGCGGAGGCGTGACGGCGGAGATCATGGCCGAAACGCCTGCAAAAAGTACACTTTGAGCCATGGACGCGAGAGTCGAGATCCGGTTGACGGCGCGGCAGGAGCTCATCCTCCGCCGCGTGGTCGAGGAGTACGTGGCGACGGGGATGCCGGTCGGCTCGAGGAGGCTCGTCGAGCGGACCGGGCTCCGGGTCTCGTCCTCGACGGTGCGGTACGAGCTCGCCGTCCTCGAGGAGCACGGGTTCCTGACGCACCCGTACACGTCGGCGGGCAGGGTGCCCACGGAGAGCGGCTACCGCTTCTTCGTCGACCGGCTCCTCGACCGCCTCGAGCCGCGGCCGCCGACCCTCGACCTCGACTTCTCGCAGGCCGAGAGTCAGGTCGACAGCGCCCTCCGGGTCACGACGGAAGCGCTCGCGGACCTCACGCACCTGCTCGCGCTCGTCTCGGCGCCCCCGCTCGAGACGACGATCGTCAGGCACGTCGAGGTGCTCCTCCTGCAACCGAACGTCGTCATGGTCGTCGTCATCACCTCGACCGGCGGCGTCACGAAGCGGCTCTGCGCCTTCGACGAGCCCGTCGACTCCGGCCTCGCGGACTGGGCGGGCCAGTACCTCAACGAGACGGTCGCGGGCCTGCAGGTCGGCGCCCGCCTCCTCCGGAGCCGCTTCGAGGACCAGGCCCTCACGGAGCGGGAGCGGGCGTTCCTCGAGCGCCTGCGCCCCGCCTTCACCGACGTGCTCGCGGCCGAGCAGCAGACGCTCTACGTCGGCGGGACCGCAGGGGTCCTCGACGAGTTCCGAGCCGACGAGCTGCGGACGTACCGGCGCCTCCTCGAGATCCTCGAGCACCGCGCCGCGCTCCTCGACCTCCTGCGCGCGGGCCTGGGCTCGAAGCGGCCGTTCGTGCGCGTCGGCCCCGACCTGGATGACCCCGACCTCGTCGGCGTCGCGCTCGTGGGCGCGCCCTACGGGCTCCAGCACCGCAATCTCGGCACCGTCAGCCTCCTCGGGCCGATGCGGATGGACTACGTGAAGGCGATCGCCGCCGTCAGGTCGGGAGCGCACGAGCTCTCGCGCTTCGTGGAGGAGCTCTACGAGGACTGATGCGGGGCACCGGCGCGGGCCGGGAGTACGCTAGACGCGTGGCCACGACACGGCGCGACTACTACGAGATCCTGGGCATCCCGCGGGATGCCGACGAGCGGGCGATCAAGTCCGCGTTCCGCCGGCTCGCCCGCGAGCTGCACCCCGACGTCTCCGACCATCCGGACGCGCAGGAGCGCTTCCGCGAGGCGACCGAGGCCTACGAGGTGCTCTCGAAGTCGGAGACGCGGGAGCTCTACGACCGCTACGGGCACGAAGGGCTGCGGACCGGGGGGTTCCGGCCGACCGACTTCGACTTCGGGAGCCTCGCGGACATCTTCTCCGCGTTCTTCGGAGACGACCTCCTCGGCGGGCTGGGCGGCCGCTCCGGCAGGCGCTCGGCCCGCGGGGCCGACGTCCTCGCCGAGGTCGAGATCGAGCTCGTCGAGGCGGCCCAGGGGACGCACCGCAGCGTGCCCTTCCCGGTCGTCGTCGCCTGCTCGACCTGCCGCGGCACCGGCGCCGCCCCGGGGACCTCCCCGACGCCGTGCCGCACCTGCGAGGGCCTCGGCCGGGTGCAATCCGTCGCGAGCTCCGTCTTCGGGCAGATCGTGAGGACGCAGGCATGCCCGGAGTGCGGGGGCGCGGGGCAGGTCGTGGAGAGCCCGTGCGCCGACTGCTCGGGGACGGGGCGCGTGACGGAGCAGCGCGAGCTCGAGGTCGACGTCCCGCCGGGCATCCACGACGGCCAGCGGATCCGTCTCACGGGCGAGGGGCACGCCGGCGTGCTCGGGGGCCGCGCCGGTGACGTCTACGTCCTCGTCCGGGTGCGGCCGGACCCCCGCTTCGTCCGGGACGGGAACGACATCGTCTCGAGCGTCGACCTCACGGTGACGCAGGCCGCGCTCGGGTCGACCACGACGGTGCCGACGCTCGCCGGGGACGTCGAGCTCGAGTTCGAGCCCGGGACGCAGCCCGGCGACATCCGCGTGCTCCGCGGCGAGGGCATGCCCGTCCTGCAGGGACGAGGGCGCGGCGACCACCGCGTGCTCGTGAATGTCGCCGTGCCCCGCCACCTGACGGAGGAGCAGCGCCGGCTGCTCGAGCAGTTCGAGCGGAGCGAGCACGAACGGAACTACCGCGCGGAGAGCGGCTTCTTCGAGAAGCTCCGGTCCGCGTTTCGCTGACCGTGCTCCGGCGCCTCGCCGTCCGCGTCCCGGCCGAGCGGGCGGAGGAGGGGCGGGCGGCGATGATCGCCCTCTTCCCCGAGGGCTTCGAGGAGCGACTGGACGGCGCCCTGCTCGAGCTGGCCGCGTACACCGAGCGGACCGACGCCGCCGCGCTGCTCGCGCGGCTCGGCCCGGTGGCCGAGACGCCGGTGAGCGCCGGGTGGGAGGACGCGTGGCGGAGCTTCCACCGGCCGGTCCGCATCGGCCCGCTCTGGATCGGGCCCTCCTGGGAGGCCCCCGACGAGGGGACGATCGCCGTCGTCATCGATCCCGGGCGCGCGTTCGGGACCGGGGCCCACCCGACGACGCGCCTCTGCCTCGAGCTCCTCCTCGGCCTCGAGCCCGCCGGCCTCGCCGACCTCGGCTGCGGCTCGGGCGTCGTGGCGGTCGCGGCGGCGAAGCTCGGCTTCGACCCGGTCGTCGCGGTGGACGACGACGAGGCGGCCGTGGCCGCAGCGCGGGCGAACGCCGGGCTCAACGGCGTCGACGTCGACGTTCGCCGGGCCGACGTGCTCGCCGACCGGCTTCCGGCCGTCGAGGTCGCCGTGGCCAACATCGCGCGCGAGCCGGTCGAGCGCGCGGCGGAGCGGTTCGCGGGCACGCTGTTCGTCGCCTCCGGCTACCTCGCCGCCGAGCGGCCGGCACCGGCCGGCTGGCGGGCCGTCGAGCGCCGTCGGGCCGACGGCTGGGCGGCCGACCTGTTGATCCGCGGCTAGACGAGCCGCCGAATGCGGGCCGGGGGCCGCGTGAAGGCCACGGCGCCCGACGCCGGCCGGCGCCTCGCCGGCGCTCCCGACCGGCTCCGGGTCGGCCTCGTCCTCCGCCGGGCGGATGAGCAGCGGTCGCTCACGCGTCTCCGCTCGGGCGGCGCCGAGGCCGAGCGATGAGCGGCGTGTTCCTGGGCTAGCATCGTGCCCGGCATGGCGACCTTCACCGTCGAGTTCCTCGGCTGCAAGGTCTCGCAGACGGACATGCAGGAGATCCGCGAGCGCCTCGTCGCCGGAGGGCATGCGGAGGCCCTCGGGGCGACCGACGTCGCGGTCGTGAACACGTGTTGCGTGACGCACGAGGCCGTGCGCAAGTCGAGGCAGGCAGCCCGCCGTGCGGCCGCGCGGGCCGACCGGGTCTACGTCACCGGGTGCGCGGCGAGCCTCCCCGGGGACGGGCTCGGCGAGCTGCCGGAGAACGTGACCGTCGTGCGGCTCGGCGGCGAGCGCACCCCGGCGTTCGTCGCGGGCGACGTCGGCTCGGTCGGCTGCGTGCAGGCGGCTGTCGGGCTCGACCGGGTCAGGGCCTTCGTCAAGGTCCAGGACGGGTGCAGCTTCTCCTGCTCCTTCTGCGTCATCCCGCAGGTTCGCGGCTCGTCGAGGAGCCGGGCCGCGGCGGCCGTGCTGGGCGAGGTGAGGCGGCGGGTCGAGCAGGGGCATCGCGAGGTCGTGCTCACAGGCATCAACCTCGGGTGCTACCGGGACCGAGCGGCGGGCTTCGACCTGCCCCGGCTCGTCCGCGAGGCCGGCGCCACGCCGGGCCTCGAGCGGCTCCGCCTCTCGTCCATCGAGGTGAACCACCTGAACGACCGTCTCCTCGGGGCGATGCGGGAGACGCCCGCGGTCTCCCCGCACCTCCACGTCCCGCTCCAGTCGGGCGACGACGAGGTGCTCGCGGCGATGGGCCGGCGCTACACGACCGCCGCCTATCTGCGGCGGGTCGAGGCGGCGGGGGGGTTCAACCTCACGACCGACGTGATCGTCGGCTTCCCCGCCGAGACCGACGAGGCGTTCGAGCGGACGCTCCGGATCGTCGAGCAGGCGGGCGTGACGAAGGTCCACGTCTTCCCGTACTCCCCCCGCCCGGGCACGCGCACCGCCGCGGAGGACAGCGTGCCGGCCGCGGTGAAGCGAGGCCGGAGCGTCCGCCTGCGAGCCCTCTCGGCCGAGCTCTGCGCACGCCGCTGGCGCTCGAAGATCGGGAGCGAGGACATCGTCCTCGTCGATCGCCCGGGCCGCGGCTACGGAGACGACTACACTCCCTGGCTCGTGGAGGGGCCGCCGGGGGAGCTCGTGCGGGCCAGGGCCGTCGACGTCGGAGAGGAAGGAGTCGTGGGTGTCGCAGCCTGACTGCCTCTTCTGCCGCCTCTATGCCGAGGGAGATCACGTCCGCAAGGACGGGGGCTTCGCGGCCGTGCGCGACATCCGCCCGAAGGCGCCGGTCCACCTGCTGATCATCCCCGAGCGGCACGTGGAGACCTTCCGCGAGGTGGGGGCGTTCCCGCCGGAGGAGGCCGCCGCCATGCTCGGGTTCGTCGCGGACACGGCGCGCGAGGCCGGGCTCGAGGACTACCGCGTCATCGTCAACGTGGGTGCTGGGGGCGGTCAGACGGTCTTCCACCTGCACTGGCACCTCCTCGGCGGCACAGCCGGCCTGGCGGGGTTCGAATGAGCCTGATCGCGGAGATCGAGGCCGAGCTCAAGGACTCGATGCGCGCCCGCGAGCAGGTGCGGACGGAGACTCTCCGCCTGACGCTCGCGGCGTTGCGCTCGGCCGAGAAGGAGCTGGGCCGCGCGCTCAAGGAGGACGAGGAGCTCCAGGTGCTCCAGCGCGAGCGCAAGCGCCGCGCCGAGGCGGCGGACGCGTTTCGCTCGGCCGGGCGCGAGGATCAGGCCGCCCGCGAGGAGGAGGAGCTCGACGTCATCGAGGAGTTCATGCCGGACCCCCTCGACGAGGACGAGCTCGAGCGCATCGTGGACGACGCGATCGCCGAGACGGGGGCCACGTCGCTCCGCGACCTCGGGCGGGTGATGGCCGACGTGATGCCGCAGGTCGCCGGCCGCGCGGACGGCTCGGCCGTGAGCCAGCTCGTCCGCGAGAAGCTCGCCTGAGCGCGGCCCCGGTCGCCTCGGGCGCACTCCCGGCACGATTCGCGCCCCAGCCGCGCGAATCTCCGCGTTACGCTCGAAGCGGGTGGAGGCACGGGGTGGCCCCGCACAGGGATGGTCGAGTCGAGCACGCCGCCGCCGCTCTCCCGAGGCCGTGGGCGCCGGAGGCGGGCGGGCGGTCGGGGACGCGGGGCGCATCCGGGAGGCATCTACACTGCGGATCGTTGCAGCACGTTCTCTCGGTCTCCAACGAGGTCGCGGCCGAGCTCGCCACCGTCGACGACGGCATCCTCACGGCCCTCCGCGACCGGATGGACTGCGCCGTCCGGCTGCGCGGCAACCGGGTGACGCTCGAAGGCGACGACCGCAAGGTCGAGGCGGCGCGGCTCGTGATCGACGAGCTGGCCGAGCTCGTCGAGAGCGGCCACGCGATCGGGCCGAGCACGGTCGATGCCGTGCTCGCCGCCCTCGACGCCGCCAAGGACCCGCGGGAGGTGTTCGAGCACGTCGTCTGGCGGCACCGGGGCAAGAAGATCACGCCCAAGACCGTGAACCAGAAGCGCTACGTCGACGCGATCCGCTCCGGGACGATCACCTTCGCCATCGGGCCCGCCGGGACCGGCAAGACCTACCTCGCGATGGCGCTCGCGGTCGCGGCCCTGGCCGACCGCGAGGTGAACCGGATCATCCTCACGCGCCCCGCCGTCGAGGCGGGGGAGCGGCTGGGGTTCCTGCCCGGTGACATGCTCGCGAAGGTCGACCCGTACCTGCGGCCGCTCTTCGACGCGCTCTACGACATGCTCGACGCCGACCGCCTGAATGCCTACATGGAGCGCGGGACGATCGAGGTCGCCCCGCTCGCGTTCATGCGGGGGCGCACCCTCAACGACTCGTTCGTCATCCTCGACGAGGCGCAGAACACGACCCCCGAGCAGATGCAGATGTTCCTCACGCGGCTCGGCTTCGGCTCGAAGGTCGTCGTGACCGGGGACGTCACGCAGGTCGACCTCCCGCAGGACCAGGCCTCGGGGCTGATCCACGTCACGCGGATCCTCGCCGAGATCGACGGCATCGAGTTCGTCGAGTTCGGCAACCAGGACGTCGTGCGGCACGTCCTCGTCCAGCGGATCGTCGAGGCCTACAAGCGCCACGCGGAGGAGACGGGCACCCAGCGACGCCGGTGATCCACGTCGAGATCGCCAACCGGAGCGGCGCCCCGGTGGACGAGGCCGCCGTCGCCGACCTCTGCCGGCGGGTGCTCGCCGCCGAGGGCGTGGCCGACGGTGACCTCGGCGTCGTCTTCGAGCCGCCGGAGCGCATCCGTGAGCTGAAGCGGCTGCACCTCGGCGTCGACGAGACGACCGACGTGCTCTCGTTCCCCATCGACGCGCGCGACGACCTCCCCGCCGGCGTGCCGCGCCAGCTCGGCGACGTCGTCCTCTGCCCGCAGGTCGTCGGCGAGGCGTGGCGCCCGCCGCTCGTCCACGGGCTCCTCCACCTGCTCGGGTACGACCACGGGGCGGAGATGGAGCGCCGGGAGCGAACTCACGCCGCATGAGCACCTCGCGCGCCCGGCCGGGCGGATGAGCATCCGCCGCACCCCGCCGCTGCTCCAGAGCCTCAACTGGGCGTTCGAGGGCGTCATCCACGTCCTCCGGACCCAGCGCAACATGCGCGTGCACTTCGCCGTCGCGACCGGCGTTCTCGTCGCGGCCTTCTCCTACGGCGTGACGAAGCTCGAGCTGATGGCGCTCCTCGTCGCCATCTCTTTCGTCCTCATCGCGGAGATGGTGAACACGGCGATCGAGGCGACGATCGACCTCGCGACGACGTCGTTCGACCCGCTCGCCAAGGTGGCGAAGGACATCGCCGCCGGCGCCGTCCTCATCGCCTCCGTGAACGCGCTCGTCGTCGGCTACCTCGTCTTCGCCGACCGCCTCACGGAGCCGAGCTCGCGCCTCGTCGGCCGGGTGCGCGACGCCCCGATCAACCTCACGCTGATCGCGCTCATCCTCATCATCCTCATCGTCATCGCCACGAAGGCGCTCACCCGCCGCGGGACGCCGCTCTCGGGCGGCCTGCCCTCCGGCCACGCCGCTCTCGCCTTCGGTGGCTGGACGGCGATCACGTTCATCGTCGAGGACCAGCGGATCGTCGTCTCCTTCGTGGCGCTCGTCATGGCCCTCCTCGTCGCCCAGACCCGGGTCGAGTCGGGGATCCACTCGGTCCCGGAGGTCGTGCTCGGCGGCGTCCTCGGTACGCTCGTGACGTTGATCCTCTTCCAGGTGCTCGCGTGACCGATCGAGAGCTCGTCGAGGCCGCCCGCGAGGCGGCCGCGAACGCGTACGCCCCCTACTCGCGGTTCGAGGTCGGCGCCGCGGCGCTCCTCCGCGACGGCCGGGTCGTCACGGGCGTCAACGTCGAGAACGCCGCCTACCCGCTCGGCGTCTGCGCCGAGCGCTGTGCCCTCTCGCGCGCGGCCGCCGAGGGCGTCCGCCCCGGGGACGTCGAGGCCGTGGGGATCACCGCCTCGCCGTGCGGCGGCTGCCGCCAGTGGCTGGCGGAGTGGAAGGTCGACCGCGTCGCCTTCCTCCACGAGGGCGAGCTCCTCGTCCGGCGGCCGGACGAGCTCCTGCCCGATTCCTTCGTCCTGTGAGGAGCGGCTTCGTCGCCGTCGCCGGCCGCCCGAACGTCGGCAAGTCGACGCTCGTGAACGCGCTCGCCGGCGGCAAGGTGGCGATCGTGTCCGACAAGCCGCAGACGACCCGCCGACGGATCTCGGCCGTCGTGAACGGGGAGCTCGAGGGCGAGCCGTACCAGCTCGTCCTCGTCGACCTGCCGGGCTTCCAGCGGCCGCGGGACGCGCTCACCGAGCGCATGCAGCGAACGGTCGACCAGGCGCTCGAGGACGTGGACGGGTTCCTCTTCGTCCTCTCGGCTGCCGAGAACGTCGGCGGCGGCGACCGCTTCATCGCGGAGCGCGTCTTCGCGGCCGGTCCGCCCGTCGTCGTGGCGCTGAACAAGGTCGACCGCGTCTCCCCGGCGCGCATCGCCGAGCAGATCGTGCGCATCGCGGCCCTCGGTGACGCCCATGCGCTCCATCCGGTGAGCGCCCTGCGGCACGAGGGTCTCGAGCCGCTGCGGCGTGACCTCGCCGGCCTGCTCCCGCCCGGCCCGGCCTACTTCGAGCCCGGCCAGCGCACGGACCTCCCGCTCGAGGCGCAGATCGCCGAGGTCGTCCGCGAGAAGGCACTCCAGCTGACGCGCGAGGAGCTTCCGCACGCGCTCTCGGTGGAGCTCGACGAGCTCGACCGGGAGCAGGGACGCGTGCGGGCGCTCGTCTGGGTCGAGACACCATCCCAAAAGGGGATCGTCGTCGGGAAGGGCGGGACTATGATCAGGACAATAGGCATACGGGCCCGACCGGAGGTCGAGCTGCTCCTCGGGCGGCCGGTGTACCTCGACCTGCGGGTCAAGGTGCGGCCGAAGTGGCGGCGCGACGAGAGGGCGCTCGAGCGGCTCGGCATCTAGGAGACCATGGAGGGCACGATGGCCGTCGTCAGGACACCCGAGGAGTACGAGGAGGAGCTCGCGCGGTTCCTCTACGAGCGCTCCGAGGAGGCGCGCGCCGTCCGCGTCGGCGAGAAGGAGACGAGCGAGCAGGCGGCGATCGTCGAGCGCTACGCGGATCTCTTCGGCCGCGAGCAGCACGATGCGCTGCGCGCCGCGGAGGCCGCCGCCCCCGGCGGGGCGCAGGAGCGGCTCTTCCGTCTCCGCGAGTCCTGCGCGGGCGGCATCGTCGTCCGTGAGCTCGCCGACGAGTCCGACCGGCTCGAGAACGCGATCCTCGCCGAACGGGTCGAGTTCCGCGGCGAGAGCCTGCCGCTGCGCTCGGCCCAGGCCCGGCTCGCGGTCCTCGACGACTACGCGGGCCGCGAGCAGCTCGGCGACCTCGCCGCCGACGCCTCGGCTGCGTTCAACCGTGACCGTCACGCGCTCCTCCGGCGGGCGGAGGAGCTCGACGCCGAGCTCTCGGGCGACCCCGACCCGGTCCGGCGGAGCGCCGGGCGGAAGGCCGTCGACCTGCGGGCGCTCGCGGCTGCGCTCGCCGACGCGTCCGAGCGCCAGGTCGAGTCCTGGCGACCTCTCCGCGAGCGCTGGACCGACCGGATCCTCGGCGAGGAGCGGGACGCCGAGCCTGCGTCCTACCACGTCTCCTACCTCCGCCGGATGTCGCCGCTCGCGGGGCTCTACGCGAAGGAGCGCGCCGTGCCGGTCTCCCTCGAGACGCTCTCGGGCCTCGGCTTCGACCTCGCCGGAGACACCCGGATCCGGCTCGACCTCGACGACCGGCCGCAGAAGAGCCCGCGGGCCTGCGTCATCGCCTCGGACCCGCCCTCGGTCGTCCATCTGATCACGCGCGCCCAGGGGGGACTGCACGACTACCAGGCGCTCCTCCACGAGGCCGGTCACGCCCTGCACTACGCGGGGTGCGACCCCGCCCTGCCGTACGCGTTCCGCCGCCTCTCGCGGGACCACGCGCTCACCGAGATCTACTCCTTCCTGCTCGAGTCGATCACCCGCGAGCCGGGGTGGCACGCGGCGCACTTCGGGCTCTCGGACGAGGAGGACGCCGAGCGCGCCGAGGCGGCGCGCTTCCTCGAGGTGCTCCTCTTCCGCCGCTACGTCGCCAAGCTCCGCTACGAGCTCGAGCTCTGGGGCGACTTCGAGCACGCCACGGACTACGCCGAGCGCTACGCGGACCTCCTCCGGGAGGCCGTCGGCTTCCGCTACCGCCCCGACGGCTACCTGGCCGACATGGACGGCGACTTCTACTCGGCCGACTACCTGCGCGCCTGGATCCGGGCAGCCCAGCTCCGTGCCCACCTGCGGGAGGACGTCGGGCCGGACTGGTGGCGGCGGCCGGAGACCGGGAAGTTCCTGCGCGACCTCTTCGCCGAGGGCACGCGGCCGACCAGCGAGGAGGTCGCCGACCGGATCGGCTACGACCCGCTCGACACGGCGCCGCTCCTCGGCGAGCTCGTCGCCGCCTCCTAGCCGCGTCGCCACTCGGACGCGCGCGTGACTGAGGCGGGCGCGGCCGGGCGTCGCTAACCTGGGGAGCGGAAACTTGGCGCACCGAGAAGGGGGCTACATGTCCGCGAGGAGATGGACCTTGCTGCTCGCCGCGCTTGTTGTCATCGTCCTCGCGGTCGGCTGCGGCGGCGACGACGAGGACGACGGCGCCGACGGCGCGGAGGCGACGGACACCGGCGCGGGGCCGGGCGAGACCGGGGGCCTGCCGGAGTTCTCGACGGTCGAGGACGGCGTCCTCACGGTCGGCTCCGACGTCCCGTTCCCGCCCTTCGAGTTCCGCGAGGGGGACGAGCTGACCGGCTTCGACGTCGACCTCATGGAGGAGATCGCGTCGAGGCTCGGCCTCGAGGAGGTGCGCTGGGTCGACACGAGCTTCGACACGATCTTCACCCAGCTCGCCGGCGGCCGCTTCGACGCGGTGGCGTCCGCGACGACGATCACCGACGAGCGCTCGCAAATCGTCAACTTCTCCGAGCCGTACTACCTCGCGCAGCAGGCGCTCACGGTCAACGCCGGGGAGACGCCGGACATCGCCGGGGTCGACGACTTGAGCTCGGGCGACGTCGTCGCCGTCCAGCAGGGGACGACGGGCGAGATCTGGGCGCGCGAGAACCTGCCGGAAGGCGTCGAGATCCGGTCGTTCCCCGAGGCGCCCGACACGTACACGGCGCTCGAGGCCGGGAACGTCACAGCCGTCCTCTTCGACGAGCCCACGGCCATCTCCGAGGCCGCGAGCCGGACGGGCCTCGAGGTCGTCGAGACGATCGACACCGCCGAGCGCTACGGCTTCCCCGTCAACCCCGAGAACGAGGAGCTCCTCGACGCGGTCAACGCCGTCCTGGCGGAGATAATCGAGGACGGCACGTACGCCGAGATCTACGCGGCCTACCCCGACCTGCCGCCGGGGGGCAACGTCGCCGAAGGCTCCTAGGCAGGCAGTAAGGAGCAGACGTGGAAAGCCCGCCCCGAGCGGGCTTTTCGCATTCGAGCGCAAGGAGGTTCCATGAGCGCGAGCCAAGGCGCCGCGACTGCCGACGATCCACGTCCCGAGGAGCCGCGCCGTCCTCCCGACCGGGGCCTGCGCCACACGGCGCGGGAGCAGACCTTCGCCTCCTCGCTCGCGCTCGGCGCCGGCACAGGCGGGCTCGTGCTCGTCTTCGCCGGGTCTGCCGCGGTGGCGACCGCGTACGGCTGGACGCCGACGGAGAACCTCACGCAGGCCATCACGAGCACGGCCCAGCTGGCCGTGCTCCTCGCCACGATCGGCCTCGGCGCCCTCGCCGTGGTCGTGGGCCTCGTCGGCGCGCGCACGGCCCGGACGAAGCTGGCGCGCGAGGGCTCGATCTCGGGCGCGTTCCTCGGGCTGCAGGCGATCGCCCTCGCGACTTTCCTCCTCTGGTTTCGGAGCGGGGACGTGGAGCGGTTCGCGCGCCAATTCTTCGACTTCGCGCTCCTCTCGGACTTCTGGGAGCGCTTCCTGCGCGCCGCCGGGAACACGGTCGTCCTCGCCCTCAGCGGCGAGGCGATCGGCATCGGGCTTGGACTCCTGTTCTCCGTCTTCGCGCTTTCCAGCCGGGCGGTCGTCCGCGCCCCGGCGAGGGCGTACATCAACTTCTTCCGGGGCACGCCGCTCCTCTGGCAGCTGAGCTTCTTCTTCTTCGGGATCGTGCTCGGGCTCCAGCTCGACGTCGGCGTCTACACCGTCGCCATCCTCGTCTTCGGCCTGAACGCCGGCGCCTACTCGGCGGAGATCTTCCGTGCCGGCATCCAGTCGATCGAGCGCGGCCAGTTCGAGGCGGCGCGCTCGCTCGGGATGAGCTACCTCAAGGCCCTCAGGCTCGTCATCCTCCCGCAGGCGATCCGGCGCGTGATCCCGCCCCTGACGAACGAGTTCGTCATCCTCATCAAGGACACGTCCCTCGTGGTCGTCCTCGGGCTGACGCTCTCGCAGCAGGAGCTGCTCTCGACCGCGCGCGACATCTACGCCCAGACCTTCAACGCGACGCCCTTCCTCGCCGCCGCGGCCGGCTACCTGGCGATCACGCTGCCGATGATCCGGGTCGTCACGTGGCTCGAGCGCCGGCTCAGGAGCGGGCTGACCGGGATCGGGGCCTGATGAACAGCGACGGCTCGCTCGTCCGCCTCGAGGGCATCAACAAGTGGTTCGGCGCCGAGCTCCACGTCCTCCGCGGGATCGACCTCGCCGTCTTCCCGAGCGAGGTCGTGGTGGTCATCGGCCCTTCGGGCTCGGGGAAGTCGACGCTCCTGCGCACGGTCAACATGCTCGAGGAGCCGACCGAGGGCCGCGTCCTCTTCGACGGCGTCGACCTGACCGACATCCGGACCGACCTCGACGCGGCGCGGACCGGCATCGGCATCGTCTTCCAGCAGTTCAACCTCTTCCCACACAAGACCGTGCTCGGGAACATCACGCTCGCGCTGCGGAGCGTGCTGCGGCTCTCCAAGGGGGAGGCGCGGCAGCGGGCCCTGGAGCAGCTCACGGAGGTGGGGCTCGACGACAAGGCCGACGCGTACCCCGGCCAGCTCTCCGGAGGGCAGCAGCAGCGCGTCGCGATCGCCCGCGCGCTCGCGATGCGCCCGAAGCTCATGCTCTTCGACGAGGTCACGTCCGCGCTCGACCCCGAGCTCGTGAAGGAGGTGCTGGACGTCATGCAGCGCCTGGCCGCGGAAGGGATGACGATGGTGGTCGTCACCCACGAGATGGGCTTCGCGCGGGAGGTCGGGACGCGACTCCTCTTCATGGATCACGGCCGGATCGTCGAGGAGGGCGAGCCCAGGGAGATGTTCGCGCGGCCCGCCCACGAGCGCACGCAACAGTTCCTCGCCCAGGTGCTCTGACGGCGCCCTAGCGGAAGGGGCGGGGGCCGCCGAAGTAGGCGACCGAGGCGACCGCGAGGCCGGCGAGGGACGCAGCGAGCCCGAGCAGGGCCGCTCTCGTGCTCATGGGGCGCTTCATGCCTCTCTCATCGGCAGCCCGGGCCGCTCGCGTGAGGGGGTCTGGCGGAACTAGCGGTACGTCACGTGCCGCGAGCTGCGCAGGATCGCCACCTGCCAGGGCTCGAGCCGGTCGCCCATCCGCTTCGGGAGCATGAGGTTCCCCTCTCGCGCGGAGTGGGGCAGCCCGCAGGCGTGCCCGAGCTCGTGGGCGAGGACGCGGAACGTCCGGCCCTTGAGGGCGGTCATGTCCACCGTGACGTAGTCGACGAGCGGGCCGAGCGAGCAGCCGGCCTTGCCGAGGACGTCCCGGACGACGAACACCGTCACGGGCGCGCCCGACCCCGTGAGGGTGCTCGGGGCGGCGAAGCGGCGGAAGAACGCCCCGCCGGGCCCGAAGTCGGCGCGCCACGAGCCCTCGGCGCAGGGCGAGTCGAGCGCCTCCGGCGGCGCGGGCACCTCGAGCGTCGTCACCATCGGCTCGAGCGCGGGCAGGACCTCGATCGCGGCCTGCGCCGCGAGGACCCGGCGCGCCTCGGCGAGAGCCGCCTGGACGTCTTCCGGGGTCGCCACGGGCCTCCCGTCCTCGTCTCGGAGGATGAGGATGCGCGTGCGCAGGCGCTTCGGGCGGCGCGAGCCGCTCAGGGTGACGGCGATCTCGGGGACGCCGACGACCCGGTTGCCGGTCTCGCGCAGGACGTTCACGGCCTCCGTGAGCCCGGCGGCAAAGGCCAAGGGCGGCACGGGCAGGAGAATACGGGAGGGCTACACTTGGCGCATGGCCCAGGCCCCCGCTCTCCCGAGCGGGTTCGAGCTCCCGCTCGAGCCCCGGCTGCCGCGAATCGGCAACGTCGACCAAGTGGCCGTCGAGGAGCGGGCCGCCACGCTCGCGCGACGGTCGATCAAGCGGGAGTCGAAGCTCTTCGCGCTCGACCTCGCGGTGCGCATGATCGACCTGACGACGCTCGAGGGCGCCGATACGCCGGGAAAGGTCGCCGCGCTCGCCTCGAAGGCGATGCGCCCGGATCCCGCGGACCTCACCGTTCCGCCCGTCGCCGCCGTCTGCGTCTACCCGAACCTCGTGCCGCACGCGCTCGAGCGGGTGGAGGGGAGCGGCGTCAAGGTCGCCTCCGTCGCCACGGGGTTCCCGGCCGGGCAGATCCCCACGGAGCTCAAGATCGAGGAGGTCGCCCGCGTCGCCGAGATGGGCGCCGACGAGATCGACATGGTCATCGACCGCGGGGCGTTCCTCTCGGGCAACTACGCGAAGGTCTACGACGAGGTCAGGCGCGTGAAGGAGGCGTGCGGCGCCGCCCACCTGAAGGTCATCCTCGAGACCGGAGAGCTCGGGACGTACGACAACGTCCGGCGCGCCAGCCTGCTCGCGATCGCGGGTGGAGCCGACTTCATCAAGACCTCGACGGGAAAGATCTCGCCGGCCGCGACCCTCCCGGTCACGCTCGTCATGCTCGAGGCGATCCGCGACGTCCACGAGGAGACCGGCAGGAAGATCGGGATGAAGCCGGCCGGAGGCATCCGCCACGCGAAGCAGGCCGTGCAGACGCTCGTCGTCCTCCACGAGACCGTGGGCCCCGAGTGGCTGACGCCCGACCTCTTCCGCTTCGGCGCGTCCTCGCTCCTGAACGACGTGCTCATGCAGATCCGCAAGGAGAAGACGGGCCGCTACCAGAGCCCGGAGTACTTCACGATCGACTGATGGCCGACGTCTGGACGCACGGCGCGTGGACGGTGAGGCCCGGGCGGGAGCACGACTTCGTCCGCGGCTGGCGGTCGTTCGCGCGGCGCGCCTCGTCCGGGCTCGAGGTCGCGAGCCGGCCGACCCTCCTGCGCGACCGGCCGAACGTCTTCGTGAGCTTCGGCCCCCGGCCCTCGCTCGACGACGTCCGCCGCTTCCGGGAGTCCGGCCGCGTCCCGGGAGACGACCGCCGCCCTCGAGGACCTGCTCGAGGGCTTCGAGCCCCGGACCCTCGACGAGGTGGGCCCCGATGACTGAGCTCGAGAGGCGCCAGGACCGCTCGCCCGTTCCCTCCGCCTTCGAGTACGCCTCCGCCCCCGAGTCGCGGGACATCGTCCGGCTCGAGGACCGCTACGGCCTCTTCGTCGGGGGGGAGTGGCTCGAGCCGCGCTCGGGCGAGTACGCGGCGAGCGTCGCGCCCCGCGACGAGGAGCCGCTCGCCGAGGTCGCCTACGCGGGGGCGGAGGACGTCGACCTCGCGGTCGGAGCCGCCCGCGAGGCCTTCGCGAACGGCTGGTCGGACCTGCCCGCGGGCGAGCGCGCGAAGTACCTCTTCCGGATCGCGCGCATCCTGCAGGAGCGCTCGCGCGAGTTCGCCGTGCTCGAGTCGCTCGACGGCGGGAAGCCGATCCGCGAGTCGCGGGACGTCGACCTTCCTCTCGCCGCCGCCCACTTCTTCTACTACGCCGGCTGGGCCGACAAGCTCGAGTACGCCTTCCCCAACAGGCGCCCGCGCCCGGTCGGGGTCGCGGGCCAGGTGATCCCATGGAACTTCCCGCTCCTCATGCTCTCCTGGAAGGTCGCGCCCGCCCTCGCCGCCGGCAACACGGTCGTCCTCAAGCCGGCCGAGACGACGCCCCTCACGGCCCTGCTCTTCTCCGACGTGCTGCGCCAGGCCGAGCTTCCCGCCGGCGTCGTCAACATCGTCACGGGCGACGGCCGCGCGGGGGCGGAGATCGTGAAGCACCCCGATGTCGACAAGATCGCCTTCACCGGCTCGACCGAGGTCGGGAAGGAGATCCAGCGCGCGGTCGCCGGCACGGGCAAGCGCCTGACGCTCGAGCTCGGCGGCAAGGCGGCCAACATCATCTTCGACGACGCGCCCCTCGACCAGGCGGTCGAGGGCATCGTCAACGGCATCTACTTCAACCAGGGCCACGTCTGCTGCGCGGGCTCGCGCCTCTTCGTCCAGGAATCCGTGTACGAGGAGGTCGTCACGAAGCTCAAGCGCCGCATGGGCACCCTGCGCGTCGGCGACCCGCTCGACAAGAACACGGACGTCGGCGCGATCAACTCCCGCGCGCAGCTCGAGCGCATCCGCGAGCTCGTCCAGACCGGGGAGGAGGAGGGAGCCGAGATCTACCAGCCGCCCTGCCGCCTGCCGGAGAAGGGCTGGTGGTTCCCGCCGACGGTCTTCACGAACGTCGCGCAGAGCTACCGGATCGCCCAGGAGGAGATCTTCGGTCCCGTGCTCTCCGTGCTCACCTTCCGCACGCCCGACGAGGCGGTCGAGAAGGCGAACAACACGCCCTACGGGCTCTCGGCGGGGGTCTGGACGGAGAAGGGCTCCCGCATCCTCTCGCTCGCGAGCCGCCTGCGGGCGGGCGTCGTCTGGGCGAACACGTACAACCGCTTCGACCCGGCCTCGCCGTTCGGCGGGTACAAGGAATCCGGCTTCGGGCGCGAGGGCGGGCTCCACGGCCTCGCTCCCTACCTGGAGTTCGAGTGAGCCGCCTGCCCGTCACGAAGACCTACAAGCTCTACGTCGGCGGGGCCTTCCCGCGCTCGGAGTCCGGGCGGACGTACGAGGTGGAGGGTGCGAACGTCGCGCTCGGCTCCCGCAAGGACGTCCGGGACGCAGTTCGCGCCGCGCGGGGCGCCTTCCCCCGGTGGGCCGGCATGACGGCGTACAACCGCGGCCAGGTGCTCTACCGGGTGGCGGAGATGATGGAGGGCCGCCGCGCCCAGTTCGCGGAGCTCGTCGGGGCCGACGCCGAGGTCGACGAGGCGATCGACCGCTGGGTCTGGTACGCGGGCTGGGCCGACAAGCTCGCCCAGGTGCTGGGCGCGTCCAACCCCGTCGCGGGGCCGTACTTCAACTTCACGATCCCCGAGCCGACCGGCGTCGTCGGCATCGTCGCGCCCGAGGAGCCGCCGCTCGCCGGCCTCGTCTCCCGGCTCGCGCCGGCGATCGTGGGCGGGAACGCCGTCGTCGTCCTCGCGTCGGAGCGGCGTCCGCTCGCCGCCGTCACGCTCGCCGAGGTCCTGGCGACCGCCGACGTCCCCGGCGGCGTCGTCAACCTCGTCACGGGCCGCAAGCCCGAGCTCGCCCCCGTACTCGCCTCGCACATGGACGTGAACGCCCTCGACCTCGCCGGGGCCCCGGACGAGGCGGAGCTCGAGCGCCTCGCCGCCGACAACGTGAAGCGGGTCGTCAGGAACGGCGAGGGCCAGTCGCCCTGGCACGCGGCCGCGTTCCTCGAGATGAAGACGGTCTGGCATCCGATCGGCGTCTAGGCGGCCGGCTCGGAAGGACTAGGGTTCTCGCGACGTGAGCCGGTTCAGCCAGGCCATCTCCGAGGGCGACGGCATCTCGGTGATCCCCGTCCTCGCAGGCGAGGTCGAGCGGCTCGCGGCCCTCGCCGAGGAGGCGGGGGCGGAAGCGCTCATGGTCAGGGCCGAGGATCTCCCGCGAGTCCGCGCGCGCTCCGCGCTCCCCCTCGTCGCGCGGTCGACCGACCCCCGGGCGGTGAGGACGGCCGGCGGCGACGGGGTCGTCGTCCCGTACGAGGCCGCGCGCGAGGACGGAGAGCTCGAGCGCGTCTGCGGTGTCGCGCGCGAGCTCGAGCTCGACTGCGCCGTGGACGTGCGCGAGGAGGACGAGCTCGAGGACGTCCTCGAGCGGATCGACCCGGACATCGTCCTCATCTCGGAGCGCGGCCTCGACGAGGACGAGGAGGACCTCGAGCGGACGCTCGACCTGCTCGCCGACGTGCCGGCCGGGAAGCTCGTCGTCTCGGAGGCGAGGATCGAGTCGCGCGAGCAGGTGCTCGCGCTCGAGCGCGCCGGAGTCGACGCGATCCTCGTCCACGGCCTCGCGCACGATCCCGACTTCGCGGCCGTCCTCGAGGAGCTCGTGCGTGGGCCAGAGGCTCGCCGCTAGCGACCCGGCCGCGGGCGAGGAGCTCGCGGCCGACGGCCGGGACGGGAACGGGCGCGCCGCCGGGCGCGCCCAGGAGGCCCGCGCTCCCTCCCGGCTCGAGGGGGCGCCGGTGATGGCGGCCGTCTTCGTCTCCGGCGCGGTCCTCCTCGGGGTCGAAATCGCGGCGAGCCGCGTGCTCGCGCCCTTCTTCGGCAATTCCCTCTTCGTCTGGGGGTCGCTCATCGGCGTCGTCCTCACCGGGCTCGCGGTGGGCTACTGGGCCGGGGGCGCCGCCGCCGACCGCATGCCGGCGACGCAGCTGCTCCTGGCCGTGATGGCCCTCGCGGCGCTCGCGATCCTGGCCGTCCCGCTGCTCGACGAGCCGGTGCTCGAGGCGGTCGTCTCCTGGGATCCCGGCCCGCGCCTGAACCCGCTGCTCGCGGCGATCGTCCTCTTCGGCCCGGCCAGCGTGCTCATGGCCGGGGTGACGCCGATCGCCGTGCGGCTCCGCGCCCGCTCGCTGACGCACGTCGGACGCACCGCAGGCCGGCTCTTCTCGGTCTCCACCGCCGGCAGCATCGTCGGGACGCTCGCGACCTCCTTCTTCCTCATCCCGGAGCTCGGGACCGACCAGCTCATCGGCCTCGCCGCGGCGGTCCTCTTCGCCGCCGTCGCCCTCGTGGCGGCCGCCGAGCGCATGGCCGTCGCGGCCGTCCTCGCGGCGGCGGCGACGGTCGGGGCGGGGGCGGCCGCGACGGCGCTCGCGCCCGAGTCGGGCGGCACCCTCTCCGAGGCAGCCTCGCAGAACTGGTCGCCGCTCTACCGGATGCGCGGGTCGGAGACGTACCTGGACGTCCAGGACCCGCGGGCGGCCGTCGACCAGCCCGAGCTGCGGGTCGTCTACTCGCGCGACACGCAGTACCACCGGCTCTCGGTCGTCGAGGACGCGGACACGCGCTACCTGCGCTTCGACAACTCGCTCCAGAGCGCGATGTACCTCGACGATCCCCTCCGCACGCGCTTCCGCTACACCGACCTCTTCCACCTCGCGGTCGCCTACAACCCGGACGCGCGCCGGATCCTCTTCATCGGCCTGGGCGCCGGCTCTTCCGAGAAGCGGATGCTCGACGACTTCCCGCAGCTCGAGCTCCACGCCGTCGAGATCGACCCGGTCGTCGTCGACGTCGCCCACCGGTACTTCGCCGTCCCCGAGGACGACCCGCGCCTCGAGATCAGCGTCGGCGACGGACGGCGCTTCCTCGCCGCGGGCGACGAGCGCTGGGACGCGGTCGTCATCGACGCCTTCTTCGCGGACGCGATCCCGTTCCACCTCGTCACGCGCGAGTTCCTGCAGCTCGTGGCGTCCCGCCTCGAGCCGGGCGGGGTCGTCGTCACGAACGCGATCGGAGCGATCGAGGGGCCCGGGTCGCGCCTCTTCCGCTCGATCTACCGCACGTACCGCACGGAGTTCCCGACGGTGCTCGTCCACCCCGCGATCCTCCCCGGCGACGCGGGCGATGCGACCTTCCGGAACCTCATCCTCGTCGCGACGGAGCAGGCGGCGCCCCAGCGCACGTTCCTCGCGCAGCGGTGGGAGGAGGTCCGCGAGCGGGCGCCGAGCGCACCCGACCTGCGCGGGCCGATCCTCGACCGCCACGACGCCCTCATCCCGACCGACGACGTGCCGGTGCTGACGGACGACTACGCCCCGACGGACTCGCTCCTGCTCCTCTTCCAGTAGACACGCGCGCGCGGGGCCGGCCGCGGGCCTCCCTCCGCCTCGAGCGTAACGCCGCCGGGCGCGCGGGTGGGGCACGCAGGGTGCCGGGCGCGTGATCGAAGCGTGCCTAGCCCGTGCAGCGCCCGTCGGGCGGGAAGGCGCGGCCGTCGTGGTCGAAGCGGCGCCGCGGGTCCCGTGCGCCCGCGGCCCGGAGCACGTGGAGCGACCCCGCCGCGCGGAAGCACACGTACCCCTGCCTGCCGCTCGGATCCTCGTAGAAGCACAGGTGGACGCCGGCGCCCTCGGCGGCGCAGCTGCCGCTGAATTGCCCTTCCGGCCACGCGGGCGTCCCGGCGGGCTGGGCGTCGCTGGGGAAGGCGCCGTAGCGCGCGAGCACCTCTTCCTCGATCTCCTTCGACTCGCCGCCCGAGCAGCCCGCGGCGAGCGCGGCGGCGGCGAGGGCCGCGGCCGCGGCCGTGCGCACGAGCTGCCGGCCTAGCCGAAGAACGCCTTGGCGACCTCGTACCATTCGGGCGGAACGGTCTTGAGCTCGGCGACCGCGTCGGCGAGCGGCACCTCGACGATCGCGTCCCCCTGGAGCGCGGCCATGACGCCCCAGCGCTCCTCGTGGACGAGGTCCGCCGCCTTGAGCCCGTAGCGCGTCGCCAGCACGCGGTCGCGCGGCGTCGGCGTCCCGCCACGCTGCACGTGTCCCAGCACCGTGACGCGTGTCTCGTAGCCCGTGCGCTCCTCGATCTCGCGGGCGAGGGCGTCGCCGACCCCGCCGAGCCGCACGTGGCCGAACTGATCCGTGCCGGCGGCCTCCTGGGCGACCTGCTGCCGCTCGCCCGAGGCGTACGTCAGCTCGTACCCCTCGCTGACGACGACGATCGAGAAGTCCTTGCCGCGCTCGTGCCGGCGCCGCACCTCGTCGCAGGCCTCCTCGACGGTGATCGGATGCTCGGGGATGAGGATCACGTCCGCGCCGCCCGCGATCCCGCTCATGACGGCGATCCACCCCGTGTGGCGGCCCATGACCTCGACCACCATGACGCGGTTGTGCGACTCCGCGGTCGTGTGCAGGCGGTCGATCGCCTCGGTGGCGACGAAGACGGCAGTGTCGAAGCCGAACGTGTAGTCGGTCGCGGAGAGGTCGTTGTCGATCGTCTTCGGCACGCCCACGACCGGGAACCCGTGCTCCTCGTGGAGACGGGCGGCCACGCCGAGCGTGTCCTCGCCGCCGATCGCGACGAGCGCGTCGAGCCGCTGCGCCGCGAAGTTCTCGAGGACGCGCTCCACCCCGCCGTCGATCTTGTAGGGGTTCGTCCGGGAGGTGCCGACGATCGTGCCCCCGCGCGGGAGGATGCCCGAGATCGTGCGGTAGTCGAGCTCGTCGAAGCGTCCCTCGACGAGCCCGCGCCAGCCCGCCCGCGCGCCGAAGACCTCGCAGCCCCGGTCGAGCGATCGCCGCGTCACCGCCCGGATGACCGCGTTCAGGCCCGGGCAATCGCCCCCGCCCGTGAGGAGCCCGACGCGCCGCGCCATCGCTCTAACTTCCGACCTCTGCGTTCGTCTCTTCGGTCGAACTCGTCCCGACCGCTGGCCGCACGACGAGCGCGAGGAGAGGTGACCGGATGCCGAAGGCGGGGATCGAACCCGCACGGGGCGTGGCCCCACTGGATTTTGAGTCCAGCGCGTCTCCCAGTTCCGCCACTTCGGCGCGCTCCACTGCGGTCATCGTAACCGGAGAGGGGTTGCAAGGGCGCGGAGCCCGGGTCCATAATCGAGCACCTTCGATCGGTGCTCGCCGGGTGCCAGCGCCGAAACAGGAATCGGGCGAAGAGGAGGAAGAGTGAGACGAAGGACGATCTTGGCGTTTCTCGTGCTGCTCATCGGCGCGTTCGCCTTCGCCGCAGTGGGCTGCGGCGGGGACGACGACGACGGCGACGAAGCAGACGTGGGCCAGACCGGCGAGGACGGCGGGGACAGCGGTGTCGATCTCCCGGATGTGACAGCACTCCCGTCGGCGTCGTGCACCGACATCGAGTTCGAGGGCGAGGGCGAGCCCGACGTGCTGATCGCGTCGGACCTCCCGCTCCAGGGCTCGTCGCGGACGCAGACGCTCCAGATGGTCGGCGCGATCCGGCAGGTGCTGTCCGACAACGGCTGGAAGGCCGGTGACGTGAACGTCGGCTACCAGTCCTGCGACGACTCGACGGCCCAGGCCGGTAAGTGGGACCCGGGCAAGACGAGCCAGAACGCGAACTCCTACGCGGAGAACCAGAGCGTGATCGGCGTCATGGGCACGTTCAACTCGGGCGCCGCCGCGATCATGATCCCGGTCCTGAACCAGGCGCCGGGCGGCGGGCTCGCGATGATCTCGCCGGCGAACACGTACGTCTGCCTCACCGAGGGCGGCCCGGGCTGCGCCGACGACGAGCCGGACAAGTACTACCCGGCCGGGACGCGCAACTACACCCGCGTGGTCGCGCACGACGCCTTCCAGGGCGCCGCTCTCGCGGAGTTCATGCAGGCGCAGGGCACGACGAGCCTGTACGTCCTCAACGACAAGGAGGCGTACGGCCTCGGCGTCGCCACGAACGTGCGCAACGCGGCCGAGCACCTCGGCATCGAGGTCCCCGGCTTCGAGGCGTGGGACCCGAAGGCGTCGAACTACGAGGCGCTCATGCGGAAGATCAGCCAGTCCGGCGCGGACGGCGTCTTCTTCGGCGGTCTCATCGACGAGAACGGGGCCCAGGTCATCAAGGACAAGGTGAAGGTCCTCGGCGACAACGAGACCGTGAAGCTCTACATGCCGGACGGCTTCACGACGCAGCAGACGATCGACGAGGCGGGCGTCGAGAACACGCGCGGCGCCTTCTTCTCGGTCGCCGGCGTCCCGGTCGACGAGTTCACCGGGCGCGGTGCCGAGTTCATCGAGGCGTTCCAGGAGACCCTCGGCGGCGAGCCGGTCGACCCGTACGCGGTCTACGGCGCACAGGCCGCCCAGGTTCTGCTCGACGCGATCGCGGCTTCCGACTACACCCGCCAGAGCGTCATCGAGCAGATGTTCCAGGTGGAGGTGGAAGACGGGTTCCTGGGGTCGTTCTCCTTCAGCGAGAACGGCGATCCCGAGCTCGCAAGCGGTGCGGTCGTGGGCTTCACGATCTACCGCGGCGAGGAGGAGCTCGAGGTCGAGACGGTCATCTCGCCGCAGGCCGAGAACGTCGAGGCCGCGGGAGGCTCGTAGGTCAACAGGTCGGCATCGGGGGAGGGCTCCGGCCCTCCCCCGAGCCTTCTCACATAGACGACGATGAGCGTTCAGGCAGGAAGAGAGCGGCCCTCCCCCTTCGAGGCTCTTCGGGGACGCAACCGGCCGGGCGTCATGTCCATGCTGGGGATCTTCTTCGTCGTCCTCATCGTCGTCTGGCTGGCGCGGAACTTCGTCGACGACCCGCAGGAGTTCCTCAACGTCGCGCTCATCGGCCTGACGACGGGCGCCGTCTACGCGCTCATCGCGCTCGGCTACACGCTCGTCTACGGCATCCTCCAGCTGATCAACTTCGCGCACGGCGACGTGTTCGCGCTCTCGGGGCTCATCTCGAGCTCGATCATGATCGAGGTGCTCCACCTCAGCGGGCAGGAGGCGGCGATCGTCGTCGCGGGCGGCATCCTGCTCACGATCCTCATGACCATGGGCTTCGCCTCGACGCTGAACGCGTCGATCGAGTTCCTCGGCTACCGCCGCCTCCGTAGCCAGCCGCGGCTGACGATGCTCATCAGCGCCGTCGGGATGTCGTTCATCGTCCAGAACGTCGCGCTCGCGATCTACGACGTGAACTTCCGCAGCGCCCCGCCGCTCATCCCGAGCACCCCGGCCTTCACGCTCGGCGAGGTCTCGCTCGCCTGGAACAAGCTCACCGTCATCCTCATCACGATCCCGGTCCTCGTCGTGCTCACCTGGCTCGTGCGCTCGACGAAGCAGGGGAAGGCGATGCGCGCCACGGCGCAGGACCAGGACGCCGCGGCCATGATGGGCATCAACGTGAACCGCACGATCTCGTTCACGTTCGTCCTCGCCGGCGGGCTCGCAGGCGCGGCCGGCGTGCTCTTCCTGCTCCAGTTCAACATGCGCTACGACACCGGTTTCGAGCTGGGGCTGATCGCGTTCACCGCCGCGGTGCTCGGCGGCATCGGCAACCTCGCCGGCGCGACCCTCGGCGGCCTGCTCATCGGCTTCATCCAGGCCTTCAACGAAGGCCTGACGATCTGGTCGCTGGGCAGCGACTGGACGCGCTCCATCGTCTTCGGGATCCTCATCGCGATCCTCGTCTTCCGGCCCGAGGGGCTCCTGGGCGAGCGAACGCCCGAGGGCGCCTGATGGCGACCCAGGACGCCGCCTCCGTCGGCTTCCGCAGCCGCGTCGCGCAGGCGCTTCGCCTCGACGACGCGCGGCGCGCGTGGCGGCGGCTCCCCGGCCGCGTGCGCAGCCTCGTCCCCGGCATCGCGCTGCTGGCCCTCGCGGCTCTCTATCCCGTGTATTACGACTCGCTCCCGACGTCCGTTCCCGTCATCCAGAACTTCCCGAGCATCTCGACGGCCGTGATCATGATCGTCTTCGTGATGATGGCCGTCGGCCTCAACATCGTCGTCGGCTACGCGGGGCTGCTCGACCTCGGCTACGTCGCGTTCTACGCCGTCGGCGCCTACACGGCCGGCTGGCTCGCCTCGGGCCACTTCCAGCAGGTCAAGATCCACGTCGGCTCGGCCGGGATCTCGCCCGACCTGCGCGGAATCCACATCAACATCTGGATCGTCCTCCTGGTCGCGGGGGCGCTCACGGGAATCGCCGGCATCCTCATCGGCCTCCCGACGCTCCGCCTGCGAGGCGACTACCTCGCGATCGTGACGCTCGGCTTCGGGGAGATCATCCCGCAGTTCGTGCGCAACGCCGACAGCCTGGGCGGCTTCAACCTCACCGCCGGGACGTTCGGGATCAACCCGATCGACTCGCCGGGCTTCGGCGAGGACCTGAACGAGTCGCTTGGGCTGCCGGTCAGCTTCCAGCAGTCCTTCGACAAGGTCAATCTCTTCTACTGGAGCGCTCTGGCGCTGCTCATCATCACGATCTTCTGCTCCGTCCGCCTGCGCGACTCCCGTCTCGGCCGGGCCTGGATCGCGATCCGCGAGGACGAGACCGCGGCGGCCGCCATGGGCGTCCCCCTCATGCGGACGAAGACGTGGGCGTACGCGCTCGGCGCCTTCTTCGGCGGCATCGCGGGCGCCTTCTACGCGAGCTTCAAGGGCGGGGCGTTCCCGAGCGAGTTCTTCTTCAACATCTCCGTCTTCCTGCTCTGCATGGTCATCCTCGGCGGAATGGGGAGCGTCTGGGGCGTCGTCGTCGCGGGCGCGATCCTCGCGTACCTGAACCAGGAGGGCCTGGCGAACATCGGCGGCTGGCTGAACGATGAGACGCCCCTCGACTTCGAGGTCTCGAAGTACCAGTTCGGCATCTACGGCGCCATCATCGTGCTCATGATGATCTTCCGCCCCGTCGGGCTCATACCCGAGAGCCGGCGACGGCAGGAGATCGAGGAGGGCGTCCACGAGGGCGACAGCGTCTACGGGGAGCGGCACGCCTGATGGCAGACGACCTGCTCGTCGCGGCGGGCGTCCGCAAGGAGTTCGGCGGTCTCGTCGCGGTGAACGACGTCGACTTCCGTATCCCGCAAGGGGCGATCGTGAGCCTCATCGGCCCGAACGGCGCGGGCAAGACGACCTTCTTCAACATGCTCACGGGCGTCTACGAGCCGACGGCCGGCCGGATCGAGTTCGACGGCCACGACGTGACCGGCAAGCCGCCGCACCAGATCACGAAGGCGGGCGTGGGGAGGACGTTCCAGAACATCCGGCTCTTCGAGCACATGACGGCGCTCGAGAACGTCCTCGTCGGCATGCACCACCGTCTCAAGGGCGGCATCATCGGCTCGATCTTCGGCCTCCCCCGCGTGCGGCGGGAGGAGCGCCAGGCCCACGAGCGCGCCCGCGAGCTGCTCCTCTTCAGCGGGCTCAAGAATCGCGACGACACGCTCGGGCGCAACCTCCCGTACGGGGACCAGCGCCGGCTCGAGGTCGCGCGCGCGCTCGCGACGAACCCGAAGCTGCTCCTGCTCGACGAGCCGACGGCGGGGATGAACCCGCAGGAGACCGCCGCCTTCACGCAGTTCGTCGGGAAGCTTCGCGAGGAAGAAGGGTTGACCGTGCTCCTCATCGAGCACGACATGAAGGTCGTCATGGGCGTGTCCGACCGCGTGACCGTCCTCGACTACGGCGAGAAGATCGCCGAGGGGGTCCCGGCGGAGATCCAGAAGGACGAGCGCGTCGTCGAGGCCTACCTCGGCAAGGCGGCCGTCACGGGAGCGTCCGCGTGAGCGAGCGGACCCCCGAGCACGAGGCTGCGACCGCGCCCGCGCCCGGAGGACAGGCGGGGGCGGCCGCGACGGGTCGCAACGGGGTCATCCTCGACGTCGCGGACATCCACACCTACTACGGCTCGATCCACGCGCTCAAGGGCGTCTCCATCCATGTCCGCGAGGGCGAGATCGTCACGCTCATCGGCGCGAACGGCGCCGGGAAGTCGACGACGCTGCGCTCGATCAACGGGCTCAACCACCCCCGCCGGGGCTCCATCCGCTTCCAGGGCAGGGACATCACGAACGATGCGCCGCACGCGATCGTCGGCATGGGCATCGCGCAGTCGCCCGAGGGCCGCAAGCTCTTCTCGCGCATGAGCGTTCTCGAGAACCTCGAGATGGGTGCCTTCCAGCGCACCGACCGGGCCGAGATACGCGAGGACCTCGATCGTGTCTACACGCTCTTCCCGCGCCTCGCCGAGCGCAAGGCGCAGAAGGCCGGGACGCTCTCGGGCGGCGAGCAGCAGATGGTGGCGATGGGCCGCGCGCTCATGGCGCGCCCGAAGCTCCTCATGCTCGACGAGCCGTCGATGGGCCTGGCGCCGATCTTCGTCGAGCGGATCTTCGAGATCGTCCGGCAGATCAACGAGCAGGGCACGCCGATCCTGCTCGTCGAGCAGAACGCCCTCATGGCGCTCGAGGTCGCCCACCGCGGGTACGTGCTCGAGACCGGCCACATCGCGCTCACCGACGAGGCGAAGGCGCTCTCGAGGAACGAGCAGGTACGCAAGGCCTACCTCGGCGAGGAGTAGGCCGCCGCTTTACCCCTCGTCCCCGGCTCCTTCCGGGGCCACCCCGCGCCTCCACCCGCTTTCGAGCGTAGCGACGGATTCCGCGCGCATGGCCCGCGAAGGGTGGCGAGGGTGCGCCGAGATCGCTCCAGAGGCTCGCGCGGCCCGTTCGCGCCGCGGCGTCCGGCGAATACACTCGACGGGATGCCGAAAACCCTCACGGGGGCCGAGCTCCAGCTCGACGACGCGCCGGCGCGCGAGTCCGACCTCTTCCTCGTCGACGGGAACAACCTCGCCTACCGCGCGTACTTCGCGCTGCCGGAGGAGCTCGCGACGAGCGAGGGCTTCCCGACGAACGCCCTCCTCGGCTTCACGAACATGCTCTTCAAGCTCCTCTCCGACTACCGGCCCAAAGGGGTCGCCGTTGCCTGGGACACGAGCCCCGTGCACCGCAAGGAGCTCTCGCCCGAGTACAAGGTCGAGCGGCGGCCGATGCCGGACCTCCTCCGCGAGCAGTTCCCGCACTTCCGCCCGATCGTGGAGGCGTTCGGCTACCGCAACCTCGAGTTCGAGGGCTGGGAGGCCGACGACGTGATCGCCACCCTCGCCGCCCGGGCGGACGAGGCCGGCGTGAGGACGTGCGTGGTCTCCACCGACCGGGACGCCTTCCAGCTCTGCTCGGAGAACGTGTGCCTGATGATGACGCCGCGCGGCGTCGCCGACGTCCACGTCTACACGCCGGAGCGCGTGTTCGCCCGCTACGGCGTCACCCCGGAGCAGGTGCCCGACTTCATCGGGCTCAAGGGCGACACGTCCGACAACATCCCGGGCGTCCCCGGCATCGGGGACAAGACGGCGGGACAGCTCGTCGGGCAGTACGGCTCGCTCGAGGCGATCCTCGAGCACCTGGACGAGCTCTCGCCAGGGCGGGCGAAGGCCCTGCGCGAGCACGCCGCGCAGGCGCGGGAGTCGAAGGAGCTCGCGACGATGCGGCGCGACCTGACGCTCGGCTGCGACCCGGCCGAGCTCGTCCTCGCGCCGCCCGACCGCTCGCAGCTGAAGGAGATCTTCCGCCGCTTCGAGTTCCGCAACCTACTCCAGCGCGTGGACGAGCTCGACGAGGCGCTGCCGGCCGCCCCCGTGGCGGTCGAGGGCGTCGGCGTCCCGTGGCGCGAGGGCGACCTGCCGCCGGACGCCGGCGAGGCGGCGCTTGCGGTCGAGGGCGGCCGCTTCGCGCTCGCGCGCGCGGGCGAGGACGTCGTCGTCGGGCCGTGGCCGCCGGAGGGCGCCGCACGGCTCGGGGGCGCGCGGATCACCGTCCACGACGCGAAGTCGGCCCGGATCCGAGCGGACGAGGACACGCTCCTCCTCGCCTACCTCATCGAGCCCGGCCGCTCGGCGTACGCCCTGGACGACCTGGCCGCCGAGTACGGGGTCGAGCTCGTCCCCGAGCCGGCGACCGACGAGGAGACGGCCGCGCTCGTCCGCCGGGCCGCCGCCACGCTCAGGCTCGCGCCGCAGCTGCGGGCGAGGGTGGAGGAGCGGGGGCTCGAGCCGCTCTACCGCGACGTCGAGCTGCCGCTGACCGAGGTGCTCGCGGCGATGGAGGACGTAGGCGTCCGCATCGACGCCTACCGGATGGGCGAGATCACGGCGCGGCTCGCCGACCGGCTCGAGGAGCTCGAGGCCCGCGCGCACGAGCTCGCCGGCGAGGAGTTCATGCTCGGCTCGACGCAGCAGCTCGCCCGCGTCCTCTTCGAGAAGCTCGAGCTGACCGCGGGACGCAAGGGGAAGACCGGCTACTCGACCGACTCGCGCGTCCTCCGCGCCATCCGCGGCGACCACGAGATCGTCCCCGTCGTCGAGGAGTGGCGGGAGTACTCGAAGCTCCTGAACACGTACCTCGGGCCGCTGCCCGGGCTCATCTCGCCCGCGGACGGCCGCCTGCACACGCACTTCAACCAGGCGGTCGCCTCCACCGGGCGCCTCTCGACGTCGAACCCGAACCTCCAGGCGATCCCCATCCGCACCGAGCTCGGGCGCGAGATCCGGAGCGCCTTCGTGGCCGAGCCCGGCTTCCGGCTCCTCTCCGCCGACTACTCCCAGGTCGAGCTGCGCATCCTCGCGCACGTCTCCGGCGAGCCGAAGCTCCGCGAGGCCTTCGCGCGCGGCGAGGACATCCACGCGGCGACGGCCGCCGAGGTGCTCGGCAAGGAACGTGCGGAGCTGACGAAAGACGAGCGGAACGTGGCCAAGATGGTCAACTTCGGGATCATCTACGGGATTTCGGCCTTCGGGCTCTCCGAGAACCTCGACATCCCGCGCGAGGAGGCGCAGGCCTACATCGACGCGTACCTCGCCCGCTTCCCGCACGTCCAGGACTTCATCCAGCGGACGATCGAGCAGGCCGAGCGCGACGGGTACGCGACGACGCTCCTCGGCCGCCGCCGGCCCGTGCCCGAGCTGAAGGCCCGCAACCGCCAGACGCGCTCGTTCGGCGAGCGGCTCGCCGTCAACTTCGTCATGCAGGGGACGGCGGCGGACATCATCAAGGCCTCGATGGTCGCGATCCACCGGCGGCTGCGAGAGGAGGGGCGGGCCTCGCGCCTCGTCCTCCAGGTGCACGACGAGCTCCTGCTCGAGGTGCCCGAGGTCGAGACGAGCGCCGTCCGCGACCTCGTCCGCGAGGAGATGTGCGGCGCCTACCCGCTCGACCCGGAGCTCGCCGTGGACGTCGGCGTCGGCGACGACTGGAACGAGGCGAAGGGCTGATCCCGCGGCAGGTGCGGAGGGAGCGCCTCCTTCGGCAACGGCGCGAGGAGGACGCCGAGGCGCTCGCCGAGATCCACGCCCAGCAGCTCCTTTCCGTCACGCTGCCCGGGAACCGCCGCTCGCGTGGCGGACTGGAGCGGCTTGCGCCGACCCACGGCGGCGAGGTCTCGCGGCGGGCTTCCGTCAGGTCTGGTACGCGGTCTGACCGCTAGCCGCGACGCCAGGCGAGCTCGACGGCGCCGACGTCCCACGCGACCGACTCCCCGGTTGCGAGCTCGTGGAACGTCAGCCGGTCCGCCTCGCCGACCGCGACCCAGGCGCCGTCGGGCGACCAGGCGCCGACGTAGCCGGGGAAGCCCTGCTCGCGGGCCGTCGAGCAGCCGACGTCGACGAGCCGGACGAGGTTCCCGGCGCGGAAGAGGGCCGAGCAGTTGTCGGGCGAGAGGGCCGGGAGCCGGCCCTCGTAGCGCGCCGTGAGGTCGAAGGCGTCGGTGAGCCGGCCGCCGGCGTAGCGCTCGATGCGCCGTCCCTCGACGACGACGGCGAGGGAGCCGTCCGCGCCGAAGTGGACGGCCGTGATGCCTGCCGAGGCCTGCAGCAGGGGGCGATCCTCGGCGAACAGGCGGTCGGCGCGGGCGTAGACGATCTCCCCGTCGGGGGTGTACGCGGCCGGGCACTCCTCGAGGAGCCGCCGCCCGCGGCCGAACTCGAGGTCGATGCCGACACGGCGGCGGTTGCACCAGGCCGCGCGCTGCCCGTCCTCGCTCCAGACGAGGAACCCGAAGGCCGCCTCCGACGTGCCGAGGTTGCGGCCCGGCCGGGCGAGGTCGACGAACCTGATCGGGACGGCGTCGCCCACCGGCTCCCCGATCCCGACCGCGACCTTGGCGGTCACCGGCGCCGCCCAGAGCTCGCAGGTGGAGCGGGCGACGACGTTGCGAAGCTCGATGCCGGTCGGAAGGTCGACCTCCCGCACGGCGCACGACCCGGTCTCGGTGATGACGATCCCGCCGCCGGCGCCCGGCACCTGCGGGAACGTCTCGCGGCCGAGATCCTCGTCGGTGGTCGCGGCGGTCGTCGTCGCCCCCGTCGCGGCCGTCGTCGGGCGCTCCGCGGCAGGCTCGTCGCCGCCCACCCGACGGAGCCCGTCGGCGACCGCGAACCCCCCCAGGAGCAGGACCGCCGCCAGGATGAGGAGGTCGCGGCCTCGCATCAGACCCTGGCTATAATGCGCGATTCCGCATGGTTCCGAACGACACCGCGACCGAGGCAGACCTTCCGCAGACAGACGACGACGTCTGGACGCGCGGTCCCGACGGCGAGCTCGTTCCCGACTACGACGCCACCTTCCCCGTCATCAACGAGGGAGAGGTCGTGAGCGGCAAGGTCGTGCGCGTCGACAAGGACGAGGTCCTCGTCGACATCGGCTACAAGTCGGAGGGCGTCATCCCCGTCTCGGAGCTCTCCATCCGCCGCTCGGTCAACCCGGCGGACGAGGTCCAGCTCGGCGACTCGATCGACGCGCTCGTGATGACGAAGGAGGACGCCGAGGGGCGTCTCATCCTCTCGAAGAAGCGCGCGCGCTTCGAGATGGCCTGGAAGCGGATCGAGGCGGCGGCCGAGAGCGGCGAGCCGGTCGAGGGCACCGTCATCGAGGTCGTCAAGGGCGGGCTCATCCTCGACCTCGGCGTCCGCGGCTTCCTGCCGGCCTCGCTCGTCGACATCCGCCGCGTGCAGGACCTCGACGAGTTCATGGCGCAGACGCTCCGCTGCAAGGTGATCGAGCTGAACCGCAGCCGCAACAACGTCGTCCTCTCGCGCCGCGCCGTGCTCGAGGAGGAGCGCCGCGAGATGCGCCAGGCGATCCTCGACCGGCTCTCGCCCGGCGACATCGTCGAGGGGACGATCTCGAACATCGTCGACTTCGGCGCGTTCGTCGACCTCGAGGGCATCGACGGCCTCATCCACATCTCGGAGCTCTCCTGGAGCCACGTGAACCACCCGTCCGAGCTGCTCGAGATCGGGCAGGAGGTGCGCGTGAAGGTCCTCGACATCGACCGGGACCGCCAGCGCATCTCGCTCGGGCTCAAGCAGACCCAGTCCGACCCGTGGCAGCAGGTCGTGGACACGTACCAGCAGGGGGACGTCGTCGAGGGGCGCGTGACGAAGGTCGTCACCTTCGGCGCCTTCGTCGAGGTCGTCCCCGGGGTCGAGGGCCTCGTCCACATCTCCGAGCTCGCGACGCACCACGTCGAGAACCCGCGCGAGATCGTCCAGCAGGGCGAGACCGTGCGCGCGAAGATCATCGAGATGGACGCCGAGCGCCGGCGCCTCTCGCTCTCGCTCAAGCGCGTCGAGGAGGGCGAGCAGGTCAGGCCTGCGATCGGCGAGGAATCCGCGCCCGAGCTCGGGCTCTCCGAGGAGGTCTTCAGCGAGGAGGAGCAGGCCGAGCCGGAGCCGGAGACGGTTCCCGAGGCGGCCGGGCCCGAGGAGGACGAGACGGCGGGGCTCGAGGGCGAGCCGAGCGAGGAGGCGGGCGAGAAGCCGGTCGTGCAGGGCGGGCCGGCGGTGACGGCGGACGAGCCCGCCGATGACGAGGCCGCGGCCGAAGACCCGGCCGGCGTCGAGGCCGACGACCGGCCCTAGGCGCCGCCCCGTGGCGGTCGCCGTCACGGGGGGGATCGGTGCGGGGAAGTCCGAGGCGCTGCGGGCGTTCGCGCGCCACGGGGCCGCCGTCATCTCGAGCGACGACATCGTCCACGAGCTCCTCCGCGAGGACGCCAGCGTGAAGCAGGCCGTCGTCGACCGCCTGGGGGCCGGCGTCCTCGGCCCCGACGGCGGGATCGACCGGGCGGCCGTCGGCCGGATCGTCTTCGCCGACCCCGAGGCGCTCCGCTGGCTGGAGGAGCTCCTCCACCCGCGCGTCGTCGCGCGCTACCTCGCCTGGCGCGAGGAGCTCGCCGAGCGGCCCGAGCCGCCGGCCGTCTGCGTGACCGAGGTGCCGCTCCTCTACGAGGTCGGCGGCGAGACACGCTTCGACGAGGTCGTCGTCGTGACGGCCTCGCCGGCGGTCCGCATCGCCCGCCACATCGGGCCGATGCGCGACCGGGAGCGGCGGCTCCTCCCCGACGAGGAGAAGGCCGCGCGGGCGGACTTCGTCTACGTGAACGACGGGACGCTCGCCGATCTCGACAGGTTCGTGTCCGGCGTCGTCGCCACGCTGTCCCGATGAGGGTCGTCCTGAGCGGGCTCGTGCTCCTGGGCGCGCTCGTCGCCGGGCTCCTCTACGTCGAGGAGACCCTGCCGTCCTGGTACGCGCGGCTGCGCTACCCGCTCGAGTACGAGCACATCGTGCGCGGGCACGCCTCGAACTACGAGCTCGACGCGGCGCTCCTCGCGGCCGTCATCTACCGGGAGAGCAAGTTCGACGCCGACGCGCGCTCCTCCTCGGGTGCGATCGGGCTCATGCAGCTCCTGCCCGACACGGCCCTCGGGATCGCCTCGCTCACCGAGGGCAGGCGCTTCCGCGTCGAGGACCTCTACGACCCCGAGATCAACGTCCGCTACGGCTCCTTCTACCTCCGCCGGCTGCTCCGGAAGTACGAGGACGAGCGCCTCGCCCTGGCCGCGTACAACGCGGGGCAGACGAACGTCGACGAGTGGGTCGCCGCTGGCGGCGAGATCCGCTTCGCCGAGACGCGCGAGTACGTGGACGGGGTCCTCGAAGCGCGAGACGTCTACGCGCGCGCCTACGCGGACGAGCTCGGGCTCGAGTAGGGCGGGCCGCTCCGCAGCGCCGTGGCCCGCGGGCCCGAGGCTACGATGGCTTCGTGGCCGCCTTCCGCGTCTCCGCCGCCTACGAGCCGACCGGCGACCAGCCGGAGGCGATCGCCGCGCTCGCCGGCTCCGTCCGCCACGGCGACCGCTTCCAGGCGCTCAAGGGGGCGACGGGCACCGGGAAGACGGCCACGATGGCGTGGATCGCCGAGCAGGTGCAGAAGCCGACGCTCGTGATCGCGCACAACAAGACCCTCGCGGCCCAGCTCTGCAACGAGTTCAGGGAGTTCCTGCCGGACAACGCGGTCGAGTACTTCGTCTCCTACTACGACTACTACCAGCCCGAGGCCTACGTCCCCCAGGCCGATCTCTACATCGAGAAGGACGCGTCTATCAACGACGACATCGACCGCCTGCGCCACGCGGCGACGGCGGCGCTCCTGGCACGGAAGGACGTGCTCATCGTCGCGTCGGTCTCGTGCATCTACGGCATCGGCTCGCCGGCCGAGTACGAGGAGAAGACGGTCGTCCTCGGCGTCGGGCTCGAGATCGACCGCGACGTGATGCTGCGGAAGCTCGTCGACATCCAGTACGCGCGCAACGACTCGTTCCTCGGACGCGGGCGCTTCCGGGTGCGCGGCGACGTCGTCGAGGTGCAGCCGGCGCACATGGAGTCCGCCTTCCGCATCTCCTTCTTCGGCGACGAGGTCGAGCAGATCACGCACTTCGACCCCCTCTCGGGGGAGATCTACGCCCGGCTCGAGCACCTGGCCGTCTTCCCGGCGACCCAGTACGTGACGTCCCGCGAGACGATCGAGCGCGCCGTCCACGAGATCCGCCACGAGCTCGAGGAGCAGGTGAAGCTCTTCGAGTCGCAGGGGAAGCTGCTCGAGGCGCACCGCATCCGGCAGCGGACCGAGTACGACCTCGAGATGCTCCAGGAGCTCGGGTACTGCAACGGGATCGAGAACTACTCGCGCATCCTCGACGGCCGGGCGCCGGGCACGGCGCCACACACGCTCATCGACTTCTTCGGCGACGACTTCCTCGTCATGATCGACGAGTCGCACCAGACGGTCCCGCAGATCGGCGGCATGTACGAGGGCGACCGGTCGCGCAAGGAGACGCTCGTCGAGCACGGCTTCCGGCTCCCCTCCGCGCTCGACAACCGCCCCCTCCGCTTCGACGAGTTCCTCGAGCGCGTGCCGCAGCTCCTCTTCGTCTCCGCGACGCCGGGGCCGTTCGAGCTGCGGAACTCGACGAACGTCGCCGAGCAGATCATCCGCCCGACCGGCGTCGTCGACCCCGAGGTCGAGCTCCGCCCGACGACGAACCAGATCGACGACCTCCTGAACGAGATCCGCCGCCGCGAGGAGGCCGGCGAGCGCGTCCTCGTGACGACGCTGACGAAGAAGATGGCCGAGGACCTGACCGACTACCTGCTCGAGTCGGGCGTGCGCACGCGGTACCTCCACTCCGAGGTCGACACGCTCGAACGGATCAAGATCATCCGCGAGCTGCGCCTCGGCGAGTACGACGTCCTCGTCGGCGTCAACCTCCTGCGGGAGGGGCTGGACCTGCCGGAGGTGTCGCTCGTCGCCATCCTCGACGCCGACAAGGAGGGCTTCCTCCGCGGCCAGACGGCGCTCATCCAGACGATCGGAAGGGCGGCGCGGAACGTCAACGGCAAGGTCGTCATGTACGCCGACAAGATGACCGAGGCGATCAAGGGGGCGATCGACGAGACGACCAGGCGCCGGGCGATCCAGCTCGCCTACAACGAGGAGCACGGGATCACGCCCGAGTCGATCGTCAAGGGCGTCTCGGACATCGCCGAGTTCCTGTCGCTCGAGTCCCAGCCGCACGTGCCGGGGAAGCGGCGCCGCGGCCGCGCGGTCGAGGGCATGACCGCGGACGAGCTCGAGAAGCTCGCCGTCACGCTCGAGGAGGAGATGTTCGCCGCCGCCGAGGAGCTCCGCTTCGAGTACGCCGCCAAGCTGCGCGACGAGATCAAGGAGCTCCGGCGGGAGCTCCAGGCGGCCGCGGCCGAGCCGGCCGCCTAGCCCTCGCCCGGGGCGAAGGGGCTCGGCACCGAGAACCAGAGCACGACGGCCTCCTCCCGCCCCGAGGGGTTGCGCCAGGTGTGCGGGTCGCGCGGGGAGTAGGTGAGCGCCCCGCCGGCGGTCAGCTCGTGGACGGCCTCGCCGACGCGGAGCTCGAGCGTCCCGGCGAGGCAGTAGACGACCTCGACCTCGGCCGGGAACGTGTAGAGCTCCTCGCCCGCGCCGACGCCCGGCGGGACGTGCGACTCGAGCAGGGCGAGCCGCGCTTCCTCGCGGGGGGTGAGGAGCACGTCCTGGTGGCTGTCGAAGAACGACCAGCCGCTCTCGCCCGGCGCGGCCGCCCGTCCGGCGGGCTCGTCGAGCACGTCCCCGAAGCGGACGCCGAGGGCCGCGCAGACGCGGGCGAGCGACGAGAGGGAGATCGACGTCAGGCCCCGCTCGAGCTGGCTGATGAACCCCTTCGTGAGGCCGCTCGCTTCCGCGACCTGCGCGAGCGTCAGGCCGCGCTCGTGCCGGAGCGAGCGAAGGCGCTCGCCCAGCGCTGCCGCATCGGTGCCGTCCTGCCGCGTCAAGGCGCCACGTTACCGCCGAGTTTGACAGGTCCGAGGCTCGCGTCCAGTCGCGCGGCCCGGCGGAGACGCCTTGTCAGCAGGGCGGCAAAGGAGTAATTTCGGGCGGTCCTACCCCGGGGAGAGGAGTCCGATGAGTACCACATTGCGGTTGAGGCCTGCGCTCGTTGCGGCCCTGACGCTCCTGTTCGCGCTGTTCGTCGTCGGCTCGGTGTCGTCGGCGGGCGCGGCCGGTACGTCCGGCGCCCCAAAGGGCGACGGTGCGCCGAGCGGCACGCCGGTGATCTTCTTCGCCGCAGACGGCATGCGGCCCGATCTCGTCGAGCGGTATGCGAAGAAGGGCGCCATGCCGACCATGCGCGCGCTCATGCGCGCCGGCGTCAAGGGGCGAAACGGCCTCACGCAGGGCTTCCCGCCCAACACCGGCGTCGGGTGGCAGACGCTCGCGACCGGCACCTGGCCGGGTGAGCACGGCTCGACGAACAACACCTTCCACCGGACGGGGGAGAGCAACTTCAACAACTCCACGAGCTTCGCCACGCCCGGCATCCTCCAGGCCGACCACATCGCCCAGGCGGCCGAGCGGGACGGCAAGACCGTCGTCTCCATGGAGTGGGTCGGCTCGCGCGGCCTCGTACCCGCGCTCCAGGGCCCCGTCGTCGACTTCCGCACCTTCATCGGGCGCCGCGGGATCGTGCTCAACTACGACCTCCCCGGCCAGCCTGCGGGTGCGGACGCCTTCGGCGTCGAGTACCAGCGGGTCGACCTCGCCGACGCGACGGGGTGGACGAACGTCCCCGCCTCGTTCAGCCCGGCCAAGGAGACGCAGTTCACGCACGACGACACCCGCCTCGCCGTCGGCGGCGTCTGGGACGTCTACGTCTACGACTCGACCGACGACGGCGCCGTGAACTACGACGGGGCGCTGGTCGTCTCGGCCGCGGACGGCAAGGACGGCGCCGCCGCGGTCGCCGACCTCGCCCAGGGCGAGTGGGCGGACGCGAAGGTGACGATCGCCGCCGGCCCGCTCGCGGGCCTGACGGCGGGCTTCTACGTGAAGGCGATCGAGATCGCGGGCGACCTCTCGCAGTTCCGCCTCTACTTCACGTCCGTGCAGCGCGCGAACGCCACGTACAACGCGCTCGGAGAGGCGGGCTCCGCCGCCTTCGCCGAGACGCTGAACAGCGAGTTCCCGACCTCGACGGCAGCTGACTTCGCTCCCCTGGAAGCCGGGATCGTCGACGAGGACACCTACGTCGAGCAGGGCCTCATGTGGAAGGACGCCCACTGGGAGTACCTCCGCTACATCCTCGGCCCGGCGCCCGACGGCCTCGGCGTGGAGCCGGACCTCCTGCTCGTCGGCAACCCCGTGACGGACGAGTTCAGCCACCAGTTCATGGGCCTCGTGACGCGGAAGGACATCGACGGCAATCCGAACCCCTACTTCGACGACGTCACGAACGACGACGTGCCCGACGGCCGCGTCAGGGAGCGGCAGGGGTACATCCGCGCCGCCTACGAGGAGGCCGACGGGACGCTCGCGCTCGCCCGCGACCTCATGGACCGCGAGCACAACGTCTTCGTCGCCTCCGACCACGGCTTCGCACCGCAGTGGTACGCCGTCAACGTGAGCAAGGTGCTCGTCGACCTCGGGCTCCAGGAGCGCGAGCAGGCCGGGAACTGCCGCAAGGCGGCGAACGACCCGGGCACGACGGTGCCGGGCGACACGCTCGCGAAGGAGTGCCACGCCGGCGGCACGTCCCAGATCTACCTGAACCTCGAGGGACGCGACCCGGCCGAGGGCAACACGCCGCAGGTGCCCGCCGGCGACTACGAGGCGGTCCGGGACGAGATCGTCGCGGCGTTCGAGAACCTCGACGACCCGAACCTCCCGGGACAGCAGCAGGTCGTCGAGCGCGTGTTCGAGAAGGAGGAGCTGCGCGACGTCGACGGAAGCGACTCGCTCCATCCGAACCGAAGCGGCGACGTCGTCGTCGTCTTCCGCCCGCCCTACCAGACGGACGCGCAGACGCCGGGAGAGCTCGTCGCCCCGTCGCAGTTCTTCGGCCAGCACGGCTACCTGCCCGACCTCGTGAACCTGAAGCGGAACGTCAACATGCACGCGACGTTCATCGCGGCCGGGCCCGACATCAGGTCGCGGAACGACGTCAGGGGCGTCCGTGCCGTCGACCTCGCACCGACGATCTCGTACCTCCTCGACATGCCCGAGCCGCAGAACGCCCGCGGCAAGGTCCTGCTCGGCATCGTCAAGGGCGGGAAACGGATCTACGAGCTGCAGATCCTCGACATCTCGGACTACCACGGCCAGCTCACGCCGCTGAGCGAGAGGGCGGACAGCTTCGGCCCGAGCTTCGGCATCGGCGGGTCGGCCTTCCTGAAGCCGTGGTTCGACGCGTTCCGCGCCGAGGCGCCGGGGAAGATCGTGACGCTGACAGCGGGCGACGCGGTCGGGGCGACGCCGCCGATCTCGGCGTTCTTCGGCGACAAGCCGACGATCGAGCTCATGAACCTCATGGGCTTCGACTTCGACGGCCTCGGCAACCACAACTTCGACCGCGGCGAGCAGTACCTGCGGAACGAGCTGATCCCGCTCGCCGACTTCGACTACCTCTCGGCGAACATCGTCGACGACGACGGCAATACGCCGGCGGAATGGTCGAAGTCCTCGGTCGTGCAGATCGAGCCCGGCCTGCGCTTCGCGCTCGTCGGCTTCTCGAACCCCGACATCCCGGAGCTGACGAAGCCGGGGTCGCTCGGGCCGTTCCACGTCGCCGACCCGCTCGCGGCCGTGAACGACGAGGCAGCCCGCATCGCCAGCCGGAAGAAGAACGTGGCGGCGACCGTGGCGATCGGCCACCTCGGTGCGACCGCGGGGACGCTCACGGATCCGACCGGCCCGCTCGTGGACCTCGCGGACGGGGTGGAGGGCGTCGACGTCGTCATCGGCGACCACACGAACTTCCAGGTGGTCTCCGAGCGGCCGAACGGCGTGCTCGCGGTCGAGAACCTGAGCCGCGGAGTCCGCTTCACGCGCGTGCGCATCTTCATCGACATGAAGAAGCACGACGTCGTGTACTCGACGGCGGACTTCCACAAGCCGTGGACCATCGGCATGACGCCGGATGCAGCCATCCAGGCCCGCATCGACGAGCTCAACGACGAGCTCCGCCCGATCCTGTCCGGCGTCATCGGGACGTCGGACCGCTTCGTACCGCGGGCGGACTCCTGCGGCCGGCTCGACGGCCGGCTCTGCGAGTCGCTCGTGGGCAACATCGTCACGGACGCGATGCGGCTCACGTACGAGACCGACTTCGCGATCACGAACTCGGGCGGCCTCCGTGCCGACCTCACCTGCCCGACGACGGACAGCCCGGACGACTTCTGCCCGGCCTACACGCCGCCGCCGTTCCCGATCACGCGGGGCCAGGTGCTGGGCGTGCTGCCGTTCGGGAACATCGTGGTCACCGTGGAGGTGAACGGCACCGAGCTGAAGCAGTTCCTCGAGAACGGCGTCTCGTCGATGCCCGGGGCCAACGGACGCTTCCCGCAGGTCTCGGGGCTCTGCTTCACGTACGACGTCTCGGCCCCCGCCGGGAGCCGGGTCACGGGCGCGGTGCGGCAGGCCGCCGACGGAACCTGCACGGGCGCCCCGGTGGATCTCACCGCCGCGTCGACCTACCAGCTCGCCATCAACGACTTCATGGCGGCGGGAGGGGACGGCTACCCGAACGTGGCGTCCCGGGCGGACTCCCGCGACATCATGGATCAGGCGGTGGCGGAGTGGATCACGGCGAACACGCCGCTCGCTCCTCGGATCGAGGGACGGATCGTGTGCACGACGAGCGGGGCGACCGCCTGCCCCGTCATCACGGCCCCGTAGCGGACGATCGGGCGGGAGGGGCGGAGGCGACTCCGCCCCTCCCGTTTCCCTGAACCTGGAAGCGGGGACCGGAAGGCCATGGGCAGCCGCCGCTCCGCCCACGAGGAGATCCTCGGCCTCGACCGGCGGCGCGCGCTCGTGACGGTCGGCGTCGCGCTCGTCCTGGCTCTCGGCACCTTCACGCTCATCGGGCGCGCCGCGGAGTTCGACGAGCTCTCGGAGGCGGTGCGGAAGGCGAACAAGGCCTGGTTCCCGCTCGGGCTCGCCGGGCTGCTCCTCGCCTACGCGGGGTACGTCATGGCCTACCGGGACGTGGCGCGCTCGAACGGGGGGCCACGGTTCCGGCTCTGGACGGTCGCCCGCGTCGTCGCGATCGGCTTCGGCGCGAACCTCGTCGGCTCGGCCGCGGCGGGGCTCGCGGTCGACTTCTGGGCGCTGCGCCGCGCCGGAGTCGCCCTCCACGAGGCCGCGCGCCGCGTCCTCGGCCTGAACACGCTCGAGTGGGCCGTGCTCGGCCTCTTCGCCACCGGGGCGGCGTGCGTCGTGCTCGCGCGGAGGGGTGAGGCCCCGCGCGCGATGACGCTCTCGTGGATCGTCCTCGTCCCCGCCTGCGCGGCGGCGGCCGCCTGGGTGAGCTCGCCCCGGCGGGCGGCGCGGCTCACCGAGGTCGAGGGCGTCGAGCGGCCGGGGCCGGGCGCGGGCGTGCGTGCGTGGCTCCGCTGGCTGTGGGGCAAGGTCCGCAAGGGGCTCGCCGACGCGATCGGGGGCGTCCTCGTCGTCCGGCACGTCCTCGCCCGCCCGCACCGCTACGTCGCCGGCGTCGCCGGGTTCCCGGTCTACTGGTTCGGGCACCTGCTGACGCTCTACGCGGGCCTGCGCGCCTTCACCGGCGAGCACGTCCCGCTCGCGGCCCTCGTCCTCGCCTTCGCCACGGGGTACGTCGCCACCGCGCTCCCGCTCCCGGGCGGCGGCTCGGGCGGCATCGAGGCGGCGATGACCTTCAGCCTGCACGCGGTCGGGCTGGAGCTCGCCCCGGCGCTCCTCGGGGTCGTCCTCTACCGGGTCTTCACGTTCTGGCTGCCGGTGATCCCGGCGCTCCTCCTCCTGCCCACGGTGCGCTCGCTCAACGACGAGCTGCCGGCCACGCCGCGCGAGGCCGCCGCGCCGGTCTGACGCCCCGCGTCGGCCAAGTGACACGGTGTCACTTGGCGCCTCACCCGATGGAGCCGAGCGGTGCCGTGCCGCGCGGGAAGCGCCGGTCGGCGATCTGCGCCCACCGGCCCTCGGCCCAGGCGTACGTGAGCACGCGGAGCGAGCGCTCGTCCGCCTCGAAGAGGTGCAGGCCGCGGGCCTCACCGCGGCGCCGCGGCCGCGGCTGCCCGAGCCCGGGCGCGGTGACGACGGTCGTCCCGTGGACCGGCGTCGCCACGACCTCGAACTCCCGCCGCTCGCCGACGGCGCTCTGGTGCACGTGCCCGGAGACGATGAGCTCGGCCCCGGCGTCGACGAGCCGCCCGAGGACGGTGGAGCGGTTGGCGATCGTCCGCTTCCGGCTCCGCCACGGGGCGCCGAGCAGGTGGTGGTGGAGCGCCGCGATCCGGAGCGCCCCCTCGGGAGCCTCGGCGAGCACGCGCGCGACGCGCTCGAGCTGGGAGCCGCGCAGCGCGCCGCCCTGCTGCTTCCACGGCCGGACGGAGTTGAGGCCGCAGACGACGACGCTCTGCGAGCGGTAGACGGGCTCCGTCTCGGGCCAGTGGCGCCGGAACGCGTCGAAGGTCGAGGTGAAGCGCCACGGCGGCCAGCGCGGGATGTCGTGGTTGCCGGGGATGACGAGCAGCGGGCGGTCGAGCGAGCGGAGGAGCGCCGCCGCGCGCGCGTGCTGCTCCGGTTTGTTCCGGTGGGCGAGGTCGCCCGTGGCGAGGACGAGCTCGGGCTCGGTCTCACGGACGAGGGTGCGCAGGTCGTCCTCCACCTCCGGCTCCTCCCGCGTGCCCACGTGGAGGTCGGACACCTGCAGGAGGCGTAGGGGTGGCATCGGGCGGGCAGACTATAGTGAGGTCATGGTCGACGAACCTGCGGAGATCTTCGACGACATGTACCTCGGCCTCCGGGCCGGGGCGGCGGAGCGCAAGAAGCGGCGGGGAGAGCCGCTCTCTCCCGAGGAGCAGGAGGTGCTCGGCCGCTGGCAGCGCCTCTCCGCCTGGCGGAAGACGCTCGCCGTCGGCGCCTTCGCGGTCGGGACGTTCGGACTGGGCTTCACGCTCGGCGGCCTCGTCTTCGGCCGCTGGCGCCGCGCCTGACGCAGGAGCGCGGGGGCGTTCGCCGAAGGGCGGCGCGTGACGGCTCACCTGGATCCGGGCGAGGAGGTCCGACTCGACGAGCGGCCGCACCGCGTCGCGCTCGTTCGGCCGCTCGTGCGCCCCGTCGCGCTCGTCGGCCTGGGCGTCGTGCTCCTCGGCCTCCGGGACGTCCACTGGCTCGCCGGCGTCTCGGCAGCCGTGCTCGTCGCCGCGGCCGCGCTCCTGGCGGCGCTCGCCCTCCTCCGCTGGCTCTCGACCCGGCTCCTCCTCACGAGCGAGCGGCTCACGGTCGTCTACGGGATCACACGCCGCCGGGTCGCCTCCGTCGCGCTCACGCGCGTGCCCGCGCTCGAGCTCGAGCAGGGCGTCCTCGGCCGCCTGCTCGGCTACGGCACGCTCGTCGCCGGTGACTTCGAGGTGCCGTACGTCCCCGACGCCCGCCGCCTCCGCCGGCTGCTGCGCTGAGCCCACCTCCGGCACGAAATCCCTGCTGCGACGGCGCCGCGCCCGCACGCCCCGACCGGCGCTCCGGGCGCGCCTCGTCCGCGTCGGGCTCCTCGATAGGCCGCCGACGCCCGCGCCGACGCCCGCCCTCGCCGCGCTCGCGCCCGCCGCGACGGCGACGAGGCCCGTCGGCAGCCGCACCCTCGTCACGGCGCCGAGTCCGGCAGCGATCGCCGGTCCCGGCGAGGGGCGAAGCGAACGTCTGTTCTATCCGGGCCCGAGGCTAGACTCACCTCGTGGCTCAAGACGAGCTCGTCGTTCACGGCGCCCGCGAGCACAACCTGAAGGACATCACCGTCCGCCTGCCGCGGAACGCGCTCATCTGCGTGACCGGGCTCTCCGGGTCCGGCAAGTCCTCCCTCGCCTTCGACACGATCTACGCAGAAGGGCAGCGGCGCTACGTCGAGTCGCTCTCGGCGTACGCGCGCCAGTTCCTGCAGATGATGGAGAAGCCCGACGTCGACTCGATCGACGGGCTCTCGCCCGCGATCTCGATCGACCAGAAGACGACGTCCCGGAACCCCCGCTCGACCGTCGGGACGGTGACCGAGATTTACGACTACCTGCGGCTCCTCTACGCGCGGGTCGGGCGCCCGCACTGCCCGATCTGCGGGCGCCCGATCGCGGGCCAGTCGATCGAGGCGATCGTCGACCAGGTGCTCCGCCTCCCGGAGGGGACGAAGTTCACCGTCAACGCGCCGGTCGTGCGCGACCGCAAGGGCGAGTACCGCGACTTGCTCGAGCAGCTCCGCGGCGAGGGCTTCACCCGGGTGAAGGTCGACGGCGAGCAGCGGGAGCTCGACGAGCCGATCGAGCTCGACAAGAAGCTCAAGCACACGATCGAGGTGGTCGTCGACCGCCTCGTGTTGAAGGGCGACCTGCGCCACCGGCTCGCCGACTCGATCGAGACCGCGCTCGAGCTCGCCGACCGGCTCGTCACCGTCGACGTCGTCGGCGGCGAGGAGCTGACGTTCTCGGAGCGGTTCGCCTGCCCGGAGCACGGCGCCGGGTTGCCCGAGCTCCAGCCCCGGGTCTTCTCGTTCAACTCGCCGCACGGCGCCTGCCCGCGCTGCACGGGGCTCGGGGCGCAGCAGGAGATCGACCCGGACCTGCTCGTGCCCGACCCGACGCTCACGATCGGCGAGGGCGCGCTCGTCCCGTGGTCGGTCGGGAGCACGAGCTACTACGAGTCCATCATCCAGGCCATCGCCGAGCGGTACGAGATCGACGTCGACCGCCCGTGGCAGGAGCTCACCGAGGAGCAGCAGAGCCTCTTCCTCCACGGGACCGACGGGGACAAGATCTACGTCACGTACCGGAACCGCATGGGCCGGCGGCGCGCGTACATGCTCGCGTTCGAGGGGATCGTCCCGAGCCTCGAGCGCCGGTACAAGGAGACGGACTCCTCCCAGCAGCGCGAGCGGATCGAGGAGTACATGAGCTTCCGCCCGTGCCCCGCCTGCAAGGGCGCCCGCCTGCGGCCCGAGGTGCTCGCCGTCACCGTCGGCGGCAGGAACATCCACGAGCTCACGAGGCTCTCGGTCACGCGCGCGATCGAGTTCCTCGACGGGCTCGAGCTCACCGAGACCGAGAGCCTCATCGGCGCCCGCATCATCAAGGAGATCCGCGAGCGCCTCACGTTCCTCGACAACGTCGGCGTCGGCTACCTCCAGCTCGACCGGGCCGCCTCGACCCTCTCCGGCGGCGAGGCGCAGCGGCTCCGCCTGGCGACGCAGATCGGCTCGCAGCTCGTGGGCGTCCTCTACATCCTCGACGAGCCCTCGATCGGTCTCCACCAGCGCGACAACGAGAAGCTCATCGGGACGCTCGACCGCCTGCGCGACCTCGGCAACACGGTGCTCGTCGTCGAGCACGACGAGCAGATGATGCGCTCGGCCGACTGGCTCGTCGACATGGGCCCGGGGGCGGGCGAGCACGGCGGCCACGTCGTCGCCGAGGGGCCGGCCGAGCAGGTCGAGCGCAACCCCGACTCGGTCACGGGGCAGTTCCTC